>NZ_JBFAXA010000027.1:0-100341 GCF_040689265.1 Streptomyces sp. NPDC052012
AGACGTCAGACATCTCGATCAACAGCCCGGGGGCCTCGCTCGTTGCGCCTCACAAGTCATCACCTGATCGATGGCCAACTCGAAGAAGCTCACTGTCTCGAGCCAACTGCACCATAGTAATTTCTGCGGGAGAAAGAACGTTGGCAGCGCGGCTGATGATGTAGCCGGCGCAGCCCACCACAACAGCGGCCGCTAAGAACCCCAGCACGGCGCGCTCCACGGTCAAGTCTTGCAGCACGGACAGTTGCAGCCCTGCAACGAAGACGGCAGCGACTGCGGCGATTGCAGCAGTGAGCCACTGAGCGCACTGACGATACGCTGCAATGGCGGCCGGATAATCCTCCACGGCTGCCACTTCCGGGGCGCCGAACTCGGCAGCCTCAGCTTCCGCCGGTTCTCCCTCGGGCGTCGGCGGAGGCGTCCCTCGCGAGCCCGTAAGGATGCGGTCAACCCAGTCACGCAGAGCTGACACTGAGCACACCTCCTTGATCTACCGCTGCTGCCGCCCTGGCCGCAGAAGGCGCCCGGCCCGAAGCCGGTGGACGACCGGCTGTGTCTGCAGGGCATCCTGTACGTGCTCTACAACGACGTGAGCTGGCAACTGCTGCCACCGGAGCTGGGGTTCGGCTCCGGCCAGACCTGCTGGCGCCGGCTGGGCCGGTGGCACGAGGCCGGCGTCTTCGACCAGTTGCACCGTCTCCTGCTCGCCGAGCTGCACGCGGCCGACGAGCTGGACTGGTCCCGGGCCTGCGTGGATGCCTCCCACATCCGCGCGAAAAAGGGGGTGAAGCAGCCGGCCCGTCACCGGTCGACCGCGGGAAGACGGGCAGTAAGCACCATCTGATCTGCGACGGCAGAGGCACCCCGTTCAAGGTCATCACTACTGCGGCCAACGTCAACGACGTCACCCAGACCCTTGCCCTGGTCGACAGCATCCCGCCCGTGGCCGGCAAGCCCGGTCGCCCCCGGCGCCGGCCGGACGCCGTGCTCGGCGACAAGGGCTACGACAGCAAGCCCAACCGCCGTGAACTGCGCAGGCGCCGGATCCTGCCGGTGATCTCCCGCAAGGGCGCCCCGAACATCCAGGGCCTGGGAAAGCTCGGCTATGTCGTAGAGCAGACCTTCTCGCTCCTGCACCACTTCAAGCGCCTGGCCGTCCGCTGGGAACGACGCCTTGATTTGCACGACGCCCTCGTCTCACTGGCCTGCAGCCTCATCTGCTGGAGACGCCTCATGAAGGCCCGCCCATGATCGTGTTACGAGCTCTAAGAACACCAACAGAAAGAAGACCAAGAAGCAGAAGACTAGACCCCTCCGTCCGTGCGGCAGCAGCGGCGCCGCGCCGGAACCTGGACGGAAGGACCAGCAGGCAACACCGAAGCTTCTGCCCACGTCGCCCACTGCGGATGAGATGCCCTCAGGCATCCGACTGCTGCTCGACCTCGGGGCACAAGGCCCCGAGCTACTGCTGACCGGCAAGGCCCTCACCGATCAAGGCCGCGTCGTGACCGTGATGCTGGAAGCTGGCTGGAGCCGTGAGCAGCTGCTGCACGTCATCGCCGACCGGCCCTTGCCCAACCCGGTACGGACCACCGTCGGCGCGATCATCGCCGCCCGACTCCGTGCCGCTCAGGCCTACCCGCCCGCCATCGTGGCCGATCACCACGACGCACCCGCCTGGGACGACCCACCGCCGCGGCGATCCGGCGACTCCGCCGCCGCGCGCACGGTGAGCGAGGCCCTCACCTACCGGGCTCTCGTCGAATGCGCCGGCTGCGGCGTGCCCGGCACCGCTCCCGGCGAAGACCTCTGCCCGGCCTGCCTCGGCTGGCCGCTGTGCCGCACCTGCCCGGGCCCCACTCCCCGGCGCGCCCACCCCGACGGCGACGGCCGCTGCACCACGTGCGCCTCCGCTCTGACAGACCCAGAAGGAAGCAGCCCGTGACGGACACCCTCCGCCCCTCACCCTCCGCCGGCGCGCACCACGAGCGTCCCTTCCCCCGAGATCCTGGGCAGTGGGAGAAGGAACACTCCCGCGCCCTACGGACCGGCCACATCCGCGACCACACCTGCTCGGACGCCTGCGAAGTCGTCATCGTCCACGAACGCACCGGCTGGGGCTGGTTCGCCTGGACCATTCCCGGCGACGGCAGCCCGCCCGAGATTCCCTTGCAGATCGGGGTGCTCCCCCCGGGCGCGACCCGCGTGCACCGCCTGGCCCTGCGCTGGTTGACCAGGCGTCCCGCCCAGCGCATCGCCCTGTCACCCGTTCCCGGGTCCTTGCGGTTCTCCGCCGCCGTCATTGCCCTCATCAGCCTGGCCGCCGGCCTGTCCGCCATAGCCCAGGGCATCCCCGTCGATGTCGTCCTGCCGGCGATGCTGCTCGCTCCGATCCTCGCTGAGCACCTGCCCGGCCGACTCGACGCCCGGGCTCGCGAACACGTCCGCAGCGTCGAAGGCGACGATGCCGTCCCCTACCTGCAGCGCCTCGCCGCCCTGCACACCTACCTCGTCCAGGCCGCCACCGGCAATGACCGCTACGAACTGCGCCGCTCGGCCGAGACCGGTCACAACCTGCTGTGGGACGCCGCGGACCTGCTCCAGACAACCCGTGGCACCCACTCCGCCCCCGCCGAACTCATCAACCGAGAGCGGCTGATGCTCCAACTCGTCGACCAGGTTGCCCAGCTCCTGCAACGCACCGCCACCGGGCCCGGCACAGCCGACGCCGGCCAGCCCCGCGAACCAGTGCGGCCACGGGGCCCGTATCCATCGGGCGTCCGTCCGACGACAGCTCAGCACAAGTCCAGCGCAGGCCCGCTGAAGGGAACCTTCCTGATGCCCACGACCGAACCCACGCCGAGTGCCCGCCCCCACCGTCGATGTAGCGGTCGTACAGGTCGCTGAAGACCTGGCCGGCGGTCTTGTCATCTGCCGGCCTCTCGCCTTCCCAGACAGCAAGGTCGTAGCTCATGCCCCGGAGGCTGTCACACCGCACTGACACCAACCTGGCCGGTCAACAACACGAACCTCAGGAAGCGACGTCCAAGCGTCAGGAGGGGCCGCCCGGGCCGCGCCCGGACAGCCCCTTGGCAAGATTGTGAGCAGCTTTCGGTCAGGGTCAGCCTGAAGAGGTTCACCTCCGACGAAGGCGGAACTCCGGGGCCCAGGCCGTCGGTGACCAGTCTGTCAGGGCGTTACGGCCCAGCTTTGTTTACTGGAAGTACTCCCAGCCCTGATTGGCGGACCCGTCGCAGCGGAACTGGGCGGCCTGCGCGCCGTTTGCGGTGCTCGCACCCGAAATGCCCAGGCACAAGCCGCTCTTGCGATTCTTCATTTCGAAGACGGTGTCGTTGCGTGCGATCTGCTGCCAGTCCTGGTTGAGATCGCCGGAACCGTTCGCCAGGATGGCTACCGCGCCTGCCGAGGTGCTGGCGCCGTCGATACCCAGGTTCCTGCCCGAGTAGTTCTGGAAGGTCAGGTAGTTGCCGTCCGGGACGCGCGTCCACAACTGCGTCAAGGAGTCGGCGTTGAACGGCTGCTGAACGATCTTGGTGCCGTTGGCGCCGCTGCCGCCTAACGGCTGCAGGAACTTCTTGGACTTGACGTTCCGGATGCCGTACCAGGCGACCGCCTCTGCGGACTTGGCATCCGAGGTCGCGGACTTGACGTCGCGGATCGCCACGGGCCCATGGTCGCCGCTCTTCGAGGACTGGGTCTCCGCGACTGCGGGACTGACCGCTGCCAACAGTGCACCAGCCAGAACCGCCCCGACAACATTCCTGGTTCGTCTGATACGCATGCTATGTCTCCTTGCATTCGGTGCTGTTGATGTTGCTGAGAGCACTCAATCAGGCTTTACGCTGAGTTCGCTACAGTGTTCGAACAACTCGGCTGAAAGGCCATACTTGACGAGTGCATGTTGTGCCCTGCGGACTCCGGCGTGCACTGATCTGGCAATCGTCAACGGCAGGCCCGTCACCGCTGCCACGGCAGGGTCGGCTGGTGGTGCTGGTTATGGTAAGGACCCTGAGCCGTGACTTCCCTTGCCGACATCGAGTTCGTTGGCATGCCCCAGATGCTGGCTGACTCGTTCTCGCACTCCTGCTCCGAGGCCTGCTGCAGCAACGTGCCGTCGGACCGGTGGCTCTAGGAGCTCGAGGACCAGCTCGGCACGTACTACAGCACCAGGAGCGGCGAGTTCGCCAAGAGCCCTACATGCCGACGCCGCAGGGAGATCCCTCGCCGGGTGGCGGGTGTCGACGCGTCCTAGTCGTCACATGCTGCCGGCTGCGGGCCAGCGCGTGGGGATTGGCCTGCGAGGGGTCCAGCGCCAGCCGTCACGCATCGGGCCGAAGGCGATCGGTCGACGTCAGCGGGGGCCTTACGGGAAGGCGAGGGCCTCCTGCGGGCGGTGTAGCAGATGTCGCCATTGCACAGCGAACTCAGAAGGCCCTCGCGCGTTCAGCATCCCGTCCGCGGGTCACCGACGTTCCGGAGCAGCACATCCAGGCTGACGGCCTTGGGCCACGCCTCAGCGTGCGTCGGCACCTAAGTGACAGGTTCCACGATCCTGCCCCGTCGAACAGAGAGCAGCTACATCAGCACGCCGACTAGCTCACGAGGGTGCGAAGCAGGCCTCAGTCGAGCATCGGACCGTACATGACAGGAGCGACGCCCGGAAGGCCTCGACAACCTGCCGTTCAACTAAGCGACCGCCATGACTGGTTGGCCGACCCGTCGCAGGGGAACTGCGCAGCTCGTGCACCGTTGGCGGTACTGGCACCTGAGATACCCAGACACTTGCCGCTCTTGCGATTGATCAGTCTGAAGTAGTCGCCGTTGAGGAATTCTCTGTCCCAGTCCTGGTTCAGATCGCTGGACCCGTTCGCGATGATGGCCCCCGCGCCCGACGCGGTGCTGGCGCCGTCAATGCCGAGGTTACGCCCCGCCGAGAAGTTCTCGAACGTGAAGTAGCCGTCGAACGTCCAGGTTTCCCACGTCTGCAGGCCAGTGCCTTCGTAGGGCTGTTGGACAACTGCGGCCCCGTTGGCGGTGCTCACAGCCTGCAGGTACTTCCCGGACTTGAGGTTCTGGAGCCGCGCAGCGCCGGCCAGGAGGGGCGACGACGGTTCACTGTTCTGGGGCGACGGTGTGCCAGCGACCGCTGGACTGGCCACCGCCAGGAGTGCTACTGCCAGTATCGCCGCGCCGGCGTTCCTCATTTGTGTTGCGCGCATGACATACCCCTTGCCTGGACTCTGCTGATCTTGCGTGGAGAACTCAATCAGCACGCGAGGCAATTTCGCTAGGACGTTCGATCACTTAGACTGAAAGCGCCTACTTGACATGCGCATAACCGATGTGATGGCGGAAAGCGGGTCCTGGACCTGTGTCATGACGAGACCAGGGATCGCCGTCATGTCTGCTCGACACTCGCGAGTCGCAAGGTTCAGGTGGCAGTCGGACCCCGGCCGGCTGGATCGATGTGTGTTATCCGGGTCATCCCCTGCACAAGCCGCCCGCACCCGGTCTCGGGTGCGGCACAGCACAAGAGCACGACCGTCGCGGACAAGATCCGCACGAGTGAACGAGGTAGACCAAGAGGGCTGAGCGTTCGAGCCGCCCACAGCTCAAGGCGACAGGTATATGGACAGTTGGTCACATGGCGCGGAGTCCTGGGCAGGCCCGTGGACTCAGTCCTTGGTATGCGAGATGGCAGAGTGCGCGGGGATCGCTGCCGACCGGAAGCTTGCCTTCGGGATCTATCCCGGCGAAACGGCGGTGTACGCGAAGCCTTGCTTGGACCTCCTGGACGGTTTTTCGAGGGCCCTGCTTCTCGAGCTGGCCCGACAGTTGCTCATCCCGCCTGGAAGGCGCCGTATCGCATCTCATCGGTCGTCGGCGTCCGGTGCCCTTGGCGGGGATGGGGCACCCGCGTGGACCGAGTCCTCGTCCTGGCGGCGCGGGCGGCGCGCCAGCTTCCTGCCCAGGGCTTGTCCCGGCGCCTCGACGTATCGGTAGGTCAGCGCGCACAAGGGCAGCAGCACAGCGTAGAACGCCACCGCCAGAGCGGGATTGTCCTGCTGCCACCTGCCGATAGTTCCGTCAGAGATCGCCAGCAGCACCGGGTGCACCAGGTAGACCGAATAACTGATGGTTCCCAGCCAGGCCAGCCATCGCGGTATCCGTCGCCGACGCAAGGCCAGTCCTATACCGAACGTGAGCACCGCCAACAGGAACGACAGGATCCAAGCACGCCGTGTGAAATGGTCCCCGTCCCCGAAACGATAGGCACTCCCCACCGCGCACGCCACCACCACGACTGCAGTGCATGCGGCGTAGCACCAGGTCGTCTTGCCGCTCTCGGCCCGATACATGGCGGTGCCGAGGAACATCACGGCAAGGATCACCAGCCCTTCCCACGTAGGCACTGCACCGTTGAAAGCGACCAGTACCAGCGCCAGCACACCACCCAACACGGCACCGAACACGCGGAGTACGGGCAACCCGGAACTCGCACAGCCGATGGCTACCACCATGGCGCAGCCAGCGGCGACCACCAGCAGGTCGGTGCCGACCGAGTCCGAAAGAGCAGCTACGGGCACCGTGCTGCCTATCGCCACGCTCACGGCGGCGAGCATCGCCAAAGCGAAAGCGACCTCAGCAGACCGCTGGTGCATGCGGACAGAGAAGAGAGCAACGACCAGCAAGTAGAAGGCCATCTCATACGACAGAGTCCACAGGACAAGAAGCAGATTGGGGGTTCCCAGCAGCTCTTGGAGCAAGGTGATATGGGCAACTGCCACCGATGCCGTGCCCTGGCTGCCGAACTCGCGGACCTGCGCAAGACCCAACAGGTTAGCGGCGAGGAATGCGGTAACAACCGCGGCCCACAACGGGTAGATGCGGAACAACCGTCCGACCCAGAAGGTCCGGACGCACCCCCGGCGCTCCAGCGAAGCGGGGATGATGTAACCGCTTACGAGAAAGAACACCATGATGCCGTACCGGCTGGTGTTGAACTCCGGTATCAATTGCCGCCGGAACTCCGCCATGAACGAGTACGACGAGTGGTCGAACACCACAACGAGTGCCGCGATCCCGCGCAGCGCGTCGAGCCAGGCCAACCGCGATACAGGAGCCGACGACATGCCTTTAAGTGATCGCAACGACACGGACAGTGATCGCATCGGTCGCGGAGGGGCGGGACTAGAGGGATCCATGCCCATGTTCACGTGACCTCCTGCGTCGGTGTTCAAGTCCGTCCTGATCGTCTCCGATTACGGCCAAAAACGATGGGGTCGTATGCCCACCGGGGCAGCCAGCGGCCCTGCTCGGCTTTAGTCGGCTCTGCCTACCGTTCGCGCAGCAGGCTCAGCGGGAGGGGCCGGCTCTTGCCGCCGCGGCGGGCGCGCAGGATGCTGACGTCGCCGAGCAACTTTCGCAGTTCCTCCTCCTGCTCCTCGGCGTAGGCGTACCGCTCGGGCAGGACCTGCAGAAGGTGCTTCCACTGGCGCTGACCCGCGCGCACGCACGTGCCCCCGCAGTTGTTGTGGGAGAAGCCGAGCTCGTACATGCGGGGCGGTGTGACGCCCAGGGCTCGCGCCTCCTCCAGGAGCTGCTCCTTGGTCCGGATCGGCTCCCGCTTCCCGCACAGCGGGAAGCGCGTGATCCAGGGCTTCCAGTTGCGGGCGATCGCCGGGATCCGGGCGCGGTCGCGCGGCGTGTTCTCGATCCCCACGTACACCAGCGTGTCGGCGGGGTCGGCGTGCTCATCCATCCATTCCCGGCACGGCACCTGCTTGAGCAGACGTGTGCAGGGCGCCAGCCGGTCGTTGCCGAGGAAGCGGACGTCGCGGAACACCTCCCAGGGGGTGCGCCCGTCGGCGACCTTCGTCAGCGGAACGCCGAGAAGCCAGCTGGTGTCGTCGGCGAACCTCCACAGGTCGTCGTCCTCGATGCCTGTGTCGGCGATCAGAAGGGTGAGGTTGCGGGTGCCGTACTTCCGTGCGACACGGACAGCGGCTGCGAAGGACCCGATGCCGCCGCTGAACTGGACGACGTGCCGCCGGACGGTGAGGGGTCGGCGGCCGCGGTTGGTCTTGTGGGACATGGGCGGGGCTCCGTCTCGTTAGCTGAGTCGGTGGAGCCGTCATTCAGGCGTTGCCGCACCTGAGTGGCGGGGGTGATCGGCGGGCCCTGGACGAGAGGTCGGGGCCCGCCGAAGTTGGGGTGCGGGTCAGGCGGCCAAGGCCAGGCCCTGCGGCACAGCGCCCAGGCGCACCACGGCCGGGCGCGGAACAACACCCAGGGCACCCACGAGCGGGATTACCAGCTCCTCGACGACGACGTCCGCGACGCATCCCGCGACGCGGTGGAGGCTGGGCTCGCACAGGCGGTGCGCTCTGCCCGACAGACGGTGGCCATGCGCATGGTCGGCCAGGCCGACGGCGATGCCGGGGTGGACGCGGAGCTGGTGGCGAAGGAGACCGGGGTCGGCATCGAGGTGGCGCGCCGGATCGTGTCCGGCCGACAGAGCACCCCGGTTGCCTCGTGCGCGGACTATCTCAACTCCGACCACCAAGTCGCCGAGACGCCGTGTGCAGTGTCGTTCCTGCTGTGCTTCGCCTGCCGTAACGCGGTTGCCACCGGCCGGGACTTGCCCCGTATCGCCTACCTCCACCAGGCGTTGGAGTCGCTGCGCTCTGCGGTGACGCCCGCGGTATGGGCAGCGGACTGGGCGGGCCATCACGCCCGGATCGGCGACTTCCTGTCCACCTACACCACCACCGACAGCAGATCTCGTCTTGTCGCCGCAGCCATCGAGCAGGACCGGGAGCTGATCCACCGCATGCTGGACAGGAGGCTCGACCCGTGACCACACCCGCCTCCGCCGAACCGGCCGAGCCCGGCCTGATCGACCCGGCGCCCGACACCTTCGTGCTGCCCTTCGCCCGTATACGGCCGGGCGTTAATCCCTTGCAACTGCCGCGCTTCGGCGACCTCACCTGGCGGCTGTCCTTGATGAACCGCAAGGAGTCAGTCCGCTCCCTAGTCATCGACTGGAGCCGGTGCCCTACCATGTTGCGCGCTGCCCTGATGCGCGCGGCCTTCGCCGAGCTCCACGTGCCGACACCGGCCGTGCTGCTCCAGCAACGGGCCTCCCGCTCTCAGACTCAACCGTCCAGCCTACGCCGGTACTTCCTCCTCTGGGTGGGCTTCGCCCGGTGGCTCGCCCTGCGAGGTGTGACCGAACTGTGCCAGGCCACCGCCGAAGACCTCCAGGCGTACGCCGAACACCTTCGAACTGCCGGACGGCGCTGGCGCACCGACCAGAGGGCCCTCGGCGTTGTTTCCCGCCTGTGGGCCTACGCGCCCTACCTGCCCGAACGCGACCGTCTGGTCATGCCTCCGTGGGAGGACCCGGCCGCGGTCATGTCCGACTTTCTCGGCACCAACGACGACGCCCCCGATGGGGAGAACAACATCCCGATCGTCCACCCGGCCGTCATGTCCCCGCTGCTGGTATGGGCGCTGCGCACGGTCCTGGACCTCGGAGGAGACATCCTGGCCGCCGCCCAAGAGCACCGCCGGTTGCTTGCTGCCATCCCCGCCCGGGCCGCCCCCGGCGGCACCGACACCGTCCGTACCCACCTACTCAGCCTGCTCGCGGTCGGCCGTCGGCTGCCCACCAGCACCGGCCCTGCTGCCACCGCCGTGACCGCCCGCTACCCCGGCACACTGCCGCCGATGGCCAGCACCTTCCTGGCCGGCACCCTTGGCGTCACCCTCGGGCAGGTCTCCCGGGCTCGCGGCACCCTAAACATCGAGCTGGGGCCCGAGCATTTCGGTCCCGGCGCGGCCCTCGACGTGCCGATCTCCGGTCGGATCGGCAACTCCCTATGGACGCCGGCCATCGGCTTCGACGACGTTGACACCCTGGTGCTGCACCTGTCCACCGCCGCGCTGATCTGCTGCGCCTACCTGTCCGGCATGCGGCCCGAGGAGGTCCTGGCCCTGCGCCGCGGCTGCTGCAGCCGCACCGAGCGCAGCGACGGCACCGTGCGCTTCGAGGTGAGAGGCCAGCACTTCAAAGGCGTGCTGGACGAGGACGGCAACGCGATCCCCGAGGGCGAAATGCGCGCGGACCCCTGGGTCGTGCTGGAGCCCGTCGCCCGAGCCATCGCCGTCGCCGAAGAACTCGAAGAAGGCGAGCTGCTGTTCACTCGCACCCTCTTCCGTGGCGCCCGGCGCACGATCGAGACACGCACCCAGCTGTCCTCCGACGCCGCCGTCGAGCGGATCCGCGCTTTCACCGCGTGGGCCAACCAGCTCGCCGCTGCCCATGGCCGCACCCACGAGCTTATCCCCGCCGACCCCGATGGCGCCGTGGCGCTGCGCCGCTTCCGCCGAACCATTGCCTGGTTCATCTATCGCCAACCCGGCGGCCGGATCGCCCTCGCAGTGCAGTACGGCCACGCGGCCACCGCCATGAGCGAGTCATACGCCGGCCGCTCAAAGGCCGACATGCTTGAGGTCCTAGATCAGGAGAAGGGCATGGCTCTGGCCGAGACGCTCACCGAGGCCGGCGAGCGCATCGCCGCCGGCGAGAAGGTCACCGGACCGGCTGCCGACCGCTACCGCGCCGCGGCCGCCGAGTTCTCCAACCGCTACGCCGGAACCTACCTCGGCAAGCGGGAACTGCGGGCGCTGGTCGCCAACCCCCGCCTCCAGGTCTACGAAGACCCGAAGGCCTTCTTGACCTGCAATCACGACGCGTTTACCGCCCTGTGCAACCCGGACCGCGGCCGCTCACGCGATGGAGACCAGGCGACCCCCAACCACTCCCGCTGCCATCCCGCATGCACGAACATCAGCCGCACCGACAGCCAGATCGTCGCCCTGCGCCGCGAGGTCACCCGGATCGACGCCGATGCCGAAGCCGACCTCGACCCCTACCCTATCGCGGCCCGCGAGCAGCAGCGCAAAGCCCTCCTCACCGAGATCATCCGACGCCATGAAGCACAGCCCCCGGCCGGCCTCGACACCCAGGAACTGCGATGACCGCACCAGCCCCTGACGCCGACACGAACCGCGCGGCGGACCTGGCCCGGATCGTGGGCGAGGCCCTCGCCCACGCACCCACCGATAGCCAAACCGAGGACGCCGCGGAGGTCCTGGCCATCACCGACGCCATGGTGCGCCTGCTGATCGGTGCCCCGCTGCATTCCGACGGCAAGCTGACCATCGTCTCCCTCGCCGTCGAGGCGGGGCTGCGGCGCAACAAACTCACCCACAAGCACACCGGACTCAAGGACCTGTTCTATGCCCTGGTCAAGGCCCGCGACCAAATCCCCGAACTGGTCTCCGAAGCCGCGCGGCCCCGCAGCCGCAAGCAGCAAGAGGACCTGGCGCGCGTCCGCGCCGAACGCGACGACCTGCGCTCCCAGGCCAGGCTCCGGGTCCGGATCGTTCAGGTCCTGGAGATCGAGAACCACCGCCTCAGGGAGACCAACGAGGCCCTCGAACAGCAGCTGGCCGCACGCGTCGGTGTTCCGGACCTCGCCAGCCGACGGCTGCCGCCGTAGGGCCGTGTCCTCCAACGCTGGCGGCGGCACCGACTGGCGCTGTTGGCCCTCGTGCGCCGAACCTCAACAGGTCGAAGGCGCCTCCTTTGATGAGGACGAGCAGACCAGTGGCGACTAGCCGGGCTGACGGCCGGCGCCGTACCCGCAAAGCCCCAGCCACGCTCGCGGGCGCCGCCAACTTGTTGAAGATGACGAGGTCACCAGCAGCGTGGTGTCCAGCAGCACGACGAACCCCACCCCGGCCGCGTCACCACGCGCTCCCTGCCGTTGACCGCGTCCGGCCCGGCGACCGAAGCGACACCACAAATTTCACACACCGCTGGCTGCCCGCCGACGTCGGGGCACATGCCCGACGAGGACGCACACGCACAATCCGGCTCTTGGGGTAGGGCCGCAGCATCGGCGGTCCGAGCCGATCCTGGCAATCTCCTCACCGAGGTCCCTCGTCAGGAAGCCAATCTTTCGGTCCCGCGCCCCCGCGTCGCGCATCTTCCCTCGCGCATTCGTCTGACTCCTGTCCACCAACGTAGGGGGATTCACAGCGCACAACGACCGCGACTTGGCTCAACTGTCTTCATCTCCTGGGGGCTTATGGACACACTGGACACCTCTTGCAGATCGGTGCGGGCCGTTCACCCTAGCCACGGAACAGGCCGTATCGGTGTGCCAGTGCGTCAGCGCAGCGCACTGCTGTTCATCGAGCACGACTGGTGGCATCGGTCACCGCAGAACGACTCCGACGACGCCAAGGACGAGCGCCAGGGAGAGCAGCATCACCGTGACCCTCGCGAGCCGATGGGTGGCGGACTGACCGGCGCGCAGGGCCTCGACGTCAGCGGCCCACGACGCGCGGAGCCGGGCCAGCCGTTCACCGACTGCCGCTTCAAGCACTGTCGCGGATGACCGGGCCTCCTCGACCGCCCGGCTCACCTCACGGAGAACACCGGCCGTGTCTTCGCGCGCAGCGGCCGACTGCGCCTCGTGGCTCAGCTTCAGCTGCTCGGCCAAGTCGTTCTTGAGGGCCTCCAGTTGGCAACGCAGTTGCTGGTTCTCCCGGATCAGCGCCTCCTGTTGCTTCTTCAGCGCGCGGGCAGCGTCATCCTGCTCGACGGCCAGCCCGCTCAGGTCCTTCCTTAGCTCTGCCAGGGACTTGTCGAGCCGCCCCACCTCTTCGGCGACCCGCTCGACCGTACTTGCGGCCAGCGGTCCGGTTAGCTGCTCGACAACATCCTGGAAAGAGGCCCACAGCGGCTCGGCAGCGGAGGGCTCATCGGTCATGGAAACATCCGGTTCAGATCGTGGATCCCGCGCAAGGCGGCGAGGAAGAGCCAGGACCGCTCGTCACCGTCCGACTGTGCCGCCCGGTCCAGCAAGTGCTGGACGTACGTCTCATTTCTCTGGCTGTGAATAGCCCGTACCGACCGGGCCACTGTGAGGTTGGCCGCGTCCTCGGCCTGTTCCGCGGCCACCCGTTCGAGCAAGTCGTCCAACTCGATGTCCGCGTGGGCCAGTGCCTCGGCGGTCTGATCGGCGTACCGGGACGCGACCGCGCACTGCTGCTCGGCATCGGCCTCGTTTTGGGCCAGCCGGGTCGTCGCCGAACCGGCGTGCGTGCACAGGGTCTTCCGGATCCAGGTCGGCATGAGCGTGCCGACGCCGGCCATCTTCTCGTAGCAGTGGTCCGGTGGGTCCGATTCCCGGAACAGGCGTTTCAACCACCTCTCGTCGCACAGTTCGCAGCAGTTGCATAGCTTATCGTACTTTTTCCGTATCCGGGTGCTCAGGTCGTGTGGCGGCTGTCGTGGCACTGCCGGTTCCTGGAGGGTTTCCCGCCAATCGGTCCATGCCCTGCGGGCGGCCTCCGTCCAGGCGGCGCGCTCCTCCTCCTGCTTCGCGCGGACTAGATTGCCCTTCATCTCTGGCGCGGCCGGGCGGGCGTAGGCGATCGGCCACTCGGCGAGCCTCTTCAGGCTTTTCCGCAGCGCCTTGGTCCTCTGGCGAGCGGTCTTCGCGGCCGCCCGAGCCCGGTCCACGAAGGTGAGCGCCTCCTTGTGCGCGTGCTTGGCCCGCCGTCGGGCCTGCGCCGCAGTGTTTAGGGCCTGCTTACGGCGTCTGGCGTTGTGTTGTACGACGATCTCGACCCTGGCGGCGATTTCGGGCGCGGCCAGATGCCTGCGGTCTGGGTCGGAGTAGCGAGCGACGGTGTCGCTCAGTCGCCGCAGCAGCTCGTCACAGACGGGGGCCACCGCCTCGGCGTAGTGGGGGGCGCTGTCCAGCAACTCCTGCCAGGACTCGCCGATCTCGATTGGAAACAGGGCGTTCGGAGCGACCGAGGGAAGCTCGGACACCAGCAACTGGTCGGCGAAGTGCTCCTGGACGGCCGCGACGATCCGGTCTCGGCTCCAGCCGGGGGAGCCAGGCTCGCCGAGCGCCGCGTGCAGGTGCCTACGCACGCTGTCACCGCTGAACGCCCTGGTGAACACCATGCTGAAGCGGTGCGCCTGCTCCCCCCAGCCGAGCAGGAAGGGGTTCTCGGTGATCGCCGGGTCTCGCACCATCTCGGCGAACTGGTCCGCCGACACCACGAACACGACATGGTCCACGACGGGGGCGTAAACGGCCAGCAGGCTCTTGGCTGCCTCCTGCTCCTCGGTCCCGGCGCTGTGCAGCCCCGGCAGGTCGAAGATCCGCAGGTCCGTTCTCGGCTCGGTTCCCGCGTAGCGGCCGGGCAGCCCGATCTCCAGCGGCCGGGCATGTGATTCCCAGCGCAGCTGATCTCCCGTGGCACCGGTCCGGAACGACCCCAGCCGTTCCTCCAGTTGCTCAGAGGTCAGCCAGGCGGTCCCGCGGTTGGCCCCGGGCGCGTCACATGGGTCGTCGTAGGCCAGGGACCAGTGGTCCGGGTCCCCGGACCACTGGTATCGGATGGGCACAGGCGTCGCCGACCGGCCGCGGCCCCGCCCGGCCCGCAAGGGGACGGCTGCTTCGGCCGCGATCTCCGGGTCCGTCACGCCGAGCAGCCTCAGCAGCAGCGTCGTCTTGCCCACCTGGGAGTCTCCAAGCACCATGACATGGGCGAGGTCGGACTGCTCCAGCGCTTCGTCCACGCCCCGCAGCCTGGCCCGCAACCAGGCGACGGCCTCGGCCGACCACGACCAGCGCAGCCGGTCGAGGTCAGCCGAGTTCGTCATGCCCGAGCGCTTCCAGCATCCGCTCGCGGTAGCTCTCCACCGCACTTGTGGCCGACACCAGCCGGAACTGGCGGTTGAGTTCGTTGTCCGCCCCTAGCGCCCGCTGCAGCCGGGACTGCAGGATTTCCCGGGTCACGCGCAGCAGTTCGTCCACGTTCTCCAGCACCTGCCGCTCCGCCGCCTCCCGATGCCGGGCCAGCAGCGACTGGGCCAGACGGTCGCGCTCCTCCATCGTGTGGTTCAAAGCATTGAGGAGCGTAGCGCCGACGACACCAGCGCCGAGCGCGGTGAGCAGCAGGGTCGAGGCTGTCGCGCTCAGCCCGGCCGTCTTCATGCCCCCAGCGAACAGGCCCGCTGAGAGCTGTCCCACATTCGCGAGCAGGTCGATGTCCTCGTCGACAAACCGGTCCGTGCCCAACAGGAGGCCGACGGTGCCCAGCAGCGCCTTGCGCTCGTCCGCGAGACCCCGAAGCAGGTGCGACAGCTCTTCGGGTGACTTGGTCGTCTCCAGTGTGCCGTCGGGCATCGCGAGCTCGCCAACCGCGAAGGCCCGGGCGTCGAGTGTCATGCAAGGCAGCGCCTTTACGGCCTCGACGAGTCGTCCACCTACGTTCACGGCGGGTGAGTCGACGCTTCGCGTGTCGTCCGGCTGCGCATCGGCGGCGTCGACGGGCGGCCGGCCCGTCAGGACCAGCGCGACATCGCGGCCGAGACGGCCCTGGGTGAGCGACCCGGTGAAAGCCCCCAGATAGATCTGGCGCTGCACTTGGACGGTCGCCTCGATGCTGCCCAGATAGGCGGCGTTGGGCCCAGGCAGCCCCGGCTTCTCCGACTCCGCGGGAGTCATCCACGCCTGCCGCACCAGCTCGGCCAAGCGGCCGTCGCGCTCGTTCCTGCGCAGCCGGAGAGTCTCTTCGGTGCGCTTCTTCCTCTCTTTCCACCCGCCACTGTCCTGCAACAGCTTCGCCAACATGGTCGAAGCCCGATCCATGTGCCGGCCGTAGTGCTCGGCCACCTTGGGTGTGAGCGCGCGCCGCAACCCGTCGCAGGCCTTGTCGAACTCGTCCAGCAGACCCTTGATCTGCTCGGCGACCTCGCTGTCCAGGGCCTTGCGGTCACGTGCCGCCTTCGCCGATCTGAGGACACCCGCCAGATCCCGCCGGATCAGCACACGCATCAGGTCGGTCTCCAGCCGCCGGCTGTCCCGGGCGCTTCCGCGCTTGGCGTCGATGCGCGCCCTGAGCGTATCGATCCAGCCCTTCGGGCTGCTGCCGTCCTTGCCCACGGGTACGACGTCCACCGGGTCGACCCCGAACACCTCCACCGCGCGAGCGGTGCGCTCCTCAATCGCCTCAGGCGTGGAAGCCTCGCATCGGGTCACCGCCACTACCAGGCGCAGCTCGTCCTCGTCCCGGCGCAGCAGGTTCAACAGCTCGGGCTGTCCAGCGTTGGCCAGCCGGCGTTCGTCGGCGACAAGGAGGGCAGCCGGACTGGTGGCCAAGACAATCTTCATCAGCTCCTGCCACTGTTCCTGGGCCCGGCCCCGCTCCAGGCCGGGCAGCAGCACAAACCCGGTGCCCTCCAGCTGCCAGAAGCTCAGCGGGACTTCGAGCTGGGTGAGCAGTACACGGGCATCCTGGCTCTTCACATGCCGACGCCACTCCTCACGTTGTTCGGCGGAGTAGTACCGCCGCTCCACCAACTGGCCGCTGCGCTCCGCGTGTGCGCCAGGCCGCCGGAAGATCACCACCCCGCGCGGCTCCTGGAGACCAGCCCGCTCGACGACGGCGACCGGGCACTTTTCACCTAGGCCAGTGTTGTCCTCAAGCCAATCGCCCGCGAGGGGATAGAGGTTGCGAGCGAGCAGCGTCTTGCCGGCACCCTGCTCGCCAGCGATCGAGACGAACTGTTGCTCGCCCAGTGAGCTCAGCACGTAGAGCTGCCGTACGAGAAGCAGCCAGTCGCTGTTGTCGGCACCCCTGATGTCGAGCTCCACGCCGAGCCGCATCAGCGCCATGGCGAGCCCTTGCAGCAGTCGCTCCGCCTTGACGAAACGACCGTCGGCGTCTTCCTGTTCATCCATGTCCGTGCCCTCGGAGGATGCATGTGAGAGGCCCGCGTGACGATGCGGGCCTGGCTGTCCGGGCGACAGGCCTGGCAGGAGGCGACCAGCATGTCGCTCCCCTCAGCAGTACGACACCGTGTACTCGCCGACCCGCTCCGGCCCGGCTGACCGTGTTGCGGGGCAGCCATGGGCACATGGGCTTCATAGGGTGACCGAGATAGGGGCAGGGCATTGTCACAAGGTGTGCAGTGGGTACTGGGAATCAAACTGCGATCAGCCGTCGCGACGTCGGGTCCCGGAATTGGGATCGTTCTCAGTGACGGAAAGTCACGGTACCAGGTCGAGGTTCCGGTGCCGGACCTGGAGGTCAGCCGGCACGATTACGAGGAAGTTCGGTGGTATCTCGAGGAGTACCGCGAATTCCCCTCCGACCCCGCACCGGTCATCGCGACGCGCTGTTCCGCTCGGCTGGCGGAACTCGGCGAATCGCTCTTCCGCGCGCTGTTCGATTTCTCTGAGGAAACGCGGACCCTGTGGAGGCAGGCCAGGGCACGGGTGCGAGATCTTCGCGTCGAGGTGGATGCTGGCCTGGATGCCGTGGTGTCCGTGCCGTTCGAGCTGCTGCGGGAGCCGAGGGAGCCCGCCCTGTCCCTGACGGCTCGCTCCTTCGTCCACGTGTGGTCGCCTGGGAATGACGCCGCCGAAGGGCAGACGCCGATCCGTCACGGGCCGATCAGGATTCTGCTCGCCATTTGCCGGCCACGACATGACCGCGATGTGGCCTTCCGGTCGGTCGCTGGCCGGCTAATCCGGTCGGCTGAGCGGCGGCCGGATGTCCGGATAGAGGTTCTACGTCCGCCGACGTACGAGCAACTGCACCGCACCCTGCAGGCGGCCAAGAACCGCGGCGAGCCCTTCCACATCGTCCACTTCGACGGACACGGCTCGTTCAACAACGCGGGCGGAGCAACCCCACAGGGCTTCGCCGTCTTCGAGGATCCCAGCTCCACGGACAACCGCAGGCTCGTCACCGGAGGACAACTGGGCGAACTGCTCACCGCGACGGGTGTCTTCGGCCTCACCCTGAACGCGTGTGGCTCAGACCGGACCGACAGGAACGGCGCCGAGGCCGCCGATCCGGAGTCTGCCTCGCAGCAACTGCACAGTTTCGGATCCCTCGCCCGCAATGCCCTGCGGTCGGGACTGGGCGCGGTGGTGGCCATGCGCTACGACGTTTATGTGTCCGCAGCCGCGAACTTCGTCTCCGCACTGTACGAACGTCTCGTAGATGGAGCCGAATTGGCTGAGGCGGTCACGTCGGCCCGGAGGGATCTGGCCGCGTCGACCGGTCCCGGACCGCAGACGGATGAGTGGCTGGTGCCCGTGGTCTATGAGCGCTGTCCCGTCCGTCTATTTGACGCGACGCACCACGCGGCCGGTGACGGCCGGAGTGCACCGCCGGATCCGGTCGCCCATCCCCTGGACACACCGCTGCCCGTGCCACCAGAGATCGGATGCGTGGGCCGCGACGACCTGATCATCACAGTGGACCGGGTCTTCGACGACGTCCGGCCCGTTCTGCTCCAGGGCCCGGTCGGCAGTGGCAAGACCACCACAGCGGCGGACTTCGCACGCTGGTACCGCCGCACCGCAGGCGTGCAGGGCCCGGTGGTGTTCACCTCCCTTCGGACCACCCCCTGCGCCGGACTCGACGCCACACGACGGCGCCTAGACGCCCTGACACCTACCCCGCCCGATGGCGCATCGCCGGCATCCGCGCTGTGGGTCTGGGACGACGTGGAATCGGCTGCCACCTGGAGCGGCGCCGAGCGTGCCCGCCTGGCGGTCCTCCTCGCCGAGCTGTCTGGGAGCCCCGTGCGTATACTGCTCATCGCCACGGACGGAGCGCCGTGGCTGCCAGGGCGGATCGAGCGCGTCATCTTGGGACCCTTGAGCATCGTGGAGCGAACCGAGTTCGCGGCACTGGCTCTGGGATCGCACGCGCCTGGCCTGCCAGAGTCGGTCCTTCGTTTCAGCCAGGGCAATCCCCTGGTGCTCCAGGCCCTGTGCCGCCAACTGCCCGACGCCGAACGGATCGGAGGGCTGGAAGCCTGGCTGGAGGCTCTACACACCGGCACCGGCCGCCCGCTCGAACCCGGCGAGGGCGCACCCACTTTGGCCGGCACCATCGCGAGCCTTCGCACGGTCTTCGACGCGCAGGAACAGCGCCTGCTCACTCTCCTGCTGTTCTTCCGTAGCAGCGTCGCCGCCATGCATCTGGCCGCTCTGACCCGACGACTGGAACACACCGAGGCCGGCCAGTACGTGACCGCCCTGGACAAAGACTCCGCCGCCCGCCTCCTAACAGCGGTCGCCGCCCTGGGCTGGCTCACCCCCCAGGGCGCGGATTTCCACGCGATCCACCCAATGCTGCCCTTCGCCCTGCGGCCGCTACTTGCCTGGGCAGACAACCTGTCAGAGACGATACGCAGGGCTCTCACCGAGCACTACGACCAGCACGGACACGCGCTGTTCTGGACATACAACCACGGCAACCGCGAGATCCTCGATCTCATCGCACTCGACGAGGACAACCTGCTGCACGCACGACGGTTCGCCCTGGACCACGCGCTGGTCGATGAGGTCATGGGCCCCATGCAGGCGCTGCGCATGTTGTACCTGGAAAGGGGCCAGCGGCAGCGCTGGCGCAACCTCGTCGAGGGCTTGTCTCCCACGCTGCTCGACCCCGCCACCGGCGCCCCACGCGCGGACCTCCGGTTCCGGGATACTGCCCTCCACGCCGTGCTCGCGCAGTACCTTACCGAGACGGATCAGGCACGACCCGGCCGGACGGCCGCAAAGCCGGACGGCGGAGCGCTGCCGGACACGAGCGACGGAACAGAGACGGCGTCCGCGCCGCCGGAAACCGCCACGCATCGCAACCCCCGCCACGAGGTGGAGCGCCTGCTCGCGGAGAAGACCGAGCTGAGCCTACGGCGGGCGGTCGACCTCGCGCACCAGATCGATGACCGGACACTGGAGGCGACGGCGCTCATCCAACTCGGTCGCTGGTACCGGGCTCAGCGCGAGCCGCGCTTCGAGCGCATGGCGGAAGCCTGCTTCGAGAAGAGCTGCACCCTTGCAGGGAAGACCGACCACCTCACCACCGCGCGCGCCCTGGACGGCCTCGGAGCCCTTCAACTCGACCGTGTCAGCAGACTCAACAAAGAACACCTTCAACGGCTCGTACAGACCGGGGCGATCGACACGAGCCGCCCTGGCCGGATCACTGTTCCCCTTCCAAAGGAGGCACTCGACGCACTCGCACTCGCGGCAAGCTATTACACAGAAGCGCTGGAACTGTTCCAAGGAGATGACAGGAAGAGCGACGAGCTCAGGGCGTCGCTCCATCATCAGTTGGGCGGCATCTACAAGATGGTCGGCGCGAACGAAAAGGCCGCGCGGCACTACCGTCACGCCGTCCTGGCGCACGACCTCGCTGGCGACACCCTCCGCGCCGCGCAGAGCCGGATGGACTTCGCGGAATTTCTCGTGCACCGCGGGGGCCGAGTCGAGGATGCTCTCCTGTATGCCCAGAAGGCGCTGCATGACTACCAGTTGCTGGGGGAGCCGTGCCGTGAACAGGCCGCAGCCGCTCAGAGCCTGGTCGACGAGCTGACGAGAACCGTCGGGAATGCTCCGTGATCCGCTCGAGCGTGCGCCCCTCGCGGTTCACCGAGCCGACGGTGGCGGTGAACCGCTGTCCCCTTCCGACCTTATGCGGCGAGCCTCCGCCAGGGCTTGGTCCTTGTCCATCGCGATCAGCTTGACGGCCGGGACCACCGAGACTTCGCAGTCGGCCGCATGCTCGTACGAGCACTGGGCCAACAGCCGGTCACTGCTTATGAACCACATGCCCAACTCTGCCTTGAAGTGGCGGCCCCGAAACAGCAAGGGGCCGTCGCACACGCAACAGCGTGTCCTGACTCCCTCCGGAGGAGCCCCGAAGGAATCCAAATGCGAATCAGACATGAGGATCCCGCCCAGTCGTCTCGCCGTCAGCCGCACGGGCAAGGATCCTGCGTACGCGCTCTCCGCGCAGGATCCACTCCAGCTCCGCCACACTGCCCAGCGCCGTTACGGCGGCTGCCGTCCAACGGCACACGGTATGCCCGAGTGACACTTCCTCGGGTGGGGCAAGCACAAGGGTGGCGGCCGCCCCCAGCAACACGATTCCCACGTTGTAGGCCGTGCTGCCTCGGCGGTTTAGGCGCCGCCACTGCTGGAAGTCGCGCTGCTGGTGCTGGCGCAGGGTGCTCTCGTCCGGGCGGGGTCGATCGGGCGGGTACCAGGTGTCGACATCGGTAGGGGAGTAGAAGTGGCTGCGCGCGTGAAAGCCGTACTGCACGCTCGCGATGAGTGCGACGAAGGCCAGGGTGAGCAGCAGCATCGCGGGGCCGGGCCAGCGGAATTTGTCGCCGTCGGCACCCAGGACACCAATAGTGGCGATGCAGGCCCCGGCGAGCAGCGGGGCGGCGACGAAGTGCGCCGCCTCGGAGGCGATTCCGTACCCGAGTGGTGTCGGCTTCGCCCAATCCGGCGAGGTGTCGCTCAACGTCGATGCCCCCTCCACGACGCGATCGTGAGCACCAAGTGTCACGGTCACGGCGCGCTGTGTAAAGAGTAGTTCCTCGACGTGCGGCGCCTTGCTATCGGTGTTCTGGAGGGTTCACCAGAGTTCGTCCACGTAGCGGTCCGTTCTCGGGCGGTGGGGATGAAGGGCGCGGAAGAGGTGACTTCACCTGCCGAACCCAGAGGCGCCCACCGCGGTGCCAGGGCGGGAAGGGCTCGTTGAGGCGGCACCACGTCTGTCGCCTCCCGAGCCAAGGTTGCCACCCGTTCCGATGCGTTCACGCTCTCAGCAAGTCGTCGAAGAGCAGGATGTCTTGGACAGCATTCATCGGCGATGGGCCCCTGGTTCTGGTAGCGTCGTCGGCCGCGCGGCAACACGTGGAAACCGTCCGCAGAACCGGTGGTTGCCGCCGTGCGACACAACCCTGGCGCCGACGGCCTGCAGGGCTTCCTCCAGCCACGCCCGGCCAGGCTCGCCCTCGGCACGGGGGCGGGCGCCGAGGCGATCAGACGCCGGTCGACTCCGCCGGCGCCGCGCTCGCCGTTGCGGATCTTGGACATCGCTCGGTCGGAAGCACACGGGTTCGCAGAATCCTGCGTCACGCGGCACGGGAACCCGGACGCGAATCACCGGATGGGTGGGGCTTCGCATGCGAGTTGCCGCTTGTCTCAACTGCCATCGCCGCGTCGAACCTGTGGCCTCGGCGCTGCGCTCGGCGACCGTGATCGACCGGACAGGTTCCTAGGATTCGCCGTACGGGAGGCCCCGATCGCCCATGATGAGGTCATGAGGACTCGCGCAGAGGAGTATGCACAGGACGATGCATGCCTCCGGCGGCTGTTCAACGATCCGGTGCATGCGGCAAGCGTGTTGCAGGAAGCAACGGCGGGACGTGACGTGCCAGGCCACGTCTCTCGGATCCTGCTTGACAACGCAACAGTCGATCAGGCGATGAAGTACTTCTCGGCCGCAGGTCAAGCGGAGCGCGGCTGTCGCTGCGCCGCTCGCTCCTCCTGGGCCTCTTTCGCTGCGCTCTGCCGGCGCTTGCGGGCCGTTGCCATCAGTTCCGCCTGCGTTTTGACCTTGGTCAGTACACCGGCGGCCGGGAGGTCGGGGAACACCTGCAGAAGGCGTCCCGGCAGACCGCTCATGAGTACATCGCCCAGCAAGGCCGGGGAGCGGGCCGCGGGCAGGTACAGGGCCCCGAAGTAGGCGGGCCACCCGTGCGCCACCGCGGACGTCCCCTGTTTGGCACTGACCAGGGGATGCAGATGCAGGTCCATCCACTTCATCATCAGCGCCTGCACCTGTTCGGCGTAGCTCTCCGAGGTCGCGGGGCGAAGCAGCGGCAGCACTCCCTGCGCGGGGTCCGGGGAGCGGAGGGTTTCCAGCACGGCGAGATCGGGCCCGGAAAACGCGACCGCGGAGGTGATTTCCTCGTTGTCCAGGTTCAGCCGGAAGGCCATCGGCTGGCCGGCGACTGTGGCGTCGAGGTCGACCTCACGTAGCCAGTGGATGGCGCCGCTCTTCTCCCGCGGGGTGCCCCGAAGGCACCAGGTCACCAGTTCCAGCACACTGGACTTCCCGCGCAAGTTCGAGGCCACCAGGGCGGTCAGCCCCTCGCCGAACCTGAACGTGGTGTTGAACGGGCCGGGTTCGAGAGCTCCGGTGCGCACCCCGGCCACCCGCAGCCGGTGAATCCGCAGAGGCCGCGGTCGTGCGGGAGGTGCACCCCGCGGGATTCCCTGGGACTCGAACACCGCCCGCACGTCATCGACAGTCACCTTCGCGCGCGCGGCGATCCGATCCTCGAGCGCAACGTCATCAGCCATGGTCCCCCGCTTCCGCATCCCCATTCCTTGCCTGCTTGCGCAGTTCTTCCAGCCGCGCTCGCGCTCGCACGCTCACCCAACCGATCCGATCCCCGCGGGCAGCCTCGGCGTACTCACGCTGCAGGTACTGCTGTTTCTTCAGCTGGTTGCCACCACGTCCGTCGGCCAGATCCAGCACCAGCTGCACCCGGTCCACGTAGTACTGGAAGGCGGGTGCCTCCTGAATCGCCTCACGTGCGACCTTCCGCCCGGCCTCCAGCAGGAAGTAGTCGTGCTGTCGTACCCGGTTGACAGTCCCGCGTCGGCGACGCGCCACCAGACCAGCACTGCGCAGCACGGCGAGGGCGTCGTCCAACGGTTCGTAGGCCCCGAAGTGGTGCCGCAGCATCGGATAGCACCGCACCTCCGGTTCCTCGGAATCCAGAATGCGGCCGGCCAGCTCCAGCAGGCGGGCCTCGGTGGTCGCCTCGTACTTCGTCAGCAGCTCATCGGCCAGGTAGTCAGGATTGCGGAGCCAGAAGTCCAGTTTCTGCAGGCGGACCTGAGTGCGGACAACCCCCACAGCTGATTCCAGCCCCGGGTCAGCTCGCTCGGCGTCGGACACGGGCTCGCATGCCCCGTCGATGAGCAGCAGGAGCCGCACGGCATCCTGCTCCCGGCTCGTCACCCGCTCAGCGGTCTCGGGATGGGCTACTCCTTGATCCACCGCTCCAAGGTATCGCCTGGTAGCCGTACCTGTACCCTCCGCGTACGAAGTGGGTTGCGCGTCCGCCGCCGACCACAAACGCGAGTGTTCACCCCCGTCCGCGAGGGGTGAGCTTGTCGTTTAACCTCTGTCCGATCTTGGCCGTTGCCGATCGCGGTAGGGGTTGGCAGGTTGATGGGCATGGCTGTGTCACCAGCAACACGTCAGCTTTGTAACGCCACGTTTCCGGATGCCGAAGCAGAGAGCGTTCTGGCGCTTCTCGATCTCTATGCGGGCACGGAGTGTGAACGTGTGCATCAGGCTGTTGTCCGGCTGAGCGGAGGACGACTCGGCAGGCTTCGCATGTGGCTGGATGAGGCCAAGCGCAACCCGGAGACTGTTCTCTGGTTCGGCGAGTCGCCCTCCGATGTCTCGCATGACACACACGCCTTCGGAGTGGAGTTCATCAACGGCTTTCTCGACAGGCACCTCGACACTCCCGCGGAGCGTACGGACGACGAGTGACAGATGCCTGCCTGCACGCCGCGCCGGGACATCGAACGACTACCTCGAACTTGGTCGGCGTTTTCGCAGTTCAGCGGACGTGAAAGCGGCCTCCGTCTGATCCTGTGCTCCGTCACAGAGTGGATCAGCGCGAAGGCCGTGGTCGTGAGTTTGGTGCATCAGGACGCCCTGCGGGATGCGTTCGCGGAAGTGTCACGCTTCCGGTCGGAGCTGTACGCGTGTCTGACCGTGCGGGGCGACGCGTTGTTCGAGTTATGCGACGCGCTGCTGTGCACGGACGGGCCGGTGCGAACGCTGGTCGATCTCGCGCTCGCTCCCGAGCACCGCCGTGGGCACGGAGCGCTGTACGGCGGACTCAACAAGGGCCGGATCGACGTTGCCCGGCTGCGTCGTGCCCTGGCTGGAGTGCCGTTGCCACGGGCGGGGGACGGCCGGCTCGTGCTGGCGGTGGATGTCTCGCCGTGGCTGCGACCGGACGCCAACACGTGTGCCGACCGGGCCTTTTGCCACACCTTCGGGCGGGGTGAGGGCAAGCATCAGATGGTGCCTGGCTGGCCGTACTCGGTGGTGGCCGCGCTGGAGACCGGCCGCACGTCCTGGACGGCGGTGCTGGACGCGATCCGTCTCGAGCCCGGCGCCGACGTCGCCGCGGTGACCACCGTGCAGATCCGTGAAGTCATTGAGCGGTTGGTCGCCGCCGGCCAGTGGCGGCCGGGTGACCCGGAGGTCCTGGTCGTGCTGGACGCCGGATACGACGCCCCGCGCATCGCCCACCTGCTGGGTGACCTGCCCGTCGAGATCCTCGGCCGGCTCCGTTCAGATCGGGTGATGCGGCGTCCGACACCCTCCCGCGAAGAGTTCCACCTGGCCAACCCCAGGGGCGGTCGGCCGCCCAAGCACGGCGGCGAGTTCGTATTCGGCGACCCCGCAACCTGGGGCACCGAGCAGGCCGTGGCGGTCACGGACACCCGCCTCTATGGGAAGGCGGCCGCGCAGGCGTGGGACCGGCTGCACCCGCGGCTGACCCGCCGGGCCGCATGGCTCGACCACGGCGGGCCGTTGCCCATCATCGAGGGCACCGTCATCCGCCTGGTCGTGGAGAAGCTTCCCAGCGGCGGAGTCAACAAGCCGGTCTGGCTGTGGTGGTCGGGCGCTGGCGCAACGATGGCGGACGTCGATCGCTGCTGGCAGTCGTTCCTGCGGCGCTTCGACATCGAGCACACGTTTCGCCTGTTCAAGCAGACCCTCGGCTGGACCAAGCCCCGGCTTCGCAGCTCGGAAGCGGCCGACCGGTGGACCTGGCTCGTGATCGCCGCCTATGCCCAGCTCCGGCTCGCCCGACCGCTGGCCACCGACCTCCGCAGGCCCTGGGAGAAGCCGACCGATCCGAACAAGCTCACGCCCGCCCGCGTCCGCAGAGTGTTCCGGAACCTGCACGCGAAGACCGGCTCCCCAGCTGGTGCACCGAAACCATCCCGCCCCGGCCCAGGCAGGCCGCCAGGCTCGAAGAACCAGCGACCGACCACCCGCCACGAGGTCGGGCGGGTCCTCGCCACCGGCGAGGCGTTCAGCCGTCCCGCCCACCACAAAGTCGGCACCAAACCCCGCCGCGGCACCTGAAGCTCCGCCCGCCTGGAACCGTCAGGAAGCCGACGAGGTTGGATGGCTCCATGGTGAGACGAAAGCGGGAGAAGAAGAGGCGACCTCCCTTCGGCATGCCGAAGGGCATCGTCCTGCTCGCGACGCCGGAAGGCTGGCGCCACAGTGTCCTCACCGTGGAAGGCGGGATGCTCTGCGGGCGCCTCGCCGACGTCCCGGTCAACGCCGACCCAGCCGAGGCACGGGCCGCCGCGGCGGCCATGGTGGTGAGACTCGCACACGACTTCCACGAAGTGCGCGTCGACGTGACCTGGGATCCGCCCCAGGAACCCGGGTCCTGGACCGCCCAGGTCACCGTTGCCGCGACCCCGCCGAACGTCTTTGGTTAAACGACAAGGTGAGTGCCTGTTTCTGAGCTGGGCATGACATGACCACCTGCGACGTCTGGGCGTTTGCCCAGCTCAGAGTTCGAACGGCGGGGTCTGGGTGGCGGGGGCGGCTGGTCGACTGTTGCTTGGCACCGCGCCTGGCTCATATTCGGTGCGGTGCGGCTCCGTCCTGCCAGCGGTAGAGGTCGCGCAGCAGGGAAATTTCGGCGCCGTGATGGATCAGCTCCCTGTTGACGTGCAGGACCCTGTTCTCCATGGGAAACGGCTCGGGACCCATCGCGGGCGGATTGTCTAGGTCGGCGTCCGAGAGTTCGCGGACCCCCGCGTTCCATCTCCCGTACATCTCATCGAGCTGTTTCAGCGCCTCGTCAGCGGTCCCCGCGTAGGCGAACGCCTCGGCGTCGAAGTCCTGGCCGTCGAAGTACCACTCGACCCGATAGGCCAGGCACGAGACGATGATGTGCGCCAGCCGCCAGGCAATCGTGGTCACCGGCGCCGGCTCCGGGGCAGGGGACGCGAAGTCCATCGTCCACTCCCCTGAACCCGCCGACATCGGTGCGGCCGACGTGCCACGTGGGCGGATGCTCCAGCAGCCGCGCACCGGCTCCCAGAAGTACTCCTCGTCGGTAAGACCGTCCAGCCGTGGCCGCAGGTTCTTGCACCAGTACCAGTCCAACTGCTCCGCGAGCCGCTCGCTCCTTGTCATTGCCGCACACTACAGACCCGTCGAACAGAGCGTGCCGGCCTGGTGGACGCGGGAAGACTCCGGCTATGCCGTCCGGCAGCACGACCTGGGATTTCTCGATGTTGCCGGTTGCGCTGATGAAGTCGTCGTGGTGGTGCGAGAATTGGGCTGATTTGAGGGCCCGGTGACTTCTCGGTGGCACTGCTGACCGTCAGTGCCGATCGGATCAGTCGCGGTGGGCTTCGCGGGAGGCCGGCTGTCCGCTCCTGCGAGAGCTTCGGCGGGTGATGCGCCTGGTCATCAAGGTGATTGCGGCCCAGGTGATGAGCGATTCCGAGTGTTGGACGAGCCGTTCGTAGTCGCGCGCGTGTCTGCGGGCATGCATGACCCACGCATGCGAACGTTCGACGACCCAGCGCCGGGGCAGGACGACGAACCCGGGGACGTTCTTCGGTCGGCTGACGGTCTTGATCGTCAGGCCCAGGAAGGTCTTCGCCCAGTCGACGAGCTGTCCGGCGTAGGCGGAGTCGGCCCAGACGATGGTGATCTCGGGGTGCATCAGCCGCAGCCGGAACAGCACTTCCTTGGCCGCGTTGCGGTCGGTCATGTCGGCCGGGGTGACCATGACGAACAGCGGCAGGCCCTTGGTGTCCACGACCAGGTGTCGCTTGCGGCTGTTGATCTTCTTGCCGGCGTCGTAGCCGCGGGAGTTCTTGCCGACGGTCTCGGCGGCCTTGACCGACTGCGAGTCGATGACGGTGGCGACCGCTCCGGGCGCCTTGCCCATCTCGCGGCGGATCCGCTTGCGGAGCTGGTCACGGATCTGCCCGATGACGCCGCAGGCGGCCCAGCGGGCCATGAACCCGTAACACGTGCGCCAGGGCGGGAAGTCCTTGGGCAGGGCCTCCACTTGCAGCCCGTATCCACGACGTAGCGGATGGCGTCCACGATCTCCCGGCGGGGGTGCTTCTCCGGACGGCTGCCGGCCGGGGTCTCACAGGCCGGGACCGGCAGCAGTGGTTCGATCAGCGCCCATTCGTCGGCCCAGGTGTCAGAGGGGTAGCAGCGCCTGCGCGGCATCGTTGCCTCCCTCAAAGACGGGGGTGCCTCTATGTCCTTCGTCAAGTCCGAGTTGCTCATGCGGCGGCTGCTTCGGGGGTTCGTGGTTCGTAGAAGGTGCCGTCGCGGAGCATGCGAAGAGCACGCTGATGCGGTGGCGGGGAGGCGGAGGAGGGCCTGGGTGTGGGTCTTCCCGCGGGCTCGGCATTTGTCGTAGTAGGTGCGGGATGCGGGGTCGTGCAGGGCGGCGAAGGCGGAGAGGAACATGGCCCTCTTGCGCTGTCGGTTTCCGCCTCGGGGGGCGTGTTCGCCGTGGATCGAGGTCCCCGAGGACTTCGTTGTCGGGGCGAGGCCGGCGTAGGAGGCCAGGTGTGCGGCGGTGGGGAAGCTGGTGCCGTCGCCGACGGTGACCAGCAGAACGGCGGCGGTCCTGACCGCGACCCCTGGCATCGAGGTCAGGACCGGGGAAAGAGGGTGCTCCTCCAGCAGGGCTTTGATCTGGGCTTCCAGAGCCCGGCGCTGTTCGTGGACGGCGGCCAGGGAGTGGGCCAGGGACGGGACCACGACGTCGAGGGTGCCGGTGCCCGGGAACGATGACGGTCTGTTCGTCGAGCACGTCGAAGATCTCGTCGATCAGTCGGGCGGTCATGCGTGGGGCCTTGGACCGGATCACCTCGACGAGTCTGCGGCGGCCGGCTTTGCGCAGGGCGGCTGGGGAGCCGTAGCGTTCCAGCAGCCGGGTGACGGCGGGGTGGTCCAGGCGGGGGCCGAGGACGCGTTCCAGGCTGGGGTGATGGAGTCGGCGACGACGAAGAAGGGCTGGCAACCCCATGGGATATGACGTCCATCTTGCACTTGGACTGCTTCTGGCGGTCCTCGGGGATGCCGCCCGCGTCCAGACGTGCGCGGCCGGCTGCGTCGGGCCGTCTATCCCGCTTACTGGCTGCTGCCCTTGGGCTTCGTCTCCCGACCAGGCACGCAGCTGTGGATCAGGGCGCGCCGGGCGACCCGAGCGCCCTACCACCTGCACAAAGCGCCTGATCCGGCACTCGTCAGTAACCGGGTGGACTTCGGCCGGGCCCTGCGTGACCAGCATGTGTGGGTCGGCTGTCCCTCCCCGGGAGAGATGTTGGGGGCAGGCCTCGGCAGGCTGCCGAAGAGCACTGCCTGCGGCATCATCGCGGGCAGGACCCTGCCCGTGGCTCCCATGCAGGCTCTCGCCTTCCTGAGGGCCTGCTACGTGCAGCCCCCGTGGGGGTCGTTTGGCTTGGCGCCGCGGTCCGGGTTTGCCGGCAGGCGTGAGCTTCCCGGCCGGGGCGATGCGCATGCCCGGTTCCGCGCAGGGGTGTCGAAGTACCGTGGCGGCCTCCCTGCGGGACGTCTTGAGGTGGTCGCTTTAAGGGCTGTCGAGCGGGTTCTTGCGGCCGGTGGTCGTGTTGTCGTGGTGCTGTCGTAGCCTGCGTGGTCATGTTCTCGTGGTGGCATGTGCTGGCGGATGACGAACGGCAGCAGTGGACGCTGGATCCGTTCGTGGGTGTGGGGCCGCTGATGTTCGGTATGGGGCCTGGTGAGGTGTCGGAGGCCCTGAGCGGTGTCACCCGCGAAGCTCAGCGGTACCGGCTGAGCAGTCCTGCGAACAGCACTGTCGACGTGGTGGAGCAGGGGGAGTACCCGGAGTTGGGTCTGCACCTCTACTACCGGGACGAGCGGCTGGCCGGTGTCGTGGTCGATGCGCTGCGCGGGCCCCAGGTCTCGGTGGAGGGTGTGGCCCTGGTCGGCCGGGTTCCCTCCGTGCTGGAGCAGTGGATGCTGGAGCGTGCCGGGGCCAGCGAGCCGTATACGGAGCTCACCTACATGGACGTCGGGGTGCCCGGGTCGGAATCCCTGGGCGTGTTCCTGGATGTGCAGCGCGCAGGCGATCACCTCCTCACACGGCCGGTGTTCATCCCCCATGAGGCCCTGGACGACCTCCCTCACTTCCTGCCCCGGGAGGCCTGGTCGTGTTGCTGAGCACACCCGCCAGGTGGCAGGAACGACTCCGTAAACGCCCAGCGGCCGACAGCCGCCCTGCCCGCCGGACTGGCGGTCATCCGGCTGTGGAGGAGTGCCTGACCGCATGCTGGTTGTTTCCGGCTGGGCGTCGTGAGCGGGCTGCCGAGCGGGCATGGGCGTTCAGGCCGCGAGTCGGTCCAGTTCCTCGCTGATGGCCCGGCGCAGCATGTCGTGCTGGGGGCCGAGCGCGTGGTGCTCATCGTTCCACTGCTGGCGTGGATACAGCCACACCGGCCTGCCCACGAGGTCGGCGGGCTCCCAGTCGAACCGCGGCCACACGTGTGCATTCAGGAACGGGTCGGTGTTGCCCAGGATCTCCAGATTGATCCGCCGGAAGGCTGGATCCAGCCGCTTGCAGGTGCGCTCGACGGCCTCGCCCAGTCGGTCCATGTCGGACAGGAATGCCAGCCGCGTGCCCTTGGGCAGGTCCGACAGTCGCTGCACCGAGGGATCATCGACGAGGAGCACCGAGTATCCCGGGAGGAACGGGACGTCCCCGATCACCGCGAAGCCGGCCTCCAGTCTCCGCAGCACCGTGGGGTTCCCGCCTCGAAGCGCGCTGCCGATCCGGTCCCTGCGCCAGTCGTCAGTCATGATCGACGACTCTATCCACCATTGAACCGAGCGCGACCATTTGCTCGTCGGACCGCGGGAGCGCGTGCCCGCGCCGCTGCAGCCGCCTGCTCGCCATGCCCCACACACACGTTCAAGGTCGAAGCTATTGACGGGAAGCGTCACTGCTGAGCCCCTGTGACGGTCGGATGGCGCGGGCGCGGATCGCTGGCCCGGGGGCTGTGTCTGGTTTCGGCCTTGTTTTGGCTGATGCGTTGAGAGGTGGCGGCTCGGCGCACGACCCAGGCCGCCCGCGCGGTTGCTGAGGCTGCCGCGGGCCGGCCGCGCAGTGATATCTGCGGCTGGCGTGTGGTCAGGATGCTGCCACGAGAGCGTGCGGGGGCTTCGCCGCGCGGCGGGGCCGCTCCCGCTGCCGGGCGGTCTGTGCGGTGCGGTGCCCGCCGTTCCGCCCGCCTGAGGTCGGCCGGGTGGATTGGACGTGCTCTTGACTTCGATCACCATGTGCCTGCCGTTGTGGTGCACCAGGTAGTCGGGCTGCCAGGGCTCCAACTCCGTTGTACTTTTGCCGTTTCGGGTGGCTTGCGAGGCAAGGTAGCTGTGCACCCCGCCGGCCGCGATCTGTCCCATCGTCGACTCGAGCAGTGACAGGAAGTGCATCCACTGCCGGTCGCCCGAGCGCGTGGCGTGCGCGTGCTGCGCCGTCGGCGGACCACTCACCAGCCGGGACGTCTCCCGCGGCAGCCGTCGCAGCGCGGCCTGGCTCCGAAGCCGGCTCCACTCATCCGGCAGCTCGCCGGCTGCGGCCGCAGCGGAGCGGCGGGTGATTTTCGTGAAGGCGGTCAGTCACGGCGTGTGCCGCTCGGGCGGAACGCCACAGCCGGTCAGGAAAGCCTGCGGTTGCTGCTCATCGGCGGGGATGGCGTCGCGTTTGACGATACGGGCCGCGCTGCTGACCGGCAGCGCCAGCGGGTTCTCCGAGCGGTCCTTGATCTCCCGCAGGCTCGGTGCTCCGGCCTGCTCCCACACCACTTCCAGCGTCCGGCTCAAGTCCCCTTCGTCACGGATGAGTTCCGGTCGGGGTGCCCGCAGCTGCGCCAGCCGAGCACGTTCCTCGACGCGCGTCTGGCGCCACAGCTCGTCCGCGGCCCGCACCGCCTCCTGCCCGCCGCCGCAGCCTTCGACGTAGGCCTCGACCGTGGTGCGCCGGGGCACCGCACCACCAGAGGCCGCCCGCTTCAGCGTGGCAGGCGACAGCCCCGTGCGGCGGGACAGCGTCTCGTACGTCATCCCGGCCGAGTGCCGCCATCCACGCAGGTGCTCAGCGAGCCGACCACGTGCCGGACGACTGTGATCAACGGGCTTCTCACTGCGCCCCATCCTGCTTGCCGCCTACTTCCCGGCCGTGGCACGCAGCACCGCAGCGGCCAAGCCGCCCAGGCGACGCCAGCCGTCCCCTACGGCGACGACCGCCGCGGCGCCCAGAGCGCCACACCCCGCGAGGAGCAGGAAGATGTCCTCGAGCGGCATCCCGGTGATGTGCAGGGCGGCACCGAGGGCGGGGAACGAGACGGCGGTAAAGGCCTGCGGCGCGCCAAACCGGGACGGAGCATCTGTTCGGCCGGCCCCGCATCGCGGCACACGGGGGCTGTTGCTCGACATGCGAAGGTCCTCTCGCCGGCCCCGGTACCAAAGCAGCGGACCAGGGCGGGTGAACTGCTACTGGCTGCAAATCCCTTATATGCAAGGGCGATTGGCGTCGCCGCTCGTGTAAGAGGGCCGCAGCCGGGGCCGAACAAGCGGTGTTGCTGCACGGCGACCAGTTCGCACGCAACCGCGCCCTGTACACCGCCGACGTCGCCATCCAGCATGCCATCAGGGAACGTCCGGAGCCGGAGGCCGCAGCCGAGGCCGCCGGGCGCGTCCTGGCGTACCTTCCGGACGTGCGCTCCGACCGGCTGCTGCAGCAGCTGCACAACGTCTCGAGCGCTCTGCAACGGCACGCGTCCGTCCCGGCGGTCGCGGACTGGCTGGAGGAGTACCGCACCATCGCCGGCGTCAGCTGAGGAGGAGACGGTGACCACCCCGCGCACCCGCACCGACGTGGTGATCCGCACGTACGGGCCCGGCCAGGTCCCACCGCTGATCGACACCCTTGCCGACATCTGGGCCGACAGTCATCCGGAGCTGGTCGACAACCCAGGCGCGGAAGCGCTGGGCCTGTCGGTGCCCGCGCTCCATCGCCAGGTTACCGGCCACCTCAAGCACCCCGGCTTCGTCCTGGTCATCGCGTACGCCAGCGGCAGCGCCGTCGGCTTCGGCTACGTATTCCCCTGTTCGCCCGACTACTGGTTCGGTCCCCTCGTCGACCAGGTCCCGGAAGGCGCCCGCACCGAACGGCTGATGGGCCTGTGTGAACTGGCCGTCCGCCCGCCATGGCAGTCCCGGGGCATTGGCACGCGGCTATACACCGCCCTGCTCCAGGCCGTCAACCCGACGTGGTCTTCACTACTCGCACTTCCTTCCAACCGGCGCGGCCAGGACCTCTACGCCCGGCTCGGCTACAGGTACGCAGGGCCGTACCGCAACACCCCCGAGGGACCAGAGTTCGACCTACTGCTCTTGCACGTGCAGGATCTGGCCTGACGGCCTGGCCGTGTCATCGCGAGAGCGCGGCGGTCCTCCGCCTGTCACGCCGGGCGTGCGTCCGGCTGCGGGACGTTGAACACCGAGATGGTGCGCGTCGATGCGCATTGCACCACGGCTGGCGCCGTCTGTCCGGGGTGCGGGGCCTGGTCGCTCCGGGTCCACAGCTGCTACCTGCGGTTTCCCGCCGACGTACCGAGCGCCGGACGAAGCGTCATACTCCGGCTCCGGGTTCGGCGGTTCCGGTGCCGGAACACCTTGGGCTCGCGACGGACCTTTGTGGAGCAGATACCCGGCCTGACCCGTCGGCACGGTCAGCGCACCGAGCGGCTGCGCTCGACACTGGCCTCGGTCGGTCTCGCCCTAGCCGACCGGGCCGGCGCCCGGCCGACTGCCATCCTCGGCGTGTCCGTGAGCCGGGGCACCGTCCTGCCTGATCGACGCCCTTCCCGAGCCCGAAGCGCCCGCGCCGCGGGTGGTCGGCGTGGACGAGTACGCCACCCGCAAGGGCCGCCACTACGGCACCGTCCTGGTCGACGTCGAAACCCGCCGCCCGATCGATCTCCTCCCGGACCGGGAGGCATCGAGCCTGGCCGCCTGGCTCGCCCAGCGGCCCGGCGTCCGTGTGCCGGGACGGGGCACCGTTCTTCGCCGAGGGCGCCACCACCGGTGCACCGCAGGCTGTCCAGGTCGCGGACCGGTGGCACCTCTGGCGCAACCTGAGCGCTGCCTCCGGGCTCTGGCCCCACACCTTCTGAACCTGGACCCGAGGCGGTCCCAGCCGCGGACCCGTCCGCTTCGCCTTGGCCGCGCGGGGCACCGGTTCGCCGACCGGACCCGGGTTCCGGCACGCCGCCGTCCACGCCCTGCTGACGGCAGGACACAGTCGGCGCTCCATCCAGCGGCAGCCCAGGATGACCTACCGCACGGTCAAGCAGTTCGCCGACGCCGCAAGCCCGGAGGAGCTGTTCACCGGTCAGTGGCAGAACCGGCCCTCCGTCCTCGACGACTACAAGTTCTCCTGGACGACCGCTGGAGCGAGGGCTACACCAACGCCTGGAAGCTGTGGGAGGAGATCGTGCCGCTTGGCTACCAGGGCAGCTACCAGCGCGTCCGCGCCTACCTGCACGACAAGCGCACCTCACCGCGGCCGGTTACCGCCCGGCCGTCTTCGCCCCGGGCCGTCTCCGGATGGACCCTCCGCCACCCGGACACCCTCACCGAGTCCGAACGGCTCCAGCTCAAAACCGTCCGGGCCCACTGCCCCGAACTGGACGCCCTCACCGGGCATGTCCGCTCTTCGCGGCCATGCTCACCGAGCGCCAGGGCGAGCGCCTGCCGGACTGGCTCGACGCCGTCCGGCAGGACGACCTGCCCAGCCTCCACACCCTCGCCGCAGGCATCGACCGAGATCGCGACGCCGTCATCGCCGGCCTGACTCTGCCCTGGAACTCCGGCGTCGTCGAAGGCCACGTCAACCGGGTCAAGATGCTCAAGCCGCAGATGTTCGGCCGCGCAGGCTTCGCCCTCCTGTGGAAGCGTGTCCTCATGTCGTGATCGCCGACGACGGGAAGAACTCGATGGCAGCGGCGGTGGCGGATGTGTAAGCCTTCCCCTCCCAGAAGCCGACGGAGAAGACCTTGATGACCGGCGACGACGCCCTCGATCAGTTCAGACACATCGCGCGTGAGAGGGTATTCGGCAGGCATGTCGGATCGGACAGGCTTATTCAGGCAGGTCTGGACGCGCTGATTGCTGGGGTCGAGAGCCCGTCCCTGGCCATGCTGGCTGGACTCCTCCGGAGCGAAGAGCCGGAAGCGCCGGAGCTCTTCGACCAAGTACTGGAGGAGCTGGGACTGCACTTCCAGCCGCCCGCGGACCCTCGTGCCGCAAAGTGGGCGATGGCCTACTGGATCGCCGGTCAGATCGTCGACGGATCCCTGGATCCCGCCGTCGGCACTCACCTCATCTGGGCAGACATCGCCTATGACCTCGGCTACCCCGAAGAGCTAGAACCCCTTGTGAACTGCGCGCACAACCTAGTCGGCTGGGAGGAGAGCTGGGGAGTCACCGTCGAGGAACTCAACGGAGAAGCGGTTGAGGCAGCGAAGCAGTTCCTCAGCAAGAGGTCTGCGGCCCAGGCGGGAGACTAACCCGGGGCTCCTTCGCGCCATCGGGATCGGTCAGCCGCAAGGTGATCCGGTCACTCAACGTGGTCGCACCACAAGACCTGAGCCAGAACCGTGGCCCGGCTGAACCCCCTGACCCCGCGGCGCCGAAAGGGAGACTGCCTGTGATAGCTCGCCACGTGGTGCTCGCGCTGGTAGCGGGCACGCATGGCCTGGTCCTGCTAGGCGTCGAGGCTCGGCGGTCGTGAGGCATCCGCCCGGCGCCCACGTGACCGCCACCACCATTCGCACCAGACCGCGCACCGATCTACGTTGAGGCCTCCACGGCCCGGCTGCACTTGGATGTCACGGTCTGGTACTCGAACGCTCCGAGAAGCCCATGCTCCTACGGAGCGCTCATGACTACGGATTAGGCTGGCTTCGTGACTGACGTGCGACACCGTTTGTCACCGAGTTCGGGGAGCACTTGGTGATCGCAGGGCAAGAGAATGTCGGTGATTCCTAATGCGGTCTGTCAAGCTGCGAGGGTGGTCGGCGGTGTGAGTTCGAAGCACCGTCCATCGCGGAGGAGCGCCCACAGGACATTGACGCGGCGACGGGCCAGGGCGAGGACGGCCTGCGTGTGGCGTTTACCCTCGGCTCGTTTGCGGTCGTAATATCGGCGGGACTCCTCGCTGTGGCGGATGCTGAACAGCGCAGAGGTGTAGAAGACCCGCTGGAGTCTGCGGTTGTATCGCTGAGGACGTCGCAGGTTTCCGCTGATCTTGCCGGAGTCCCGTGGGGCCGGAGCGACGCCCCCGAAGCCAGCGAGCCGGTCGGGAGTGCCGAAGACCGCCATGTCACCGCCTGTGGCAGCCAGGAACTCGGCACCGAGGATGACGCCCAGACCAGGCATGCTGGTGATCACTTCGAAGTCGCGGTGCTCGCGAAACCGGGCCTCGATGAGTTTGTCGACCTTGGCAACCTGCTGGTTGAGGTCCATCACCTCCTTCGCCAGCGTGTGCACTAGCTGGGCGGTCAGCTTCTCCCCGGGGAGGCTGGTGTGCTGCTGTTCGGCGGCCAGGAGGGCTGTCGCGGCGAGCTGGTCGGCGCGCTGGACCTTGCGGTTGCGCAGCCAGGTCTCCAGCCGCGTGGTGCCGATGCGGCGGATGGCCGCCGGGGTCTGGTAGCCGGTCAGCAGGGTGAGCGGCCCGGTGTTGGTGAGGTCCAGGGCTCGCTCCAGGCCGGGGAAGATGCCGGTGAGTTGGGCGCGGAGTCGGTTGACGATGCGGGTGCGGTCGGAAACCAGATCCGCGCGGCGGCCAGTGAGGATCTTGAGGTCGATGACGGTCTCGTCGCCGGCGCGTAGGGGGTGCAGGTCGCGTCTGACGCGGGCTTGATCGGCGATGACGGCGGCGTCCTTGGCGTCGGTCTTTCCCTCACCGCGGTAGCCCTCGGAGGCGCGGTGGATGGCCCGGCCGGAGATGTAGAGCACCGGCTGGCCGTGGTTGAGGAGGACGGCGATGACCAGGGCGGCACCACCGTCGGCCAGGTCAATGCCCCAGGTCACCTCGTCACCCAAGGCCAGGACGTCGGCGAGAAGTTGGAGGAGTTCGGGCTCGTCGTTGGCGACGCGTCGGGACAGCAGCCGACGGCCGCTCTCGTCGATCGCGACGCAGTGGTGATGGGTCTTGCCAGCGTCGATGCCGGCCCATATCGCGGCCAAGTGATGCCTCCGTGCGGTGTGCTGCTGGTTCCTCCCGACGGACGACCTCGCTGTCGATTCCCTACGAGCGATCATTCGCAATTCCTAATTGGCAGCCGAGTCGTCGTGGGGCGTCGGGCGGCCAATCATCGATGGCCACACATGGCAGAGAACTGATACCCACACCCGACGCCCCTGGGTGGGTGAACCATACGAAGGGCCCACCGCGTCCCGCAGGACAACGTAGGGAGAACTGACGCCGGTCGTGGGGGCACTGCGGCGCGACGCTGCGAAGATCTCCGAAACCTCCACCGCAGCTCGGTTGATCCACCAGACTTGTCCCGACGGGGAAGGGACGGCAGGCATGGCAAACAGCGCACTTCTGGTGATGGACGTCCAACGGGACGTCGTGGCCATCGCCGATGACGGTTCCGGATATCTGCCGCGCTTGCGAAGGGCGATCGACGGTGCCCGGGCTGCAGGTATCACCGTGATCTACGTGGTGCTCGGGTTACGGCCGGGCGATCCAGAAGTCAGCCCCCGCAACAAGGTGATGACAAACGCTGTGCGGGCCGGCCTGTTCACCGAGGGAGCCCCTGGCACCGCGATCCATGGCGACGTCGCGCCCCAGCAGGGCGACGTCGTGGTCACCAAGAGGCGGGGGAGCGCGTTCTCGGGCAGCGACCTCGACTTGGTACTCAGGGCTCGCGATATCGACAGCCTTGTTCTCACCGGCATCGCCACCAGCGCTGTAGTGCTGTCCACCCTGTGGCACGCCATCGACCTGGACTTCGGCCTCACCGTCCTGGCGGATGCCTGCCTCGACACCGACCCCGAGGTGCACCGGATGCTCACCGAGAAGCTGTTCCCGCAGTGGGCAGATGTCCTCGCGGTCGAGGACTGGGTCAAAGCCATCGCACCGCACTAGCGGAACGCCGCCCGGACCCTCGCGAGTGGGGCAAGCCGGCATCGCTCCGATAGGCCGGGGGAGGTCAGCCGGCGGCGTTCTGCGCTGCTGCCCGGGCCTGGGTGAGGGCCAGGCGGTAGGATTCGGTGCCGGTCTGGATGAGGCTGCCGCCGAAGGTGAGCCGGTCGACGATGGCCGCGCAGAGCCGCGGATCAGTGAAGGTCTGGGTCCAGCCACTGAAACTCTCCCTCGAGGCGATGGCGACGCTGTTCTTCTCCTCGCGTTCGGTCAGCACCTGGAACAGCAGCTCAGCGCCCCTGCGGTCCAGCTCGGCGTCACGGTCGGGCACAGATACTCCCAAGAGATCAAGAGCGGACGCTACGGGCACGTGCAGTACGGTTCGTGGGGCTATATGACCAACTGGACCAAGTGGGAAACGAGTGCCGACCGCTGCGGCAAGAAGAAGCTGGGATCAGGTACCGCGAAGATGCCTACGAAAGAGGTCGGATGGCGCTACTGGGAAACTCGGTCGTGATCCACTACTCACGGCTGACACGCCGTGGTGCCGCCCTACTCGTCTCGATTCTGTCCACTGCCCTCATCGCTGGATGCAGCAGCGACTCCGAGAGCAGGAGAAGTCCGTCGACGGACCCCAAGCCGAGCCCTTCATCCTCTGCTACGACTGACCAGGAGAAGGTTCTGGAGCAGCGGGTGGAAAAGGCACTGGGGATCGGGGAGAAGGACGAGGACGACACGGGTGACCTGTTCGTAGCGTCAGGACTAGAGCGAGTGAGCGATGGAATCCACAACAGCTCAGTTCTGTCGAAGGGCGGATCCTACACGCTGTCAATTTCCTGCTCGGGAGCAGGGGAGGTCCGTCTCACGGTGACGGGAAAGAGTCCCGTGCGTCAGACCGTGGCGTGTGACAGTGTCCCAGCCCGTCAACGCATTACCGATGCCCCGGCACGGATCAAGATTGATGTCGAAGGCCTAGCTGGGTCATCCGGGATCGTTGGCTGGCGGATCGATGAACTAAGGGCTGTCCCGTAACTGTGGTTGCGGGACAGCCCTCAGGCGCTGGGGTTCCTCCACAGATGTCGCTCGTCCAGGGTCCCGAATCGCGCGTCTCCGTGTTCTAGGTCGACGAGGATGGGCCAGCAGTCCAGCAGTTGCTCTCTCGCATCACGCGAGGCGAGGTAGTGCACAGAGTTGTAGGGCACGATCAGGAGCCCGTTGATCTCACGGGCCCGCTCTGCGTCGATGGCGAGAGGCGGCTCGTCATCGCGTTGGCTGTGCGCGAGAAATGCCATGCGAGTTGCAGGGCCTCGTCTTGCTCCATCATCCCGTCTCCAGTACGTCGGCTGGGAGAAGGCACCCTAACCGGCCTGGGATGATCTTGGTGTGGCTGGTGTGATCACGGCGTCGGAGCCCTCCTGGATAGCCCCGTTCACCTGGCTCAGCCACGCCAAGATCCCCGACGAACGGGCCTTCGCCACCAAACCAGAGCCGGCCAGGGCCATAGTGCTGCGCGCACTCGCCTCCCCGCTACCGATCGCCTGGGTGACCGCAGATGCCGCGCCGCCCGCGCAGCAGCTCGGACGACGAGGCCAGCGGGAAGCCGATGGCGGCCGCGAGGGCGAAGACGGTGAGTGTGGAGGAAGCCGCCACGACGTTCCAGGACGCAGTCACTCAGCACGACACGAACGGCGGATGCCCCGACCAGGCGGCCGGTACGTGCTGGGACCCGATGGTGACGCTCATGGAACCGGCCCGCGACTTGCGGAAGGCGATGGACGCTGAGAAGTCCGTGGGCGCCGACTTCTGGACCGAGGCGTACACCCTGATCGACACCATCGAGAAGGGCATCAAGGTCGGCGACGACCAGGGCGCCCCGGACGGCGCCGCAACGCTCCTGGAGTCGACCAACCGGGACGACGTCTTCGGCTCCGCTCACAAGCTGTCCGACTGGCTCGACGTCCACCCGATCTCTTAGGGGTGGCTGTTGCTCGGTGAGAGGGCCAGCCACTCCCGCTCGAGAATGGCGTGCACGACTGAGTCACGCCACCGGCCGGCCTTGAGGACGTGCTCGCGGATCACGCCTTCTTCAACCATGCCGACGGCGGCCATCGTCTTCGCCGATGCCTCGTTGAGGGGGGAACGGGCCCCCCATATGCGGTGGAGACCCAGGTCCTCGAAGCCCAAGGCGAGCAGAAGGCTGACGGTTTCGCGGCCGTATCCGATTCCCCAGGCATCTGGACGCAGCGCGAAGCCGATGGTGGCTCCGCGCTGCTGGTGCGGATCGAGGGCGAGGCGCCCGAAGCCGATCACGGCATCCGTGGTGCGCTCGAAGACCGCGAGGGCGTACTCGATACGGGAGGCGACCGTGGCGGAGGCCGTGGACCGGTCGATGATCTGCGCCACCTGTTCATGGGTGCGTGGCTCGAACGACAGGTGCTCTGTCGCCTCCCGGCTGCCGTAGATGGCATGGACGGCGTCGACGTCCTCAGCAGTCAGCTCGCGGAGACCGAGTCGTGAACTGGAGCGCTTGACCGGGTACATGTTCCGGACTCTACCCGCGGGGCAGAGCCGGCCGACTCGCCGGGAAGGCTTCGATCTCCGCTCGCAGATCCCGTGCGACGACAGCGGTGCTGGCCGGGCCGCGCATCAGGGCCTGGCGGACGCGCATCGCGGACACCACGATGCCGTGGTTCCGGTGTGAGACCGGCAGGTCCAGCACGGGCCGGACGGCCTCGGCTGCCCCGTCCACGTCACCGCTGAACAGGCGGGCCAGCGCGAGATCACACTGCGAGCCGGCGAGATCACCGAACGCCCAGTGAGGCGACGCCGGATCGTTAAATCCCGCCACGGCTTGCTCAGCCTGTACCGCGAGCTGGGCGTCACCGTGACCCAGAAGCGTCTCAGCTTCCACCGTGTAGTAGAGCTGTTTCTCCCACGAGTAGGTCAGCAGACCACCGAGCTGGTCCAGGTCGTCCAGGACGACGTGCTCCCGCCGGTCGGTGGCCTCCCTGTTGGCGACGCGTACCGCTTCTTCGTCACCGAGCACGGCGGCGGCACGGGCCTGCAGCCCGAGCAGCCACAGGCCCACAGTCCCACGCAGGTCCCTCGAGAGGTCGGCGCCCTTGCTTGCGTAGTGGTAAGCGTCGTCGGGCCTCTCCGCCCAGTAGGCGATCAGTGACTTGAGGCCGTCGGTCAGCGCCATCAGACCGGGATGCTCGGCGTCGCGGGCGCAGGACGCTGCCACGCGGGTCATCGTCATGGCCTGGTGCGGCGCCTCCATGTCGTTGAAGCCCTTCGCCACCAGGAACGACAGGACGGACGCCTTGACGTTCAGGTCACGTAGCTGGGACGGCCTGACCCGGCCGCCCTCCAGGAGCCGGAACACCTGGTCCTGGGTGGTGAGAAGGTCCTCCCAGATCGCTGCCAGGGGCTCCCGCGGGTAGGCCGCCACCAGGCGGGCCACCTCGTCATCGAGCAGGCCGAGAGTGTCCTCACCGACCGTCTCGCGGTCTTTCCCCAGGAGGAAGTCCTTCGCGCGTTGCACAGCCATCGCGCCCGTCCTTTTCATCTCGTTCAGGTCCACGCCTTCATCGGCGTGGTGTGCAGTTGGTGACGGGCCGGCCAGTGGAACGAAGCGCGGTGTGGAGCCCTCGGGCACTTCGGTCCACAGGTCGTCGATGCTGTAGCCCAGCATCTCGACGATGACCGGGCGAAACGCTCGCTGCGGCCTTCTCCCTTCGTAGAACCATCCCTCAACGGTCTTGGGGGCTGGCTCCGCGTTCGGTAAGCCAAGCCGTGCGGCTGCTTTCCGATATGGCGGAAGGAAGTCGTCGGGGTTCCTGATGCCGCGTTCTCCGAGGAGGTAGCGGAAGAACAACACGGCGTTGCCTCCATCCGACTCGCCCGTCACTGCCTCGACGGTAGGACGCTGTTGACTTCAACTTGCCCTCTTCCTCATGTACTTAGCGGCCCCGGGGCTGATCCGGGGGAATTCCGAGGAAGTCGTCAATCTCTCGATCCCAAGCAGGGGTCGAGTTGGGGGTAGAGCCGTCGCAGCTCTGTTGCAACGCTCGTGTCAGCCCTAGCAGAGAGTGCCCAGACGCGTACGAAGCGCGGATCAGGGGCGGCTCAGCCCAGAGTTGCGGCCACCGTCCGGCCGGCCTACCCACCCCAGAGGATCTGATGACGACGACAGCCGTACGGACGCCTCGCGCGGTCACCCGCCGCGGCGGGGATGTGATGAGCGAGCGCTTCAAGGTCTCGGCCCCACGTAGCGGCTTACCGCCCTGCCGAGAGGACGCCTGCCGGGTCGGCATCATGCGTCGCATCGCGGCCGCGCGGCTCCGCTACTGCGGCCTCGAGGCTATGACGGACGAAGTGATGCTGATCGTCTCGGAGTTGCTGACCAACGCCCTCCAGCACAGCGGCACCACCGAGATCAGCCTGAACATCACCGTGGAGGACGGGGCCCTGCGCGTCCTGGTGCGCGACGGCATGCCGGGCGGCTTCACCCCCCAGCACCCCACGGACACCGCCGAGTCCGGCCGTGGCCTGCTGCTCGTCGACGCCCTCGCCAAAGGATGTGGCGGAGAGTGGGGAATCAGTGACGCCGGCGCGGAGACCTGGTGCACGCTCCCGGTCCCCGGGGAGAGTCAGCGGTGACCGCCTTAGCCCACGCCCCGGCATGGGCGCCGCCGCTCGACACGGCGGAGCTGGCCGCCGTCGTGGACAAGATCCGGCAGTGGACGCCGTACGACGACGACGCCCTGCTCGAGGACGTCGGCGCCGTGCTGGACGACGTCGTACCGAGCGAAGACGAACTCGCCGACCACGCCCAGCGCCTCCGCGGCCACCTGATGAGGCTCGTGGCCATCGCCGTCGCCCAGGAGGCCGGCCAGAGCGACCCGGAGGCTGACCGGCTCGTGCACCAGGCCCGGGATGTGCGCGCCGCGGAGATGCCGGGCGATCACATGGCGGCCGTGGGGCACCTGCGCCGGATGGCCTGGTCCGTCAACGAACTTCTCGAGCGGCTGACCGCCATCAAGTGCGTCAAGGAGGCGGCGTGATCGTGCCCCCGCTGCCCTACAGCCCGTACAGACCGCCGATGGAGAAGAACCGTTCCGTGCGTACCGTGCCCGAGCCCGGCCTCGTCCCCTTCGTCACCCAACGGGTGGGAGAGGAAGCCGCCCCGGACAACCTCGTCATCTACACGCATCCCTCTGGACTCCGGCTGTACTACCGCGACGAGGACCCCCGGGACCGGCCCCTGCGCGGCATCCTGTGGGCCCGCTGCGGCTTCAACCCCTCGGACGCGCGACGGATGCCGACGGGCGTACCGCAGTGGAAGCTCATGCACCCCTACCGGCAGATGCTGAACGATGCAGGCCATGCGCTGCCAGGTCTGTGCGGAGCCCGCGCGTACCTCGCTCGGCTGCATCTTCCTCGCCGGGCCGAAGGACGAAGACCCCACACAGCCCACGGTCATCACCAACCAGCCCCCCGTGTGCGCCAAGCACGCGCGCACGGCCGCCGCGCTCTGCCCCCACCTGGAGAAGAACCCGATGGTCTTCCTGGCCCGGAGCGCTCCCCTGTACGGGGTGCACGGCACGATCTACGGCCTCAACGCCCAAGGCGAAGTGCACGTCGTCGCCAAGCCGAACGTGGCGCTGCCGTTCAGCCATCCCAATGTGCGCACACTCCTGGCGTCGCAGCTCATCCGCCGACTCAGCTCTTTCCGCGTCCTCAGCCTGGAGGAGCTGCTGCATGAGCTGGACTTCGCCGCGTAGACCTGCCCGGCGGCCCGGCGCCAATCGGCTCTGGCTCTCGGGCAGCACAACCCCCGGCGCGGGGTCCACTCCGACCGTTCCCCCACGGTGCAGTCACCCCGCGCCGGGCTTCCCTCTACCTCTGGAGGCAACGTGCACAAACTGATCGCCAGTCCGTTTCTGGGGCAGTACCTCGTCCTCCGGCCTGGCCACGCCAAGGGCATCGGCATCCCGGAGACTCGCTACGAGGAGCTGCGCGCAGCCGTCACCGATGGGCGGCCAGCTCCTCCCTGGCTGGGTGAGGCGACAGAGGCCGCCTGGAAGATGCCCCTGCCTTCCGGCAGCCTTGGGGATGCCGTCCTGGTTCGCGATCCCTCGCCGTACGGCTACGGGAAGGCGTCGTGGGAGATCAACCTCGGCTGTGACCACGACTGCGGTTTCTGCTACCTCGGGGAGAAGCGGTTCGAGGGCTTGCCGTGGGACGACAAGGTTCGTCTGCTCACGATGCTGCGGGACGCTGGCGTGCTGTGGCTGCAGATCACCGGGGGCGAGGCTCTCATCGACCGCGAGTTCGCAGCCGCTTATGAGTACGCGACCGGACTCGGCATGATGATCCAGATCTCCACAAACGGCAGCCAGCTCCACAAGCCGCGCATGCAGGAATTGTTCGCGCGGCTGCGGCCCTACCGGCTCACGGTGAGCCTCTACGGGGCGACCGGGGAGACCTATGACGCGGTTACGCGCAACCGCGGCGCCTTCGACCGGTTCACCCGGGGCCTCGACGCCTCCCGGGGAGCTGGCCTGCCCGTTCGGCTGAACATCGTCGTCGCCGAGGAGAACGCACACGAGGTCGACGACATGGTCCGCCTGGCCGAAGACCGCTGGGGGTTTCCGTACCAGGTCTTCACCAACATGTCCCCGACCATCAACGGAGAGGTGACTCCGCTCGTCTCGCAGGCCCAGAAGTACATCCGCCCGCGCCGCATCTTCACCGGGTGTAACGCCGGACACACGTTCTTCCACGTCGACCCGCACGGTATCGCCTCGATCTGCAAGATCGGCCGAGACCCGAGCGTGAACCTCATGACGGAGGGCCTAGACGCCCTATCCCGACTCAGCGGCATCGCTGAGTCCCTTCAGCTCCGCACCGGTGGATGCTCCGGCTGCACCAAGGTGGGCACCTGCAGGACCTGCCGGCCACTGGCCAAGCTCTACCAGGAGGCGGGGGACAACCGATCGCTCTACTGCCAACACGGAGGTTACGGAGCATGACGCACGCGAACGCAACCCTCACCCGGCCGGAACCGGTGCCGGTGACCATCGGCCTTCGCCCGCCGGCGGAGACCACCGGGGCCCTTCCGCTGCCGATCAACCCGCCCCAGGTCGCTGACGGCGAGTTCCTGATCATCACCGACCTGGACGCCGACGTCGCCGAATCCGCCGGCTGCAACTGCTCGGCCAGCGACGACAACCCCTACTAGTCCACAAACCCCCGCTCATCTGCTGCCCCGGCCGTACCCTGGCCGGGGCAGCCCGCCTCTCCACCCCCGAGGAACAGCGCCTTGTCCATGCCCCGCCGCAACTTCCACGAACTCCCCGCCGACGTACGTCAAGCAATCAGCGACAAGACCGGGCCCGTACACGCCGCCCGCACCGCTGAGGCAGGGCTGAATTCCGGCATCGCAGCGTTCATCGACACCGAGCACGGCACCCTGTTCGTGAAAGGCATCCCTGTCGATCACCCCCAGGCCCCGGCCCAGCGGCGTGAGGCCGCGATCAACCCATACCTTCCCTCCGCGTGCCCTCGCCTGTTCTGGCACATCGAAGTCGGCGGCTGGGACCTCCTGGGGTACGAGGTTCTCGAGGGCCGGCACGCCGACTATTCCCCCGGCTCCGCAGATCTACCACTGGTCATGGAAGCCATCAGGGACCTGCAGGATGTCGACGCGCCGAAAGGCATCGCCATCAAGGCGGCCGAACAGCGCTGGGCTGCCTACGCCCCCGACGGCACCGCCGCTCTCTTCACAGGGCCGACCCTTCTCCACACCGACCTCGCACCGCACAACGTGCTCGTCGACGATCAAGCGCACATCATCGACTGGGCGTGGCCGACCCGCGGCGCGGCCTGGATCGACCCCGCCGTGCTCATCCTCCGTCTCCTCGAAGCCGGGCACACCCACGCTTCAGCGGAGGCCGTAGCCAGCCAGATCCCCTCTTGGCGCAATGCTCCCGCAGACGCCGTACGAGCCTTCACCGCCGCGAACGCCGCCCTGTGGGCGGAGATCGCCCGCACGGACTCAGCGCCCTGGAAGTCAGACATGGCACGCCACGCCATCGCATTCGCCGACTACGTGCGGCAGATGTAACAGAACTGAGCCGTTGACGTTTGGGCTGTGAAGGGGGTTGCGCTTTACGTCAACCCCGCAGCCCTCCGGAGGAACGGTGACTACCGCGACTGCTCCCCTTTCACCCGAGACCGGCAGGTCACACCTGCAGGAGTCTCTGTTCTCCTGGCTTGCCCCGGAGAGCGCGCCGCCCACGGCCGAGACCAAGACCCTGGTGGAGTCGGGACCCCGAGGGGCCGCCTGTACCGCCCGCCGAGGAGAAGAAGCCGGACCTATCCCACGTGGCCACCGTGACAGAGGACATCCCGGAGATCGCGAAGATGGCCGACTACCGAGGCAGCTTCAAGGAAACTGAGGATCAGCGCATCGAAGCGCTCGAGGTCTACAAGGGGTGCCGCCGCCCCTACGACGAGGTCGCTGGCGAGGACTGCGCCGCGAAGCTCGACAACCGGCACCTCATCGGCGGAGACCAGAGCACCCGCGCCAAACAGAAGACCCCCGTTCCCCCGAAGAACGCCCGCGTCGTCCCCGGCGGCCGCAGCCGGATTCGGTGCCGAGTGGACCTCCTGCTCGCTGACCATCCACACCGGTGGTCTGCAGCCCGAGCGGGGCCTGTTCTGGTACCCGGCGCCTGGTACCAGCGACGATGACGACATCTGGGTGCATTACGGGTTCACCGGCACCGGCATGTGGATCTCTCCCGCAAAGAACCAGTGGGCCGTCCTGCTCACCAACAAGCTCTACTACACCCGCGACCGCCAGCCGCTGACGGACATCCGCAACAGCTTCCGCGAACTCGCCTTTACCTAACGGCGGCTCCACGTCGTGGACGGGAACTACTCGCCTCAGCTGTCCACCGTCCAAGAACGCCTGCATCCGGGGTCGGCGTCGGCTTGAGGGCCGCGGTGATGTCTTGGGTGGGGGAGGGGTGGTGGGCGTGCGTGGTCACGGCCTCGTCCGCTGCCCTGGGATGCGGTGGGGTGGTGGTTGCGCACTGGTCTGGTGCGCAATCGCGTCTGCGTATTCGCGTCTGTGACCATTGTGGTGCGCAGCGCGCGCACGGGCCTGCTGACGTGCTCGGTGGTGCGCGCCGGCCGGGGTGGTGCGTCGTTGTGCGCGGGTGCGGGGCGGCCTGTGTGGCTGGGGCGGGTGCGCAGTGCGGTGGTTGGTTGCGCGGTTTTCGGCCGGATGGTCTGCGTAGTGCTGTGACCTGCGGTGGTCGGGCTGATGGTCGGGGTCGTGGTGGTCCTGGTGGGGGTGGGGGAGGGGTGTGGTCGGGGGCGGGGTTTGCCGTTGAATCGTCTGTGGCAGCGGGTGCTTGCGGTTGCGGTGACGGTCACCGTGACGTCGTCGCACAGGGGGAAGAGTTGCGCAGGGCCAGCACACCGAGGACAGGTGTTGTTTGCGTCTGCGCAGTGATGCTCGTGATGGTTGTCGCGGGGTGCGGTTCCGGCGGCAGTAACAGCCGGGACGCCGACCATGGCGGCGCTGCTGCGTCGCCGTCTGCGCAGCCGACGAGTCGCGCATCGACGTCGGCGCCGGCGGACCCGGACGCGGCGGTGAAGGCGGCAGTGCTGGCCGCCTACGACGGCATGACGACGGAGCAGGCCAAGGCTTACCGGCAGGCGTCCGCGAAGGGAACGGCTCTGCGCAGGTACGCCACTTTGGACGCTCTGTCGAAGATCGAGGTGGCGGATGGGCGGGGCCTCTCGGCGTGTCTGAGGCCCCGACGCCTCAGATGCGTTGGAGATGAAGCAGTTGGGATGCTGGTGAGGGCAAGATCGCCCGTGAGGCGCATGTGAGGCTTCGTACGTGGGCGCTCGCATGGCATGGTCAGCGCTCTGCGCCGAAGCCGTGCTGCAGCGGCTCCGACTCGTGAGCGTCACCGCAGAGCGAGCACAGCCGGACGTCGGCCTTCTGGGCAGTGTCCAGGGCGAAGCTCCAGCTCCAGCACCGGGGCTCCCTCCGGTGTTCCCCCTGTCCTCTTCTGACGTGTGGCTTTGTCCACCAGAACGGATCAAAACGCTGACTCACTTTGGAGCGGTCGTGGCTGATGCCAAGGAGACGACGGACGAGCGCAGACTGCGCCGGCTGTGGCAGATGCGGAAGACCGGATCGGTCACGACTGCCTCTTCAGCCCACTCAGCGTGGCTACTGATGGCCCGAGGCCGGGATGCCGCGACACCTCTATCCGCGGCACTGAGTGCCGCCAACTGTCTCAGGTACCTGGGACAGTCAGGGGGGTTCAACTTTCGTGTAGCGCATCTGTTGGGGGCATGCCGGAGCTGCTGACAGAATTCGCGGTTGGAGACGAGATGGCCCCTCGTGCTCCGCGCAAATGGAGACGTATGCGCGGAGCACGAGGGGCCATCGGCATGTCCGGGGCCCACCAGCACTGTTTGACAGGGTCCGCTCGCCTCGACGCTGCGCCACAGACTGGCGAGGGAGCGGACCCCCGGAAACCGGGAAGGGCTCCATGACCCCAGCAAAGCGCATCTCCCCGTCCGTCAGCGACACCTGCGGGCGGAGGGGTGGGCGATGAGCGCCGAATCCATTGTGTTGATCGCGGGCCTGGTGACAGCTCTGGCCGCTGTGTTGGTCGCGAGCAAGCGCATCATGGAGGCAGTGGCCGACCTGATGCTGTCGGTCGTGCCCGTCATCACGGCCATCGGCAAGATCCGTGCAGCATGGCGGGAGTCGTTCACTTCGAACCCTCCCGCGTCCGCACCCGCTGCTCTCGAAGAGGGAGGTGCCGGATCCGGTGATAACGGGCGAGACGTGGGCTGAGATTCGTGCGCTCCATCAGGCGGGAACTTCGATCAAGCGGATCGCCCGGACCGTCGGTGTGGCACCGAACACCGTCCGGCGGGCCCTGCGTAGCGACGCGCCGCCGCGGTACGAGCGCGCGTCGGCCGGCTCCGTTGTCCTTCCCTTCATCCCGGATATCACCGGTTTGCTGCGTGAATATCCTGCGGTGTCGGTGCCGACGATTGCCGATGTGATCGACTGGCCGTACTCGCTGTCGTTGCTGCGTCGGCACGTGGCCAAGCTTCGTCCATCGGTGCCTGAGGTCGAACCGGAACCGCTTCGGGAGAGGCAACCGCCGGGGCGAGAGGTGCTGTGTGGGATCTGGCGACCGCCCGCGCTGCCGGTCGGGTTCGGCCAGCGGCTTCGCCTCCCCGTGCTGGTGATGGTCTTCCCGTACTCGCGGGCCGTTCACGCCGTGATGGTCCCAAGCCATGACTTCGCAGACCTGTGGCTGGGGCAGTGGACATTGCTGGCCGGCTGGGGCCGAATGCCCTGGAGTTTCGTGTGGGAGGAGAACGCACTCACGGCCTCCCACTGGCAGGTGCTCGAGCCGTATGAGCGTTGTCTCCAGTTCAGAGGACAGTCGTTCACGTCCGAAGCACGGATTCCCGAACTTCAGGACGCGCGTTGCGATCTTGAAGAGAAGTTCTTCGTCGGGCGGTCCTTCCAGTCACCCGACGACTTCAACGCTCAGCTGAGGTCCTGGTCCGTCAGCGGTGGGCACGCTGAAACCCGATACATGTGGGACAAGGAGCTGGAGGGGATGCTGCTGCCCGACCAGTACTTGGGATTCGTGAGTGCGCGGTCGGCTGCTCTGCACCCTAAGCCGATGGGGACTGGTGTACCTCTCGCCAGCGTCCTGGACCGCCCCGCTGTTGCTACAGCCAGAACCGTGCCTTCACCAAAGGGCATCGTGCCCTGCGGCGGCAATGGCTACCGGGTGGGCTCCTGGGGACACGGCCGAAGGCTCAAGGTCGAAACCACGCTCGACAGGATCGTCATCTCCAGCGGGGGCTACCAAAGAGGAGGCATCCACCAAGTGGAGTACGAGCGTGTGTGGGCCCGGAAGGTAACCGCAGAGGTACCGGTGCGGCACTTGAGAATCGTCGGGCAGCGGCACGAGGAGCTGACGGACCCTGACCGGCACTGTTCTATTCGAACGACTCCGCAAGGGCCGTCCCGCATCCTCGCCAAGATGGGCGCCCCAGCTGACGACATCATCAACGCGGAGATCATCCACGACGAACCCGCACCGTTAGGGGAACCCGGCAAATTTGCCGGGTTCCCCTCAACCACGGGCCTCGGTCCGTCCACCCAGGCCGACAGACGGGCCTCTTTCAACTCAAAGGTGTGGCGCGCCGCGGGGGCGGCACCGCTCGCAGCAGCTCCCACAACGGCCGCGAGCCCGACGCCCACACGCCGAGCGTCTGCCGGTCCACCACATGCAGCCGCTGCTGCCGGGCGAACACCACGGCCGGAGCGGTCACCCGCCCGTTCGTCACCAGCACCGCCACGTCCGCCCCGTGCACCTGCCGAGCGGTCCCGTTGAGCACCTGCAGGTCCGGCGTGCCCACTGCCGAGCCCCGGGCACCGTCGCGGCGGTGCTTGCACTGGATCACCCAGCGCCGCCCGAACGGGTCCGTGGCCGTCACGTCCGCACCCAGATCCCCGCGCCCGCCGACCCGAACGGCGTCCCCGCAGCCGTCCCGGCGCATCAGGTCCCGCACCGCGTCCTCGAACCTGGTGTGGTGCAGCGCGTCCAGCTGCGGCAGCCCATAGCGCAGACCCCGCGCCCGCACCGCCTCCCAACGCTTTTGCTGCTGCCTGTTGTAGAGCCAGCCGCCCCCCGCCAGCACGGCGAGCACTGCACCGACGACCAGCACCCACCAGTGCGCCAGCAGCCAGTTGACCACCATCACCACCAGGCTGACCACGGCCGCCGCCACCACAGCCACGGCGATCAACTGCACATCCCTCTGCTGCTGCCTCCTGCCGGGCCGCCTCGTGCGCCGCCGCGCCGGCGGCCGCCGCCGGGTCACCGATGCCCCTCCGGCGACGGAAAGCGGATCGGATACGACACCGTGGGCTGCGGCTTCGGCGCCCGCAGCGCCGGAACATCGTCGAACCTGATCGGGTACTGCACCGTCGACTGAGGCCGCGGAGTCGCACCCGAACCGCTTCCCGCCGAAGCGCTTCCGTTGCCTATCGCCACCACGGCTAACGCGAATAAGGCAAAGATCGTCATCTCTCGCCGTGCACCCGGAGCCCACCGCGAGTGTCCACGCACCGGTGTCCCATCAGAGCGAACGTACGGCCGCACCCAAGGCATACAAGCCTCCCCCTCGTAACAACTCCCCACGCAACCAGCCATGTTGGCAGGAGGCACTGACAACAGGTCAGCACAGCACCGCTCGCAGCGATCAAGGAAGGGTTGAACAGGCCAGGTCACAGCCAGCACGTCAGGACTGCGGGGGCTCCGCCCCCGCACCTCCGGCCCGCCTCCGCCATGCCCACCGCCTAACACGGGTGAGCACCTTCCCGGTGTTCTGCAGCGCGGACGGCGGTCCGCCAGGCGATACCCGGTCCGCGCTACAGGACGCCGGGCCAGCGGGGGTCTGGGGGCCAGCGAAGGCCCCCAGTGGCCACCGGGGTTACGCCTGGACTGGCCGAGTACCACTAACCGATGACTGCGTCAGCGCCGCTCCTGTCTCAGCCCCACTTCCCGGCCGCCGACCCGGCCCGCTTCCGGGCGGTAGATGACAGCAGGGTCGGCCGGGGACGGCCGCGAGTTGCTTCGGCAGGGGGCCCGACCGTTGCTCCCACCGTTGCGGGGTGTCGGTGTGAGGTCTCAGGAGATGCTTGACCGTTTGTGCTCTGGACATGGTTGACACGTTCGGCTGAACGTCCGTGATCTCGCGGCCCTCGGTGGGGTAGGGGTGCTTCCGTAAGTAGTCGTGGATGTACAGCAGTTGGCTGAGTACCGCTACCGGGCTGTCCGCGAGGTGCTCGGTGGGTCTCCGGTCGGTGAGGTCGCGGCCCGGTACGGCACCTCGCGCCAGACGTTGCACAGCTGGCGGCGGCGGTTCGAGCAGGAGGGCATGCCCGGTCTGGACCGCTCCCGGCGCCCGCGGAACAGCCCCACCCGCCTGTCGGCCGAGGTGGAAACCGAGATTTGCGAACTGCGCCGCCGGCATCCCCGGTGGGGTGCACGTCGGTTCTCCCACGAGCTGGCCGACCGCGGGCTCGGGTCCGCGCCGTCGCGGGCCACGGTCCACCGGGTGCTGTCCCGCAACGGCCTGGTCCGCGCCCAGGAACAGCAACATCCCCGCAAGTACCGCCGGTGGCAGCGCGAAGCGCCCATGCACCTGTGGCAGATGGACCTGGTCGGCGGGGTTCCGCTGGCCGACGGCCGGGAGTGCAAGATGGTCACCGGCATCGGCGACCACTCCCGGTTCGTCGTGATCGCCTCCGTCGTGGCCGTGCCCAGTGCCCGCGCGGTGTGCTCGGCCTTCACCGCCGCGATGCGCCGCTACGGGTGCCCTTCGAGGTCCTGACGGACAACGGCAAGCAGTTCACCGGCCGTCATACCCGTCCGCAGCCAGTGGAGGTGCTATTCGAGCGGATCTGCCGGGAGAACGGCATCACGCAGCGGCTGACCAAGCCCCGCTCGCCCACCACGACAGGCAAGATCGAGCGTTTCCATCGCACCCTGCGCGAGGAGTTCCTCGATCACGTGGTGCCGTTCGAGTCGCTGGCCGCGGCCCAGGAAGCGATCGACGGCTGGGTGCATGCCTATAACCACCAGCGCCCACATCAGGCCCTGCACATGGCCACCCCCGTCAGTCTCTTCCGGCCCCACGCCGTCGTCGGCCGCGATGACGAGCATCCTGAACAGGTAGTGGCACAGCGGGAGTTGTCCATCGAGGTTGTCGAGCCACCGGTCCTGCCGCCGCAGGGGACCGCGATCGAGTTCGCAGTGCGGGTGCCGTCCAGCGGTGAGATCACCCTGGTGACAGGCAGGCAGCGAGTCGGCATCCACCAGGCGCTGGCTGGCAGGACGCTGACCGTCTGGGCGAACCACCGCAGCGTCCACTTCCTCCTCGACGGGCACCTCATCACCACGGTCCCGTCCCGGCTGCGGCCGGAGGACATCGCCTACCTGGCTATGCGCTATGGCGCCCGCCCGGCTGGCCCTGAACCTGCAGCCGCCGCCCTGCCCAGAGCCCGCAGCGGAAAGGCCGTCCTCGCGGCCGGCGAACCGGTCGAGGTCGACCGCAAGGTCATGCGCGACGGGATCGTCTGTCTGGCCGGAGGGCGCTACCAGGTCGGATTCGCCCTCGCCGGCCGCACGATCACCCTCCGTCTCGACGGGCACCTCCTGCAGCAGCATTGTGTCGTCCTGTGAGCTTCGTCATATGCCCAACCAGGAAAGTTCCTGCTGCAGATCTGCGTGAGCGCCGCGGACCCGCCTCGAGGCACCAGGGCCTGTTTCCTCGGGCGCCATGCGGCTGGTCGTACGGTGACTGCGTGGGCAGGGACGGGGAGCCCCGGCTGCGGCTGGTCGTGGTCACGGACGACGAGCCGATGCGTTCGTACGGGGGTGCGAATCCGTCCGGGAAAGACGTGCTTGGCCGGTGACGCCATCAGTGACGGAGTCCTGGCGGTTTCGGAACTCGTGGCGAACGCGCACGAACACGCGTGCGGCCCCTATGAGGTGTACCTGCGCTCGGCCGCCGAGAGGTACATCTGCGAGATCCACGACGGGGATCCTCTCCTCCCCACGGACCTCTACCTCGCGGCCGCGCCCTCATGGGCAGCCGCCACGACGGGGGGAGCGAGCTCGCTGCTCACGGAGCGAGGTCGGGGCCTGCACATCGTGAACGAGTTGACTCAGGGGCAGTGGGGATTCCAGGTGACGGACCGCGGAACCAAGGCCGCCTGGGTCGTGCTGGCCGTGGCTTCGGGGCAGATGGTGACTCGCGGTACCCAAACGTGATGATCCTCGAACGGTCGCGGGGGGGGGGCCTGATGCCCAGGCGGGCGAAACTCAGCGCGTAGCAGCCGTAGAAATTGACCTTGAACGGCGAACCAGCCGGGCCGCCGTACCGGCCACTGGGACTCGACGCCACGCCGGACAGAGGGAGAGAGAAGAGCCGCTGCTGTTAGATGACATCCGCGTCCTTGAGGTGCGGCACGATCTCCGCGTACGCGTTCCACACCCACACATCAGGTGCCGGTCAGGCAGCCCCGATCCGCCTTCGGTATCGCGTTGATGGCTGCGAGGGCGTTTTGGGTGGGGGAGGGGTGGTGGGCGTGCGTGGTCACGGCCTCGTCCGCTGCCCTGGGATGCGGTGGGGTGGTGGTTGCGCACTGGTCTGGTGCGCAATCGAATCTGTGTATTCGCGTCTGTGACCATTGTGGTGCGTAGCGCGCGCACGGGCCTGCCGACGTGCTCGGTGGTGCGCGCCGGCCGGGGTGGTGCGTCGTTGTGCGCGGGCTGCTGGGCGGCCTGTGTGGCTGGGGCGGGTGCGCAGTGCGGTGGTTGGTTGCGCGGTTTTCGGCCGGATGGTCTGCGTAGTGCTGTGACCTGCGATGGTCGGGCTGATGGTCGGGCGCAAAGCGGCCATGGTGGGGGTGGGGGAGGGGCGTGGTCGGGCCCAGTGTTTGGCGTCGAATCGTCTGTGGCAGCGGGTGTGTGTGCGGTTACGGTGACGGTCACCGTGACGTCGTCGCACAGGGGGAAGAGTTGCGCAGGGCCAGCACACCGAGGACAGGCGCCGTTTGCGTCTGCGCAGTGATGCTCGTGATGGTTGTCGCGGGGTGCGGTTCCGGCGGCAGTAACAGCCGGGACGCCGACCATGGCGGCGCTGCTGCGTCGCCGTCTGCGCAGCCGACGAGTCGCGCATCGACGTCGGCGCCGGCGGACCCGGACGCGGCGGTGAAGGCGGCAGTGCTGGCCGCCTACGACGGCATGACGACGGAGCAGGCCAAGGCATACCGGCAGGCGTCCGCGAAAGGAACGGCCCTGCGCAAGTACGCCACTTTGGACGCTCTGTCGAAGATCGAGCTGGACCTGTACCGGATGAAGGAAGCCGGGACGGTCGTGCGCGGTGAGATAGGCCACGATGCGAAGGTCACCGACCTCGACATGGAAGCCGCGACACCGAAAGCGACCTTGTCGGACTGCGTTGACCTGTCCACGTATCAGACGTACGACGTGAAGGCGAAGAAGGTGATCCCGCTGCCGTCCGAGCAGCCGCTGCGCTACATCGCCACCGCCAAGGCAGAGCGCTGGGACGGCCGCTGGCTGGTGACCGACATCAACCCGCAAGGCGGCGGCTCATGCTGAGACGAGCAGCGGCGGCCGCGGCCGTCCTCGCAGGCATCCTCACCCCCGCCGCGCACGCCGCCGACTCCGGCACCGGCCTCTGCCGGGGCACGTCGCTGTACGTCCGGGTGTGCGCGAAGGACAGCACCTCGACCCCCGGCAGGAAGGGGCCTGACGGCAACGGGACAGCCAGTGCGGCGCGCCCTGGAGCCTCGGACGGACCGAAGTGCACCTACACCAAGCTCAACCCGCAGCCCCCGGACACGAACCTCGCCGTGCGGGAGGGCAGGAAGCAGGGCGGCAAAGGGGCGATCTACCGGGTCATGTGCCCGGCCACGGGCCGGATCGGCGTGGTGTGGATCCCCGACGGCGGGCAGGCGCCCGCTCAGCCCGCCATCGATCCGGAGGTTCTCGCCCAGCGCGCGGTGGATGCCATGAAGCTGACGGGCCCGGACATCGCCTCGCCGCGCGCGGATGGCCGGTACACCGTCGGGGTGCCAATGTGGCTGTGGGTCCGCCAGGGCCCGACCACCTACGGGCCCGCCACCGCGACGGCGACCGCGGGCGACGTCACGGTGACCGCGACCGCCAAGGTCACCTCGATCAGCTGGGACCTGGGGGACGGCACCACCCTCACCTGTACCGGACCCGGCACCCCCTACCGGGAGAGCACGGGCATCGCCGACTCCCCTGACTGCGGGCACCGCTACACCCAGGCCAGCAGCGGCCGGCCCGGCGAGCGGTATCCGCTGACCGCCACCTCGACCTGGACGATCACCTGGGAGGTCGCCGCAGGCGGCACCGACTCCGGCGAGTTCACCGAGACCCGCAGCAGCACCGTCGGCGTCCGCGTCGGCGAAGTCCAAGTCCTCAACTAACCCTTCCGCCTTGAGCAAAAGCAGCCTGTCTCGTGGGCCCTGGACAGCACGTCCCCGGCAGGCGGCTCGCCGGCCCTCGAGCCGCTTCAGCGTCATCGTCACCCTCAAGGTCAAGAGATCACCTGGCCGAAGGCCTGACGACCCCCTGACCGGCCCCGCTCATCTGCTTTCCCCGTGGCGGATGGGCGGGGCCTCGCTGTGTCTCCGAGGCACCGGCCCGTGTCAGAGCTCGGTCCATGGGCGGGGTTCGCCGCCGGTGAGGGGTGTCCACACGGTGTCGGTGGGGCCGCGTTGTTCGAGGTGTTCCAGGGTGACGGCGCCCATGGGTACCTCCGTGGCGAGGGCGGCCACGAGCGGATGCTGGGCGGTCATCGCTTGCAGGTCGCTGATCCGGTGGTGCAGGACGTGCGGGGAGGCTCCGGTCAGGACGAAGAGAATCCGCGGAAATACTGGATACCAGCGCAACCAGACCATCCCCGTGCCGGTCGGCTGCCGTGACCGCTGACGGCCGGCGAGCTGCGGCTCGTACGACCACAGCCGCGCGTACTCGATCAGCTTCGCCGCCAGCCGCTCGCTGCTCATGGTGGTCCGGTCGACCTCGACGAAGGCACGCAGCTTCCTGCGCTGATCGTCACCGGTGAGGGTGTAGTGCATCAACGCGTCCGCGATGATCTTCCCGCCGTCGCTGAGCGGATGGGAGACCTCGGGCGTCCAGTCCAGGTAGCCGTGCTCGTCACCACGGCGGCGGGCATCGGCGGCGAACGCCAGGTGGGTGCGGACCACGGTCAGCGTGTGCGGCGTCTTGAGGGAGGCGGCCGTCGCCGAAGTGATCGGATACGGCGGCCGGCCGCGCAGTGCGGGGAAGTCCCGGGTGAGGCGGGCGCCGTCGTCGGTGAGGTACCAGGCGCGCGAACGATGGGACGCCGGCAGCACCGTGTAGTCGACCAGGCCCTGCCGCCGCAACTTGTTCAGCGGCGCGGAGACGGTCTGCCGTACGGCGTCAGGACGGAGCAGGGCGTGTAGTTGGTGGGTGGTGGCCATCCGGTGCTGTGCGAGCGCAGCCAGCAGCTGATGCGGCAGCGGCTCCACTGGGCTAGGAGTACGTGCGGACGACGCGGACTCGGATGCGGTCACTGGTGTCCCCAGCCATATGGAGGTTGTGGCCTGTATACGGAGGTCTGAGACAGCGCGCACTGCGCTGCGGATGCGGCGCTCACGGCCAGCATCCCGGGTCGTGGAGCTCATTTCGGGCGTCGATGGGGGGAAGGCGGAGCTTGGTGCCATGCTCTTGCTTGCCTTGGGGCTGCCCAGCGGCAGGACTGCGCCGTATGGTCACTGCTGGGCGCTGGGCGGTGTGGCCGACGAGAGGGCCACCCTAGGTGCGAGAGGGCGATACTTCACCCGAAAGCTTTCCCCAAGGACGGCAGTACCCTGCCCAACGGCACGGTCACCGGCGCACCCTCTGAGGACCTGGTGGTCAGGGGACATGTTCCAAACTCCTCGGTCAGACCGTGTACTTGCTGACTGAGGTAACGCCCAGCCTCCGACCCGACCATCGACCATGAAGGTACGGCCGCGGTCACGAAGAGGCTTCGAAGTGCGTGGTCGGTGCCCTGGTCGGTTCGACTAACCGTGCAGACTGGACTAACGCGACTAATCCGACCTGCACCATGAAGGCTGCGAGTCCCAGGGACGTCCTCTGGGGACGACTGGCTCGTATCCGGGCTCAACGGCTGTGTGCCCACCTTCAGCTTCTGAGGCCGTTCGAGCCGGGCGTGCTAGGCGTGGTCTGGTGAGGCGTTCGGGCTTGAGGCTCGGCTTGGCGGCACCGGCCATTGCTGACGTTGGTTATGATGGGCGACGCCCTCCAAGCACCCAAACACTGAACTTCATGCTCGGCGGCCTCAACCGCTCCGTCGCCATCGTCCACAGCAGCGCACTCTGCCCCCGGGCTGCCTGACTGCAACACCTTCTGCCGGAGCGGTTTGTGCGGTACACCCACTGATGTGAGCGACACCGAAGAAAATGCCCCGGGCGTGCGCCCCGCACTCGTTCGCGGTCGCACCGCTGTCGATGCCTTCACCGCGAAGTGGCTCTCCCAGGGCAACGTCACGTGGGCGGAGGAGACCGCGACGGACCTTCTGCTCATGGCAGTCCACCCAGAGTTGTCCTACGTGTCCTTCAACCGGTATGAAGAAGCTCGGATGGGGGCGGACTGGCTATGGTGGTTCGTGGATTCGTCGTCGCACGAGGCGTTCGGCGTCCTCGTGCAAGCAAAGAATCTGAAGAAAAAGGGCCAGCGCTGGCACATCGACTACAACTACAAGAACGGCGACCAGCTCGGTTCCCTGTTGCGGGCCGCAGATCTGCTGCGCGTTCCTGCAGTGTATGCCTTGTATTGCGGTGACCCCGTCTATCGGCAGGAGCTGTGGTGCGATCAGGCTCATGACGGTGTGATGTGTACGCACCACCCGCGAGCGGGTGTCAGTGTTCTGCCAGCCATGCTGGCCGCCTACCTCAACGGGCTGTATCCGAATGACCTGGCTGCAGCTTCCCTACACGCCGCGGTTCCTCTCGAAGACCTGACGATGTGGGAGGAACAGCCTTGGTTCCATGCTGGAGTGGTGCGGGACGATGCCGTTCGGGACCTGTTGACGCGGCCTCAGCATGGAGCACGCCTTGTAGCCAGGCGACTGCTGAAAATCCTTACGGACTACCGAGCGCGCCAATACGCCACTGTCACGGACTACTCTCAGTCCCGCCTTGACCTGGATGACGCTGTGTTCACCGGCGGGATGCCAGACGACCGGGGCCACTACCCGCGCCCTCACTTCCCGCATGTTCTTCGGGGTATGCGCCGCTCACTGCCGCCCTACGTGCGTGAAACGTTGGAGACGCACCGCCCTCCCGAGGGACCGGAGTTCAGGGACCTGGCTGGCATGGCTGTGGCCCGCATCCCTTGACGCGGGCCGTCGCGATCACCAACCGCGAGAACACTGACCCATGAAAGTCCGGTAAGGAGGGAAAGCCCCCCTAGCGCGGCGCGTCCTCGAAGCGTGCTCCCGCTCGGGCAAGAGGCGACGGACATCTCGTAGACGTGCCACGAGGGCGAAGGGGGCTGGCGGCGGCATTCGTGGGCGGGGTGTGTCGGTTATGGCGTGGGCGGCGGCTCGGTGGGGTCGTCGACGCCGAGGAGGAGCACGTGGTGGCCGACGGTCTCCGGAATGCCGGCGGTGACCCTTTCGATGTCGAGGCGCAGGCGGATGCGTCCGGCGCCTTCGCCGTTGGCCGCGAGGTCGTGTTCCAGTTCGTCGTCGAGGCGGTCCATGGCGGCCTCGGCCGCGGCGTAGTCGGCCAGGCCGCGTGCGAGGAGCCGGCGAGTGGCGGTATCGCGGAGCTGATAACTGGGCATCGGTGGCCTTCCTTCTGCTGGCGGGGAGATCAGGTGGTGGGGTCGGCGAGCTTGCGTGCCGCGTTCACCGCACGCGACCAGACGTCGGGGCTGCCTCCGTGTTCGCGGGCGAGGGAGGCGGCAAGCCCTCGGACGTCACCGCGCTCGCGCAGGGCGGACAGGGCGATGGCCGCCCGCCGGTCGGCTTCGGAGCGTCGCGGCGCGGCCGCGGGGTGGTGTTTGAGGGCGTTGCGGACGGCGTACTCCCACGACCTCTGCGGGCCCCCGTACCGAACGCTGAGCTCTGCGGCAAGCCCCGGGTGGTAGCCGTCGCGGTCGATCGCCTCGGTGGCGTACCGCTCGGCGAGCTGCGTGGCGGTGAGCGGCTCCCTGCCGGCGTGGGCGCTCAGCTCGGCCGCGAGGACCTCCTCGAGGGCGGAGGGCCGGCCGACGGGCGCCTCGGGCTGCGGCCCGGGGCGGCGGCCGGCCTTGCCGAGCTTGTCCCCGGTGCGCTTGCGGTCGAAGTCCTGCAGGTCACCGACACGGAAGCCGGGGATCATGCGGCCGGTGGGGCCCTGGACCGGCTCGTCGACGGGCTCCGGGAAGTAGCCGGGGTTCGCCTGCCGGTACTTGCGGATCACCGAAGGCCCGCTGAACCTCAGCAGTTCGGCGGCCTTGTTGATCGAGACGACGTCCTCGGGGTCGAGCTCGTACAGCTCGGGGTCGGCCTTGAGGACCTTGCTCGCCTTCTCCTGCTGGAACCAGGTGTAGAAGTCGCGGAACTGCTGCTCGTCGTAGAAGTCGGTCCCGTCGATGCGCTCCTTCTCCGGGTGACGGTGCTCCTCGGGCTGCTCGAGGCGCAGCTTGTACCAGCGGGCCGCGGTGCCGGCGCTGGCGCCGGTGAACTCGCGGATCCAGTCGCGGTTGACCACGGCGCGGTCACCGATGACGCAGCGCTGCGGGTTCAGGGCCTTGGGCATTGCACGCTCCGGTTCCGGCCGCGACCCTATACTGAGGGCCTGCTCCTCTTGTTCTTCCGGCACTCACGTGCCGGGGGCGAGTCGAGTTGGTGAAGGTGGTCGGCGGGACGTACGGCCGGGGTTGCCGCCCTGGGTCGACACCCCCGAAAAGGGGGTGCCTTCCGCCGCCCACCGCTTTTGCCGCTTGTTTCGCGTAATCAATATGGCGCTCTTGTGGGGGGCTGTCAATCTCGCCGGCACCCAGACCGCGTCAGGACCGGCTGCGGCGATGCGCCGCCCACTCCCGCTCGAAGTGCGGCACCTGCTTGTCCCGGACATGAAACGGGGCGGTGACCATCAGGTGCTCCACGGTCGGCAGCTTCGGCCCCCGCCGTTGGACCCAGGCCCGCACCCGCCCGTAGCGCTCGTCGACCTCGACGTGCGCACCGTGCCGCTCCGAGACGCTCAGCAGCCTCCGGCCGAGAACGGACGCCCGGCCCACATCGACCCGCTCCACCGAGCGCAGCGCCCGACCACGCCGGGTGGGGTCCGCCTTCGCGACGGGCAGGATGCGCCGGACGTGGTACAGCGCCCACGGGTAGGCAAGCTCCTCCTCGAACGCCGCGAGCACGGGCCGGTCGGCGGGGCGGCTCGGGTCGAACTTCTCCAGCAGGCTGTGCCGACCGAACAGCTTCGCCTGCGGGTTGAGGCTGACCGACGTGTACTCCAGGCGCAACACCCGGCCGGCAATGTCCGGGTGGGCGCGCATCCGGTCCAGGTGCGCGTCCATAGCGCCCATCGAGACCGGGAAACAGCAGAAGGTGCAGTAGCTCTTCTCCCACTTCACCCCGAACCGCTCGTACAGGAACGCTTCGCACTCCTCGCGCCCCCACCCCCATTCGATCAAGGGATACACGCCTTGGCGCAAGGGATTCTTGCTCGCGGCCTCGTCCCGGAGGCCGCGGCCGACCTCGTCGGCGTTGAACCCCATCACGTGCCGAAACGGCTGGTTGCCGATCTCCTGGGCGATCAGTGCGTCGCCGACCTCGCCCTTGGCGTGCACGCTGCAGATCCGGATGCCGCCCTGCTGGGGAACGGTTCCATTGGTCTCGTACTCGTCCCACAGCTCCCACGGTCCGCGCTGGACAATCCGCTCCGGCTGGCGGGAGTCGTCCATCAACGCGATCGCCAACGCGCGCCTGGATCGGGAGACTTGAACGAGCCGGACTTGGTGCTTTCGAAGGAGCGGCAGCACGAACTGCAACCCTGGGGAATTGCATCGGATGCGTGATCCCGTACGGCGCGACCTGCTGACCTGGATCCTTCCCGCCCTTGTCATCTTCTTCAACTCGGTTAGCTGACCAGCAGCTTTGCGGCATGGCTTGCATGTGGTGCATGATTCGCGCACTCAGAGGAAGGGGTGCAAAGTGGCTCGTTCGGGGTCGGATGACCCGCTTTGCCGGATGATCCTGGTCGACGGCGTCGCCCTCCTTCACCCTGAGGACGCGGTGTTCGACGCGATGCTGGAAGGGTGGCGGCGGCAGCAGCGGGGCGGCAGGCGGCTGCGGCCGAAGACGATCGGCGACCGGCTGTCAGTGGTACGCCGGTTCATGGAGTACGCCAACGAGTACCCGTGGACTTGGTCAGCGGGCGACCTCGACGACTGGATGACCGAACTGATCGCTGCGGGCGACCGGGCCGAGTCGACTATCCGCAACTACCAAGGCTCAATCCGGCAGTTCTGCGACTACATCACCTCGCCGCACTACCAGTGGCCGGAGATCTGCGAGGAACGCTTCGGCACCCATCCGGTCCAGATCTGCCACGAGTGGAACACCGTCGCCCACCTCACCGAGTACGAGGGCAGCGCCGACCGGCGGCCGATGACCCGTGAGGAATGCCAGGCACTGTTCGACTACGCAGACGACCAGGTCGATGAGGTCCCGTCACCGCAAGCTCGCCGAGGCCCTCAGCCGGGACCCCGAACTGCTGACGTCCGGCCGCCCCGAGGGACCCGTCACCATCCAGAAACTCGTACGGGCCCTGCAGGCGGTCGGCGCCACACGGGTCGTGCTGCCCCGATGCGCCCACTGCGGCAAACAGCACCGCCTGCCCAACCTCGACGGCGACCAGCGTATCTGCGCCTACTGCCAAATGAAGCAAGCCGCGGCTGCGAACCCGTGCGTCATCTGCGGCCGAATCGCGCACGTCGCCAGCCACGACCACCTCGGCCGGCCCCGCTGTGCCCTTCACCCCGACACCGGCAACCAGGACCCCGTCGACGTCATCTGCGACCACGCCGCCGCAGTCGACTCCGGACTCGCCCGGGATGAGGTGGCCGCTGCGGTCCGGGCAACCTGCCAGATGGCGGCCCACCAGCGTCAACTGGCCCGGGCCCTGGAGGACAACCCCCACTTGCTGACCGGCGAAGGTGCCCACGGGCCACAAAAGATCATCCTCCTGATCGAAGACCTCCTGGCCCGCGGCGCCCGGAACATTGTGCTGCCGACCTGCCCGTTCTGCGGCACCGACCGCAAGCTCCGCCACGCGCTGGACGGCCAACGCGCCTGCCAGCCCTGCTACGAGAAGTTCCGTCTCCTGCCCTGCTCGCGCTGCGGGCGGACCAAGCCGGTCGCTACCAGGACGGTCGACGACCGGCCGCTGTGTCACCCCTGCACCCGAGCCGACCTGGTCAACCACGAGCCCTGCACCAGCTGCGGACGCACCGCCAACATCGTTCGCCGCGACGCTGACCAGCGGCTCTGCGGACGATGCTTCCGGCCACCGACAGCCGTCTGCGCGGACTGCGGCCGAACCCGGCCCTGCTACTTCGCCCAAACCGAGGCGCCCCGCTGCGAGGCGTGTTCCAACCGGCTGCGGCCACCCGAGACGTGCTCCCGCTGCGGCAACGAACGGTCGGTGAAGGCCCGGCTACCCGACGGCGGGCCTCTCTGCCACAGCTGCATTCGGATTCCGGTGCCCTGCCATATCTGCGGCAGGTCCAAGCCGCTCACCGGACGCGGCCCGAACGGGGAAGCACTCTGCAGGGTCTGCTACGACAAGCACCCCATCGCCAGACGCAACTGCGTCCGGTGCGGTGTTCTCGAACGGCTCCATCACCACGGGCTTTGCAACTCGTGTGCTCTCGAAAGGCAGTTGACCGGCCTGCTCGGCGGGCCGGACGGTATCGTCCGGCCCGCCCTGGAGCCGGTGTTCCAGTGTTTACAGCGGGGCGATCCCCTCTCGCTTCTCTACTGGCTTCGTGAATCCGTTCCACGGCGCCTGCTGGCCGCTCTTGCCGCCGAGAAGGGGCCCGTGACGCACGACCTTCTCGATGGCCTTCAGCACCCGGTCAAAGCGGTCCGGCACTTGCGGGCGGCCCTGGCTGCCGAGAGTGTTCTTCCGGCTCGGGACGAGCGTCTCGCCGAACTTGAGCACTGGCTGCCCCGGGCCGTCGCCCGAATCGAGGACCCCAGCGAGCGCCAGGTCGTCCGCAGCTTTGCCACCTGGCACCACCTGCGGCGGCTCCGCCGAGACGCCGAGAAGCAGCCCGTCACGCTGCACCAAGCGGTTGTCGTCCGCCGTGAGGTCAAGGCCGCAATCCAGCTGATCGAATGGCTCCGAGCCCGCAACGCGAGCATGGCCACCTGCACTCAGCACGACATCGACGACTGGCTGTCCACCGACATCTGGGTCCGCTATCTCGCCCGGACCTTCCTGGTTTGGTCAGTACGGAACCGCCATGCTCACCGCGTCCTGATCCCGGTCCCGCCTCAGGACTCGTCGATGGCCCTCATCGAGCAAGATCAACGATGGGCCGTCGTGGGCCTTCTGCTCTTGCTGTTCGCCCAGCCTCTGAGTCGGATCTCCCGGATCCGACTCGACCAGGTCGCCCGCACGGAGGACGGCGTTACGCTCACACTCGGGTCCCACCCGATCGACCTGCCGCCCCCGCTGGACTCCCTCGTGTTGGAGCTCGTCCAGCAGCGGTACGGCTACTCGACCCTCGGACGCAGTGAGGATCATCCCTGGCTCTTCCCGGGCACGGCCGGCGGACAGCCGATCAGCAGCCGACAGCTCATGCGTAAGCTCACCGCTCTGGGCATCAAGGCACGGCCCGCCCGGAACACCACGCTGATGGATCTCTCTGCCGAGCTCCCTGCCGTCGTCCTCAGCCGCCTCCTCGGACTGCACATCAACCGGGCCGAGAGATGGACCAAGGAAGTCAGGTCCGCCCGAGCCGACTACGCTGCCGCGCTTTCTCGCCGCAGCAGCGCGGCCCAGTCTCCTGACGGCTGATGCCCCCGACGACCTGCAGGCCAGGAAAAGCATCAGACCTCGATATGAGGCAGGTAGATCTGGGACAGAAGGGACGATCGTCATGCCGGGACCGCCAGTCGCCGCAATTCAGGTCATGGCTCGAACAACGAATTAGCCAGCTTGACGACAGACTCACCGGAAATATCCATTCGAATTTGTCGACGTAGTCTGCGAAGGCGCGACCATGCCGTACGTGCATCAGGCGGCGGGTCCGCCTCAGGCCCTATCGTCAGTGGTTCTTCCTGGTTCGGCCATCCGACCTTATCGATCCATTTAATTTCAGATTCGCGAAGCCCGATGCCCGCTTTTGCGCACTCCAGCAGCCACGTGAGATGAGCACTCGCCACCCCCTGGCCAAAGTCCCCAGAGAGAATAGACCCTTCGATATTCTGGAAAGACTGCAGCCATTTTTGGCGAGACTCGCAAAGCGGCAAGTCGCCGAACATGCCCCCAAGCTGTTCGCAAGCGTCTTCCCAGTCCACCCTTGGATTCGCCCATTGGGCATCAGGGATGGCAGTCAGCTTCCTTAAAGCGAAGACCGTGCGAAACGTTGGACTCCAGCTCAAGTCTGGAGCCACGTGCCCAGGATGCTGCACGTGCAATCCGAACCATGTAGCAAGCATCATCCGACCCTTCCTGGGGCCTTCTGAGGCTACCTTAATGGCTGCTTCTTCCAAGTTTCGAGCAGGGAGACAGGTGGACAAGAGGCACCAATAGTCGTCTCGTTCGGGGTCGACGCCAAGATGCAGTAGAAGCCTCACTGCCTTTCTGATCGAGCTCTCACTCGCCCCGGCAGCCCGTAGTTTTCCCGAACAGTTCCCCGCAGTCTCCAATATGGCGCGACATTCAAGCAGAGCGCTAAGAGAGATGCCCCGCTCAATTCCGTCGTTCCCCTGGACCGTAGTGACGTAGCGCGTCGCATCTTCGAGTCCTACTCTGATCCTCAGTCGGCCATCCGGCAGGACCTTTTCAGCAAACGGAACGTTAGAGTACTCGGCTCTACGGAAAGAAGAAACATTGCCGAATAGATTATCGTGGTTGGAAAGATGTCGCCTGACCCGCTTTAGGAGAGTGTCTCGCGTCCCCATTTTGCGAGATTCTGATAAGGCTTTAAGTAGAGAGTACTCTCCGGCAATAGTGAGAAGTTGTGACCATCCTGTCGGAGTGGCGTATGTGTCAAGGTGATGCCGGGTTTCGTGGGAAAGAAATATTAACCCCATCAGGGCAATTTGAACGCCCTCATCGTCTGACCCGTATTGATCCATCAAGACGAGCCTGAGGATATATCGAGCGGCCGGGGGTGACTCCGCGAGAAGGCGCTGATCTATGGACGGATCTGGCCATGATCCCAGCAAAGGGTCGTAGTCTATTCCGCTCAGCAACCGATGGTAGGACATAGATCTCATGGGGCGCCCTCCGCCCTCTTATGGGTGGGGGGTCACGCAAAGCCGGTCTACCCCAGAAGCCGCCAACCCGCCTGCCAGGGGTTTTAGTGCTGCCGCTGCGAGAGTCTCCGGTGTAATACCCAAGACGGATAGTAGCGCCAACCATACTGCTTCCACTCCCACGGTGATTGCCTGCTTGATCGACTCTTTGAGGTTGCCGTCAGAGCAAACCAGGCTGGCAATAACCTGACGAATTCTAAAATACAGCGCAGCAGCGTTCTGCTTCACGTCAGCGAAGGATAGGCCGGGGACATCGCCAAGCAGAATTTCAAGATCGTCATCAGAGAGGTTCAGGGATGCTAGATATTCGAGTGCGGTCTCAGGAGGTTCATCAATTGGGTCATTGGGTGATGCGGCAATTTCCTGAGTAAGTCGTTCGAGTTCTGCATCCGGCATGGATCAATCCCTCCGTGTCTGAAGCGCTCTTCTGCAGATAAGTAATGGGAGCGTGTACTGAAGTCAATGACGTCAGACTGCGATTGAGGGCGTAGTTTGAGCGTAGCCTGAGCGAGTTGAAGGTCGCCACCTGAACCATTCCGGGGCGTTTGGTAACCTTCGTCCCATGAGTATCGGTGTTGACGTCGTTCCTCGACAGTGCTAGGCCCCTGAGCCGGACGTGGGGGCATGGACCTCTCGATATCTCTGCTCGGGGTCTCAGCAGGTTTGGATAGCCGGATCCGTTCAGCCAACCCGCCGCTCCTCCTGTTGACGCATGGGGGTGTCGGGCCGATCTATAGCCCTACGATCGGCTTGATCAGCTCGTCTAGCCATCTGCGGGCGACCAGCACCCGCGCGCGGTAGTACGTCGTCTGGTGCACTTGGCTGAAGGCCGGTCCGAACTCGGTCACCTGGGCGACGTCCCCGACCGGCACGGGCTTTTGCTGCTCGATGCGCGTGATCAGCTTCTTCGTGACGGGCGTGATCACGGTCTGCCCCAGGTCATGGCGGAGAAAGAGCAGTTGGGACGGAAGGATGTGCCGCTCCACTTCCGTGTTCCCTTCCAGGACCACGGCGATGAGCTTCCTGGACTCGGCGAGGCGTGGCATGAATTCGCTGAACTGGCCCGACACCCCGCCGGCTGCCCGCTCCAGTTTCACCTCGACGGGCAGCAGGCCCCACCAGCCCTCCGGGTTCGGTGCGAGTCGGCCGAAATCGGTGAACTCGCGGACCACTTTGTCCGGCCCTTCGAGGGAGAACTTCACCACGCGCTGGGGCGCGTCGAAAGCCTGCGACACTGTGCGTGCTGTGCCGTCGATGCCAAGGAGCGCCCGTGGCCGGACGGCGAGGTCCGCGTTCAGGAGCGCGACGAGGTCGGTGCCCAGGTCGTCGACGAATCGGACCAGACCGGGCTCGTATTTGGCGAGCCGTTCGAAGATCACGTTGCCGGCGATGTTGCTGAGCCAGCCGCTGAGTCCGGCCTCGAACTCGGCGAGGGAGCCCGCGCGGGTCTCCATGCGAGCCAGCCGGTCGGAGAGAAGAGCGGGGAGCTGGTCGGGGGTCTGCAGCCCGAAGTGGCGTGGCCGCAGGGGCGTTTTCGCCATCCGCTGTGGCACCTCGACTCGAAGGATGGTGTCGACCCTGGCCAGGAGCGCGAGCCGGGCCGTCGTCTCGGGGTTACTGGTGAGGAGGTCGAACACCAGTTTACGGCGCTGCGGGGCCGACACCGGTTTCAGTGCCAGCGCGTGGGCGGCGGCGCCCGGTGGGGCGCCGTGGTCGGAGAGGGCCTTGACGACCTTGGCGGACAGGGCGCCGCCGACGTGCTTCCCGATCGCCGAGAGGTCGGCCTTCGACAGGGCGTTCATGGCTCGAGGAGCGTCTCAAGGTCGTAGTAGAAGCCGCGGACGTGCATCAGCTCCCGGAACAGCGGCCAGGCGCCGGCCGCGGTGATCAGGGCGATCTCCAGGACGACCGACTCGGTGAGCTGGTCGCGGAAGTCGCTGCGGGCCGTGAGGAGTTCACCGATGTGGGCGATCTCGGACGCGCTGCGCCGGTCGACGGCGGCGACCGCCATTGTCAGCTGGGCGTCGACATGGGCGAGGTGGTCGAGCACGGTGTAGCACTGGAAGGCCAGCAGCCCCATGCCGACGAGGCGAGAGGCCGTCGACGCGGCGGGAACCCTCAGCACCACGAGCGAGAGCAGGGCGGCGGCTTTGGTGAGCAGGCTCTGCAGCTGCTCGTTGAACTCACGGCGTTTGTGCTCGGCGGTGAGTCTGATCATCAGCTGCCGTCGGTAGTGCCCCCAGACCACGTAGGTGAAGCTGTCCTTGGTCACGGTGCCCTCGGTGACGAGCCGGTCGAGTGTCCGCTCGCTGAGCATGCTCAGGCAGCGGGCGCCGCCCTGCCCCTCGGCAAACGCCAGGTCGAGCAGCCGGGTTTCGGGCGAGCCGCCCTCGGCGTACTCGGCGGGCACGGGGCTGCCCGGGGCCCAGTCCGGCAAGGCCTTGGCCACCCAGCCTCCGTGCCGGGGCAGGGCGTTGACGATGCGCTCCGAATGGCCGTGGAACGCGGCGATACAGGCGCCGACGGCCTGCTGCACCTGCCACTCGGTGACCGGTTCCTGCAAGGTCGTGACGGCGAGGGCCGCGAGGGGGGTGACGGCATGGATCCTGTTGAGCAGTTCCTCCAGCTCGAGCGGGGTCCGCTCGGCCTCCGCCTCGAGTTCCGCCGCGCGCAGGGTGGTAGTGGCGTCGCCGGGGAAGTTGGCCCCGCTGAACTCCACGGGCCCCCAGGCCAGGGCCTGGGCGTTCTGTTCCCGGCTCAGCTTGATCTCGCCGAGCCGGCGCCGCAGCGCGACGGCTTCCGGCATCGACTCCATCAGGCGGGCGAGTGGCTGGGGCTTGGTGAGCCGGTAGAAGGTGCGCGGGATCCGCTCGGGTGTGTCCCAGGAGACACCCGGCTCGTGGGTGTACTGTCGCCGGCCGTGTTCGTCCGTGTCGCTCACTTCGATGCCGAGGGTCTTCCAGGCCGCGTTGACGAGGTTGGCGCTGAGGTTCAGCTGGACGACGAGGTCCTCGGTGGACCGTAGATCGATCTCGACGAGCGCGGCCCGCACGCGCGTCGCCAGCCCGGCGATCGCAGCCTCGGCGAACTCCCTGACCACGTCCCAGGGGTGCAGCACGCGGCTGGGGAATTTCTCGGCGGCCTTGTCCAGCCCGGCCCACAGGGCCTCTATGCCGGCCCAGCCGTGCCCGGTGTACAGACGCAGTAACTGCTGGTCCAGGGCGGCGTCGTAGACCACCTCGACGGTACGGCCGTCGGCGGTGACCGGGTGGTGCGGGCGGGGGCGCACGGGTAGGGAGCCCGCGCGCACGCGCCGGTAGCCGTCGGCGAGGCGGGCCTCGTACGCGGCTACCTGACGCGCCCAGTCCAGGCGTCGGCCCGCAGCCTGGCCCTCGTGGGTGGCGTCGCGCTGGACCGTGGCGGAGACCAGGCCCGCGTCGTCCGCATAGCGGCTGGGTTCCGGCACGAGGACGACGCCGTCCCGTTCGGCCTCTCTCACCGCGGCTCCTCGTCGGTCAGCGGCGGGAGGGGAGTACTGCTGTCCTCCAGGTACACCAGGGAGGTCGGCAGTGTGAAGTCCCAGTGCTCGCCGTCCGGCACCGCTCCCGCCCGGTCGTCCTGCTGCCGGCGCAGTTCCTGGAAGAGCGGGATGAACAGCGGGTCGCCGATGACCGGGGCGTCGTCCCCGAACCAGGGTTCGCCGGTGTCGAGATAGTGCATGACAGCACAGTCGTACTTGGGTGTCACCGCCAGCAGCACCCGCGCCGAACCGGCCTGCAGGAACTCGCTGAGGAACGGGTCCGCGCGGTCGCTGCGGTTCATCAGCTCCACCCAGCGCGGGGGCGTCGCCCAGAAGTACGGGTAACAGATGCAGGCGAGCTGATGCCATTCGAAGGCCTGCTCGAGGAACTGGACGTAACGGCCCTTGCGCCGGGCGATGTCCAGCACGGGGACAGGGAAGTCCACCCGCTTGGAGTCGAGTTCGTACGACGGCCACGGCTGGGGGACGCCGTGGTCGTCTGGTGTCTCGGTGACCGCGAAGCGGCGGAACTCGGTGCCGACCGGGAGTACACCGGTGTCGTCGAGGCCTGTGAGCACGTTGTCGCCCTCGCTGGAGTCGAACTCCTTGGTGAGCATGGCCAGACAGAGCCGTTTCAGCTCCCGCAGGATGACCTGGCGGTTGGCGGACTCGGACTGGCCCTGGAGGATTTCGTTGACGGCGAGGGAGCGGACCTCGGCCAACCGCTCCTGGTAGGCGGCCAGTTCGCTTTCGTAGGTCTGCCGGCGCAGCGTGTTGGCCGCGTCGACGCGCTTCTGCTCGATGTCGACGATCCGGCGGTGCACCTTGGCCCGCCAGTCTGCGAGGGCCCCGTCGGACAACTCCAGGTGCGCGAACACGCTGAGGTCGAACTGCGCCACGTCCCAGAACCCGAGCAGCAGCGAGACCTGGTCCTCGCGCAGCACCGGAGCACCGGTGCCCGGGTAGACGCTAGGGGTGAGGAACCAGCGTTCGGCCGCGTTGTTGACGTCGCGTCCGTAGCGGTGACCGTCGACGTACACCTCGAAGGTGTTCTCCTCGTTGAACCACGCACTGGTGTCGTTGGCTCCCCAGAAGTAGATGTAGCCGTTCACCACGAGTTCGTCGATGACGTAGTTCTTCGCGTTGAGCCGGCACTGGTAGGTGCGGGCCTGCCAGGTGTTCGAGTCGACCTGTTTGTCGCTGAAGTAGTCCCGGCCGCTGGCCGCGTCGACGAAGGCAGCCTTGATCCGCTCGGTCGGATACGTGAACTCGGTGAGGTCGTACACCCGGGAGAGCTCGCGGAACTTCGTCTCGTCGATGCTCGCCGGGTCGAGGTCGAGCACGGACTTCGGGAGGGTCACCGCGGGTGGTTCGCCGGGGCGCACCGGCATCTCCAGGGTGGCCTCGAACGCCCGGAGCCTGGACTCCACGAGGAAGGCGGCCGGCTCCGGGACGACGAACTCGAACATCATCCGGCGGCCGAAGTTGTGCACTTGGGCGCGGTAGTTCTTGTCGAGCCAGCGGTAGAGGCCCGAGATGTGCTCCTCGCCCTTGCGGTTGTCGTAGGTGTGGGTGTTGGTCTCCTCCGTCTCGAACAGCCGGGTCGTGGTGCGCTGCCGGACGACCTTGTTCTGGATGCGGCTGACCGCCTTGTCGACGACGTCCCGGGCGTAGCTGGTGGCGATCTTCGCGGTCTCGGTCGCCGACCGGGCGTAGGCGAAGCCACCGGTCACGCTGGAGACGATGTTGTACCCGGTGCCCTGGTAGTTGACGTTGACCCCAAGTCCAGCGGTGGCGCTGAGGTCGGTCTTCACCACGTCCTCCACCTCGCGCTTGACCTCGAAGCGGTCGGTGGTCTGAGTGTCCTGCTGGGAGTCGCTCTGCTGTTCGCTGGTGTACGCCAGGACGTCCTCGCTCTTGTCCAGCCGTCGGTGCACCCTCGACTTGAACTCGCTGCGCAGGACGTTGTCGACATGCGCGATCTCCCCGACGGTGTAGCCGCGCAGCCATTGTTTGACGACCTTCAGATCGCCGACGCCGATCGGCTTGAGGTCGTTGAAGGGCCGGGTGAAACGGTTGAGCCGGGAGAACAGGGGATGGATGACGGGCGTCGCCGACAGCAGCGTCTCCAGGTCCTCCGCGCCGGCCACCAGGGGCAGACCGCTGACCTCGCTTGTTCGGTCCCAGCCGGTCAGGCCGGGAACATGGGCCGCGAGGTGGTTGAGGACCAACAGGTGGATGTGTTGCGTGCCGCCCGCCAGGACGCGTGCGTAGACGACGTCGTAGGCGAGCGCCTCCAGCAGATGCAGCAGCCGCAGCCCCGCGGTGACGCCCGCAAGGTTGACCCGGGTCCAGCGACGCAGCAGATACAGCAGGTAGAGGGCGTCGAAGAGGGCGCGCTTGGCTGCCGCGAAGTCGGACGAGGTGTACCCGTCGGTGAAGACCACCTCTTCGACCGGCCTGCCCAGCGTGGTGTTCACGTCCGCCAGGAGAGCGGCCGTCTCCTGCTGTTGGCGCGCCCGTTCGACCACCGGGGCCAGTTTGATCAGGTCGGTGACGAGCGGATGCTCGGTCAACTGCTCCAGGCTGTCCGGCAGGATGTAGTACCGGCCGTCCTCCCGTAGGTACGCGTGGCGTTCGAGGTCCTCCAGGACGAGGCGGTTCGGGCCCGGATCGGGCTCGCGGTCCTCGCAGTGGGGGGTGCGCGGGGTCAGCAGCTCCAGCAGACGCTGCTTGAGCGTGTCAGGGAACTCGGCGTCGGACTGGTCGCCGCAGAACACCAACTCGTAGATCAGCCTGCCGATCGGGGACACCCGGGTCACCGAGTGGGCATCCGGCGGAGGCACATGCGTGCGCGGAGGCTTCCGGGCGATCTCGTCGCGGACGAACTGGCGGTACGACGCGGATGCGGTCACCGTCTCCGGTGGCCGCACGACCATGAACTCCACGACCGGCACCTTTACTGGTTCGACGGCTGCCTGCGGATCGTCCGGCATACGTCCCCCTTCGCCCCTGCCTCCATGGTGGGTGCCCGTGGTGAGGTAGGGGCTGCGAGTCCGTTGCGACCGACACAATTGAGGAGAAGCGGGCAGCCGAACTGCGTAGAAGGAAGCACGACTCGACGATGGATCGGCCCTTGGACGGGTTCAGCAGCACTTGGAGGCGACCGTACGGTCCTCGCCTCAACCGTGCCCGGCGTCGCGGATGCGTGACTGCGCAGCGGAATCCTCTTCCAGAAGGGACTTGAGCTGCTTGCGGGGCGTTTTGAGGTAACCGCTCGCGCCTCGAATGGGGTCGAGGGGGTCATTCCTCACCTTGCGATAGCCGGACTTACCGATATCGGCGTGGGCACGGGTGGTCGGCCACTCGCTCCCGGTGAGCTGGTGGATCACCATAGTGCGGGCCAGGTCCACTCCGTGGGCGGCCGGGTCGTCCAGCATCTTCACCAGGTACGCGGTCGAGTCGACGCCCAAACCCAAGGAAATGACCAGATCGACCCCTTCGCCGCCAGGGCGGAGTGCGGCAGTCATGCGACCACACCCCTTTGGTCGGCCTTCGGATACGGGTAGGAGGTGGCGGTGAGCCGACGGCCGGTGCGCGGCCCGATGTAGGCCGCGTACCGGTGGTTGCCGCCGTGCGACACGACCCTGGCGCCGACGGCCTGCAGGGCTTCCTCCAGCCATGCCCGGCCGGGCTCGCCCTCGGCACGGGGACGGGCGCCGAGGGTGATCAGGCGCCGCTCGACTCCGGCGGCGCCGCGCTCGCCGTTGCGGACTTTGGACAGCGCCCGGTCGGAAGCGCGCAGGTTCGCAGATTCCTGAGCGTGCTGAGGCCGGAACCCGCGCGCCAGTTTGCCGTTCTGCCCGCGGAGGGGAGCGGGTTCTTGGCGGCATCGCGTCCAACTTTGGAGGGGCTCCCGTACCAGGCGTTCGCGTCCTGCCTATGAGGCCGGATCGAGGTCTCGGCAACGGGTGAAACGAGGGCCACGGACGGCGGATGAAAAGTGTGGCCAGTACCGGCAGCGCGCCCGCGAGCGCCCCGATGCCGGAACGCTGCTACGGGGAGGTGAGCTGGCGCTCGACGGTTCTCATGCATCGCCTCCTTCTGCGGATCCTCCCAGTGTGTGGGACCTGGAGCGATCTCCGACGGTGCCATGGGCGCGGGCTGCGTTGTGCGGTGGTGACCGGTCGAGTCGGCGTCGCTCAGTGCTCACCGGTTGAGGCGATTCCGATGTCGCCGCCCGCAGCGACCGAACGGTCACTCGACGCGCTCACCGGACCGGTCGGCGCGGACGACGACGGCGGCATCCTCGGGGAAGCGGGCGGTGATGCGCCGTCGCCGGTCGTCACGGAGCCGATGTTTCCGCCGGTGGCGACCGAACGTTCGCCCTCGGCGCGGACCTGCGAGCCGGAAGCGCCGGCACGTGGGCCAAGAGCCGCGTAGAGGGTGAGTGCCAGACCGACCAGTCCGGCAGCCCCTCCACCCACGCTCGCCCAGGGCTCGGCCGCGGAGACGTCCAGGACCCCGCCCACCAGGAGCGCCGCCGCGCCCAGCCCGCACAGCGCGACACCGGTCCACATCAAGGCCTTCATGACGGCATCCTTCCCCGCTCCGACGGCGCTTACGGGTATGGCGGCACGGCGACGGGCACCATGCTGGCATGCGCGCTACGGGGAAGCGGTCGGTCACGGCGGCCGGGGACATCGGTGTCGCCGTCACGGGGGATCACAATCACGTCGTCCTTGCGCCCGTCGTCCGGTCGTCGTACGGCGAACAGGTGAGGCGGATCGCGCCGGCCCGACTCGTCGGCCGCGAGACGGAATTAGCCGAGCTGGCGGCGTTCTGCTGTGCGGAGTCGGGCCCGTCCCACGTCTGGTGGCGAGCGGATGCCTGGGCGGGCAAGACGGCCCTGCTCTCCTGGTTCGCGCTCCATCCGCCGCCCGGAGTGCGAGTCGTGCCATTCTTCGTCACCGGCCGTCTCGGCACCCACAACGACGTCGTCGCCTATGTCGACGTCGTACTTGAACAGTTGGTGGAACTGACGGGTGCCGGTCTTCCGGCGTACCTGACCGAGGCGACCCGGGAAGCGCACCTGCTCCGCCTGTACGGGGAGGCGGCCCGCGCCTGCTCCGGGCGCGGTGAACGCCTGATCCTCCTGGTGGACGGGCTGGATGAGGACCGTGGTGTCACGACCGGCCCCGGCGCCCACAGCATCGCGAGCCTGCTGCCCGGGGCTCCCGAGGCTGGCATGCGGGTGGTCGTCTCAGGGCGGTTCAATCCGCCGCTGCCCCTGGACGTCCCTGGCGGCCACCCCTTGCGTGCGCCGGACGTGGTCCGGCAGCTGGCCGTCTCGCCGGCCGCGCGGGCGATCCGTACGGACGCCGAGCGGGAGCTGAAGCACCTGTTGGAAGCTCCCGGGCTGGAGTACGACCTGCTCGCCCTCGTCACGGCCGCAGGCGGGGGCCTGTCGGCGGGCGACCTGACCGCTCTCACCGAAGCCGTGCCATTCCGGGTGGCCGACGCGCTGCGCACCCGCACCGGGCGTACCTTCGCCACCAGGGGTGGCCTGTATCTACTCGCGCACGACGCACTAAGGGAACGCGCGGAGGAGATGCTGGGCGCCCGCGAACTCGACAGACGGCGTGAGCGGTTGCACGACTGGGCGGAGGAGTACAGCCGGCGTGGCTGGCCCGCGGACACGCCGGAATATCTGCTGCGCGGCTACTTCGCGATGCTCCGGTCAATCGGGGACGCGGCTCGCATGACGGCACTCGCGTTGGACCGGGACCGGCAGGCCCGGCTCTGGGAGGCCACGGGCGGCAATGCGGCGGCCCTCGCGGAGATCCGGTCGGCGCAGGAGGCGCTGCTCGAGGTCGACGATGAAGCGGCCCTGCCGGACATGATGGCGCTGGCCATCCGCCGCGACGAGTTACAGCGCCGTGGCCGGGGCATCGCGGTCGGCCTTCCCGTCGCATGGGCGAAGATCGGCTGCCCCGACCGTGCCGAGGCACTTGCCCACAGCCTGCCCCTGTTGTGTTGGCGATCCGTGGCCCTGGGGGAGATCGCCCTGGAGGTAGGGACGGCGGGAGAGCGGGAGGAGGCATGGCGGCTCTTGGCCGACGCGGAACGCGCAGCTCGTGCGGACAGCCGGGACGGCAGAATCAGGCACCCCTCCGCGCTGAGTACGATCCGGCACGCCTGGGTCACGCTGGGAGAGACCGACCGGGCCATTTCCCTGGTGTGCGATGCCGGGGAGGAGTGGTGGCTGCGCGATGGGCAACTGGAGCTTCTGGTCAAACAGTTGGTCCGGTTGGGGGTCGTCGACGAAGCCGAGTCCGTGCTGGCCGCCTTTCGTGACGCCGAACCGAAGACCTTGGCTGTGGCGGAAGTGGTGGGCGCCCTGGCCGATCGAGGTGAGTACGAGCGGGCTGAGTCGTTGGCACGGAGCATCGAGGGACGCGGCCGGGCGGCTGGCCTCGTCGAGGTTGCCTACGCCAGGCGCGAGGCAGGCGCAGAGCCGTCCGGTTTGGCTCTGTTCGACGAGGCGGTGTGCGTGGCCGAGTCCGCCGAGGACCGGGGCCATGTTGTCGAGGGACTGGCGTGGGCCGGGATGTTCGACCGTGCCGAGGCGCTCGCCTCACGGGCGGCGACCAGCCCGATCCCGGCGCGGTCTTGGAGAGAGCTGGGCTGCGCCCTGGTGCTGGCGGGACAGCACGAACGCGCGGAGGCGCTGGCTGCGGCCCGAACGGATCCCGAGGAGGGGGACCGTATCCGGGAGGGCATGCTCCGGGCGTTCGCCGAGGATGGCGCATACAACCGGGCGGAACTCCTGTTGCGCACACTCAGCACTGAGGGCGCGAAAATGGATGCCCGGCAGAGTTTCGTAGGCGCTTTGGTGGAGGCGGGTGAGTTCGAACGGGCCGTTGACGTCGCCGTTGAGGAGGCCTGGCCGCGGGAACTGGGCCAGGTGGTCGGCGGGTTGCTGTGCGCGGGCGAATTCGCCCGCGCCGAGGGGGTCGCTCGGTCCGCGCAACAGCCGTCCCTCAGAGTGGACCTGCTCATCAGCGTGGCCGTCGCCCTGTGGCGCGCGGGGCGGCGGAAGGAGGCCGAGAGCCTCCTGCACGACCTCACGCTCGTGGGACAGGACAGCGACTCCATCCGTGAGCAGCGGACCATGGTGTGCCGCACGATCACAGCGTTCGCCGACGACGAACGGCTGGAGGAGGCACGGGCGCTGCTGGCTGCCCTGCCGCCCCGGCCCCTTCCTGAGGACCCCCTAGGGGAGGGCGAGGAAGCGACGGCACTGGCCGCGCTCGGGAGGTACGAGGATGCGGTTGCCCTAGCCCGACAAGCGGAGCATGCCCTCGTGCGAGGCCTGCATTTGGCGGACCTGGCCCGGTGCATGATCAGGGCAGGCGACTCGGAACGTCTCCTCACCCTCATGGAGGGCTGCGATGAGGAGGAGCGTCAGTGGGCGTGGCCTGACGTGGCCGAGGAGGCCACAGAGCGGGGGGACTACGGTCTGGCTGTCGAGGCGGTGAAACGGATGGCAGGTGTCGACCGGTGCTGCGTGGCCCTGGGACGCATCGTGCGCTCCCTGGCCGAGTCGGGCGACGAGCACGACCGCGCCTGGGCGGCACACCTGCTGGAGATCGCCGCTGCGGACGCCGACGCGGTCGAGGCGGAGGCGCTGAAGTTGATGAAGGCCCGTGGCGCCGATGCGGTTGATACCGAGACGGCATCCCGTTGGCGGGCTGCGGCCGTGTGGGCGTAGGCCGCCGTCGCGCGGGCTCGGATCGCACTCGGCGACCGGGATCCGGCCGCGCGCTGGCTCGCCCAGACGGAGACGGACCTCGATGCCGCCCCCGAGCTGTTGACGCTGACGAACTGCTTCGGGGACCTAGCCGGAGTGAGTCTCGACCTGGGTCGCTACGACGAGATCGAGGAGCGCGTCGACGCCATGGACCGCTCCGACGACCGCGACTGGTCGCGACTGGCCCTCGTCAAGGAGTACGTCCTCATCGGGGAGTTGGACCGGGCCGCCGCGCAGGCCGTACGCATCGACGCTCGCGGCGATCGGGCGATCGAGGCGTACCTCCTCCTCGCGGAGCACGCCCCCTGGGACGAGGCGTGCCGATGGCTCCGCCTCGCGCTGCACCATGGGGAGTGGACGAGGGCCCTGCCCACACTGCTGTGGGCCGAGCCGACGGCCGTACGCCAGGCGACGGACGCGTGCACGGAAACGTGGCCCTAGGTAGGGGATGGTGTCTTCGGGCAGGAACATGGCGCTGAACGTCGCGGCCACTGCCCTGGCATTGCTGCTGACACGGCTCACCACTCCGACTACCGGGGCAGCTTGGCGGTGCGCTCGGGGTGGGCAGCAGTGACGTAGCGCATGGCGGTCTGCTCGGTGATGCCGAACAGCCGCATCAGCTTGAGCGGGTCGGCGCACTCCAACGCCTCGTTGAGGATCCGGTCCTGGCGCAGGCCGGCCAGCGTCAGGCCCTTGGGGAGGGTCGCGCGCAGAGTGCCGATACTGACGGCCGGGTGGTCGGGATCGACAGCGGTCTTCTGGCTGACCAGCAGGTGGGGGTTGGCCGAGGCGGGCCACCGCAGGTGGCGGTAGGTCGTCCAGTCGGCGGCGAGTTGGTGGGTGAGCTCCTCCAGGTAGAGGGTGTGCCGCAGCAGACCGCGCTGTACTTCGAGGGTGCCGCGCGAGAGGTCGAGGCCCGTGGTGTGCAGGGTTCGGATCTCGTGTCCGGGCAGTGCGTGGATGGAGGCCAAAGCGACGACGAGGCGGCCGAGCGGCGTTGTCGCCTGGTCGAGCAACCCCATCAGGACGTCGGAGGGGATGGACTTCGGGATCCCCTTGAGATCGCCGGCCGGGAGGTCCTGGGCGGGATTGCGGAAGATCACTCGTTCGCGTTTGAGTGCGCGGAACAGGCTGCGTAGGGCTATGGCCAGTCCTCGACGGGCGTAGCCGGACAAGCCGTCCACGGCGTTCTCGACTTGCTCCTTCGTGATCTCCCTCAGTGAGTCCACGCCGGCCGTCGTGGTCCAGGCGGTGAGGGTGGGCTGGAGGGTGGTGAGGTAGCGGCGGATGCCGTCGTACCCGCGGGGCTCGCCTTCGCGGCGGCCCTGCTCGCGCATGACTTTCACCCAGGTGCCGACCTCGCTCGCGACCAGCTCCGGCAGGGTGGTGAGGGTTGACTCGATCCACACCAGATCCGCGTTCCGATGCAGGTCGGGGTCCTCCACCAGCAGGCCGCGGTCGCGTAGGAACTGGCAAACGGGCTTGGCAGCGAGGTTCGCGTCGATCCGGGCCAGGTCGTGCACGTCGCGTTCGAAGACGGCCGTCTCGGCGCCGAGCCAGTACAGGAGGATCGTGAGCGTGCGGGTGTTCTTCCGGTAGTCCGGCCGCTGTCCCGGTCGATGGCGGGTGAACTCCTCAAGCAAGTACTGGGCGGTCTCGGTCAGCGGCGGCTCTCCCGGAGGCATGCTCCGCAACCGGGCCAGCACCGGGGCCCAGTCGCGCCGAAGGGTGAACAGTGCTTCCTGTCCGCGGCTCGTGTGGAGAGCGGGCCGTCGCTCGTCGTAGTCGGGCGCCTGGTCGTCGGCGACCGGGAACGCCTCGAACGGCCCGCCCTTGCCGGTCGGCAGCGCGATCACCAGCTGCGTGAAACGCCGGGAGGCCGGGCGGGCTTGGTCGATGAGGCGGTAGGGGTGGCAGCTGCGGCAGCGGTCGTCGCGCAGGGCCAACCCGTCGCGGCCGCAGCGGCAGCACCGGCCGCGCCCCGCCCGCTCCCGCCAGTGCCGACACGGATCGCAGACAAATCCTGCCCGTCGGCCGACGGGGATCCAGGCGTCGCAGTCGGTGCACTGGCGGGGCGCCGGGGGCGGTAGCGGCGTCGGAGCGGTGATGTACGGAGTACGGGCTGGCTGGTCCGAGATGGAGAAGCGCATGGGCTCGGGCGCCTCGTCCAAGAGTCCGGCCCGCAGCAAAATCAGGCGGACCGCGTCCCCGTTAGTCGGAAGGTCCCGCAGCATGGCCTCGGGCAGCCGCTCGGCGCCCTCGGCCTCACGCACGGCCAGGGCGAGGCGGACCATCTCGGCGACCTTGTAGCGCCATCCCGCGGTCAACCCGTGCTCGGCCTCCATCGCCTCGATCACCGGCCGGGCCTTCTCCCATCCAGCGACCGGCCGGCCGACGATGGCGCTGACTGTGGCGTCGCCCAGCATGCGGGGCATGGTGAAGAGCGGGATCTGGCCGTGTACCTGCGGCTCCAGCACCGGCGGCGCGGCGGGAGCGGCGTGGTGCTGGCGGAGCTTGGTCCACCACTCGACCCCGACGCTCAGTCCGTTCTTGGTGGGACGGCGCAGTGGTCGGGCCGACGCCGACCGGTCGCCGTACGTGCCGCCGACCGTGAGCTGGACCGGCCGCGGCCGCGCCTCCTCAAGGCCCAGAGCCCACTCGGCGTCTTCCTCAACTCGGATCGCCATGAGGCACGGCTTGCACAGCCCGTCCGTATTCAGGTGTGCCTCATGCCGACACCGTGGGCACACCCCGCGCTCGGGGTACGTCCTCGCCCAGGGCCGGCACCCGTCGCACACCCGATACCAGTGCACCACCAGCCAACCCAGGCCCACCGGGCAGCTCCGCGCTAGCCCCTTCCCACGGCCCACCGTCACCGGCCAACCCCTCAGCTCGGCGGGAGCGAGCGTGGACCGGCACCACGACGACCGCGCGGCACGGGCCGTACCGGGCCTGCGCCTGGCCCTTCCTCTGCGCCGACCGCGCGCTGACCGGACTTCGGCGCGGCCTGCCCCGCCGCGAGCGGCTCGGCCTGGAGCAGGTCGGCGACCGTGCAGTTCAGCGCGGCGCACATCTTGTCCAGGTCATCGAGGCGTACCGTGACCGGCGTGCCGCTCCATAGTGCGGCCACCTTGCTCAGCGACGGGTTGAACCCGACCTGCTGGAAGGCGGCGAGCACCTCGGTCGGCCGCCACAGGTCCCGTTGGGCGGCAACCATCCGCAGATTCCACTTCACCGAAGGTTCCCCTTGTCCATCACCAGTCGCTGGGCTGCCCGGGAGCTGGCCGCCAGATTCGCGAGCTCCGGGTCAGCATGTGCAGTCGCCATGTATCGAAGAGTCGTAGTTGCCCAGTCGTGTCCGAGGACCTTCTGGACCTCCCAAAGTGTCATGCCGCGCTCGTAGTTGTGGGTCGCGCAGGCGTGCCGCAGCAGGTGCGGAAACAGGTCGGTGATCGGACCGGTCAGGTAGTGCGCTGCCGCGGTGTGCAACGCCTTCCGGAACGTCGAAGGCACGATCGCCGGCGCGATCGGCACGTTCAGGTCGGTGATCGCCTTTGACTTGCGCTCCGAAGGCCACAGGGGCGCCCGCGGGTGCTCGGCGTCGTCCCCGAACTCGCCCCGGATCTCCTCGATGTACCACCACAGGAGGGCACGGCCCTCTTGGAAGAGGTAAGCCTCGCGCGGCCGTGGCCCCGAGCCGCGGGCGCCTTTGCCGAGGACGACGAACCGGCCCCACTGGCCGTGCTCCCAGTGGACGTCGCCGAGGCAGACCCCGCACAGCTCCGCCGCGCGCACTCCAGACAGGTAAGCGATCTTCGTCATCACGTAGTCGCGGCAGGCGACTGCGTACTTCCGTGTGTGCGGCAAGTCCTCACGCCAACGGGCGAAGAAGTCCTTCAATGCAGTCTGGGAAGGCGGGATGCGTAGCCCGAAGTCCCCGCGGTGGCGCGGCCGGTTGAACGGGTCGATCGGAGACTCGACGGTGGCGCCGAAGCGGCGCATGATGTCGCCCGCGTACCGCTGCTCGAGGAAGGCGAAGTACGCGTCGATCTTGTTGATCTTTCCGCGCAGTGTCGACTGTGCCCGCTTGCCGGGGCCCGCGAAGTACTTGTCGACCTCCCGGGGCGTCAGTTGCCAGGGGACCGTGCCGTAGTACTCACAGACTTCGATCACCGGCTTGATCAGTCCGTCGAGTGTCGTCGGCGCCAGGCCGGCCGCGTCGCGCGCCCACTGGTACTCCGAGAGCGTGTCGAGGAAGAAGCTCTCCTCGTCGTACGCCGACATGCGGGCCTGACGGCGCCGCTGGAGAGTGACGACGTCTGCGAGCCCGGTCTCGACCGACACCGAAGCCGGGTCCACCGGGACGGCCGGCTCCGGCACGGGGCGTACGAGCGTCAGCACGCGACTTTCGGAATCTGCCACGAAGCCAAACATTACAGCAATCACTCGCAGATTCTGCGAGTTACTGCGGAGATCTCAGGGAAGGACCGCAGCCGGACCCAAGCGGCGATCTACCTGCTGAGATGCGGCTTCGCGACTGTCAGTCGTCCGACGGGAACCCGTGCGTATTCCACTATGGAGGACCGAGCCGTCGGGCAGCATGGTCAGGCGCCGCGGGCGCGTCTTGCCCAGGTAGTCCATCCCTTTGGCCTGGTAGATCGTCCCGTAGTGACCGGGAAAGATCATCTCGGGGCCGTGGGCGGTGAGGCGTGTCCGCGGCTCGGGGTCGCTGTGCGCGACGATTCCGCGGATGCCCCGGGCGGCCGCCAGCCGGAAGGCACGGGCCTGGAACCACGTCTCGGCGTTCGCCGGCACCTCGTCGCGCAACACCAGACGGTTCAGCTCCAGCGAGTCCACGTACGGGACCTTCTGTGCACCGTTGAGCGCACTACCCGCAGGTCAGGTGGTCTTTTGCCTGTGAGGCAATGGCATGACCCACAGGTGCGGCCCTCGGTGTTCTGTCGTCAGTTCCCAGCCTGCTGGTGACCGTGTGTGGTGGCCGCGCACCGGATCCACCTCCCTCCCACCTGGCTCGCGAACTGGGTGGTGGTGAGGTGGTGATATCCGAGTGGTTCACGACGAAGGGGCGGTGGGCATTCCAGGGCGAGTTGGCGGAGCGTGCCGCCTCAGTCGGCTGTCGCGCTCGGCGGTCAGGGGAAGAGCAAACGGGAGCCGGGCTTCGTGGCCGCGCGCATCTTGGTGCGGCTGGTGAGGTAGCTGAAGGAGCTGGACGCATTGCTGCGCGACCTCGGCGCCGCCACCTGGATCTATCCGGCCAGCCTGGCCAGCGTATGCGATCTACAAAGCTCAGCGTGAGTAGGCCGTCATTGTGTCTAGGAGGCTGTACTGGAATGAGGTCACCTCGTGGGTGACACTAGTCCGATTCGTAGCGGCCCACCCTAAATCCTCCCTAGCCTTCCTGCAGCTACGCGCGTGCGGAGGGTCGCCATGAGCAACGAGCTCAATATCTTCTCAGCGAGCACCGGCTCATCAGAGAACGCCCTGTTATATGGCGCGGCGAGCGCGCGCGCTTGGGTGAGCGGATCGCTGCGCGCCGACGACGGGCTGGACTTCTCCGCCGAGTTCGATGCGCAAGTGTCCGCCAAGCTCGGCGGCGAAGTGGCTGGCGGCTTGGCGCGGCTCGGCGCGGATCTGTCAGGGCGCGCTCACGCTGGCGTTCGTTTGCAGGCTGGCATACCTCTGGACCTCTTTGAAGCGGCGGGCGTTATCGCTCGGCTGCGCCTCGAAGCCTCGGTCGATGGCCAGGCCAAAGTGAGCGCATCGATGTCCCTGGGCGAGCTGCAGCGCCTCGTGCTGGATGCCTTCCCCGCCGATGCGCGCCCCTACGTTCGGATTCTCCTCGATGAGGCGAAGGTCGGCGCCTCGGTCTGGGCGCGGGGATCGTTTGCCGCGATGGCCGTCGCGGAACTTCTGGCGGTGGCCGAGCTGTTCCCGCAGGACGGCACAGGCGCCGGAGTGTCGGCATGGTTCAACTACGGGTTCGGCTGGGGGTATGGCGGCGGCTGGGGCGTTGTCGTCAACACGGGGTTCGACACACCAGTCATGTTGCGGAGGATGTCCGCCCAGGCTGGCGCGGACCTTGCGCGAGCACTGGCGTCATACCGGGAACAGGCTGGACTAGCAGACGACGACCCGCTGCTGCCGCTGCTGGACGCCGCGCAAACGGTGCTGCCCATGGCACTCGACGCGGTTGTCACGTGGTGTCGCGACGAGTGGAGCGCAGGGTCGCCCGCCGAGCACGAATCGCTGCTCGACGCGGTGCTCACGGCAGTCCGACGCCTGGCCGCAGACATCTTGGCGCCGCGCCTGCTGCGCCTCGCCCTCGACTTCTTGCTGGCTGAAGTCGGTGGGCTGGACGTCGCGGCGGTACGGCGGTTCTGGGCCGACCTCACGCGGGCCCTGGCGATACTCGATGACCTTTCCCAGGCCGACGGACTCGACGCAGTGGGTGCCGTAGCGCAGCTCCTGCTGACCGCAGTACCCTGGGTGGCGGCCGATCGCGCGGCGCTCGTCCGGTCGGCGATCCGCTGCGCGGTAGCCCTGACCGTACTCGTCGTCCCGGACAGTGGCGATCCAGCAACCCTGCGCGGGGTACTGGCTGCGGATGGCGCACCGGGCCGCCCACTCAGTGAGGTCGCCGCCCAGGTTCTGCTCGACGAGCTGCACGACCTGCTAGTCAGTGAAGACCTCGTCCCTGACTGGCTCGCGGACCTGATGGGCAGCACCGCATCGCTTGTGGCCACCGTCGCGGCCTCGCCATCTGGCGGTATGACGCGTAACGAGGCTGCGGATGTGCTGCGGCGAGCGCTGGATACGGTGACGACCGCGCTGACCGACGCGGGCGTGTGGGACTACCTCGCCACAGTGATGCCGCCGGACATAGTGCGGGCATTGCAGGCGGAAGCCCGCATCCTCGGTGAGCTGTGCGTGGCACTGGTGGACGGCGACGCAGTTGACGCGCACGCAACGCGTGAGGCCGTCTCGACGGGCATCCTCATCCTCATCGGCCGTCCGCTGAGCACCCTGGTACACAGCGTCGCCACACGTGGCTTCGAGGCCGTACCTCCAGCGCTGCGGTCCTTGGCGGACGAACTGGACGCTGGCGACACTCCCGTTGACCTCGAAGCCAGCTGGAATGAGCTCGGTCGGCAAGTGCTGGGCGCTACGGTGGGTTTCCCAGCGGCGCAACTGCTGCGGCATGTCTCCCGTACCGCTGAGCAATGGGCGAATACCATGCTCCCGGGCGAGCTGAATATGCTCGACAGGTTCCTGCTGGCCGACGGGCTGGTAGACGACGTGCTCGCGAGCGGCACACGCGAAGCCATCGCCGCCTACAAGCGCCAGCTGCTGCCCGTGTTCGGTCAGCACGTCGTCGACCACGTCACGCGCAGTCTTGAGTTCCTCGCGCGCGACAGCGTGAACCTCTTCACCGACATGTCCGAGGCGTCGGTGAACATGCTGCTGCGGGCGCTCGAGCTGTCCGCGGTCGTGTCGTTCCGCGCAGCTGAGGCAGCAGTCATCGCAGCCGAACAGGCTGCATCGCAACTGCAGGCGCGCGAGCAGGAACTGATCCGCGAAACCGATCGCCTGGCCGCAGACTTCCTGGCTGGCGTGGCCAGGGTCGCCGACACAATCCGCGCCCTCGATGCGCAGGTGGGTGCCGCGCTCACAGACTGGCTCATCGAGCAGAGCATGGGCCCGGCATCCGCGTCGACGCCCGAGTGGCTACGCGGTGGACTGCGGGCCATCGTCACCGCGGCCGTCAACGCACATACCGGAGGAGCTCTTCAGGCAACATCGCACGTCACGCGGGTGCTGGCGGACACGTTGCAGGTCAGCGCCGAGGCGCTGCGGGTGACGGCCGAGTCGCCGGAGGGCAGCGCCGTGGGCATGCGGGCGTTGCTGGAGTCACTGCTCCGCAGTGACCAGGTGCCTTCCGTCGAGATACCGATCGGAATTGACCTGCCCAACCCCGTGCTGCCGTTCATCCTGCCGTCGATTCACATCGACATCACGCACGTGTCACTGCCCGCGAACGTCGTCGCAGGCGTGGTCACCACACTGATCTTTGACGCCGTCGGCGTCGGGCCTCTGATACGTGCCCTCGATGACACCGCAATGAGCCTGCGTGCCACCCGGACGGCGCTTCAGACCGTGCGCGACGCGATCCGGGCCGGGACCGCTAGCCGAATGCGCGCGGCAATGGACCGAGCACAGCCAACAGCCCTGCTGTCCGTCGAGGTCGTCGGGCCCCGGCCGGGTAGTACCGCAGCGCCCCAGGGCGAAATCGTCTTCCGCATCCCGGGCGCAACGTGGACCTTCGTCGACCCGCGTGGTGAGGGACTTCCCGCGGAGGCCATCAGCCGCGTCCAGGTGCAGGTCAACGGCCGGCTCGTTCCCCTCACCGACATCCAGTGGCGGAACGATGGCGCGGCAATGGAAGGCCACCTGCAGTACGCAGTACAGGGCGGACTGGTGAGCGACCCCAACAGGCCGGCCGTGACAGTGCCTCCTGGACCGGTGGCCCTGGTGGTCCTCGTCACCGACGGCGTCGGCGTGACCTCGGCACAAGCCGCCTGGTACGTCATCATCCCCTCCGAGCAAAGCGTGCTCATTACAGTGCGGGAACCGTGGTTCCCTATCGTGCGCACCAGGCCGTTCATCCCAGTCAACGGCAGGCCCGTGCTCGCCGCGCCGTTGATACGGCCGCTTCAACGCCCTGACCTACAGCGTCGTGATCGCGACGGCCGCGAGCCGGGGGCGCCGCCGCGGCCGTCGCCGAGAGGATAACCGGCATGCCAGGAACCCTGCCCAACCCGTTGTGGGCCATCGCCCGAGAGTTCGGCCGACGGTTGGAGTCGACCGTCGACCTCACTGTCTTCGGCAGCACCCCGGGCACCTTGATCCCTCTGCCGGACGCTCTCGGCGGTGACCCCCTGCAGCGGCCGCAGCTCACGCAGCTCGCCTCCACTTCAGCCGGATTCCTGAGCCTCTTGCGCGCCAAGGCACATTTCTTGATGCTCCCCGAACGGGTCATCGACGACATCCGCACCGCGAAGACGCGCTTCGACTTCAGCGGGTGGTTTGTCAGCGAAGCTGCAGAAACCCGTTACGTGGGAAACACCGTTCTCGCGATCCGCCTGGCACCCGACACGCCAGCCTTTGTTGCCAAGTTGGGAAGCGGGATCGGCGGGGCAATGGAAAGCGAACTCTCCAAAGTGGGGACCATCTTTCACGAACTGTGCCACGCGTGGATGGTGGAGATCGTCGCAGAATCCGGCCCATGGCAAGAACGCGAGCACGCCGGTGTCACTCATTACGCCGACGCGCGCGTCACGGGCGGCGAGTCAGTCAACCCGCGTGCGGCATACCTGGAGGCGGCGGGGGACTACGTCGGCGACCGGGTCGTTGCCTGGTACCGGACGCTGGTAGTGCTAAGTGGCTTACTCGTCATCAAGGGAACGGTGCCCGCCGATCAGCTCACCGAGCCGGTCGAGTCCGTGAGGATGGAATATGACGAGGAGATGGCCAAGCAGCTGTATGGTGCCGTAAGCGGCCTCCCTCTGGCGTCGCCCGGGATGCCGTCAGAACTGCGTGAGGCACTGGATGCAGAGGTGCTGGATAGCCTGCCGCTGACCCGCCCATTCGACAAGACCCCGCTGCGCACCGTGTACGACGCTATCCTCGCCCGGTAGAGGATCACCGGTAACCCACCTATTCAATATGCGACTAACCAGTCCCGAGGGCTGGTGTGCTTGCCGACAGCCATGTGCGGGCTACTCCGCAGGTGCGTGTCGGAGCGCGGCCTCGAGGAGTCGGCTGTTTTCCACCATCAAGCGCTGGTTGACGTTGCGGAGAGCCGTGAGGTCGGCCCCTGTCCGTTGACTGGCGGCCAGCGCGGCATCCCGCTGCCTCCGCAGCTCCTCCAGCTCGGCATCCCGCGTGACCGGCAGACCAAAACCGTCGCGGGCGCGGGCGCCCAGTTCTTGGATGCGCAGCGCACGGAGCTGAGCTCGCGCTTCCGCAAGGTTGCGCCGGAGGGCGGCGTTCTGTTCGAGGAGCATGCGGTTTTCGACCTTCAGGGCTGCTTCTTTGCGAACTGAAGCTGCGGCGGCGGCTCGCGGCCGATCGCCAGCGAGATGGGCACGTACGGCCTCGGCTTCGGCCTTGAGGTCGCGGTGCCGCTGCAGGTACTGCGGATTGACCTCGGCTCGACGAGTGATCTCCGCGTCCGAGAACGGTGTTCGGCTCTTGCGCATCGTGGTCAGGACATCGAGGACGCGCTGTCGGCAACGCTCGCTGTCGGCACGCCGACGTCGCGCGGCCGCCGCCCGTCCGGCCTCGAGCACCGCTGTACGAGCGGACCTGATACCTGTGGGAACTTGGTCCCCGGAGAAGCTGGCTGTACTCGTCAATTCGCGTCCCCAGCCAGAAGAATCGGATCGACAGTCGGTTGGTCAACGTGGTGCCGCCCAGCGAGGACGGCGGCCACGGGGATTACGGCGAGGAACCGGTCCTTGGTGTGGAGCCACGCCTCCACTGTCTCTCTCCTCCGCGGCCAGTGAGCCGAAGTCCGCCTCGCACTTGCTGGTGAGCTCATCGATCTGCCTGATCTCCTGGCGCAGGAGTTCCATGTTCGCTTCGCTCAGCGGGCCGGGCGTGAGCACGGTGTCGTAGGCGCCCTCCATCCGTGCGAGTTGCTCGGCCTTGCTGGAGCGCAGCTGTCGGGCGCCCTCCATCCGTGCGAGTTGCTCGGCCTTGCTGGAGCGCAGCTGTCGCAGTTCGGTGAGGTGGGTGAAGTCTGTAGTGAAGAACTTGCAGGAGAAGCACCGGTAGTACACCGGGCAGCCGCGGCCGTCCGCGCGGACATTGTTCATCTCGTGGCACTGTCCCGCAGGTACTGGGACTGAGCCGACTCCTGCCCGGATCCGGTTGGTGAGGTCTGCCTCGGCCCCGCGGGAGCGCACTCTGCCGCCGGTGAGGTCGAACTGGTACTTCGCGGCGATGGCGCGCACGGCCTCCACGCGTCGGGGGTGGGACGTGCGGTAGTACACCTGTGTCGTGGAGGGATCCTCTGTCAGCCTCACGAAGCGGGCCTGCGCTCCTTCCCCGATACCGCTACGGCTGCCGATACAGACGCAGACGAGAACGTCTAACGAGGAACTTCTAAAGTGCGAGCGCCGAGGGGGTTGCGCTGTCAATATCAACCAGGGAGGAAAAATGAATGATCGGATTGCCGCCGGACTGGCAGAGACGATCCAGGCGCTCCGTAGTGAGCTCACCGCTGCGATGAGCAGTGGCCACAACGAGGCCCTGCGGTTCGAACTGGGGGCCGTGGAGTTGAACGTCACTCTGGCGATCACCCGAGAAGCCGCGGGGGACGCCGGGGTACGGTTCGGCGTGGTGTCCTTCGGAACAAAGGGGCAGATCGGCGACCAGGCTACCCACCAGCTGTCACTGTCTCTGACACCAGTCACCATCGATGGCAACGGTCGGGCCACATCAGTCAAGGTCAACGCCCAAGCAACAGATGAACCGGACTAACGCTCCGTAGCGACGGATATCGAGACGAAGGGCAGCCGGTGCTCAGCGAGAGGCGGGTAGTCGAGATCTATGAGCCTCAAACGGGCTCAGTCGGCTCCGGCTACCTGATCAATGACTACACGGTGCTGACCGCGCGGCATGTTGTCGAGGGCGCCCTACCAGATGGTGGGCCACTCAATCCCCCGCCCCGACGGGAGATGGAGCACGGGCTGGTTGGGCTCGCAGGGGACTACCCGCGTTGCCGCATCCGGCCGTTGCATCGCGGCGGCCAGGCGAGTTTCAACGACGCTGTCGTTGCATGGTGGTCATCACAGATCGATGTGGCCCTGCTAGTCATCACAGACAGCACAGGATGGGAGACCCTGCGGGCCGGGACCAGCGGGGCCTTTGGCAGGCTGCCCATGTGGGCGGATGTAACCGGGGTGCATCCGATCGAGGTCACCGCAGTGGGGTTCCCTGACGGCGACGTAGACGGACGGGTACGTGAGTCTCGACAGATCAAGGGCTTCGTCACACCGCTGTCGGGTGTGAAGAGCGACCGTTGGGTCGTCCAGATCGAGGGCGGAGCCCGCCTTGCTCAGCCGAGTGACGGCAGCACCTGGGCCGGCATGTCGGGGGCGGCACTGTTCGCCGACGATCTGCTCATCGGAATCATTGAATCGGACAAGGCCCCTGGCCATCCCGAGCGAAGAGAGCTGTGGGCGCTGCCGGCCAGGGCCTTTGCCGACGACCCGCACCTAATGGCCTGGGTGAAACGTTGGGGTAATACCTGGATCCGATCTCCGGCAGATCCCGGCGACCCCGTACGGATGCTGCGCCGGATCGTCGATGCCAACCAGCGCCTGCCAGTGCTGGACGACGCATCCACGTCGAAGATCGCGCAGGCTTTGACGGCGTTACAGCATGCGCGCGACGATCAGGTGGGCACGCGGCGTGCCGTGGGACGCGTCCTGGCAATGGTGCGCAGTAAAGGCGTGCTCCACGACGATCTGGATTTCGAGATGTGGAAAGTCGTCTTCAGGTCGTTGCGGGAACTGCGCACGGCTCTGGCGGACGCCTACACCGAACTGGTCGTCACAGGGCCAGAGTCAGTGAGGGCTGCGATCGATGCCATGCTCACTACGATCCGCAGCTACCTGGGACGGCATGAAACGTCCTTCAACCGCCACTCCACCGAGGCAACTGGCAGTTGGATGCAGGTACAAAACAGCTGGCCGGGTCTGCCGCGTGCCTCCCTCGAACTGCTTGCGGTGCGCGAAACCCTGGCCGCGCTAATTTACCCGCTTAATCAGTACGCCGACAAAGGCGAAGTCGCCGAACCAGGGGCTGATGGAAATGTCTGGTTGGCCGCCAGTATTGAGCTCACCACCGCCCAACCCACCTATTTGTCACCGGCAAGAGCCTATTACGGTTATGTCGCTGGCCATGCCGCGTCGGGGGCGCCGCCGGTATCGATGACAGTGCTGGCAACTGCGCTGGAAAGTGAACTGCGCTCGCTGCGTATGGCCGCGCTCGAAGAGATCGCCCAGCGGGCCGGGCAGGGAGACATCCCGGCGGCGAGAGTACTTCTCGATCTGCTGGGCCACCAAGACAGAGAGTTGCGCACACGGGCCGAGAACACGCTGCATGAGCTGCCCCCGGACGCTGCCGAGGACCGCCACGTTCTGCACCTTATCGCTGTGGCCCGCGATCCGCTAAGGGGCTGGGCCACGTCCTTTGACGTGGGGTGGAACCAGGACAGAAGTACGCGAGTACGTGCTGCCGCCCTACGGCTGCTCGCGCCATGGAAGGCAGTACTTGCCCAATCCGTCATTCTCGAACTCGACTTCGACTGAACCCGACGGCGATCTTCTGGAGCCTTGGTGCGGAGTTGAGCACCTGCCACAATCCCAACTTCCGGTGCCGCGGCGTCCGCAGTGCGTTCCGGCCGCTGATCCCGGGCGCCTCGCCGACTGCCGGGTGGTAGTCGCCGCGCGATACATCGGCGAGGACATCCCGACGAGTGCTGAGCGGCCGCAAGTGCGCGCGGAAGCACGGGGGTGCCTCACGACGCGTTCTCATTTCGGATCACGCGGCGCAGGCTGAGCCGCGCGCCGGCCAGATCGTCCTGGACCTCGCTGAGCTGTTCGGTCAGGTCCTTGACCTGGGCCAAGGCATCGTCACGCTCGCCCTGCAGGCGCTGGTTGTCGGTGGTGAGTTCGTCGACGCGGCTTCCAAGGTCGGCGGCACCAATCTGGTCGAGCTGCTGGCCGAGGCTGCGACGGACGGCGCCCTTGAGACGTCCGACTTCTTGGCGTAGGCGCCGGTTGTCCTCCTGGAGGAGCTGCTTCTCCACCTTCCATCCAGCCGGTGCCTTGGCTCCGGCGTGGGCATTGTTGGTCGCGGAGCGTCCCTGACGGCGCCGCGCGGCCTCGATGTGCTCGCGCACGCCCTCGGCGTAGACGAGCCAGTGGGAGACGTTCGCGGCGCGGGCGACCCCGGTGAAGGTGACCGGTTCGTCGTCCGCGATCAGTTGGTCGACGACGGACAGAACGCGAGCGCGCTTGTCGCGCGAGTCCTTCTGCCGCGCCTCGCGCAGGACCTGGGCGGGGGTGCGGGGCTCACTCATCGGGACTTCTCCGGGCGGGGATGGAGGGCACGGGCAGAACGGGTGAGGGTGCTGCGGCGCGGACCTTGCGCAGCACGGCGGAGGCCTCTTCGAGGTGGCGGCGATCGTCTTCCGGCATCAGCTCGATCTGGCGGCGAAGGCTGGTGACGACGTTTTGGAAGGAGTCGATCTGGTCGCTGAAGTTGCGACGAACTCAGCGGTGCCCAGGGCCCTGGCCATCTCGCGGTCGGCCTTGAGAGCCCGGATGTGGTCCTCGACCGCGGGAAGGAAGGAGGGATCGGGGCGGTAGAAGGCGCATCCGGAGCACTGGAAGCGGATCGGGCAGCTACCGCCGCCGGCCTTCACGTTGGACGGCTCGTTGCAGTTGCCGAACGGCACGGCGACGGAGCGGGCCTCGTACGCGGTCGCAGACGGCGTCGGCGCCGGATTGCCGGACCGGTCGACGACGTGCTGGCGCATCGTCTGGACGGCCTTGCGGCGCTTCTCCATAGATACTTTGAAGTACCCCATGGTGGTATCTGTCGATTTGTGATCCATGAGGTCGCGCAGGGTGTTCAGTTTGGTGCCGGCGTCCGCGTGACGCTGGGCGTAGGTGTGGCGGAAGGCGTAGGCGAAGATGCGGCTGCGGTCGAACGGCAGGAGGTTGCCGTCCTTGTCCACGGTTTCGGTGTGCAGTTCCGGCAGGCCGTCGACCCAGCGCCGGAGCATCTTGGCGACGGTGTCCGAGTCGATGCACGCGTCGTAGCCGTGGCGCGCGGTCGGGAACAGGAAGGTCCTCGAGCGGGCGGGGACCTTCAGGGTCCGGCGGATCGCGAGCCACTCTTGCATGGCAAAGGCGGTCTCCCTGCCGATCTCAAGGCGGCGTCTGTTGCGGCGGGCCTTGTGGTTGTCTCAGATCAAGATGTACTCGCTGTCCTGCGCTTCGAGGCAGTCCATCCGGAGCCAGCGCACTTCCCACGGGCGGCGGCCGGTGTCGCGCAGCAGGATGTAGACGGTGCGCAGCATAGCCTTCACCACCTTGGGCGCCATGTCCCCGTAGGCGAAGTCGTCGCCGATCAGGTGGATTTGGGCGTCGAGCTGGGCGACGACGTACTCCGGGATGGCCTTGCCGGCCATGTCCTCGGCGGGGTCCTCGTACGGGATCTTGTGGTGCGGGTGGCGGGCGAAGACGGAGGCGACATGGTCGAGGATCTGAAGGCGCCGGCCGAAGTCGAGCAGCTGGCAGAAGTGCGCGAGGAGCTCGGCGCGGGATCCGTAGCCGAGGGTGGCGGTGCCGTCCTGGCGCTTGCGGTCGCGGATCGCGGCGACAACCGCGTCCATGTCCGTGACCTTCAGGGCGCCGGGGTCATGCCCGCCGCCGGGTCGCGCGGACAGGGCGCGCGACGCCGACATGCAGCCCTCGAAGGTGACCCGGAAGTCGTTGTTGTCGGGGGTGGTCTCCTTGACCCAGTCGGCGAGAAGGCGGCGCAGCCACTCCTGTCGGATCTGCGTGACGTCCAGCTGGCGCGAGGACACGCGGACACCGGATCGTGTGCGTGAGCGTAGTCCGAGGTCGCCGAGTTCCCAAACCGGCCGGTCCAGCGGGTCGGCGCCCCGGAAGCGGTCGAAAGCTCCGCGCACGAGACGTACGACGTCGTTCCAGTGGGCCTCGCAGTTGCGGTCGAGGTATCCGAGGTCGCCGAGCTTCTTGTCCGTGAGCTCGGCGATGGACGAGACGCACTTGAGTCCCCGGACCATCAGCCGCATCCCCACCGGGCTGAGGGTCGGGCGCTGCTTGTCACGTTCCGCCAGTGCGAAGTGGAGCTCGTGACGGAGCAGTTCGGGCAGGCCGACGAGCGAGAACTGGAAGCCCGTAAGCCACGGTGGCTGCACCGCGGCCCACTCCTCCAGGCCTTCGTGGATTGGTCCCTTCACGCCGGTCGCGTTCCGGTGACGGCGCCAGCGATCACGGTGGTACGTGCATAGCGGCACCCGGCCATGGGCGCTGCCGGCGCAGGCCCCGACCAGGCATGGTGTGCCCGGCGGGAGGGGCTCGGCCTCGGCCTGGAGCCACACGTCAAGCGCCAGAATGGTCCTCCCTCTGTTCCGGAGGTAGCGCCATCTTGTGTAGTGCGGGGTGCACGCGCCACGCGACTGGGCCTCCAGGGCGCAGCGCGCGCCGTCACGCTCGACCGTGCACGGAGGCCGTTCCCCCGGCAGGGAGCGAACCAGGGTCCGGCGGCCGACCGTGGCGAACTCCTCGCGGCTCAGTCCGCTTTCAAGGAACTGCTCGTAGCAGGACCGGCACAGGTGCCGAGTCGCGCGGACCGCGACGTGGCAGCCGGCGCTGTTGCACCGCCATATGGCGGTTTCGTCCTTGTCCGGATCGCCGGTGAACAGCCAGTTCGCCGCATCCCATTCGTCCGGCCGCCAGTCTGGCTCGGTGTTCTCGATCAGCCAGGCCATCCACCCTGCGCGGTCAACGGGCAGCGTGACGACGCGGGGCTCGGCCACGGCGGCCGTCATCTCGATGGTCATCGCGCCATCTCCCGGCGTCGGGCGTCCGCGCGCTCGACCGCGGCCCGCCGGGATCCCTCGTCGACGTGGACGTACGGGGCCATGGACGACTCGGAAGTGTGCCCGAGGAGGTCGGAGACTACCGACCGGTCGGTGCCCTGGCGGATCCACTCGGTGGCGGCGCTGTGACGGATCATGTGGGGCCGGGCGATCAGGTCCGCGCGCCGGGCGAGCCGGTCGAACAGCCCCTTGACTCCGGAGTACGTCATCGCCTGTCCGAGCGGCTCCCGGAAGAGGTTGACCAGCACCTGCTCGGTGAAGTCTGCCTGCGGGACCGCCGAGCGCTCGTGCAGGTAGTCGGCGTAGCAGATGCCGAGCTCGCTGGTCACCGGGATGGCGCGCGGCTTCCGCGACTTCGCCCACGCGCCGTTGCTGTTCAAGCGGCGCCGTACGTGCACGTGCGGGCCCTTGACCTGGCAGCCGAAAGCCTGTGAGTCGGCCAGGAGGTGCATGTCCTCGCGGCGCAGGCCGAGCGCCTCGCCGATCCTCATGCCGGTGCACCACAGCAGGAGCACCACCAGGAAGCGGTCCCGCGCGTGCCGGGTCGCGTCGATCAGGCGGGCGATCTGCTCAACTGTCAGCCACTCGATCCCCGAGTCGACGCCCCGGAGCCTGAGTATTCGCGAGCGGACCGTACGGTGCTGGTCGTTCTCGCCCGGGCTGAAGCCTTTCGGCAGATGCCGCAGGTAGCGGGGCTCGGTCAGCTGCCCGGCGAGTTCAGGATCGACCCACTTCATGCGTACGCCGAAGCTCAGGAACTCGCAGACCGTGCCCACGATCGCGTTCGCGGCGTTCTCGTCGCGGAATCGTTCCGGCCCGCCCCCGCCGCGGGCCCGTGAAGGCAGAGGCTCTGCCACCAGCCAGTGCAGGAAGCGCGCGAGCTGCCACACGGTGATCTGCGCCCAGTCCAGGCGGTGGAAGCTGCAGTACGACAGGTACAGCGCCGACCGCCCGGCGTACGTCCTCTCTGTGTTGTAGGCCCGGCCGGCGTCTCGTAGACCTGCGAGGAACAGCGAGCCTTCACGGTGGAGGGCGTAGTCGTCAGTTCCGACGATCACCCACCCTGTCTTGTCCTGGGCCAGCGTCGCCCGCTCTGCGCGGAACGACGTGACAAACGTGCCTGTGATGCCGAACACCCCTTGGATACTGATGATCCGGCCAGTTCAGCATGCATGTGGCTGACGTGGCTGTTGGAAAGATCACGGTGAAGATAACGGGCCACGAGCCGCTGTAATGGTGGGCGCGGACGAAGGCCTTCGCCGTGTGGACCAGGTCGTTCGGCATCTCGCGGACGCGGTAGCGGGTGGGGTCGAAACCGCCTTCACCGGCCGGCCTCCAGCTGTGCCGGCGGTTCTTCCACCGCTGGCAGACGGCGCCGAGATCGAGCGGCGGTTGTTCGAACGCAGACATCACAAGGGTCCTCTCGGGCGGTGAGTCGGTGAGCTGCGCCGGTCCGGGGTTGCCGCCTCCGGACCGGAGCGGTTGGTGGGTCAGGTTGTGGTGGGGAGCATCAGCTGACGGGGGGCGTGCAGTACTTCCAGGACGCGTTCGCGCCAGCGCATCGCCCAGTGCACGCAGTTGGAGCAGCTCTTGTGCTTGCCCTCGCACTGGGGCAGGGGGCGGACCAGCGGGCGTCGCCCGACCAGGCGAGGGAATCGGCGGAGGCCAGGTATTCGGCGCAGGATTCGAGGGCCTGGGTCTTCAGTCCGAAGCCGTGCAGGCGCAGGCCGGCGGCGGCCACGGTGGCGAGCACGGCTTCGACGTCCTTGACCGACTTGCGGCGGCAGACGGAGCCGACCCCGACCAGCGGGTAGTCCGCCAGTCGCACGCCGCGCTTGTCGTACAGGTCCAGGCATGCTTCGTAGTCGGCCGGGTGCCAGCCCTGCACGGTCGGGATGATGTCGACGCCGGGCTCCTCGGCCATCAGGTCGACGAAGTTGCCCACGGTGCGGTCGATGTGCTCGCGCACCGACAGGCCCGTCTTGGCGATCATGTCGGGCTCGCACATCCAGTCCCGCGGCCCGGCCCAGACCAGCAGGCCGATCTCGTCGCGATACCGGCGCAGCTCCTGGACGTAGGCGTGCGGGCTGACCGTCCAGCCGCCGTGGTCGCCGAGTTCGGAGAAGGCACCCGAGTCGCACACCCAGGCTTCAGCGGCGCGCGGCAGCGTCGCACGGTCGGCCAGCGTGGAGCGCGAGACGCACATCGGCACGCCCCACGTGGAGAGCCACTTGGCATGGTGCCCGCCGATCCAGAACCTCGGCCCCTCGGCCGGCGAGTCGCTCGGGTGGAAGCCGAGACCGTACTCACAGCGGCAGACGCAGCTGCCCATGGTGCAAAACCCGCAGTCCAGGCACTGGTCGTGGTAGCAGTGGCCGCAGGCATAGCGGACAGCGGGCGTGCACCTGCACGTCTCGGCGTCTACCGGCGGCGTCAGCACCGGGTGGGCTGGGGCGGTCAGTACAGCGTTCACGGGAGGATCCTTCGAGTTGGTGAGCGGAGCCGGGCTCGGGGTTGCCGCCCCGAGCCCGGCAGGGCGGATCAATGGGGGAGGGGATCGCCGGTCTGGCCGTGGCACGTCACGTTGAAGGCGGGATCGGCGCACCGGGCCGCGAGCTGCGAGCCGCTCCAGTCCTCGGCCTTGACGGACTGCACCAGGTGCCCGACGGGACACAGGACCAGGACCCGGCCGTAGGAGGTGCTGCGCACGACCGGAGGACCGCCGTGGGGCAGAGGACCGGGGCGCCCGGACAGCTGGCCGAGCACCTCGGCGGCCCGCTCCTCGCAGACCTCGAACAGGCCGAACTCGTCCTCGGCTGCGTCCACCCGGCGGTGAGCGTCGGCAGCTGCGGTTCGCGCCCGGTACACCTCGGCCAGGGCGTACGCGGCCTGACGCTCACGGGCGACGGCGAACAGCGGCTCCATCTGCGCGCGCTGCTCCTGCAGCACCTCGGCGGCGGCCTCCGCGACCTTCGGGCGTACCGCCCGGACGGAGGCGAGGTAGTCGTCCTGGTTGCACATGACCCGGACCAGCTCCCACCGCTCGCCGGCGACCTGCTTGAAGGTGGCGGTGAAGGTCAGCGGGATACGGAAGTGGGTGGCGACGCGCACGGCGACTCCCAGCAGCGGACCGGGGTCGGTGGAGTCGGCGAACTTGGGACAGAGCGTGAACAGGGCGGGCCGGCCGCCGACCTGGCCGGAGATCCGGAGTTCGGGGGGACCAGCGCTGTGGTCGTAGGCGGCGGACGGATGCGCGGTTGGATCGGTGGAGTTCACGAGGGAGCCTCCTTGGTGGCTGCAGTCGGGTTGGTGGGTGGCCGGTCCGGGGTTGCCGCCCCGGACCGGACGTGGGGCGAAACGGGGAGCGCCGCGGGTGTCGGCGCCCGCGTCAGATGTCTGCACTGGGTGGGGCGCCACGCCCCCAAGGGCTCAGGACGGCCCGCGGCTCGCGCACCCCTCGTCGGCGTTCGAGGCGCGCGGCTAGCAGCAGATCGAGGATCCGCCGGCCTTTGACCTCTGCCTGGTGGCGCAGGGCTGCGGGCATCTGGGCGGGGAGCATCACCCGCCTCGCCCGCAGGTCGATCTCCAGCGTGACGGTGCGCACCAGGGTGCGGGCGTTCTCCCGGCCGGCGTACAGGTGCAGCCGCGCCTCGATGCGGTGGTCGACGGGGGTGAGCTGTGCGTACTCGTTGCCCCAGGCGCGGTCCTCGACGTCGGGACAGATCCGCACCCGGGCGGGTACCGTGCGGCCGGTGGGCACTTCGCGGTCGTTGAGTGGGGCGGTGGGGTCCTTCTCCCGGCGCGTCACGTGCTCGTGGAAGGGGTACCAGCCGGGCCCGTAGACGAAGGCTTGGGCATCCAAGACGTATGCCCGGTCGGCGAGTTCCAGTTTCACGCCGTACGAGTAGCGCTCGTTCCTCGGGGCGACGTGGAGGTCCAGGGACGGGACCTCGTGGGACGGCGGGGCAGGGTCGCGGTGGGGGAGGGCAGTCAGGTCGGCGGGGGCGAACGTTGTGCGGGTGTTGCCCAACTCGTCCGGGCCGTGCGCGCCGTCGCTCACCACCGTGCGGACCAGGCGGGGGACGGCACGGTCGCGCACGGTGGCGCGCAGCGCGACAGCCGAGCCCTCGACGGCGATCAGCTCCTGGAAGTCCCGGTCCGACCGGGCCGTGCCCAGATGGTGCTGGACCTCGCGCAGCGCTCGGGAGATACGGCGGCCGAGCGGGTCTTCCGGGTCCGCGCGGCGGGTCGCGGGCAGAACGAGGGCGGCGTCCGGATGCCACTGGTCGGACAGGACCTGCCACGGCCCGGGCTCCAGCAGGGAGGCGACCTCGCCGGCGAGCTGCCCGCCCTCGGTCAGCTCATGCAGGACGACGGCGGTGAGGCGGGCGGTGGACGGTGCATCCCAGGAGCCGCCAAGGACCAGGCTGAGCCCGCCCGGGCTGCCCAGAGTGACGCTGAGCCTCCTGCCCTCCAGCCAGGCCTCCGCATAACCGAACCGGACGACCAGCCCCCGCTCCCCGGGCCGCCGGAAGAAAGCGCCGGTGGTGAGCAGGCGGGCAACAGCTTCCAGCGGCGGATGGGCGTCGCGGGCGTCGGGCAGGGCCGGGGCGTAGCGGGCGGCCGCATCAAGGAAGCGGGACATGACGGCGGGCGGGTGTGCGCTGATGCGCGCGGTGCAGATCCGGGCGGGGCCGGTGGGCGACGGCGCGAACAGGGCGGCCTCAAGCTGGCCGTGCTGCTCGCGCGTGCGCAGGGTCAGCCGGTAGCCGCCGGGGAGGTCGGCGCGGGTGCGGTCCCGGTCGCGCAGTTGGTGTTCGACGATGGTGTCGGAGATGGCGTAGGTCGGCGTGGCGGGCTCGAACTTGTACATGGCACAGGCCTCCAACGGCGTTCGGAGCAGGAGGAGCTGGGCGGTCAGCGGGTGATGCGGGCCCGGGCGCGGTCGGCCTGGACGTGGACGGCATCGGCGTGCGCGGCGGCGCGCACCTTCTCGGCCCACTCGGCGGCACGCTGCGCCAGTCCGGCGAGGGGCACGAGGGCGGCGTCCTGGTGGCGGCGGGCGCGGTCCATCAGCGCCGCGCGTTCGGCGCTCAGTTCCTCGGCGGCGTACGCGGCGATCGCTTCGGCCCCGTGGCGGCGGGTGACGCGTCCGAAGGGGCAGGAGCCTTCCTCCTGCTCGATGACGGCGAGGTCGGCGGCGGGCCAGCCGGTCTCCTTGTCGCGCGGGCCGAGCTGGATGTCGAGCACGCACACCGCGTCCGGGTCGTGCAGGCCGTCAGCCTGGTAGCGGATGTGCGGCCGGGGCATGGGCCCGGTCTGGCGCTCGGTGTGCGCGCGCCACAGTTCGGGGGAGGGGTCCTCCTCGTCCTGGTGGAGGCGCTGAAGGTAGGAGAGCAGGGCGGGCAGCTGCCATGCGGGGGTGCCGAACGGCGCGGCCGGCATGGCGAGCCCGGTGCGGGCGATCAGGCCTGTGTGGTTGCTGACGGCGGCCTGAGCGACGAACACAGGCGCGTGGAGGCGGAGTTCGGAGCGGAGCATGGCGAGGCCTTCCGGGCGGGCACCGCACAGAGAGGGGGAAGGAGGAGGGGCCCGGGCCGGACCGGTCAGGTCCCGCCCCGGGCAGTAGGTCAGGACGCGTCCTCGGAGTCCTCGGCGCTCGCGCCGTCCGGGGTGTCCTCGGAGTGTTGCGGCTCGCTTGAAGGTGAGCAGGGCAAGGTTCTCTGAGCTGGGCCTTGCTCACTTTGGAGAGCGGATCGCTCTGTGAGGACATGGTGCAG
>NZ_JBFAXA010000028.1:0-97807 GCF_040689265.1 Streptomyces sp. NPDC052012
GCGATCGCCTCGTCGAAGGAGTTGGTGTGCAGCGACTGCGTACCGCCCAGCACCGCCGCCAGACCCTGCACCGCGACCCGGACCAGGTTCACCTCCGGCTGCTGCGCCGTCAGCTGCACCCCGGCCGTCTGCGTGTGGAACCGCAGCATCATCGACTTCGGATTCCGCGCGCCGAACTCCTCCCGCATCACCCGCGCCCACACCCGCCGGGCCGCCCGGAACTTCGCCACCTCCTCCAGCAGCGTGGTGCGCGCCACGAAGAAGAACGACAACCGAGGGGCGAAGTCGTCCACGTCCATCCCGGCCGCCACCGCCGTGCGCACGTACGCGATACCGTCCGCCAGCGTGAACGCGATCTCCTGCGCCGGCGAGGCGCCCGCCTCCGCCATGTGATACCCGGAGATCGAGATCGTGTTCCACCTCGGGATCTCGGCCTTGCAGTACTGGAAGATGTCCGCGGTCAGCCGCAGCGACGGCTTCGGCGGGAAGATGTACGTGCCCCGCGCGATGTACTCCTTCAGCACATCGTTCTGAATCGTCCCCGTCAGCTGCCGCGCAGACACCCCCTGTTCCTCGGCCACCAGCTGGTACAGCAACAGCAGCAGCGCCGCCGGCGCGTTGATCGTCATCGACGTCGACACCTGGTCCAGCGGGATCCCGCCGAACAGCACCCGCATGTCGTCCATCGAGTCGATCGCCACCCCCACCTTGCCGACCTCACCGTGCGCGATCGGCGCATCGGAGTCATGCCCCATCTGCGTGGGCAGATCGAACGCCACCGACAACCCCGTCGTGCCATGCGCGATCAGATCCCGGTACCGGGCATTGGACTCCGCCGCCGTACCGAAGCCGGCGTACTGCCGCATCGTCCACGGACGACCCGTATACATCGACGGATAGACCCCACGAGTGAACGGATAGGAACCCGGCTCGCCCAGCCTCTCCCCCGGATCCCAGCCCTCCAGGACCTCCGGCCCGTAGACCGGTTCGATGGGCAGTCCGGACTCCGACTCGCGCGTCATCGTGTGAGCCTCCCGCCAGTCGGTGGGTCGTCGGTGGAGGATGTCGTTCGGTCACTCACCACCATGCCCCGTAGTTCGGAACCGGTCACGTCCGGGGAGACATCTGTCAGGCGAGGGCCGGTGGTGTCCCGGTGAGACGGCGGGGGGCTTGGGTGCGTAGGACGGGCATGAGGAAGAGAACGAGCGCCGCCGTCTCGGCACTGGCGGCCGTGTCGGTCTGCGCGGCGGCCGGGTGCACGGTGCAGCCGGCCGGCGGGGACGGCAAGCAGCAGTCGCCGGTGCGCATCGAGCTGCCGAGCGGCACGCCGTCCGGGGCCGGGAAGGACCGGCCGGAGGGATCCGGTGACGGGCGGGACGCCGCCCCGGAGCGGCCCGTGCCGAAGCGGTCCGCTCCCCCGAAGCCGTCCGCGCCGCCGCCGCGGGTGCTGTGGTCCCCCGGTGACACCGGACGCGACGTCCGTGAGCTCCAGGCCCGGCTGCGTCAGGCCGCCTGGCTGCTCCACGGGCCGACCGGCAGGTACGACGAGCTGACGGCGAAGGCCGTCCGGGGCTTCCAGGGCAAGCGGGGACTGCCGCGGACCGGGCGGACCGACACCGTCACCTGGCAGCGGCTGGTGCGGATGACGCGTGAGCCCGGCACCTGGGATCTGTATCTCATGGGCGGCCAGCCGGCCGACGCGCCCGACCCGCGCTGCCGGACCGGGCGGGTGCTGTGCATCAGCAAGTCGAGCCGCACCCTGCGCTGGATGGTCGACGGACGCACGCTGGCGACGATGCCGGTCCGCTTCGGCTCCCAGTACACGCCCACCCGCGAGGGGGTGTTCCGCGTCTACTGGAAGTCCCGGCACCACGTGTCCACGCTCTACGACTCACCGATGCCGTACGCCATGTTCTTCAGCGGCGGGCAGGCCGTGCACTTCTCGTCCGACTTCGCCGCCCGCGGGTACGCCGGTGCCTCCCACGGCTGCGTCAACGTACGGGACGAGGCGGCCATCGCCGGGCTGTACGCGCAGGTGCGCAAGGGCGACAAAGTCGTCGTGCACTGGTGAGGGAGATTCGGGGCGCGGGCGGGACCGGGGGAACGTGTCCCGCCCGCGCCAATGCACGAGCCGCAGGTACGGGGGGAACCCCGGCTCTGTGCGACGGCCGATGACCAGTCGGCTCACTCATTACTGCGCCATGGCGGCCGAAAACGTCACACCCTTCGGCGAAGAAATTTTGGCCGGGCGGAAAAACGCAGGTCAGACGGGCTGGCGGGGAGAAAAATCGGGGTCACCCGGCCGGGTCAACCGGTCATCGAGCACGGCGGACGTCACCCGGGCGTGGCGGCTCCCGGCGCCGCCGTCGGCGGCCCTGGCGCCGGTGTCCCTGCCGTTACCGTTTCCGTTTCCGTGTCCGTCGCCGCCGCCGTGCCGGCCCTGACGGTCCTTGCCGCCGTGCCGGTCGCTGCCGCCGCCGTGCCTGCCGTGGCCGCGACGGTCACTGTCCTTGTCCTCGTCGCCGCCGGCGTCCTCGCGCTCGCCCTCGCCGGCGCGCTCGCGGGTGTCCTGCTCGGCGCCCTTCGTGAGCTCGGAGCCGACGTCGGCGGTGGCCAGGACGCCCTTGCAGTACGTGGCGACGCGGGAGGCGTTGCCGGCCGCGCCCTCGAGCATGCGCCGGCGGTCGCCGTCGAGGCCCCTGCCGTCGCGCAGGTCGCGGCAGGCCGCGGCGATCTGCTTCCAGTCCCGGCCCGAACGGGCCGCCGGGTCACCGGAGTCCGCACCCGGCTTCGCCGTGCCGCCGCCGCCCGGGTCCTTGTCGCCGGGGGCGGCGGATCCGTCCGGTCGCGCCGTGCCGGCGGCGCCCGCGGAGGGCTGTCCGCCGCTGTCGGGGGTGGCGCCGCCCCGCGTGCCCTCCGGTGACTCGGGTGACGCCAGGGGGCGTTCGTTCGGCGCGGCGGTGGCCGTGACAGAGGCGGCCGGGTCGGATCCGGGGTCGCCGGCCGGGCCCGGGAGGACTCCGGTTCCGGCCAGGGCGGCGGCCCCGCCGACCATGCCGGCGGCCACCGCGGCGGCCAGCGCGAACCGGACCGGACGCGTCCAGCGCGGCCGGCGGGCGGTCGCGGGTGCGTCCGTGCGCGGGGTGCCGATGCGGACGACGCCCGCCTCCACGGCCGCAGGTGCGGTCCTGCGGCCCGCGCCGTGCGGCTCGTACCGTCCGTCGCGCTCCTCGCGCGCCTTGCGGAAGGCGGCGAGGGCCGCGGCCTCGCCGGGGAGTTCCTCGCTGGTCAGCGGGGCCGGGGAGAGCGCGCCGAGGGTCCTGGCGAGGCGTTCGGCCCGTTCGCGGGCAGCCGGATCGGCAGCTTCGGGCGGCAGGCCGCTCAGCAAACGCTCCGCCGTCTCGCGGTCCAGCCACCTGTGCTGCTCGTCGGCCATCACATGTCCTTCTGCGTCCGCGCTCGCATATGCGTCACACTCGCGGACGTCACCGCACGGCGGTGCGGTTCTCTCTGGGGCGGGAGGGCGTCGAGCACCCCGGCGGATTCCGGATGCGCCTCCGGATCGTCGCCGATCATGTCCGCCAGTCGTTTCAGGCCACGGTGCGCGGCGGTCCGTACGGCGCCGGGCCGCTTGCCGAGCGTCTCGGCGGCGGTCTTCGCGTCGAGGCCCACGACCACCCGCAGCACGACGGCCTCGGCCTGGTCCTGCGGCAGCCGGGAGATGAGGGAGAACGTGCCGTCGGTGGCCAGCGCCTCGATGGCCTCACCGGCGGTGTCGGACTCGGCGGCCCGCCCGGCCAGCTCGGTCTCGTCGCCGCCGATCGCGGGGCGGCGGCCGCGCATGCGTATGTGGTCCAGGGCGCGGTTGCGGGCGATCCGGGCGGCCCAGCCGCGGAACCGGTCCGCGTCACCGCTGAACCGCTCCAGGTCACGGGCGATCTGCAGCCACGCCTCGGACGTCACGTCCTCGGCGTCGGGTTCGCCGACCAGTGTCCGTACGTACCCCAGCAGCCGCGGGTGCACGGCGCGGTACACAGTCCGGAACGCGGTCTCGTCCCCGTCCTGTGCCGCACGCACCGCGGCGGTCAACTCCGCGTCGTCCCCCAGCACCGCAGGCCCTTCTGCGCCCAGACCGGCGCCGCTCTCGCGGACCGGGTCGCTCGCCGTTGTGGTTCCTCGTTTGGTCGTCGCGGTATCAAGACCGCTGGTGGTCGCGGTGGTCCTGCCCCCGCCACGATGGCGCGAAAGGCACGTTACGACCTGAAACCACTCGCCGTCCATGTCTGTCCAGGATGCAACTAACCCGTGACACAGCGGGGTGTGACAGAAAACGCACTCCCGGCGCTGTAGGTAGTACGGGCCGCCGCGCGGCCCGTGCCGCGCGACGGCCGGGGCCTCTCCTGTGGGGGGTGGCGGCCCCGGCCGTTGCTTTGGCCACGGCACGCCGCAGCCACGGGCGCGTGCGGTGTCGTACGTCCTGCCTGGTCACGGGCGTAGGTTACGGGGTCTTGCCGTCCGGCCGGCCGGGCGCACCCCGGTCGCCGCCCTTGCCGCCGGTCTCACCGCTCCGGTCGCCGCCGGTTCCGCCGCTCCCCTCGCCGCCGGTTCCGCCGCTCCCCTCGCCGCCGGTTCCGCCGCTCCGGTCGCCGCCGGTGTCGCCGCTCCCCTCGCCGCCCGGGTTGCCCGTGGGACCCTTCTCGGCCGGCGCGGGATCAGCGGTCTTCTGCTCCTCCCGCGTCTGCCCGGCGCAGTAGGCGTCGACGTTCTCCTCGCCGCCCGCGGCCTGGGTGAGCCGCTGCCACGCGGTCGCGTCGAGCGCCTTGCCCCGGCCGCCGACCAGTTCGTACGCACGGCAGTGGGCCTCGATGTCCTGTGCCGCGGCGGGGCGGTCCGGTTGCGCCGAGGCGCCGGGGGCGGCGGGGCCGGTGGCCGACGGGCGGCCCGCGGGCGGGCCGGACGGGGCGGGCGAGGTGCCGGTGCGGTCACGGTCGTCGGGGGCGTCCGTGGCGGGTCCGGGGGTGCCGATACCCGCGACCGCGACGCCGCTGAGGGTGAGCCCGGCGAGCAGGACCCCGAGCAGGGCCTTCACCGAGTGGCCGCGCAGCCGTCGCTCACGGGGCCGCCAGTCGTCCCGGCGCCGGGTGCGCGCCCGGTGCGCTCCGCTGTCGCGGGCGGCGCGGAAGGCGGCGAGGGCCCGCTGCTCGGCCTCGGTGGCCTCGCTCTCGGCGGCGAGGCGCAGGGCGGCGGCCAGTCGCTCCTCCAGCGCGGCCTCGTCGAAGCCGCCGGCGCGGCCGTCGGCCTGCCGACGGCCGGGGGCCGTTCGGCCGCTGTGCCCTTCACCCATGTCCGCTGTCCGTTCCCGTCCGGCTGCGCGGCCGGTCCGACGTGTTCGTGGTGCCGGCCGTGCGCCCGCGCCCGTACATACGGCTCAGCAGCCGCAGCCGACTCACGCGCCGCTCGGGCCGGTCCGGGCCGCGGCTGAGGCCGTTCACTTCGACTCACCCAGCGTCCGGGGGCCGTCATCCGTCACACCCGCCGCGCCCAGTTGCTTCGCCAGACGCTTCAGCCCGCGGTAGGCGGCGGTGCGCACCGCGCCCGGCCGCTTGCCGAGGACGCGTGCGGCGGCGGTGCCGTCGAGGCCGACGACGACCCGCAGCAGCACCGCCTCGGCCTGCTCGCGCGGCAGCCCGCGGATCAGTTCCAGGGCGTACTCGGTCGACAGGGTCTCCAGGACCTGATCGTGCGTGCTCTGCGGCCCGGGCAGCTCCAGGACGTCCTGCTCGAGTGCCGACGCGCGGGGCCGTACCCGCTGCCGGCGCAGATGGTCCAGCGCCCGGTGCCGGGCGATCGTCGCCGTCCAGCCGCGGAAACCGGCCCCGTCGCCCTTGAAGCGGCCGAGGTCGCGGGCGATCTCCAGCCAGGCGTCGGAGGCCACGTCCTCGGCGTCGTCGCCGACCAGCCCGCGCAGATAGCCGAGCAGTCCGGGCTGCACGATCCGGTAGGCGACCGCGAAGGCGGCCTCGTCACCCTCCTGGGCCCGCGCGACGACCGCGCCCAGTTCCCCGTCGTTCGCGTGCACGCGGCGGGGTTCCCCTCCCTGGCCCAAGAACTGTCCTCGTCCGTACCGGTTCCGTGGCGGATCCGTGCCGTGCGGCACGGTCGTGCTTGCCCTTGTCCTCCACGGTCATCAGCGCCGGGCCGGACGCAAGTGTCACAGGGAGGCCGGCACGGCGCGGTTTCCCGTGCGGGCGTCGGCGTGACAACGGCAAGCAAAACGTGACGTGTGTCACTTAGGGCCCCGCCGCGGTGATGTTTCTTCAGCGGTCAGCGCTGGAAGAGCGGGCCATCCATGTGACGGATGTGCCACGTGTGACCAATGACTTTCAGGCCCTCGAGGGGCCTTCTATCGGGTGGGGTTCGTCTTGAGTCGTCGTACTCGTCGTACGTCGCGTGCGTACAGACCGCTGAGCCTGAAACGAAGGGCGTGGCTGACGCTCGGCGCGGTGGTCGTGGGAGGGGGCGGCATCGTGACGTACGCCGTCGCCGGGCCGTCCGAGGAGCCCGGGCCGCCGGAGCTGCAGCCCAAGCGGCCCGTCAAGGTGTACGACCTCGCCCTCCAGGGCACCGGCAGCAGCAAGCGTGCGCTGCCGCGCAGGGGAACCGAGCAGTTCTCCCTCGTCGGCGTCTCCTGGACCGGCGCCGCGAAGCACATCGACGGCACCGCGCAGGTGCGCACCCGCGGCATCGAGAGCGGTGAGTGGAGTGCCTGGCAGGACCTCGAGGTGGACGAGGATCCGCCCGAGGACGTCGAGCCGGGCATGCGGGGCGCCTCCGCGCCGCTGTGGGTCGGCCCCTCCGACGGCGTCGAGGTGCAGGTGGTGCGCGCCGACGGCACGTCAAGTGCCGGACTGCCCAAGGGGCTCGAGGTCAACCTGGTCGACCCGGGTGTCGTGACCAAGGCCGAGCGGCGCTACGACCCCGCCTCGGTCGAGCCCGCGGCGTACGCCGCCGAGACCGCTCCCGCCACGGAGCCGGCCGCGAGCTCCGGCGCGCCGAGCACCGGTGCCACCGGGCCGGAGGCCACGGCCTCCGTCTCGCCGTCCGGTTCGCCCTCGCCGTCCGACTCCGTGCCGGCCTCCCCCACGGGATCCGTCCCTCCCACGGACACCGCGTCGCCGTCGCCGACCGCGACCAAGCCGACCGCGCCGCCGTCCACCGTCACCCGGCCGCCCATCGTCTCCCGGGCGCAGTGGGGCGCGGACGAGACGAAGGTGGAGGACCCGCCCACGTACATCGACAAGGTGCAGGCCGTGTTCGTGCACCACACGGTCGGTTCCAACAGCTACAGCTGCGCCGAGTCGGCGTCCCTGGTGCGCGGCATCATGGCGTACCACGTCGAGGTGAACGGCTGGAACGACCTCGGCTACAACTTCCTGGTCGACAAGTGCGGCCAGATCTTCGAGGGCCGCGGCGGCGGCGCCGACCTGCCGGTGACCGGCGCGCACACCTACGGCTTCAACAGCTACTCCACGGGCATCGCCGTCCTCGGCGACTACCAGGGGGACGCGGCGAAGGGCGTTCCGGCCGGCAAGCCGACGCGCGCCGCGCTGGAGTCGGTCGCCCGGGTGGCCGCCTGGAAGCTGGGCCAGTACGGCGGCGACCCCAAGGGCACGGTCACGCTGACCGCGGCGGGCAGCACCGGCGTCTGGGACAACGGTGAGCAGGCCACCCTCAACACCATCTCCGGTCACCGCGACGGCTACGCCACCGCGTGCCCCGGCACCAACCTGTACTCCAAGCTCGGTGAGATCCGCCGCTTCGCCGCGAGCGCCGGGAGGAACGCGGCGATCCCGACCGCGGACCACAACCGGGACGGCGTGACCGACCTGGTCGCCGGTGTGCCGAAGGCCAACGCGGTGCGGGTGGTTCCGGGCAGCGTGAACGGGCCCGTCACCTCCGCAGCGGTCGCGCTCACCCAGAGCAGCCCCGGAGTTCCCGGTTCCTCCGAGTCCGGTGACGGCTTCGGCTCCTCCACCGCCTGGGGTGACGTCAACGGCGACGGCTACGCCGACCTCGCGATCGGCGCGCCCGGCGAGGACGACACCAGCGGCCACGCCGACCGCGGAGCGGTCACCGTCCTGTACGGCCCGGCGCTGAACACCGGCTTCTCGTACACCACGTCCGGCGTCACGCAGACCGGCGCCAAGCTGGGCACCACGGTCGCCGTCGGTGACTTCGACGGCGACGGCAAGGCGGACGTCTTCGCGGCCGGCACCGGCCGGGGCGGCAACTGGAACGCCCGCACGACCGGCGGGGCCACCAAGTACGGCACGCTGACCTCCGCCACGGGTGCGGTCGCCCACCTGGACGCCGCCACCGGTGACTTCAACCGGGACGGCTACGCGGACGTCGCCGTCAACTACCGCGACACCGGCGGCATCGGCCGTGTCGTCCGCTTCGCGGGCTCCGCGTCGGGGCTGACCAAGGCCGGTGTCATCTCGGTCAGGGGCGGCCGGTCGATCGCCGCGGGCGACTTCAACGGCAACGGCTACGACGACATCGTGATCGGCCAGCCGGTCGCCGCCGAGTCCGGCGGCTCCGCGCCGGGCGGCCGGATCACCATGGTCCTCGGCACGTCGAGCGGGTTCACCACGACCGGTCTGAAGACGCTCCACCAGGACACGGCGTCCGTCCCCGGCGGCAACGAGTCCGGTGACGCCCTCGGCACCTCCGTCTCCGCCGGTGACGTCAACGCCGACGGCTACGCGGACGTCCTGGCCGGCGCCCCCGGCGAGGACCTCAGCCGCAGCGGCGCCAACCGCTCCGACGCGGGCGACGCACTGCTGTTCAAGGGTTCCTCGTCCGGTCTCACCGGCTCCGGTTCCATCGCCGTGTCCCAGGACACCGCCGGTGTGCCGGGTTCCACCGAGTCCGGTGACCGGTTCGGTTCCGCCGTGTCGCTGACGGACCTGTCCGGCTACGGCCGCGCGGACGTCACGGTCGGCGCCGAGGGCGAGGACACCTACGACGGCGTCCTGCTGTACGTCCCGGGCAACAGCGCGGGGCTCGGCTTCGGGGACTCGTTCGTGTTCGGCAGGGGCACGCTGGGGATCCCGGCGGACACCCGGCTGGGGCAGACGCTGACGCCGTGACGGCGGGGGCCTCGTGCCGCGGGCGGAGCCGGGTGACCGGTTCCGCCCGCGGGCGTTCTCAGGGCCTCGCGGTCCCGCTCGACGCGTCCCGGCACAGCAGCCGCAGCGACCCGTCGCCCGTGTAGCAGCGGCGGGCCTCCTCGACGGGGTCCCAGAGGCGGCCGTCGGGGGTGCGGACCCAGTGGTCGCCGCCCGAGGCCCACCACTCGCCGCCGGTCTGACGCACGATCACCTCACCGGCGTACGCCCCGAACCCGCGCAGCACCGTCTCGACGGCGGCGTACGGGGCGGACTCGCGGCGGATGCTCTCGATCATCCGGTCGACGCTCCACAGACTGCGCGCCGAGTAGTCGAGGCGCAGCCGTGCTCCTTCGCGCATCGCCGCCACCGCGTCCGCCGCCCACCGGACGGGTTTCGCGGCGGCGGAGGGCCTGGTCTGCTGCTGTGTCGTCACGTTCGTCGCAGTCGTCACATGGGAAAGAGCGCCCCGGCGCCGCGTTTCGTCACGGGATTCCGGCGGCTTTCCGCAACCGGCGCGGGATGGGCGCAGGTCCGCCCCACCTCCACCGCACGACTGTCACAGGTCACCTGGACGGCACCCCGGGACTAACCGTCCCTGCGGCTGCGGCGGGACAGGGCGGCGCGCAGGACGCGGCGACCCTCCGTCGTCACCTCCAGGGCCCGGCGCAGCCCGGCCGGGCCGTGGCCGGCGAGGACCTCCAGGACGGTGACCTGGCGGCGCAGTTCGGCGGCGACGAGCGGTGACATGCCGTCGGTGCGGCCCTCGCGGGGCGCGTCGACGGTGTCGGTGCGGTCCTCGGCGGGGTCGGCGCCGTCGAGGAGGCGGTGGATGCGCAGGGCGGCGACGGAGCAGGCGTCGGCCCAGGGCCGCAGTTCCCCGGCGGAGCGTTCCGCCGGGGCCGCGGCGAGCATGCGGTGCGCGAGGGTCACGGCCTCGTCGGCGGCTCCGGGCTGGTCGAGCTTGTCGCGCAGCAGCGCCAGCTGCTCCGGCCAGTCGCCCGGGGCGGCGTCCGCGGCGAGGCTCGCCCACAGCGGGCGCAGCAGCTCGTCGTCGCCGCCCAGCACCGGCACACAGCGATCCAAACAAGCCAACCCGCTCACGGCCAGCCCGAGCTCGTCGGCCTGCGCGATCCGTTCCACAAGGCTCATCCACGCCTCCCTCAGCGGGGTGTCACGGGCCCCCGGTGAGGCCCTGACGGGCCTCGTCCCTCACGGAGCCCGCACTTCCCCTTACTGCGTGCGACGGCCCGGGAGTGTCACTCGGGTACCACCCCGAGCCGGTCCAGCAGACGGAAGAAGAGGTTTTCGGCCACCGGGTCGGGGTCGGCGGACAACACCTCCACCAGTTCCTCGGCGGACACGGTGTGCCCGGCCTCGGCGGCCCAGTCGACGGCGCGGTCGGCCGCGTCCCGGGGTTCGAGGAAGTAGTCCTCGAGCGTGAGCTCCTCCTCGCCGCCCCCGCCGATGTACCCGGCCATCGCGGTGCGCGCCAGGCAGGTCGTCCACGCGCCGCTCTCCGGCGCCGCCGCCTCCACGACCACGCAGTCGCTGTCCATGACGTAGCCGAACAGCGCCGGTGCGCCGGTCTCGCGTGCGACGTCGTTCATGTTCCCGATGTCGCCGCCGCCGCTCGGGTACTCCCACACCTGCCAGCCGTCCGGCGCCGAGGTGCGCAGGGTCATGCCCTGGGCGGCGCCGGCCAGCGCGTCCAGTTCGGCGAGCGGCCGCTCCCCACGGCCCACGACGAAATACCCCCAAAAACCCATGTGCTGATGTTCCCCCTGATGTATCGGTTCGGGCTCAGCAGAACACCACCACAGTCGCACGGCAGTTCGCAGCCGTATGCGGCAATCCGTCCCTGGTGCGGGGGCGTCGGCGGGTCAGCCGAGCCGGTCCGCCAGGGCGCGGAACTCCGCCCAGGACAGGGCGGGCCGGTCCGGATTCCACAGCTTCTGGACCGTCGCCCGCAGCGGCAGCCGGATACCGGCCGCGACCTGCTCCTGGGTCTGGGAGCGGGGCAGGTCGCCCCAGATGGCGAAGGACCCGCCGATGATCTGGTCGTCGTAGCGCTCCGGCACGGCGGTGGTGCCGCGCAGCACCCGCGGCGTCCACTGCTCGTAGATCCGCTGTCCCGTCGGGTAGACGAAGGTCAGCGGCTCGCCGAGGACGTAGTAGAGGAACTCGTCGTTGTAGTTGATGACCTTGCGGCCCTCGGCGAGATACTCGGCGGGCTGCCGGGCGCCGATCTCCTTGCCGGTCCAGTAGGCGACCTGGATGTCCTTCGCGGCCTGCACCGACCCGCCCCGGAAGAAGCCGTCGTTCCAGGCGCGGGGCGTGCGGTCGTGCGCGCGGACGGTGGCGGCCCGGTCGTTCAGCCAGCCGGTGGTCAGGTCCTCGACGGTCGCCCCGGGGCCGTAGCGCTCCCGCGCCGCGGCGGCGAGCTTCGGGAACGACGCCTCGGGGTCGGACACCACCAGCGCCTGGTACTCGTCGGCGCCGAGGTGCCACTGCCGGCCGGGGAACAGCCCGGCGTACTCCTTCAGCAGGTCGTCGACGATCCGGGCGGACTCCTCCTCGGAGATGTCGATGGCGCCGCGCACGGCCCCGCCGCTCGCGTTGCGCAGCTGGAGGTCCGGGTGCGCGGCGATGACCGCGCCCAGGTGGCCCGGGGAGTCGATCTCGGGCACGACGGTGATGTGCCGGCTCGCCGCGAGGTCGACGATCTCCTTCACCTGCGTCTTGGTGAGGTGATCCCGCGACACGACCTCGGGGTGCGAGTCGGACTCGATGCGGAAGCCCTGGTCGTCGGAGAAGTGCAGCCCGAGCTCGTTGAACTTCAGGTCGCCGAGCTCGCGGATCCGGTCCTCGATCCAGTCGGCGCTGTAGTGCTTGCGCGCGATGTCCAGCATCAGGCCGCGCCGCTGCTTTGCGGGCTCGTCGCGCACCACGCCCTCGGGTGCGGTGCCGGCGCCCTTGATCTCCTGCTTGAGTGTGCGGGTGCCGTAGAACACGCCCGCCTCGCCCGGCCCGCTGACGGTCACCCGCCCGCCCCGCACGGTCAGGGTGTACGACTCGGGATTCGCCCCGGAGTCCCGGTTCAGCACCAGCCGAAGGTCCCCCGCCCGCTCGTCGTCCTTCTCCCCCGCGTACGTCAGTCCCAGCTCACCGGCTATCAGCCGCCCCTCGTCGGCCAGCGCGGGATCGTCCACGACCACCCGGTGGCCTTTCGCGGGCTGCCAGCCCGGTCCGCGCTCGGCCGTGTGGTCGCGCACCGCGGGTATGGTGCGCGGCGCCGCCGACAGCGGATACGAGCGACTGGGACTCGGACTGGGGCTCTCCCCCGGCGTCGTCCCGGCGGCCCGGCCGGACCCGTCACCCCGCCCCTCGGAGGAGGTCGCCGCCGGCCCCTCGGACCCGCCGTCGTCGTCCGAGGAGGCCCAGAGCCCGAGACTGACGCCCGTCGCGGCGACCAGCGCGCCCGCGGTGAGGGCCACGACCGCCACCCGCCGCTGCTTGATCCTCTGCACGGATGCCCGACGCCTGTGCTGCCGCTGCTGCCTGTGCTGACTCACACCCGCCAACCTACGGCCCATCCGGGTGAAGGACGTCGTCGAGCCGTTCCGAAACTCTGCCGTCCGGGTGAATTTCGGATATCGATCGGACACGTCGTGGGCTCACTCGATAACGTGATGTCACAACTCTCACACCATCCACCGGACCCACACGCGACACCCACGAGGACCCACGCTGCCTGCGCACCGTCTCCCAGACCTCCCCGGCCGTGTCGCCATACCCGGACAGTCCCGCGACACGCCCCCACTGATCCTTTTCAACGCGGCCCCGCCGGACGTCGCCCAGCGCACCTTGCTGACCTGCCTGCACAGCCACACCTGGGCCCAGCGCGTCGCAGGCCACCGCCCGTACCCGGACGTGCCGTCCCTCCTGGCGGCCGCGGACGAGGCGGCGTACGACCTGAGCACCGAGGATCTGACCGAGGCCCTGGCCGCCGAGTCGATGCCCGCCCTCCCGGAGGACACCTACTCGGCCGCCCATACGGCCCTGAACGCGGCGCAGGCGGCGTACGAGACCAAGTTCGGACATGTGTTCGTCGTCTGCCTGGACGGGGTTCCCGCGCAGGAGTCCCTGGACCATGTCCTCGAGGCCATCCGGTCACGATTGGCGAACGATCCGGAAGAGGAACGGTCCGTGGTGGCCGACGAACTCCGTGGACTGGCCAAGCAACGGCTGCGGCACGCCCTCAGGGGCGCGGGGAACCGCGCGACCGGCCACTGACACGCCGCACCCGGCAAACCACCGCAAACCCCACCCCGGTAGCCGCTCCCTAGCCCAGACGCGTGCCACTTTGATCACACCGCGAGGCCCCCTGTGAGCGCCGCAGGCAACCGTCGCTACGATGCTGGGGGCCGGTGGACCGTACCCGGCCGGGCCCGACCGACACGACAAAGCCGGCGCGGCCCCAATCCCCGCTCCCGGAGGAAACTTCCGTGCCGGCTGGAACGCTGTACCGCGGCCGGGAAGGAATGTGGTCCTGGGTGGCTCACCGAGTCACCGGCGTCCTCATTTTCTTCTTCCTGTTCGTTCACGTGCTGGACACCGCCCTCGTGCGGGTGTCCCCGGAGGCCTACGACACCGTCGTGGCCACGTACAAGACGCCGATCGTCGCGCTGCTGGAGTACGGCCTCGTCGCCGCCATCCTCTTCCACGCGCTCAACGGCCTGCGTGTCATCGCCGTCGACTTCTGGATCAAGGGCGCCCGGTACCAGAAGCAGATGCTCTGGACCGTCGTCGCCGTGTGGGTCGTGCTGATGCTCGGGGCGATCTACCCCGTCCTCGGTCACGCCGCTCGTGAACTGTTCGGGAGCTGACGCCAATGTCCACGACTGAAACCTCCGCCTCGGGAATCGGCCCCGTCGAGGGCGCGTCCCTCTACTCCGTCGACAACCCGGCGCCGGTCATCGAGCCCCCGCGCAAGCGCACCAAGAAGACCCCGAAGACCACCCGCGGCAACTTCGAGCTGGCCGCGTGGCTGTTCATGCGCCTGTCGGGCGTCGTGCTGGTCGTGCTGGTCATCGGTCACCTGCTGATCCAGCTGGTGCTGGACGGCGGCGTGTCCAAGATCGGCTTCGCCTTCGTGGCCGGCCGCTGGGCGAGCCCCTTCTGGCAGGTCTGGGACCTGCTGATGCTGTGGCTCGCGATGCTGCACGGCGCGAACGGCCTGCGCACGGTCATCAACGACTACGCGGAGCGGCCGAACACCCGGCTGTGGCTCAAGGGCCTGCTCTACACCGCCACGGTGTTCACCATCCTGCTGGGCACGCTGGTGATCTTCACCTTCGACCCGAACATCCGCTAGGCACGGGGCTGCGAGAATCATGAAGATCCACAAGTACGACACCGTCATCGTCGGCGCCGGTGGCGCCGGTATGCGCGCCGCCATCGAGTCGACGAAGCGCAGCCGCACCGCTGTCCTGACCAAGCTCTACCCCACCCGCTCCCACACGGGCGCCGCGCAGGGCGGCATGGCCGCCGCGCTGGCCAACGTGGAGGAGGACAACTGGGAGTGGCACACCTTCGACACGGTCAAGGGCGGTGACTACCTGGTCGACCAGGACGCCGCCGAGATCCTGGCGAAGGAGGCCATCGACTCCGTCCTCGACCTGGAGAAGATGGGCCTGCCGTTCAACCGCACCCCGAACGGCACCATCGACCAGCGCCGCTTCGGCGGTCACTCCCGCAACCACGGCGAGGCCCCGGTCCGCCGGTCCTGCTACGCCGCGGACCGCACCGGCCACATGATCCTCCAGACGCTGTACCAGAACTGCGTGAAGGAGGGCGTGGAGTTCTTCAACGAGTTCTACGTCCTCGACCAGCTGATCACCGAGGTCGACGGCGTGAAGCGCTCGGCCGGTGTGGTGGCGTACGAGCTGGCCACCGGTGAGATCCACGTCTTCCAGGCGAAGGCCGTGATCTACGCCTCGGGCGGCTGCGGCAAGTTCTTCAAGGTGACGTCCAACGCGCACACGCTGACCGGTGACGGCCAGGCGGCCGTCTACCGGCGGGGCATCCCGCTGGAGGACATGGAGTTCTTCCAGTTCCACCCGACCGGTATCTGGCGCATGGGCATCCTGCTGACGGAGGGTGCCCGCGGTGAGGGCGGCATCCTGCGCAACAAGGACGGCGAGCGCTTCATGGAGAAGTACGCGCCGGTCATGAAGGACCTCGCCTCGCGCGACGTCGTCTCCCGCTCCATCTACACGGAGATCCGTGAGGGCCGCGGCTGCGGTCCCGAGGGCGACCACGTCTACCTGGACCTGACGCACCTGCCGCCGGAGCAGCTGGACGCCAAGCTGCCGGACATCACCGAGTTCGCGCGGACGTACCTCGGTATCGAGCCGTACACGGACCCCATCCCGATCCAGCCCACGGCGCACTACGCGATGGGCGGCATCCCGACGAACGTCGAGGGTGAGGTCCTGGCGGACAACACCACGGTCGTCCCGGGCCTGTACGCGGCCGGTGAGGTCGCGTGCGTGTCCGTGCACGGCGCCAACCGCCTGGGCACCAACTCGCTGCTGGACATCAACGTGTTCGGCAAGCGGGCCGGTATCGCGGCGGCGGAGTACTCGCAGCGGGCCGACTTCGTGGAGCTGCCGGAGGACCCGGAGGCCTTCGTCGTCGGGCAGATCGAGCGGCTGCGCTCCTCCACCGGCACCGAGCGGGTGGCCCAGCTCCGCAAGGAGCTGCAGGAGACCATGGACGCCAACGTCATGGTGTTCCGCACCGAGCAGACGATCAAGACGGCGGTCGAGAAGATCGCCGAGCTGCGCGAGCGCTACAAGAACGTCGCCATCCAGGACAAGGGCAAGCGGTTCAACACGGACCTGCTGGAAGCGATCGAGCTGGGCAACCTGCTGGACCTCGCCGAGGTCATGGCGGTGTCCGCCCTCGCCCGCAAGGAGTCGCGCGGCGGTCACTACCGCGAGGACTACCCGAACCGCGACGACGTCAACTTCATGCGCCACACCATGGCGTACCGCGAGGTCGGCGCCGACGGCTCCGAGACCGTCCGTCTGGACTACAAGCCGGTCGTCCAGACCCGCTACCAGCCGATGGAGCGTAAGTACTGATGGCTACCCCTGTTCTGGACAAGGCGGACGCGGCCGGCAAGCCCGAGCCCGGTTTCGCCGACTCGCCCTACATCACCGTCACCTTCCGGATCCGCCGGTTCAACCCGGAGGTCTCGGCGGAGGCGACCTGGGAAGACTTCCAGCTGGAGATCGACCCCAAGGAGCGTGTCCTCGACGGCCTGCACAAGATCAAGTGGGATCTGGACGGCACGCTGACCTTCCGCCGCTCCTGCGCCCACGGCATCTGCGGCTCGGACGCCATGCGGATCAACGGCAAGAACCGCCTGGCGTGCAAGACGCTGATCAAGGACATCAACCCGGAGAAGCCGATCACGGTCGAGCCCATCAAGGGCCTGACGGTCCTGAAGGACCTGGTCGTGGACATGGAGCCGTTCTTCCAGGCGTACCGGGACGTGATGCCCTTCCTGATCACGAAGGACACCAACGAGCCGACGCGTGAGCGTCTGCAGTCGGCGGAGGACCGCGAGCGCTTCGACGACACCACGAAGTGCATCCTGTGCGCGGCCTGCACCACGTCCTGCCCGGTCTTCTGGAACGACGGCCAGTACTTCGGCCCGGCCGCCATCGTCAACGCGCACCGCTTCATCTTCGACTCGCGTGACGAGGCCGGCGAGCAGCGCCTGGAGATCCTCAACGACCGCGACGGCGTCTGGCGCTGCCGCACCACCTTCAACTGCACGGACGCCTGTCCGCGCGGTATCGAGGTCACGAAGGCGATCGCCGAGGTGAAGCGAGCGCTGATCACGCGCCGCTACTGAGGCCGACGTCGGCTGTACGTCCGTGAGGGCCCCGTCTCCTGTGGAGGCGGGGCCCTTCGCCATGTACGTGACGCACGGCACGCGAACCTCTGTTGAACATGTTCAAAAAAGGGGGCTACAGTCATCCTGTCAGCGTTTTGAACGCGTTCAAGAAAGGCTGGGGGATCATGGACCGTACGGTCGTCGCCTATGTCATCTATCTGGTGGTCAGCATCGCGCTGACCGTGTGGGTGGCGCGCACGCTCAGCAGGAACGGGCGGGTGTTCCTCGCCGATGTGCTGAAGGGGAACGAGAAGCTGGCGGACGCGGTCAACCACCTGCTGGTGGTGGGCTTCTATCTGGTCAACCTCGGCTTCGTGGCGCTGTACCTGAACGACAGCGGGTCGATCGACGACACCCGCGGGATCTTCGAGGCGCTGTCGGCCAAGCTCGGGGTGGTGCTGCTGGTGCTCGGCGTGATGCACCTGGGCAACGTGTACGTCCTCAACCGGATCCGGCGACGCGGGGTGATGGAGCGGGAGCAGGTGCCGCCCGTACCGGCGCAGGACTGGGTGGCCCCGTCGGCCGGGGTGTGAGCGCCGTGGCGGCCACCGCCGAGGACCGGGACGCGGTGCGCGTCCCGGTCCGCCGGCTCACCGTGCTGTACGACGCCGAGTGCTCGCTGTGCCGCTTCGTGCGGGACTGGCTGGTGCGCCAGCCGCAGCTGGTGCCGCTGGAGCTGGTCCCGGCGGGGTCCGAGGCGGCGCGGGAGCGCTTCCCCGGGCTCGATCACCGGAGCACTCTCGAGGAGATCACCGTCGTCGGGGACGCCGGGCAGGTCTACCGGGGCGCCGCAGCCTGGATCGTCACCCTGTGGGCGCTGCGTGAGCACCGTCCCCTCGCACACCGGCTGAGCACCCCCTCGGGGGCCCGGCTCGCCAAGGGGGCCGTGCTCGCCGCCGCCAAGTGGCGCGGGGCCCAGTGGCCGTCCGGGGCGCGGTGGGGCGGGCAGGCGTATCCGCGCCGCGAGGGGTGGGCGTACGATCCCCGCGACGGCTGGCACTACATGCCTCCCGGGTGCGCGGACGGCTCCTGCTCCACGCACTGAGCGCCCGTCCTGCGGCCCCTGTTCCTGGCGTTAGGCTCCTTTCCGTGCCCGTGAAGAACGACGGCCCCGGCGACGGTGGCGCACCCAGCAAGTCCGAGCAGACCCGTGCCCTGATCCTGGAGACGGCCATGCGGCTGTTCCAGGAGCGCGGGTACGACAAGACGACCATGCGGGCCATCGCCAAGGAGGCCGGGGTCTCCGTCGGCAACGCGTACTACTACTTCGACGGCAAGGAACACCTCATCCAGGGCTTCTACGACCGGATCGCCGCCGAGCACCAGCAGGCGGTCCGGGAGGTCCTGGCACGGGAGACCGACCTGGAGGCGCGGCTCGCGGGCGTGCTGAAGGCGTGGCTGGACATCGCCACGCCGTACCACGAGTTCGCGGTGCAGTTCTTCAAGAACGCCGCCGACCCGGACAGCCCGCTCAGCCCGTTCTCGCCGGAGTCGGAGCACGCGCGCACCGAGGCGATCAGCGTGCACCGCGCGGTCCTCGCCGGGACGAGGACGAAGGTGCCCGAGGAACTGCGCGACATCCTGCCCGAGTTGATGTGGCTCGCCCAGATGGGGCTGTGCCTCTACTGGATCTTCGACCGGACCGAGGGCCGCGAGCGCAGCTACCGGCTCGCCGAGCGCGGCGCCCGGCTCACCGCACGCGGTGTCGCGCTGGCCCGTTTCCGCGTGCTGCGGCCCCTCGTACGGGACGTGCACGAGCTGTTCACGGAGTTCCTGCCGGGGATGACCGGGGCGCTGCCCGACCCGGCGAGGAAGCGGGCGCCCGCCGGCCGCCGGCCGTGACGGCGACGGGCGCCCCCGGACAGGTCAGTTGACCGGGTCCATGTCGCCCACGGCGAGCTCCACGTCGTACACCGTCGGGCCGTCGGACACCGTGACGTGCGCCGCGCGGGAGGCGAACGGGGTGGCGGTGACCGCGATCAGGTAGGTGCCCGGGCCCGGCACGGACAGGATGTACGCGCCGTCGGCCAGGGACACCACGCGGTCCAGCTGGCGTCCGCCCGCCGTCAGCAGCGTGACCGCCGCGCCGTCCACCGGCTCGCCGTCGGCGGTGCGGACGAAGCCGTGTACGACGGAGGACGCACCGGGGGTCCGCGGTTCCGGGGCCGCCTTCGCCGTGTCCTCCTTCGGTTCGACCGCCAGATGCGGCAGCCGCCGGTCCAGCCAGGCCGGCAGCCACCAGTTGGACGTGCCGAGCAGATGCATCACGGCCGGCACCAGCGCCGTGCGCAGGATGAACGCGTCCAGCGCGACCGCGGCGGCCAGGCCGACGCCCGCCATGGCGGCCCCGTAGTCGCCGCTGAGCACGAAGGCGAGGAAGACGCACACCATGATCAGGGCCGCGGAGTTGATGACCCGGCTGGTCTCGGCGAGACCGACGCGGACCGCGCGGGCGTTGTCCCGCGTGTGCACCCACTCCTCGTGCATCCGGCTCACCAGGAACACCTGGTAGTCCATGGACAGGCCGAACAGGAGCGAGAGCATGATGATCGGCAGGAAGGCCGCGATCGGGCCCTCCTTGCCGAGGCCGAGCAGGTCCAGGCCCCAGCCCCACTGGAAGATCGCCACCAGGACGCCGAAGGAGGCCGCCGCCGCGAGCAGGTTCATCAGCGCCGCCGTCAACGGCACCACCAGCGAGCGGAACGCGACGAGCAGGAGCAGGAAACCGAGGCCGATGATCGTGGCGACGAACAGGGGCAGGCGGTCGCCGGTGACGGAGGCGAAGTCCTTGGACACGGCGGTCACACCGCCCACATGGGCCTCGGCGCCCGCGCCGGGGATGACGTCCTCGCGCAGGGTGTCGATCAGCCGGTCCGTCCGTTCGTCCGTCGGGGACGTGGTGGGCACCACCTGGAGGACCGTGACGCCGTTCGCGGGCGGTGCGGCGGCGACCTGGGCGACGCCCTCGGTCCGCTCCACCGCCGTCACGAGACTCGGGGACGCCTCGCCGTCGACCACCACCTGGAGGGGGCCGTTGAAGCCGGGACCGAAGCCCTCGGCGAGCAGGTCGTAGGCCTTCCTGGTGGTCGTGGACGCCTCGTCGTTGCCCTGGTCGACCGTGCCGAGGCGCAGCGACAGCAGCGGGACGGCGAGGGCGGCCATCAGGACCACGGCCAGCACGGCGACGGAGCGCGGGCGCCGCTGGACGCCGGCGGCCCAGCGGGCGGCGAGGCCGCTCGCCTGCTCCGTCTCGGGCCCCTGGGCGGCGAGCCGGCGCCGCTGGCGGCGGCTGAGCACCCGGTGGCCGAGGAGTCCGAGCAGCGCCGGCAGCAGGGTGACGGCCGCGAGCACGCTGAGCACGACGGTGAGCGAGGTGCCGATGACCACACCGTCCAGGAAGCGCAGGTTCGTCACCAGCATCCCGGCGAGCGCGATGCAGACCGTGCCGCCGGCGAACAGCACCGCCCGGCCGGAGGTGTTGAGGGCGGTGACCGCCGCCTCCTCGGGGTCGGCGCCGCGCAGGATGCCGCGCCGGTGCCGGGTGACGATGAACAGGGCGTAGTCGATGCCGACGCCCAGGCCGATCAACGTGGCCAGCAGCGAGGCGAGTTCGGGCACGTCGGTGACATGGCTGAGCAGCTGGGTGCCGAACATGCCGGTGCCGACGCCGAAGACGGCGACCACGATCGGCAGCAGCATCGCGAACAGCGACCCGAACGCCACGAACAGCACCACGGCCGCCGCGAGGATGCCGACCAACTCGGCCGTTCCCGTGGGCGGTTCCTGGACGCGGGTGATGGCCTGGCCGCCCAGCTCCACCTGAAGTCCGTCGCCGGCCGCGTCCTTGGCCGTGTCGACGACGTCCTGCACCAGTTCCTTCGGCACCGCGTCCGCCTGTTCGGCGAACGTCACCTGCGCGTAGGCGATCCGCCCGTCCCGGCTGATCTGCGCCGCGCCCCGCGCCCCGTAGGGGTCGGTGACCTCACCGACGCCCTCCATGCGGCCGATCTCCGCGAGCGCCGGGGCGATCCGGGACCGCACGGCGTCGTCGCGCACGGAACCCTCGTCGACCTTCCACACCACCGTGTCGGTGTCCCCCGCGCGTTCCGGGAACGCCTTCTCCATCAGGTCGTACGCCCGCTTGGAGTCGGTGTCCGGCAGGGAGAAGACGTTCGCGTAGTTCGTGCCCGCGCCGCTCGCCGTCACCGCGAGTCCGAACAGCGCCCCCACCCACAGCAACAGGACCACCAGCCGATGCCGATAGCACCAGCGTGCCAATACCGCCACGTTTGAGCTCCTTCGGTTGCTCGGTAGGTCCCCCAGGTCCTGCGCAGCAGCATCCGTGGCGGCACGTGCGAGGGGACATCCGACACGGCGGACTCTCAAGGAACTCCAAAGCACGGAAGCGGTACGGCTGTCGGTGGTGCCGCCGATACTGGGGGCATGACGACGGCTCCAGGCACCGTGCTGGTGGTCGAGGACGAGGAGAGCATCGCGGACGTCCTCGCCATCGCCCTGCGCTACCACCGGTTCGAGGTCATGACGGCGGGCACCGTGCGCGAGGCGCTCGCGCTCACCGAGCACACCGCGCCCGACGCGGCCCTGCTCGACGTGATGCTCCCGGACGGTGACGGGCGGGCGCTGGGACGTGAACTGCGCACGCGGCGGCCCGAGACGGCCCTGGTGTTCCTCACCGCGCGTGACGCACCCGCGGAGATCGTGGGCGCCCTCGGCTTCGGCGACGACTACATCACCAAACCGTTCAACATCGACGAGGTCGTCGCGCGGATCACCGCGGTCCTGCGCCGCACCCGGCCCGCCGACGTCCTGCCGCAGCGGGCGCCGCTGCGCTACGGCGACCTGGAGCTGGACGAGACGACGTACTCGGTGCGCCGCGCCGGGCACACGGTGGAGCTCACCCCCACCGAGTACGCGCTGCTGCGCTTCCTGGTGCGCAACGGCGGCCGGATCGTGCCGAAGGAGCAACTGCTGCGCCACGTCTGGCAGTACGAGCACACCCCGCCGGAGTCGACCGTCGTGGAGACCTACATCAGCTATCTGCGGCGCAAGCTGCACGCCCTCGGCCCGCCGGTGATCACCACCCGGCGCGGGGTCGGATACGGGCTGGCATGAGGCGGTTCAGGGTGCCGAGGCCGGGCTGCGGGCGGGGCATCCACTCGCTGCGCGGGCGACTGACTCTGGCGAACGTGGTGCTGCTGGCGCTCGGCATCGTGGCGGCCACCGTGGTCAGCGTGTGGGGCATGCGCTACTACCTGCTCGACCAGATCGACTCCGAGCTCACCCAGACCCGTGACTCGCTGGGCGGCTCGCAGCTGACGCTGCGGCAGATCGACTCGCTGAGCGTGCTGAGCTTCTTCCGGGAGCGGGTGGAGCCGGAGTGGGACCGGGAGGGCACGCCCGACTCGCTGTTCGCCGCCGTCGACGCACGCGGCGAGACCGTCGGCGTGTTCGGCTTCGAGCCGACACCGGCGCAGCGCTCCTTCGCGGAGACGGTGGGCGACCCGCGCCCGCTGGCCGCCGATCCCGAGCCGCGCGACGTGACCGTGAGCGGCGCCGCCTACCGGGCGACCGCTACCCGGCTCGCGGACGGGACGTACATCCTGATGGCCACCTCGACCGAGTCCCTGCGGCAGGGCGTCACCAAGGCGGTCAAGTTCGATCTCGCCATCGGCACGCTGCTGTTGCTGCTGCTGGCGTGCGTGACGATGTGGAGTGTGCGCCGCCGGATGCGGCCGCTGGAGGACATGGTGGAGACGTCGTCGGCGATCGCCGAGGGCGATCTGACCCGGCGGGTGCCCTCCAGCCGGGACCCGATCCTGGAGGTGGAGCAGCTGCGGCTCGCCCTCAACTCCATGCTCCAGCAGGTCGAGTCGGCCTACCGCACGCGCGAGCGCAGCGCGGCCCAGCTGCGCCGTTTCGTCGCCGACGCCTCGCACGAGCTGCGGACCCCGCTCGCCGCCATCCGCGGCTATCTCCAGCTGTACGACCGGGGGATGCTGCGCGAGCCGGACGAACGCAGGCGCGCCTGGGACCGGATGATGGCGGAGTCCGACCGGATGGGCCGGCTCGTCGACGAGCTGCTGGTGCTGGCGCGGCTGGACCAGCGGCCCGAACTGCGGCTGCGGGACATGGACGTGAGCCGGCTGGTGCGGGACGCGGCACAGGATCTGCGGGTGCAGCAGCCGGATCGGCCCGTGAGCGTCGAGGCCGAGGGCGCGGTGCTGGTGCGGGCCGACGAGTCGGGGCTGCGGCAGGTGCTGGGCAATCTGCTGGCCAACGTCCGCACCCACACGCCCGCGCAGGTGCCGGTGCGGCTCGGCGTGACCCGTACGGAGGATGCCGTACGGCTGTGGGTGGAGGACGACGGGCCGGGGCTCTCGGCGGAGGACGCGGCCCGGGTCTTCGACCGCTTCTTCCGGGCGGGCGGCGGCGCGGGCAGCGGCCTGGGCATGGCGATCGTGCAGGGCGTGGTCCACGCCCACGGCGGCGAGGTGAGCGTCCGCACGGCGCCGGGTGAAGGGCTGGCGGTGACGGTGACGCTGCCGGTGCGGGAGGTCCCGGGCGCCGGGGAGCCGGCGGACGAGCCGACGGCCGGCGAGGACGCGGTACCGGTGCCGGCGACGCCCCCGTGAGGCGGCGTTCAGCGAGCGGGCGCGGCCACGAGGTCCGCGACCCGGGCGGTGCGGGAGCCGAGCGTGGTGAGCTGCTGGAGCGCGGTGCGGTGCTGCGCCTCGTTCACGCTCGCGGTGGCGTCGTCGGCGACCGTCACGCCGTAGCCGAGGCGCAGGGCCGTGGCGGCGGTGGCCGCGACCCCGTGCGCGGTGGACAGGCCGGCGATCACCAGGTCGGTGACGTCCTCGGCGCGCAGCATCTCGTGCAGGCCGGTGCCCTCGAAGGCGTCGAGAGCGGTCTTGGTCACCAGGTGGTCGCCGTCGCGCGGCGCGCACTCCGGGACCAGCTGGTTGCGCGGGGCGCTGACGCCACCGTCCGCCCCGTCGGCACTCACGTGCCGGACGAGGACGACGGTGGAGGCGGCGTCGGCCGTGAAGTGCTCACGCAGCCGCCCGCACGCTGCGACGACCGTGGTGCCGTCGACCGGCTGCCACGGCATGTCGACGATCCACCGCTGGAGGTCGATCAGGACAAGTGCCGTGCGGACGCGGGCCATTGGTTCCCCCCCGGGGACGGTGAGCAGCGGTCCGTCGCACGCTACCAAGGCGCCCGGTCAGGCCTGACGGGACGCCAGCTCGATCACCGTGATGTCGGACGGGGCGCCCACGCGGGTGGGCGGCCCCCAGGCGCCGGCGCCGCGGCTGACGTAGAGCTGGGTGTCGCCGTAGCGGTCCAGGCCCGCGACGGTCGGGTTGGCGGAGGCGGCGACGAGGTTGCCGGGCCACAGCTGCCCGCCGTGGGTGTGGCCGGAGAGCTGGAGGTCGACGCCGTGGTCGACGGCCTCGTGGATCTGCACCGGCTGGTGGGCGAGCAGCACGCACGCCCGCGTGCGGTCGCGGTCGCCGAGGGCGCGGGCGAAGTCGGGGCCCTGGCCCTCGTCCTCGCCGGCCAAGTCGTTGACGCCCGCGAGGTCGAAGTGCGGCAGTTCCGTGCGGGCGTTCTCCAGCGGGCGCAGGCCGAGCCGGCGGACCTCATCGACCCACTGCTCGGCGCCGGAGAAGTACTCGTGGTTGCCGGTGACGAAGAAGGAGCCGTGCCGTGCGGTCAGCTGCGCGAGGGGCGCGGCGGCCGGACCGAGGTCCTTCACGCTGCCGTCCACCAGGTCGCCGACGACGGCGATCAGGTCGGGCTGCGTCGCGTTGATCGTGTCGACGACCTTCTGCGCGAAGCCGCGGCCTAGGACCGGGCCCAGGTGGATGTCGCTGACCACCGCGATCCGGTAACCGTGCGCCGCCCGCGGCAACTTGGCGAGCGGCACGGTGACCCGCTTGACCTTCGGCCCGCTCAGCACGCCGTAGGTGCCGTACCCGACGGTCGCCACGGCGGCGGCAGCGGCGGCCCCGCCGACGACACGGGAGACGAAGAGACGGCGGGAGGGGTCGATGGGACCGGTGGAGTCAGTGAGGCCGGTGGGTGCCCCGGGATCGCCGGAGCTCTCGGGAGCGTCCGGGCTGTCCTGGCCGTGCGGGCTGTCCGGGGTCTCGGCGGCCGGAGACGGCGCCGTGCCCGCCGGTATCGGCGTCGGCGCCTGCTCCCGAACCGGCACCGCCCGCCGCGCCCGGCGCTCGAGCAACCTCCGCAGGACCGGGCGTACGAGCTCGCCGGCGAGGACCGCCAGCACCAGGTACAGGGCGAGGGCCAGCCACAGGAAGCCGGGCCAGGCCAGGGTCTGCTGGAGCCAGAACGGGGCCCCGGCCCGCTCGGCCACGAGGGCGCCGATGGTCAGCACCCAGCCGCCGACGATCACCACCGCGCCCGCGCGGCGCAGTGCGCCCGGTCCCCGGGTGGTGTCCCGGAAGAGTCGGCGCCACACGTACCAGTTGCCCGTCACCAGGACGGCCAGGACCAGCAGTGCGATGAGGACGAAAACGACGGCCACGGTGCCCAGTTCCCCTGTTTCCGGTCAGGACGTCCGTGACGTCCGGCTCAGTGCGCGCAGTCCGCGCAACCCGATGCCCCCGATGACCGTCCCCAATACGAAGGAGACGACGGCGAGCAGCAGGTGCACCCAGAAGTACGCCGTGGGCTCACCGTCGTCGAAGGCGAGTCCGCTGCTGTCCTTGACCAGGTTCTTGACGAAAGTGATCCAGATGACCCAGCTCCACACCCCGAAAGCGAGCAGGAACCAGGACACGGGGCGGCTGAGCTTCATGGGTCCAGTATCACCGGGGGCTGTCCGAAATCCTGCCCGGGGTGGGGACCGGGCGACGACGGGCCCGGAGACGGCATGTACGTTTCCGACCGTGCCCGCACCCAAGAACACCGTCCGGCGATCGCTGCTGGCCGCTTCCGCCGCCCTCGTGTCCGCCGCGCTGACCGCGCCCGCCGCCGTCGCGGCACCGAGCCCCACGACGAGCCCGTCGGCCGCGCCCCCGGCGAAGATGTCGACGATCGGCGGCGCCCGGCTCGGGCAGCCGGGCACGCAGGTCAATCTCGCGACCGGTGTGCCGGTGCTGCCGAAGGGCATATCCGCGCGGTCCTGGATCGTCGCCGACGCCGAGTCGGGCGAGGTGCTCGCCGCGCACAACGCGCACTGGCGGCTGGCCCCGGCGAGCACCCTGAAGATGCTGTTCGCGGACACCCTGCTGCCGAAGTGGCCCAAGACGGAGAAGCACAAGGTCGTCCCCTCCGACCTGGCGGGGATCGGCTCCGGTTCCAGCATGGTCGGGATCAAGGAGGACGAGACCTACACCGTCCACGACCTGTGGCTCGGCGTGTTCCTGCGCTCCGGCAACGACGCCGTGCACGTGCTGTCGGCGATGAACGGCGGCGTCGAGAACACCGTCCGGGAGATGAACGAGCACGCCGAGGAACTGCAGGCCCTCGACACCCACGCGGTCAGTCCGGACGGCTACGACGCCGAGGGCCAGGTGTCCTCCGCGTACGACCTGACGCTGATCGCCCGCTCCGGGATGCAGAAGAAGGACTTCCGCGAGTACGCCTCGACGGTCCGCGCGAAGTTCCCCGGTGAGACGAAGAAGAGCAAGAAGGGCAAGAAGGTCCGGGAGACCTTCGAGATCCAGAACACCAACCGGCTGCTGACCGGCGACACGGACGTGCCCGTCTACCAGGGCATCGCGGGCGTGAAGAACGGCAACACCACCAACGCGGGCGCCACCTTCACCGGTGTCGCCGAACGCGACGGCAAGGTGCTGCTGGTCACCGTGATGAACCCGGAGAAGAACGAGAGCAACGAGGTCTACAAGGAGACCGCGAAGCTGTTCGACTGGGGGTTCAAGGCCGCCGGGAAGGTGGAGCCGGTGGGTGAGCTGGTGCCGCCGAAGGGTGCCGCGCAGGCCGGTGGCCAGGCGGGGGCCGGCGCCTCTGCCGGTGAGGCGGGGGGCTCGTCGCAGGGGGCGGCGGGCGGTGGTGCGAAGCCGGTGGCGAGCGCCCCGTTCCAGGGCGGCTCCAGTGGGATCGGGGTGGCGCTCGCGATCACCGGTGGTGTGCTGGCGCTGCTCGCGGCAGGTGCGTTCCTGGTCAACCGCCGCTGGCCGCTGCCGGACCTGGTGCGCCGCCGCTCCCGTCCGTGACCTCGGCCGCCCCGCCGGTCACGGCGGCCTCGGCCTCCTTGCTCGGGGTCGCCGTCCAGGCGGCGCAGAACAGGACGAGTTTCGACGTGAAGTTGATCCACAGCAGCAGGGCGACCGGGACGCCGAACGCGCCGTACATGCTCTTCGCTGCCACGCCCTGCAGATAACCGCTGAGCAGCAGCTTCAGCAGCTCGAAGCCGACCGCTCCGGTGAGGGCCGCCACGAACAGGCGGTGCCGGGTGGGTTCGACGCCGGGCAGCAGGGTCAGCACGTACAGCAGGAGCAGGAAGTCCGCGCCGACGGCGACGGCGAAGGCGGCGATCCGCAGCAGGACGCCGCCCCAGCCGCCCTCCTCCAGGCCGATCCCGTCGCTGATCCGGCCGACCAGCGCCGAGGCGACGGTGGAGGCGCCCAGGGTGATCAGCAGCGCGCCGCCGAGTCCCAGGAGGATGCCCAGGTCCTTGCCCTTGCGCAGGACCGGGTTCTCCTCCTCGTCGGGCAGCTCCCACACCGCCCGCAGGCACTCCCGGGTGGACCCGGCCCAGCTGACGCCGGTGAACAGCAGCAGCACACCGGCGATCAGACCGACGGTGCCGGCGTTCTGTACGAGGCCGTCGAGGTTCAGCCGGTCGGCGATGCCGGGGATCTGTTCGGCGATCTTGTCCTGGAGGGTGTCCTGCTGCTGCTCGCTCAGGGTGGCGGCGGCGATCGCGGCGGCCACGGTGAGCAGCGGGAACAGCGCGACGAAGCTGGTGAAGGTCATCGCGGCGGCCAGCCGGGTCCAGTGCACGCGGTCCATCCGCTCGTACGTCCGCCACGCGTGCGTGAGCATCAGCCGTGCGAACCACGGCCCGACGACCGGAAGTTTCTTCAGCCAGTCCATGATCCGCCCCTGCCCCTGTTGTGGAAGACCAATGTTCTGGTGCCCCAGAACCGCAGCATGGTTGCCAGGGCCATGCCGATGACGGCCCCGGAGACGGTGTCGGCGCGCTGGGAGGTGAGGCCGAGGCCGTAGTGACTGACGGCCAGGCAGAGCAGTTGCACGGCGGCGCCCGCGAGGTTCACGGCGCAGAACACCGCGAAGGTGCGCACCCCGGCACGCGTGCGTGCGGTCCGGTAGGGGCCGAGCGCGTTGCCCGCGTAGGCCACCGTGCAACCCGCCATGAAGGACAGTGCCTTGGCGGTGAGCGGGTCGGCACCGGCGGGGCCGCGCAGGAAGGTGAACAGGGCGAGGTCGACGGCGTAGGCGAGCAGTCCGGCGGCGGCGAAGCCGGCCAGCTCACGCCGTCGGTCTGTCCTCCGTGCGGGCCTCGCATCACGCCGACGGTCTGCCGACGGCGCAGGCGCACCGGCTACCAATTCGCCACCGCCAGGGCGTACATGGCCACCCACACCGCGCCGATCACGGCGAGCGCCCGGTCCCGCAGCACCACGTCCTCGGGTTCACCGGCGGTGCCCCGGTCGGCGAAGACGGCGTAGCGCAGCACCGCGAGGACGAAGGCGACCACGGACAGCTGCCGCCAGGGCAGCACGCTGGTGTGCGGCACCCCGCCCTCCTCCAGGGCCCACAGGCAGTAGCCGAGCACGGCGACCCCGGCGGCGAGCTGCCAGACGAAGCGGAGGTAGCCGGTGGAGTACTCGGTGAGCAAGGCGCGCGTGGCGCCCTGTCTTCCGGCCATCTGCACGGCCTCGGAGTAGCGCTTGGCGGCCACCATGAACAGCGCGCCGAATCCGGTGGTGATCAGGAACCAGCGCGACAGCGGGATGCCGAGGGCGAGCCCGCCGCTCACGGCCCGCATCAGGAAGCCGGTGGTGACGACGACGAGGTCGACGACCAGGACGTGCTTGAGGCTGATGCAGTACGCCAGTTGCATGCCGAGGTAGGCGGCCAGCAGCGCGGCGACCTCCGGGGTGCACAGCCAGGCGGCGGCGAGCGGCGCGAGGACGCCGAGGACGGCGCCGGCGGCGTAGGCGACGGGCACGGGCACCTGGCCCGCGGCGACCGGGCGGTGGCGTTTGGTGGGGTGGGCGCGGTCGGCCTCGGCGTCGCGGGCGTCGTTGAGCAGGTAGACGGCCGCGGCGCAGGCGGTGAAGAGGGCGAAGACGAGGGCGAGCCGGCTCAGGGTGTGCCGGGAGAGGAGTTCACCGGCGGCGGCCGGGGCGGCGATCACCAGGACGTTCTTGACCCACTGCTTGGGGCGTGCGGTGATCAGCAGGCCCTTGAGGAGCCCGCGCCCGTGCGGTGGTGGCGGCTGTTCGCGGGGGGCGCGCTGGCGCAGGAGCGTGGTGTCAGCCATGGGCGCCCTCCTTGATCCAGCGGACGCCGAGCCGGGCCGTCAGCGCGCCCAGGGCGGCCCCTGCCGCCACGTCCGAGGGGTAGTGGACGCCCGCCACGAGCCGCGAGAGGCACACGGCCGCGGCCAGCGGCGCCGCCGCGGGTGCGCCCAGCGCCCCGAAGGCGACGGCGGCCGCCGCCGCGGAGGTGGCGTGCGAGCTGGGGAAGGAGTGCCGGCCGACCGTGCCGACGAGTGGTTCGACATGCGAGGGGCGCGGACGGCGCACGACCCGTTTCACGCCCATGCTGACGGCGTGGGCGCCCGCGGTGAGCGCCGTACCGCGCAGCCACGCGCGGCGCCTTCTGCGGTCCACTGCGGCGGCGGTGAGGCCCGCCGCCAGCCACAGCGCCCCGTGCTCCCCCGCCCGGGACAGCGCACGCGCGGCACCGGCGACCCGCGGGTCCGCGCCGCACCCCCGGAGCGAGGCGACGATCCGGTGGTCGAGGCCGCGGAGACCCGTGCCGTGGGCATCCGTGCCGTGGAGACCGAGCGGGTGGTGGAGGTCGTGGAGGTCGTCCATGTGGACTCACTGTCCACGCCCGGCGCGCCGGAGGACCGCCCCTATTGAGCGACATCCCATTAATCACCCATTTCGGGGAGGGAGATGACGTTTCAAAACCAATCGGTCACATAGGGGCGATACGGTCGCCGCCATGCCTGCCGAGACCGTTTCCGTCACGGGATGGGGCCGCACCGCTCCCACCGTCGCCCGGCTGATCCGCCCCCGGACGTACGAGGAGGCCGCGGCGGCCGTCCGGGACTGCGGGGCCCGCGGGGGCATCGCACGGGGCCTGGGGCGGGCGTACGGGGACGCGGCGCAGAACGCGGGCGGTGCCGTGCTCGACATGACGGGCCTGGACCGGGTGCACGCGATCGACGCCGACGGCGGTACCGTGCTGTGCGACGCGGGCGTGTCCCTGCACCGGCTGATGGAGGTGCTGCTGCCGCTCGGCTGGTTCGTGCCGGTGACGCCGGGCACCCGCCAGGTGACCGTCGGCGGCGCGATCGGCGCCGACATCCACGGCAAGAACCACCACGTCTCCGGCTCCTTCTCCCGCCATGTGCTGTCCCTGGAGCTGCTCACCGCCGACGGCACGATCCGCACGGTCGTCCCGGGCACGCCCCTGTTCGACGCGACCACGGGCGGCATGGGCCTGACCGGGATCATCCTGACCGCGACGGTCCGCCTCCAGCCGGTGGAGACGTCCTTGATGTCGGTCGACACCGAGCGCGCGAGCGACCTCGACGACCTGATGGCCCGCCTGACCGCGACCGACCACCGCTACCGCTACTCGGTCGCCTGGATCGACCTGCTGGCCCGCGGCGCCGCGACCGGCCGCGCGGTCCTCACCCGCGGCGACCACGCCCCTGTGGACGCGCTGCCCGAGGGCACCCGCGCACGCAGCCAGCCGCTGGCCTTCCGCACCTCCCGCCTCCCGAGCCCTCCCGCCCTCTTCCCCGACGGTCTGCTCACCCGCACCTCCGTCGGCCTGTTCAACGAGCTCTGGTACCGCAAGGCGCCCCGCTCCCGCACCGGCGAGCTCCAGCGCATCTCCACGTTCTTCCACCCCCTGGACGGCGTGCCGCACTGGAACCGGGTGTACGGCCGCGGCGGCTTCGTGCAGTACCAGTTCGTGGTGGGCGAGGGCCGGGAGGAGACGCTGAGAAGGGTGGTGAGGCGCCTGTCGGCCCGCCGCTGCCCGTCCTTCCTGGCCGTCCTCAAGCGCTTCGGCGAGGCCGATCCGGGCTGGCTGTCCTTCCCGGTGCCGGGCTGGACCCTGGCCCTGGACATCCCGGCGTCGCTGCCCGGTCTCGGCCCCTTCCTCGACGAGCTGGACGAGGAGGTCGCCTCCGCGGGCGGGCGCGTCTACCTCGCCAAGGACTCCCGCCTGCGCCCGGAACTGCTCGCCGCCATGTACCCGCGTCTGGACGACTTCCGCGCCCTGCGCGCGGAGCTGGACCCGCGCGGGGTGTTCGTGTCCGACCTGGCCCGCCGTCTCGACCTCTAGGAGCTGCTGTCATGAAGGACGCCTTCGGCCTCCCCCAGTCCCTGCTCGTCCTCGGCGGTACGTCTCAGATCGCGCTGGCCACCGCCCGCTGGCTGATCGCCCGCCGCACCCGCACGGTCTGGCTGGCGGCCCGCCCGTCCCCCGCGCTGGACGAGGCCGCCGAGCACCTGCGCGGCCTGGGCGCGCAGGTCCGCACGCTCCCCTTCGACGCGCTGGACACCGCCACCCACGAGGAGGCCCTCGGCAAGGTCTTCGCCGAGGGCGACATCGACATGGTGCTGCTCGCCTTCGGCACCCTCGGCGACCAGGCCCACGACGAACGCGACCCGCAGGCCGCGGTGCGCGTCGCGCAGACCAACTACACCGGCGCGGTGTCGGCGGGCCTGGTGTGCGCCGCGGCCCTCCAGGCCCAGGGCCACGGCTCCCTGGTGGTCCTGTCCTCCGTCGCCGCCGAACGCGCCCGCCGCGCCAACTTCATCTACGGCTCCAGCAAGGCGGGCCTGGACACCTTCACCCAGGGCCTGGGCGACGCCCTGCAGGGCACCGGCGTCCACGTCATGGTCGTGCGCCCCGGCTTCGTCCGCACCCGGATGACCGCCGGTCTGCCCGAGGCCCCGCTCGCGACGACCCCGGAGGCGGTCGCGACCGCCGTCGAACTGGGGCTGCGCCGCCGCTCGGAGACGGTGTGGGTGCCGGGGGTGCTGCGGGTGGTGATGGCGGTGCTGCGGCATCTGCCGCGGGGGGTGTTCAGGCGACTGCCGGTGTAGCGGCGCGCGGGGGGCTCAGCGCGCCGAGACGGAACCGCGGTCCACGCACCCCGCCTGCGGCGGTACCACGCCGGACCCGAACGGGAACTCCCGCAGCTTGCGCCACACCCCGTCCGCGCCCTGCTCGTACAGCGCGAAGCCGGTGCAGGGCCACTCGGCCTCGTAGTCGGCGAGTTCCTCGAAGGCGCGGTCCATCGCCGCGTCCTCGATGCCGTGCGCCACCGTCACGTGCGGGTGGTACGGGAACTGCAGCTCACGCGCGACGGGACCGGAGGCGTCCCGGACCTGCTTCTGCAGCCACGTGCACGCCTCCGCGCCCTCGACGACCTGGACGAACACCACCGGCGACAGCGGACGGAACGTGCCCGTGCCCGACAGCCGCATCGGGAACGGCCGGCCGCTCGCGGCGACCTCGTTCAGATGCGCCTCGACGGCCGGCAGGTCACCGGAGTCGACCTCCGTCGGCGGCAGCAGGGTGACATGCGTGGGGATGCCGTGAGCCGCGGCGTCGCCGAAGCCCGCGCGCAGCTGCTGGAGCTCGCTGCCGTGAGGCTCCGGGACCGCGATCGACACGCCGATCGTTACGGTCCCCACGTCGTCTCCTGTCGTTCTGTCGGACACCCGGTTATCGACTGTACGGCCACGCCGGTGGCGCGGGCAGGCGCAACCGACGTGATGTGCGGCTCGTGAGCGCCCGGCTCAGTGCTTCGCGGGCAGGAAGCCCACCCGGTCGTACGCCTGGGAGAGGGTCTCCGCGGCGACGGCACGCGCCTTCTCCGCGCCCTTGGCCAGGATCGAGTCGAGCGTCTCGGGGTCGTCCAGGTACTGCTGGGTGCGCTCCTTGAACGGGGTCACGAACTCGACCATGACCTCGGCGAGGTCCGTCTTGAGCGCACCGTAGCCCTTGCCGGCGTACTTCTCCTCCAGTTCGGTGATACCCGCCCCGGTGAGGGTCGAATAGATCGTGAGGAGATTGCTCACACCGGGCTTGTTCTCGACGTCGTAGCGGATCACCGTGTCGGTGTCGGTCACCGCGCTCTTGACCTTCTTCGCGGTGGTCTTCGGCTCGTCGAGCAGGTTGATGAGGCCCTTCGGGGTGGACGCCGACTTGCTCATCTTGATCGTCGGGTCCTGCAGGTCGTAGATCTTCGCCGTCTCCCTGAGGATGTACGGCTTCGGAACGGTGAAGGTCTCGCCGAACCGGCCGTTGAAGCGCTCGGCGAGGTCACGCGTGAGCTCGATGTGCTGGCGCTGGTCCTCGCCGACCGGCACCTCGTGCGCCTGGTACAGCAGGATGTCGGCGACCTGCAGGATCGGGTACGTGAACAGGCCGACGCTCGCGCGGTCGGCGCCCTGCTTGGCGGACTTGTCCTTGAACTGGGTCATGCGGCTCGCCTCGCCGAAGCCGGTGAGGCAGTTCATGATCCAGGCGAGCTGGGCGTGCTCGGGGACGTGGCTCTGGACGAACAGCGTGCAGCGCTCGGGGTCGAGACCGGCGGCCAGCAGCTGCGCGGCGGCGAGGCGGGTGTTGGCGCGCAGGTCCTTCGGGTCCTGCGGCAGCGTGATCGCGTGCAGGTCGACGACCATGTAGAACGCGTCGTGGGTCTCCTGCAGGGCCACCCACTGGCGGACGGCGCCGAGGTAGTTGCCGAGGTGGAACGAGCCTGCGGTGGGCTGGATTCCGGAGAGCACGCGGGGTCGATCAGAGGCCATGCCCCCCATTCTCTCAGGTTCCGGGAGGCGATCCGGAACCGACCGGAAACAGGTGGGAACCGAGTGGGAACCGATCCGGGCCCGGCGGTGTAACAAGAGCGTGAGGACGCGGGAGGGGGGCCGCATCGTCGATGAGGCCGCGGTGATCGCACGCGTACGCGCCGGGGAGCCGGAGGCGTACGCGGAGCTGGTGCGCGCCCACACGGGCATCGCGCTCAGAGCGGCCGCCGCGCTCGGGGCGGGGGCGGACGCGGAGGACGTGGTGCAGCAGGCCTTCGTCAAGGCGTACTGCGCGCTGGGCCGGTTCCGGGACGGCATGGCGTTCCGGCCGTGGCTGCTGTCGATCGTGGCCAATGAGACACGGAACACAGTGCGCGCGGCGGCTCGCCGGTACACGCTCGCCGACCGCGAGGCGGCGTTCGCGGCGGCGGAGCCGGTGATACCGGAATCGGCGGATCCGGCGGTCGCGACGCTCGAGACGGAGCGTCGCGGCGCGCTGGTGGCCGCCCTGGAGACGCTGAGCGAGGAGCATCGGCTGGTCGTCACCTACCGCTATCTGCTGGAGATGGACGAGAAGGAGACCGCCCAGGCCCTGGGCTGGGCGCGGGGCACGGTGAAGTCACGGCTGAACCGCGCCCTGCGCAAGCTGGAGCGCCTGCTGCCGGACTTCCGGCCCGGGGAAGGGGGTGAGAGGCGTGAGTGAGCGGTACGACGGCGAGGCCGAGCGGCTGCGGGAGGAGCTGCGGGCCTTCGGCCGGTCCCTGGACGGGCCGGGTGGGCCCGCGGAGACCGAGTCGATGGTCGAGCGGGTGCTGGGGCAGATACTCGCCGAGGAGCTGCCGGTGCCGGCCGCCGAGCCGGCGGGCGGCGGCGCGCGGCTGCGGGCGGTGCGGCGCTGGACGCGGGCGCGGTGGCGGTCGCTGGTCGCGGCGCTGTGCGGGCTGCTGACGGTGCTCGCGCTGACGCCCCCCGTGCGGGCGGCGGTGTCGGACTGGTTCGGCTTCGGCGGGGTCGAGGTGCGGTACGACCCGTCGGCGGTGCCGTCCCCGGGGGACGGGGTGCCGGACTGCGGGCGGCCGGTGTCGCTCGGCGAGGCGGAGCGCCGGGCCGGTTTCGCTCCGCTGGTGCCGCAGGCGCTGGGTCCTCCGGACGCGGTGGGGGTGAGCGCGCTGCCGCGCGGGCGCTTCCTGGTGAGCCTGTGCTGGACCGAGCGGGGGCGGACGACACGGCTGGACGAGTTCCCGGCGCGGTTGGACCTCGCCTTCGCCAAGACGGTGCGGGAGCAGCCGCAGTGGCTCCGGCTGGGCGAGGGCGAAGCGCCGGGCGGCACGGCGGACACCGCGCTGTGGTTCGCCCGGCCGCATCGGCTGGGCTTCTGGCTGGTGGACGCTGACGGGCAGCGGTTCACCCGTGAGGAGCGGACGGCCGGTCCGACCCTGCTGTGGACCGCCGGTGGCGGCAGCGGTACCGGGGATGCGGACGGGGTGACGCTGCGACTGGAGGGGGTGGCGTCGAAGGCTCGGGCGCTCGAGATCGCGCGGTCGGTGGAGCGCGCCGGTGACTGAACGTGGCAGGTGGGTGATCCGCCGCCGGGCTCGCGAGGTTGGCCGGAAATCGGGCGGCGGCGGATGGGAACCCCGGCGGCTCGGGCGGTGTACCAGAAGTGACAGGCGGCTCGCGGAGCGGGTCGCACGGGGTTCGGCCGGCCGAGTGGGGGTCCGGATGCGCGGGTGGAAGGGCAGTGTTCGACAACTGACTGCGGGGATGGGGGCGTTGGCGGCAGCGCTGGCCCTGACGTTGTGGGGAGCGTCGCCGGCCTTCGCCGGAGGCCCGACGAGCGTGCTGGTGGTCTCACCGCAGAGCGAGGAGACGGCGTCGGTGTACCACTCCGACAAGCAGTACGGCGAGCTGGAGCGGCTGCTCGGCCCCGTCGGCAAGGGCACGCGTGAGAGGCCGCCGGAGGCCGCTTCGGTATCGGCCCGGCTGATCAATGTGACGTGGATGGTGCACGACGTGACGCCGTGGCGGGTGGACCGGGTCTTCCTGGCGGACGCGGACCAGGACGTGTGGATACACACGGCGGCGCGGTTCAACGAGTCGTCGAACGGCCTCTGGCACCGCGCCGAGCACCCTTCGGATCTGCACAAGCTTCTGTACGCGCTGGGCGTGACGGGCGACGGGACGGGCACCGGATCGGCTCCGGGGATCTACCCGGCACCGTGGGACACAGAGCAGGCCGCTGCCGGAAAGGATGAGGGCGCGGCGGCTGCGGCCGCCGTGACCCGCGCCGCGCCGGCGACGGGCGACGGCACCGACTGGTGGTGGGCGATACCGGGGGTGGTGGCCGGAGCGGCGCTGGCCCTGGTGCTGCGCCCGTATGTGACACGGTTGCCGCTGATGGGCCGACGGAAGGACGACCCGGGACCGAGGCAGGAGCTGCTGGACACCTGACGACGGCACCCGGCGGCCCGGTGGGTGACCGGACCGCCGCGGGGCGCGTCGAGGAGGGCCGGGCTGCCTCAGCCGAGGTCGATCTCCGGGTAGAGCGGGAAGCCCGCCACGAGGTCGGTGGCGCGGCGGGAGATCTCGTCGGCGATCTTCGGGTCGAGGACGTGGGCGGCCTTGGACGGGGCACCCGACTTGGTGGTGCCCGGTTCCGTGCTGGTCAGGACCCGGTCGATGAGGCCGGCGACCTCGTCCATCTCGGCGATGCCCAGGCCGCGCGTGGTCAGCGCGGGGGTGCCGATGCGGATGCCGGAGGTGTACCAGGCTCCGTTGGGGTCGGCGGGGATGGCGTTGCGGTTGGTGACGATGCCCGAGTCGAGCAGGGCGGCCTCCGCCTGGCGGCCGGTGAGGCCGTAGGAGGTGGCGACGTCGATCAGGTTCAGGTGGTTGTCGGTGCCGCCGGTGACGAGGGTGGCGCCGCGGCGCATCAGACCCTCGGCGAGGGCCCGGGAGTTGTCGACGATGCGCTGCGCGTAGTCCTGGAAGGAGGGCCGGCGGGCCTCGGCGAGGGCGACCGCCTTGGCGGCCATGACGTGCGGGAGCGGGCCGCCGAGGACCATCGGGCAGCCGCGGTCGACCTGGTCCTTGAGGGAGTCGTCGCACAGCACCATGCCGCCGCGCGGCCCGCGCAGGGACTTGTGGGTGGTGGTGGTGACGATCTGGGCGTGCGGCACCGGGTCGAAGTCGCCGGTGAGGACCTTTCCGGCGACGAGACCCGCGAAGTGGGCCATGTCGACCATGAGCGTGGCACCGACCTCGTCGGCGATCTCGCGCATGATCCGGAAGTTCACCAGACGGGGGTAGGCGGAGTAGCCGGCGACGATGATCAGCGGCTTGAACTCGCGGGCCTGGGCGCGCAGCGCCTCGTAGTCGATCAGGCCGGTGGCCGGGTCGGTGCCGTAGGAGCGCTGATCGAACATCTTGCCGGAGATGTTCGGGCGGAAGCCGTGGGTGAGGTGACCGCCGGCGTCCAGGGACATGCCGAGCATGCGCTGGTTGCCGAAGGCCTGGCGCAGTTCGGCCCAGTCGGCCTCGGAGAGGTCGTTGATCTGGCGGACGCCGGTCTTCTCCAGGAACGGGGCCTCGACGCGGTCGGCGAGGACGGCCCAGAAGGCGACGAGGTTGGCGTCGATGCCGGAGTGCGGCTGGACGTAGGCGTGGCGGGCGCCGAAGAGTTCGCGGGCGTGCTCGGCGGCGAGGGACTCGACGGTGTCGACATTGCGGCAGCCGGCGTAGAAGCGGCGGCCGACGGTGCCCTCGGCGTACTTGTCGCTGAACCAGTTGCCCATCGCCAGGAGGGTGGCCGGGGAGGCGTAGTTCTCGGAGGCGATCAGCTTGAGCATCTCGCGCTGGTCGGCGACCTCCTGGCCGATGGCGTCGGCGACGCGGGGCTCCACGGCGCGGATGACATCGAGGGCGGCGCGGTAGGCGGTGGACTCCTGGGAGAGGGGCGCAGACGTGTCAGACATCAGGGACCTCCGGACGTGGCGTTCGGCGTACACGGTTCGGCCCAGGCGCACGGCACACATTCCCGTACGGGCCGCTCCCCGATGGTCGGTCCCATCCCAGCGCGCCAGTCACGGCCCTCGGTCAGCCTACCGGGTGCCCCCGGCGGTTCCAGGAGAGCGTCCGCCATGCGGGCGCAGGCGCCTGCCGGCGGCGGTCACAGGATCACGTGCGGCAGGAAGCGGGCGTACTCGTCCGTCACCAGGCCCGAGGACTCGCGGATGCCGAGGCCCGCGGACTCGTTCTCGACCACCCAGGTGCCCAGGACGACGTGGTTGCCGTCGAATTCGGGGAGGGGGGCCAGTTGCTGGTAGCAGCAGGGTTCGTCGCGGATCACCGGGGCGCTGCCGGGGTCGTGCAGCGTGACGCCGGCGCCCTCGCGGCCGAGGAGGGGCTTGGCGGCGTAGCCGGTGGTGGCGGCCAGGTCCCTCGGGCCGTCGAGGTAGGCGGGCAGGAGGTTGGGGTGGCCGGGGTTGAGCTCCCAGAGGATGGCCAGGAGGGCCTTGTTGCTGAGCAGCATCTTCCAGGCCGGCTCGATCCACAGGGTGCTGCCGGTGCCGCCGCCGTTGTCGAGGGTGTCGAGGACGTGGCCGGCGAAGCGGTCGGTGGTGAGCCACTCCCAGGGGTACAGCTTGAAGATGCTGCGGATGAAGCGGAGCCTGGTGTCCACGAAGCGGCCGGAGAGGCGGTCCCAGCCGATCTCCTCCATGGAGATCCACTCGGTCTCGAGTCCGGCCTGCTCGGCGGTCTCCTTGAGATAGGCGACCGTCATCAGGTCCTCGCCCAGCTCGTCGGCCTCGGAGTTCGCGAAGTACAGCGGGCTGCCCGGCGGGAGGAGGGCGGCCTGCTTCCTCCAGGCGTCGACGAGGCGTTCGTGGAGGGAGTTCCACTGGTCGGCGCCGGGGAAGCGCTCCTCCATCCAGAACCACTGGGGGGACGCCGCCTCGACCAGGGAGGTGGGGGTGTCGGCGTTGTACTCCAGGAGCTTGGCGGGGCCGGTGCCGTCGTAGTGGAGGTCGAAGCGGCCGTAGACGGAGGGGAGTTCGGCGCGCCGGTGCCAGGCCTCGGCGACCGCGGCGGCGAGGCGCGGGTCGGTGATGCCGAGGTCGGCGAAGCGGTCGGCGGTGACGATGTGCTCGGCGGCGGCGAGGCACATGCGGTGCAGTTCCTCGACGACCTCCTCCAGCGCCTCCACCTCCTCCAGGCTGAAGACGTAGTAGGCGCTCTCGTCCCAGTAGGGGCGCAGGGAGTCGTCCGGGTAGCGGGTCAGGGGGTAGATCAGCCCCTGTTCCTCGACGGTCTGCTGCCAGCCGGGGCGGGGCGCGATGGTGCGGCGTTCCATGGAGGGCCTTCGGTCGGCGTCGGGCGGCGGCGTCGGCGGGTGCTCGGCGGCCGCTCAGCCGCCGCCGCTGCCGGAGCCCGAGCAGCCGAAGCCGCCGCGGTCGACGGCCTCGCTGCGGCTGAACGTGCCGTTGTCGGCGTAGCCGCCGCTGACGTCGGCGTCGTAGTACCAGTCGGCGTCGACACGCTGGGACACCCCGCGCTTCTTGCCGGACGAGGACGTGCCGGAGGACGTGCAGTTCTGGTCGGCGACGATCTTGTAGCCGTTGATGTAGTCGTAGCTGTCCCGGTCCACGCAGCGGCGGTCCGGGTCCGAGCCGCACGCGGACAGGGTTGCCGCGAGGACGCCCATGCCGCCGAGCACCACCGTGCTGGACCGCAGCCGTCGCGGTGTCTGTGCCATGTTCTCCACTCCCCCATGTGCTGCCGGTGCGCGCGGCCGGCCGTCTGCTCCCCGGCTCGCGGCGGACAGCCTAGAGATCGGCCGGACGGCGGTCACGGGAGCCCCCCGTCCGGGCCCCTCGCCCTACTGTCTTTTTGTGATCTTTGGCATGGTGTGCGCCCTTGGTGCGGCGGTCTGCTACGGCACGGCGACGGTGCTCCAGGCCATCGCCGCGCGCACGGCGGCGGCCACGCACCCGGGCGGCGATGTGGTCCTGCTGTGGCGGGCGTTGCGGCAATGGCGCTACGTGGCCGGGCTGGCTCTCGACGGCATCGGCTTCGTGCTCCAGATCATCGCGTTGCGGCTGATCCCGATCTACGCGGTGGGGGCGGCGTTGGCGGCCAGTCTCGCGGTGACGGCGGTGGTGGCGGCGCGGCTGCTCGGGGTGCGGCTGAGCCGGGTCGAGTGGACGGCGGTCGCGGTGGTGTGCGCGGGGCTGGCGATGCTGGGGCTGGCGTCGGGGGCGGAGGGCGACCGGTCGGGCCCGCACTGGCTGAGCTGGGCGATGCTCGGCACGGCGGCGGGGGTGCTGCTGCTGGGCGCGGTGGGCGGCCGGCTGCCGGAGCGGGGCCGGGCGGTCGTGCTCGGTCTGGGCGCCGGCTTCGGCTTCGGTGTGGTGGAGGTGTCGGTCCGCCTCGTCGACGAGTTCTCCCCCGCCGCGCTCCTCACCGACCCGGCTACGTACGCGTTGCTGCTCGGCGGCGGCGCCGCGTTCCTGCTCCTGACCTCGGCTCTGCAGCGCGGCTCGGTGACGACGGCCACGGCCGGTCTGGTCCTCGGCGAGACGGTGGGCCCCGCCCTCGCCGGAGTGACCTGGCTCGGCGACCGCACCCGTCCGGGCTGGACCTGGCTGGCGTTCCTGGGCTTCGCGGTGGCGGTGGCGGGCGCCCTGGCCCTGAGCCGCTTCGGGGAGGCACCGGACACCCCGGAGACATCGAGCCCGGCCCGCACGATCGGTTGAGCGTGAAGGCACCGCCCATGGAGGGACGCTCCTGGATGGTCCGGCGGGGGCCGCGATGCCAGGGTGGTCCAAGTCACCCGCGGTGCCTAGGGGGTGTCCGCAACGTCGCGCCGTCCGCCCGAAGGGCGGGCCCTGCGGCGTCCGGTGCGTGCTCTGGGGCCCCCGGCCGGAGGCTGGGGGAGTGCCGCGAGAGGGCGTGCCGGGCGTCGCGGGGCAGGCGGGACTTTGCGGACACCCCCTAGGGCAGCGCCTTGCACAGGGCCTCCAGGGTGGCCGCCCAGGCGTGGTCCGGTGGGGTGGCGTAGCCGACGACCAGGGCGTCCGGGGAGGAGACCTCGGCCGACGGGTGACGGTAGCGGGTGAGGCCGTGGACGGTCAGGCCCTGCCAGGTGGCCGCCTGGACCACCGACCGCTCGGTCCCGGGCGGCAGTCGGAGGACGGCGTGCAGGCCCGCCGCGATGCCGGTGACCCGTACGTCGGGAGCCCGGGTGGCCAGCGCCTCGACCAGGGCGTCGCGGCGGCGCCGGTAGCGCAGACGGGCCGAGCGGACGTGACGGTCGTAGGCGCCGGAGGTGAGGAACTCGGCGAGGGTGAGCTGTTCGACCACGCTCACGGAGTGGCCGCCGCCGTGGGCGAGCACGTCCGAGAGGAGGGACGGGGGCACCACCATCCAGCCCAGGCGCAGGCCCGGCGCGAGGGACTTGCTGGCCGTGCCGAGGTAGACCACACGGTCGGGGTCGAGGTCCTGGAGCGCGCCGACGGGCTGACGGTCGTAGCGGAACTCGCCGTCGTAGTCGTCCTCCAGCACGAAGCCGCCGGTGCGGCTCGCCCAGTCGACCACGGCGGCGCGGCGTTCGGGGCGCAGGGCGCCGCCCAGGGGGAACTGGTGGGCGGGGTTGAGGAGAACCGCGTCCGCCTCCGCGAGCGTGTCCGTGCGGGTGCCGAGGTCGTCGTACGGGAGCGGGGTGGTGCCCAGGCCGGTGCGTTCGGCCAGGTCCCAGTGGGCGTCCAGGCCGTAGGACTCCACGGCGAGGGTGCGGGCGCCGCGGGCGTGCAGGACCTCGGTGAGGAGACGCAGGCCGTGGGCGAAGCCGGAGCAGACGACGATGCGTTCGGGGTCGGTGCGCACGCCCCGTACGCGGGCGAGGTACTCCGCGAGGGCGGTGCGCAGTTCGGGCCGGCCGCGTGGGTCGCCGTAGCCGAGGGCCTCGTTGGGTGCGGCGGACAGGGCGCGCCGGGTGGCCTTGAGCCACTCGGCCCGCGGGAAGGAGGCGAGGTCGGGGGTGCCGGGCACGAGGTCGTACGGAAGGCGGCCGGGGGTGCGCCGCGGGGAGGCGGGGCGGGCGGACGGCGACGGCACCGCGCGGTCCGCGACCCGGGTGCCGGAGCCCTGCCGTGCGGTGAACCGGCCCTCGGCGACCAGGTCGGCGTAGGCGTCGGCGACGGTGTTGCGGGCGATGCCCAGGTCGGCGGCGAGGGCGCGGGAGGAGGGCAGCCGTGTGCCCGGGGCGAGCCGACCGGTGCGGACGGCCTCGCGCAACGCGTCGGTCAGGCCACGGCGCAGTCCGGGACCGGTGGGTTCCAGATGGAGGTCGACCCCGAAAGTGGCCCATGGTTTCCCCATGGAAATGGACCATACTCCTGGGCTGCTCAACTCGTAGGGTCGAGGGCATGACGACCACCACCAACGCGGACCCGACCGTCCCGTACGCCCCCGAGCAGACCCCCCGTCTCGACTGGGCCGCCCTCGCCCCGGACGTCTTCAAGGCCATGGTCCGGCTCGACGCGGCGGCCCGCGAGGGACTCGACCCGAAGCTGCTGGAACTGGTGAAGATCCGCGCCTCCCAGATCAACCACTGCGCCCTGTGCCTGGACATGCACAGCAAGGACGCCCTCGCGGCCGGCGAGAGCGTCGAGCGGATCATCCAGCTGAGCGCCTGGGAGGAATCGAGGCACTTCTACACGGAGAAGGAGCTCGCGGCGCTGGAGCTGACCGAGGCGGTCACCGTGCTCACGGACGGCTTCGTGCCGGACGAGGTGTACGAGCGGGCCGCGAAGCACTTCGAGGAGGCCGAGCTGGCGCGGCTGATCGCCGCCGTCACGGTGATCAACGCCTGGAACCGGTTCGGTGTGACCTGCCGCCGTACCCCGGGCCACTACCAGCCGGGGCAGCACGCGTGACGGCACGGACCACCCACCTGGACGACGGCGTTCGCACCGCGATGCAGGCACTGAGCGCCGCCGCCAAGAAGGGCCTCGGCGATCCGGCCCTCGCCGAGCTCGTCCAGATCCGCGCCTCGCAGCTCAACCGGTGCGCCTTCTGCCTGGACATGCACCTCGCCATCGCCCGCAGGCACGGGGTGAGCGAGCGTCAGCTCGACCTGCTGGGCGCCTGGCAGGAGGCCGGGGACGTCTTCAGCGAGCGGGAGCGGGCCGCGCTTGGGCTCACCGAGGCGGTCACGGTCCTCACGGACCGCCATGTGCCGGACGACGTGTACGAGCAGGCCGCGAAGCACTTCGACGACACCCGGCTCGCCCACCTCGTCGCGCTGATCACCGTCATCAACAGCTGGAACCGGCTGATGGTCGGCCGGCGGATACCTCCGGGGAGCACCGAATGGTGAACAAGGCCCGCACCTTCCGCGCGCTGCACCATCACCGCGCTCCGGGCGACCCCCTCGTCCTGCCCGGCCCCTGGGACGCGGCGAGCGCCCGGGTGTTCGCCGAGGCCGGCTTCCCGGCGCTCGCCACGCCCAGCGCCGCGGTCGCCGCCTCGCTCGGCTACGCGGACGGCGAGACCCCGGCGGACGAGATGTTCGCGGCGGTCGCGCGGATCACGCGGGCGGTGGACATCCCGGTGTCGGCGGATGTCGAGGGCGGTTACGGGCTCGCGCCGAAGGAGCTGGTGGAGCGGCTGCTGGAGGCGGGCGCCGTGGGCTGCAACCTGGAGGACTCCGAGCACGGTGTCCTCCAGGACCCGCACGCGCACGCCGACTGGCTCGCCGAGGTGCGGTCCGCGGCGGCCGACGCGCTGTTCGTCAACGCCCGGATCGACACCTTCCTGCGCGGCGTCACCGACCCCGAACGGGTCATCGAGCGGGCGGCGTTGTATGTCGCCGCGGGCGCCGACTGTGTGTATCCGATCGGCGCCCCCACCGCCGTACTGCCGCTGCTGCGGGCCGGGATCCAGGGGCCGGTCAACGTGTTCGCCCCGCTGGACGGCGAGGGCCCCTCGCTCACCGCGCTCGGTGAACTCGGGGTCACTCGCATCACGTTCGGCCCGGGGCTGCAGCGCCGGGCCGCGCGGGCCCTGCGCGACATCGCCGCCGGACTCACGGCATGAGGCTCAGGACGGCCGCTGCTTCATGAGGGTCAGGACAGCCACTTCCGCCATGTGGACTCGTGGCTGTCCACCCACTTCTTCGCCGCCTCCTCGGGTGTCATCTTCTGGTCGGCGATCATCAGGGACACCTCGTTCTGGTCCTCGGTCGTCCACCGGAACCGCTCCAGGAAGTCCGCCGCCTTGCCGCCCTTCTTCGCGAAGTCCGCGTTGAGGTACTTCTGCAGCGGGGTGTGCGGATAGGCGCAGGCGACCTTCGCCGGGTCGGCGTCACAGCCCTCCTTGTACGCGGGCAGCTTCACCTCGGTCATGGGCACCTTCTCGAACAGCCACTGGGGGGTGTACCAGTAGGTGAGGAAGGGCTTCTTCTCCTTGGCGAACTGCCTGATCTGCGTGATCTGCGCGGCCTCGGAACCGGCGAACACCACCTGGTAGTCCAGCTTCAGGTTCTTCACCAGCGCCTTGTCGTTGGTGACGTACGACGGTGAGCCGTCCAGCAGCTGTCCCTTGCCGCCGCTCTCCGCGGTGCGGAACTGCTCGGCGTACTTGTTCAGGTTCTTCCAGTCGGTGACGTCGGGGTGCGCCTTGGCGAAGTACGTCGGCACGAACCAGCCGATGTGCCCGGTGACGCCGAGGTCGCCGCCCCGTGCGATCGTCTTCTTGTCCTCGACGTACCGCTGTTCCTGCTCGGGGTGGCCCCAGTCCTCCAGGATGGCGTCGACGCGGCCCTGGCTGAGCGCGTCCCAGGCGGGCACCTCGTCGACCTGGACGGTGTCGACGCGGTAGCCGAGCTCGTGCTCCAGCAGGTACTGGGCGACGGCGACGTTGGCCTGCGCGCCGACCCAGGACTGCACGGACAGGGTGACCGTCTTCGCGCCCCGGGCGTTCGCGAACGGGGACGCCTGCTTGGTCATGTCGGCGGCACCGCAGCCGGTCAGCGTCAGCAGCAGGAGCGCGGACGCGCCGGCCACCGCGGGGGCCGTACGGATCCGAGTGGTACGGAATCGCATGTCACGCTCCCTTCTTCGCGCGGCGTTCGGTGGGCTGGGTCACCCGGTCGAGCATCAGTCCCAGGCAGACGATCGCGGCGCCGGCCACCAGTCCGGTCGCCAGGTCGCCCTGGGCGAGGCCGAAGACGACGTCGTAGCCGAGCGCTCCGCCGCCGACCAGGCCGCCGATGATGACGACGGCGAGGACCAGCACCACGCCCTGGTTCACGGCGAGCAGCAGCGCCGGCCGGGCCAGCGGCAGCTGGACCTGGCGCAGCTGCTGGCCGCTGGTCGCCCCGAGCGAGCGGGCGGACTCCAGCGCGGCCGGGTCGACCTGGCGCAGTCCCTGGGTGGTGATGCGGACGACGGCGGGCAGTGCGTAGACGATCGCGGCGGCGACGGCCGGGGCGCGGCCCACCCCGAACAGCGCGACGACCGGGATCAGATACACGAACTGCGGCATCGTCTGGAAGACGTCCAGGACCGGACGCAGCAGGCGCTCGACGCGGTCGCTGCGGGCGGCCGCGATGCCGGTCGCGAAGCCGATGACGAGGGTGACCGCGACGGCCGCGAGGACCTGGGAGAGCGTGTCGAGGGACTGGTCCCACACGCCGAGCACACCGATCGCGGCCATGGCGAGGACGGCGGTCAGCGCGGTGCGCCAGGTGCCGATGAGCCAGGCCAGGGCGGCGACGGCGAGCAGCACCGACCACCACGGCAGCCACTGCAGTCCGTCGCGCAGCGGGTCGAGCACCCAGGTCGTGAAGCGGGCCGCCCAGTCGGCGGTGCCGCCGATCACGGGCACGCCCGAGTACAGGTGGGCGGTCATCCAGTCGACGGCCCGGTTGACCGGCTCGGCGATGCCGACGATCCAGCCGGCGGGCCACTCCAGCCGGCCCGCGAGGCGTCCGGCGACCGCGACGGCGACCGCCGCGGCCAGGGCGGACAGCCACAGCACACGGGCGCCCTGCGCGGGCGCCTGTCCGAGCCGCGCGCCTGCCGCGCCGGTCACGCGGTCGAGGACGACGGCGAGCAGCACGATCGGGACACCGGCCGCGAGCGCGGCGCCCACGTCGACGGAGGCCAGCGCCTGGTAGACGCGGTCGCCGAGACCGCCGGCGCCGATGACGGAGGCGATGACCGCCATCGACAGCGCCATCATGATCGTCTGGTTGAGGCCGAGGAGGAGTTCCTTGCGGGCCAGCGGGATGCGGGCGGTCAGCAGCCGCTGACGCGCGGTGGCGCCGAGCGACTCGACCGCCTCCAGCACCTCCTTGTCGGCGCCGCGCAGCCCGAGCGAGGTCAGCCGGGCCATCGGCGGGGCGGCGTAGACGACGGTGGCGAGGACCGCCGCGGGCACGCCGATGCCGAAGACCAGGACGACGGGCAGGAGGTAGGCGAACGCGGGCAGGACCTGCATGGTGTCAAGCACCGGCCGCAGGACGCGGTCCATACGGTCGGACAGTCCCGCGGCGAGTCCCAGCAGCGCGCCGACGAGGACGGACGCGGCGACGGCCACGACCATCAGCGCGAGCGTCTGCATGGTCGGCACCCACATGCCGAGCAGGCCGCAGGCGAGGAACGCGGCGGAGGTTCCGAGCGCGAGGCGGACGCCGGCGACGCGCCAGGCGACGAGCCCCGCGACGGCGGTCACTCCCGCCCATCCGACGGCGAGGAGGGCGAGGTAGACGGCGCGTACGGCGATGACGACGGCGTTGCTGACGTGGCCGAAGAAGTAGAGGAAGAGCGGGTGGGAGTCGCGGTTGTCGATGATCCAGTCGCTGGTGGTGGCGAGGGGGCCGGAGACGTCGACGGTGAGGGCGTCGGGCCAGGTGCCGGTGGACCAGCGGGTCGCTGCGAGGGGGACGAGGATCGCGGCGATGAGGGCGAGCGCGAGGAGCTTGCGGGCGGCCCGGTTCTTCAGGATGCCCGGCGGGGACGTCTTCTGGGTCGTCGCGGTGATCGTTGCCATCAGACCGGCTCCTCGCCGGCCGCCGTGCCCGCCACTACGGCGAGCAACGCGTCCGCGTCGACCACTCCCAGGCAGCGGCCCTGCTCCATCACCCGGGCCGGGCTGCCCGCGCGGGCGACTGCCTCGATGGCCTCCGAGACCGTCGCCTCGGGGCGGACGGCCGGGCCGGTGCCCGCCTCGTCCGCCGACGTGGCGGGGCGCATGGCCGTACGGACCGTCATGACCTGCTCGCGCGGGACGTCACGGACGAACTCGCGGACGTAGTCGTCGGCGGGCGAACCCACGATCTCCTCGGGCGTGCCGAGCTGGACCACACGGCCGTCGCGCATCAGGGCGATGCGGTCGCCCAGCTTGAGCGCCTCGCTGAGGTCATGGGTGATGAAGACCATCGTGCGGCCCTCCTCGCGGTGCAGCCGGACCACCTCCTCCTGCATGTCGCGCCGGATGAGGGGGTCGAGCGCGCTGAACGGCTCGTCGAAGAGGAGGACTTCCGGGTCGACGGCGAGGGCGCGGGCGAGTCCCACGCGCTGGCGCTGCCCGCCGGACAGCTGGGCGGGCCGGCGCTGCTCCATGCCCTCCAGGCCGACCTTGGCGACCACCTCGGCGGCCTTGGCGCGCCGCTCGGCCCTGCCGACGCCCTGGATCTCGAGGCCGTAGGCCACGTTGTCGAGGACGGTGCGGTGCGGGAGCAGGCCGAAGTGCTGGAAGACCATGGCGGCGCGGTGCCGGCGCAGCTCGCGCAGCCGTGTCCTGTCCATGGCGCGGACGTCCTCGCCGTCGATGGCGATGGTGCCCGCGGTCGGCTCGATGAGGCGGGTGAGGCAGCGGACCAGCGTGGACTTGCCGGAACCGGACAGGCCCATGACGACGAAGACCTCGCCCTTGCGGACGTCGAAGGAGACGTCCCGGACGGCGGCCGTGCAGCCGGTGCGGGAGCGCAGCTCGGCCGGGTCGAGTGCGGTGAGCTCGGGGTCGCCGGGGATCCGGCCGGCCTTCGGGCCGAAGACCTTCCACAGGCCGTCGACGGAGAAGACGGGGGCCGAGCCCTCGGTGGCGGTGGCGGCCCCGGTGACGGCGGTGGCGGTGGTCGTGGTCTGTGCGGCGGTACCCATCACGCATCACCACCGATCAGGTCGACGGCTCGCTCCCCGACCATCAGTACGCCGATCATCGGGTTGACCGCGGTCATCGTCGGGAAGACGGAGGCGTCGGCGATGCGGATGCCCTTCAGGCCGCGGATGCGCAGCTCCGGGTCGACCACGGCGAGTTCGTCGGTGGCGGCGCCCATCTTGCAGGTGCCCGCGGGGTGGTAGACGGTGTGGGCGACCTTGCGGGCGTACTCGCTGAGCTCCTCGTCGCCGGTGACGTGCGGGCCGGGGGCCACCTCGCGCTTGAGCCAGCCGGCCAGCGGCTCGCTCCTGGCGATCTCACGGGCGATGCGGATGCCGTCGACGAGGGTGCGGCCGTCGTAGTCGTCCTCGTCGGTGAAGTAGCGGAAGTCCAGCGCGGGCTTGACCTCGGGGTCGGCGCTGGTGAGGTAGAGCCGGCCGCGGCTCTTCGGCTTGGGGATGTTCGGGGTCATGGAGACGCCGAACTCGGGCCGCTGGTAGCCCAGTCGCTCGGGGTTGTCCGTGAACGGGATCTGGTAGAAGTGGAACATCAGGTCGGGGCCCGCGTGTTCGGGGTCGCGGCGCACGAACAGGCCGGCGTCGGAGTCCATCGCGGAGTTCTCCGGGATGGGTCCGTTCGTCTCCCACACGATCACCGACTCGGGGTGGTCGAGCAGGTTCTCGCCGACACCGGGCAGGTCGTGCACCACGGGTATGCCGAGGGCTTCGAGATCGGCCCTGGGACCGATACCGGAGTGCAGCAGCAGCCGGGGCGAGTCGACGGCGCCGGCGCACAGCACGACCTCGTTGCGCGCCCGCACCAGGATCTCCTCGCCGCCCTTGGTGCGCACCTGGACGCCCTCGGCGCGGGTGCCGTTCAGCTGGAGCTTGTACGCCCAGGTCTCCAGCATGATCGTGAGGTTGGCCCGCTCGTCCATCACGGGGTGCAGATACGCCACGGAGGCCGACGACCGCTTGTTGTTCTCGGGGTGGTAGGCCAGGTCGAAGAAGCCGACGCCCTCGTTGAACGGCTTCCGGTTGAAGCCCTCGATGCGCGGCACTCCGAGGGCGGCCTGCGCGGCGTCCACGAAGTCACGGGCGATGGCGTTGCGGTCCTTCTCGTCGACCGGGACGATGTTGTTCTTCAGCCGCGCGTAGTACGCCTCCATCTGCACGGCGCCCCAGCCCTTGGCACCGGCTTCCTCCCACTCGTCCCAGTCGGACGGCAGCGGCTTGAACGCGATGAGCGTGTTGTGCGAGGAGCAGCCGCCGAGGACACGGGCCCGGCTGTGCCGGATGTGCGAGTTGCCGCGCGGCTGCTCGGTGGTTGGGTAGTCGTAGTCCAGCTCGCCGCCGAGCAGGCCCATCCAGCGCCGCAGCGTCAGCACGTCGTCCCGGCCCACGTCACTCGGGCCGCCCTCGATGACGGCGACGGTCACGTCCGGGTTCTCGGTGAGCCGGGAGGCGATGACGGAGCCTGCGGTGCCGCCGCCGATGACGACGTAGTCGAATTCTCGGGTGTGCTCGGGCATGGGAGGTACTCCTCTGGGGACTTGAGATCGGGGTGGATCGGATTCCTGGGCTTGCTGGGTTGTCGAGTCACAGCGGGGCGAGGCCGGGTGCAGGCGGCTCGGGGAAGGGCGGGGCAGGGGGTCGGGGCGGAGAGGGCCGGGGTCCGGGGTTCGTGGTCCGGGTCCGGGGAGTGCGGTGTCCGGCGCAACTCCCGGCCCACGTTCCAGCGTTCGCCCAGGACTCCCGGTCCCGGCGCTACGGCGCTCGCTGCCACCGCCCGCCCAGGGCTACGGCGGCGGCCTCCACCCGGTCCGGGGCTACGACGTTCACCGTCACCACCCGTCCGGGGCCACGACGTTCACCCGCCACGCCTGGTCCGGTGCCGCGGCGGTCACCGCAGCACCCAGGCAGCGATCGGCACCGGCGTCGGCGCGCACCGAGGGCGCCGCGAGCCCGGCACCACGGGGACGACCGGCACCCGCGCTCCCGCGCTCCGCGCCACCCGCCGTCGCGGCTCAGCCCGCGAACCAGCGCACCGGCTTCGGCGCGAGGTTCTGGTACACGTGCTTGGTCTCGCGGTACTCGGCGAGGCCGGCGGGACCCAGTTCGCGGCCCACTCCGCTCTTGCCGAAGCCGCCCCACTCCGCCTGGGGGAGGTAGGGGTGGAAGTCGTTGATCCACACGGTGCCGTGGCGCAGCCGTGCGGCCACGCGCCGGGCGCGCCCGGCGTCGGCGGTCCACACCGCGCCGGCCAGCCCGTACTCCGTGTCGTTGGCGAGCGCGACGGCCTCGTCCTCGGTGCGGAACGTCTCGACGGTGAGCACCGGCCCGAAGACCTCCTCGCGCACGACCCGCATCTCGCGGTGGCAGTGGTCGAGCACGGTCGGCTCGTAGAAGTAGCCGCCCTCGGGCCGCTCGGCGGACGGCTCGGGCCGTCTGCCGCCGGCCCGCAGCACCGCGCCCTCCGACAGCGCGGAGGCGACGTACGCCTCCACCTTGGCGCGCTGCTGCTCGGAGACCAGGGGCCCGCACTCGACACCCTCCGCCGTGCCGCGTCCGAGGCGGATCTTCTCGGCCCTGCGGGCGAGTTCGGCGACGAAGCGCTCGCGCACCGACTCCTCGACGATGAGCCGCGCGCCCGCGGAGCAGACCTGCCCGCTGTGGATGAACGCCGCGTTGAGGGCCTGGTCGACGGCCGTGTCGAAGCCCTCCTCGGTGGCGCAGGCGTCGGCGAAGACGACGTTGGGGTTCTTGCCGCCCAGTTCGAGGGCGACCTTCTTCACGCTCGGCGCGGCGGCCTGGGCGACCTTGACGCCGCTGACCAGTCCGCCGGTGAAGGAGACCAGGTCGACGTCGGGGTGCTCGGCGAGCCGGGCACCGACCGTGTGGCCGGGACCGGTGACGATGTTGGCGACCCCGGCCGGGAGACCGGCCTCGACCAGCAGGTCGATGAGCGCGACGGTCGTCAGCGGAGTGATCTCGCTCGGCTTGATCACGAAGGTGTTGCCCGCGGCCAGCGCGGGCGCGATCTTCCAACTGGCCTGGAGCAGCGGATAGTTCCAGGGCGTGATCATCGCGCACACGCCGACGGGCTCGTGCACGACGACGCTGTGGATGTCGCTCGACCCCGCGTCGACCACCCGGCCGGGCGCCTCGGCCGCGATCAGGTCGGCGAAGTAGCGGAAGGCGTCGGCGACACAGTCGATGTCGACGCGCCCCTCCTCCACCGTCTTGCCGGCGTCCCGGCTCTCCAGCAGGCCCAGCTTCTCCCGGTCCCGCACGAGGAGTCCGGCGACGCGGCGCAGCAGCGCGGCCCGCTCAGCGGCCGGCGTGTGCGGCCAGGGGCCCTCGTCGAAGGCACGCCGTGCGGCGGCCACCGCGAGGTCGGTGTCCTTCTCGTCGCCCTCCGCGACCACGGCGAACGGCAGCGCGTCCGCGGGGTCGAGAATCTCGCGTGTGGCCCCCGAGACGGCCGCCCGCCACTCGCCCCCCGCATGGATGGTGTCGCGCGCCTGAAGTTCCGTACTGTCCGCCATGATCGGTTACTGCCTTCCGTTCCTGTTCAACGCCCGTGTGTCACACAGGTGTCACCCACGGGACCGGGTGCTCCTGCCCCTCGGCCCCGCATGCATGCGCGATTTCCCGCCGAACGTGCCCCGCGTCACGGACAATACGGACATGACGGAAGAAAGAACCCAGGCCGTGAGCGTGTGGTGACGAGACGTGCCGCCCCGGTGGCAGGTCAGCCGCCGCAGGTGGTGGACGGCGGGCAGAACACGCTCAGCGCCGTCCGCAGCAGCTCCCGTTCGTCGTCCCGGCCGTCGGCGTCCGCTCCGTAGGCGGCGACCGCGTACAGCTTTCCGTCCGCGGCCTCGAAGCGTTCGTCGACGACATGCCAGGTGCCGACGTCGGGCTCGCCCTTGATCGAGTCGGCGAGGTACTCCAGCCGGGAGCCCGTGAAGTCGCCGTCGTCCAGGTTCTCCAGGGAGAGCTCGGTGAATCCGGGGGCCTTCGGCACGGCGTCGGACAGGAACAGCTCGTGCGACGCGTCCGGGGACGCCTCCGACACCTCGAACACCTGGAGCCGCCGCTCGCCGTCCGGGCTGCGGTAGTGGACCACGTCCATGCCGAACTGCGAGGGCACGGTGGAGCGGGTCCACCCCGCGGGGCGGGCGATGGTGAAGCCCTCGGGATCGGCGTACGACTCGAATCCGGCGGGAAGATCGCTGTTCAGGGCGGACGGCGAGCCGGAGGGGGTCTCCTGCGCCCCGGGGTCCGCGGCCGACCCGGAGCCGGCGTCGCCGGGCGTCCGCGACGCGCTCGCGGAGACCGACGCGTTGCCGTCGTCGGCCCGCCCCTGCGGCCCTTCACCGTCTCTGACGACCAGCGTCACGACCAGCCCCACGACCACACCGACCGCGGCGGCACCTCCCACCACGGCCCAGACCCTGCGGGCCCGACCGCCCGACCCGGGCCCGGGAACACCGGGCGGCGGATAGCCGGGCCCGGACGGGTAGCCGGGCCCGGACGGATAGCCGAGCCCGGGCGGCGAGTGATCGGGCCCGGGCGGCGGGTGACCGGGCCCGGGGGCCGGCGCCCCGGAACCCGGCCAGGACCCGGCACCCGGCGCGCCGCCGGGCCCCTGAATCCCGGTGAGGGTGGGCGAGTGGGCGAGATCGGGATGCAGCGGCGGCGCAACCGCGGCCGGCCCGGCATCGCCGACAGCCGGTGAGACGGACTGCCCCCCATGGGCATCCGCGGCGCTGCCGCTCCGCGGCGCCCCCGGGCCTCCCGGCGCCGGCGACGCAGCGGGCCACAGGCCCGGGCCACCGTCACCCCCGGCCCCCGAGGCGGACCGACCGCCCCCGCCCTCGTCCGCCCCGGCGGCACCCGCTGCTCCGGGACCGGACCGGCTGCCCCCGGAATCCGCACCGGACGCGACATCCGCCCTGGCACCGGCACCCGCATCGGCATGGGAGCCGGGCGCATGGGAGCGGGGCGGGCGGGCGTCGGTGGCCGGGCTGTCGTCTTCGGGCGCCCCCGCACCGGCAGCCCGTGCCCCGTCCGGGCTCGCGGGCGGCCCGCCCTGGGGCCCACTCGCCCCGCCGTCCTCGACAGGCCCTGGACCCGGCCCACCGGCCCCCTGGCCGCCCCCGGACGCCGAGTCACCCGCCTCCTCCCACCGCTGGGTCTCCTCGTTCCAGTACAGCGGTCCGGTGCCCGTGCCCATCAGATCCCCCTCGCCTCCGTCACCTCACCCGTGATGTTCCCACCCGCGTCACATCCCGAGCAGCCCCGCCACGGTGCCCGCGGAGGCCAGCAGGGCCGTCAGCGCCTGGGCGTCCGTGAGGAGGTCCCGGAGTCTCTGCAGCCGGCTCGGGCCGGCCGCGCCGGTGCGGTTGATCTCCTCCTCCGTGTCCGCGAGCGCCGCGTCGAGCTCCGCCGTCTGCTCGCTCTGCCGCACCCGGCCGCTCGACAGGTCCGCCCGCAGTTCACGCACCGCTCGCAGCAACTCCTCGGCCGCCTCGTCGCGTTGTGCGGGCCCGCCGTGGTGGTGGCTCTCCGCGCGCGCGTGGCTGCCGATGGCGAAGGTGCTGCCCGAGACATCCCCGATCCGGACGTTCGGCTCATCGCTTGCCATGGCTCGCGGTTCCCTTCTGCGACCCGGGGCCGCCGCTGGTGGCGCTGGCGTGCTCGCCGATGGCGAAGGTGGACCCCTCGACCCGGTCGATGTGCACGGCGCCGTTGCTGATGTTGACGATCTTCTGGACGAACTCACCGGTCTCGTACCCGGCTTCGGACAGCGCGAGCCGCACTCCGCGCCCGATGCGGTCCTGAACGCTGCGCAGATACCGGGCCACGTCCATCTCCTGGAAGGTGGACCCCGTGTCCACCGAAGCCAGTTCCCGCACGGACAGCGACGGGCCCTCGGGCAGCGCGCTCGCCTGCCCGCCGATCAGCAGCCGCCACCCGTACACCGCGCCCCGGCCGAGGGTGACGAGCGCCCGCCCGGCGGAGCCCGGCACCAGCACCACGGCGGCGACGGCCTTGCCGAAGGCACTGCTGGTGCGGAACCGGTGCGCGGTGCGGTCCGCGTCCTTGAACTCGGCGACCACCGGGGTCAGCACATGCGGGGCGACCTCCAGCATGAGCATCCGGCCCTGGGTGTGGATGCGGACGTAGACGGTGACGACCAGTTCCTCCTCCCAGCCGCCGACGCGCACGCGCAGGAAGTGCCGCCGCTTCTCCCCGCCCTCCTCCACCGACCGCAGCCGGTGCTGCTCGAACTGCTCGGGCGCGTAAGGCGCCTGGTCCCGGCCCGTCAGGCCCTCGACGGGCAGGAACACGCACTCGTCGATCTCCAGCCGCCGCAGCCGGTCGCGTACGGCCGTGCCCGCGTAGGCGGCGGGGATCCGGAGCTGTTCGAGCATGGGCCGGATCCGGTCGAGGATCGCCCGGTTGTTGATCGGCTGCTGCTTCTTGTCCTCGTCCGGCCTGAGCTCGACCGCGAGCACCCAAGTGTCGTACGGCGCGCCCGCCCCGCAGAACGGCCCGGCCTCGTTGTACATGATCAGCGGGGCGTGCTGCTCGCGTCGGATCAGGCCCGTCAGCCGTCGGAAGCGCAGCCCCTCCACCTGTTCCGCGGGGTCGTTCGCCACGTCCGGGAACTGCCGCGGGGAGAGTTCCGCGGCGAGCACCCGCGCGAACTGCCCGCGCCGCGCCGCCTCGCACAGCGCGATCAGCACGAAGACGGCGATCGCGAACCAGGCCTGCCACGGCTCGACGACCTCGGCGAACAGATCGGCGAACGGCGCCAGGAGCTCACCGGCGTCGGACGATCCGAACCCGTCCCCGGAGCCGTAGGGATCGTAGGAACCGTAGGGGTCGCCGTACGCCGACCCGGAGCCGTCCTCCCCGTCGGCCCCGAAGGCCACGCTCACGACGAGGAAAAGCCAGAACGCGAACATCACGCGGCCCCACCAGCGTGCGAGGAACGCGGCGAACAGCCGGTACAGGGGCTGTCGCGCGCCCCGCCCCCTGATCCACGGAGCGAGCGCGAGGAGCAGGCTCGGCCACACCAGGCCCGCGAGCAGCCAGCCGCTCAGCGGCATGCCGACCACCCACAGCCCGAGGATCGCGGCGGACCACAGCAGCTCCTGCCGCCGGGCGCGCAGCGCGTGCGCGAGGACGCGGGCGGCGTCGAAGCCCAGCGAGGGCGCCACCACCCGCTGCTCGTTCAGGTACAGCTCCTCGATCACGCGGTCGCGGTAGGCGGGGTTCAGATACGCGCCCGCGCACAGCAGCCGCGTCGCCTCACTGGCGTACGGCGGGGTGGGCGGGGGCTCGCCCGGCGCCTGGGTGGCGTCCGGCAAGTGGTGCGGTTGCTGCGGCACGTGTGCGGTGCTCACTCCGAGTCCCCCGATGCGCAAGCGTCTGCTGTGACAGGCGAATTGATGGCCCATCAGCATAAGGGAGGTGCGAGACCCGGGGAAACCGGAATGTCAAGCGCGGACCCCTGTGATCCCGGTCAACCTCTGGCCATACCTCGAGACCTTTGACTAAAGTCAAAGAATGACGAAGTCAGTGTCGACGGAGCAGGTGGCGGCCTTCCGCCGCTTCAACCGCTCCTTCACCCGCCGCATCGGGGTGCTGAACGATCACTACCTCGGCCAGGACCGCCCGCTCGGCGAGGCACGCCTCCTCTTCGAGATCGCCTCGGCGGACGCACCGGAGGGCGTCTCCCTGCGGGAGCTGCGCACCCGGCTCGGCCTGGACGCCGGGTATCTGAGCCGGATGACCAAGCGGCTCCAGGACCAGGGCATGGTGCGGCTGACCGCGCACCCGCAGGACAACCGGCTGCGCATGGTCTGCCTGACCCCGGCCGGACGCGTGGAGGTCGAGGAACAGAACCGCCGGGCCGACGCCCTCGCCGCCGGCGTCCTGCGGGGCCTGGACCCCGGCCAGCGGACCCGTCTCACCGAGGCGATGACGACGGCGGACCGCCTCCTGCGCCTGGCGGCGATCACGATCGAGCGCGTGGACGGCCACGCCCCGGATGCCCGCACCTGTCTGGACGCCTACGCCGACGAGCTCGCCGCCCGCTTCCCGGAGGGCTTCGACCGCGCGGACCTGGTCACCCCGGACGAGGTCTCGGGCGAGGCGGGCGCCTTGTTCGTCGCGTACGAGGAGGACCGCCCGGTCGGCTGCGGGGCACTGCGCCGCCTGGCGCCCGGCGTGGGCGAGATCAAGCACGTCTGGGTCCACCCCGTGGCCCGTCGCCTGGGCCTGGCCCGCCGCATCCTCGAAGCGCTGGAACACGAGGCCCTGCACCGCGACTGGCCGGTCGTCCGCCTCGACACCCACGCGAGCCTCACGGAGGCGCAGGAGATGTACCGGTCGTGCGGCTACACGGAGATCCCGGCCTACGCGGAACACGTCTACGCCAGCCACTGGTTCGAGAAACGGCTCACGCCCCGGAACGGCATCGAGCGGAAGCAGGGGTAGAAACGACGGGCCCCGCACCGGCCGGAACCGGTGCGGGGCCCATGCCCGAGCGGGGTGGGATCAGATGAGGCCGAGGCCGCGGACCGCCTCGCGCTCCTCCGCGAGCTCCTGCACGGACGCGTCGATGCGCGCACGCGAGAACTCGTTGATCTCCAGGCCCTGGACGATCTCGTACTTGCCGTCCTTGCAGGTGACCGGGAAGGACGAGATCAGGCCCTCGGGGACGCCGTAGGAGCCGTCCGACGGGATGCCCATGGAGACCCAGTCGCCCTCGGGGGTGCCGTTGACCCACGAGTAGATGTGGTCGATGGCGGCGTTCGCGGCGGACGCCGCCGAGGACGCCCCGCGGGCCTCGATGATCGCGGCGCCGCGCTTGGCGACGGTCGGGATGAAGTCCTCGGCCAGCCACTTCTCGTCGTTGACGACCTCGGCCGCGTTCTTCCCGGCGACCGTGGCGTGGAAGATGTCCGGGTACTGGGTCGCGGAGTGGTTGCCCCAGATCGTGAGCTTCTTGATCTCGGAGACCGGGACGCCGGTCTTCTTCGACAGCTGGGTCAGCGCGCGGTTGTGGTCCAGGCGGGTCATCGCGGTGAAGCGCTCCGCCGGTACGTCCGGGGCGGCGGCCTGGGCGATCAGCGCGTTGGTGTTGGCCGGGTTGCCGACGACCAGGACACGGATGTCGTCCGCGGCGTGGGCGTTGATGGCCTGGCCCTGCGGCTTGAAGATGCCGCCGTTGGCCTCGAGGAGGTCGCCGCGCTCCATGCCCTTGGTGCGCGGGCGGGCGCCCACGAGGAGGGCGACGTTGGCGCCGTCGAAGGCCACGTTGGGGTCGTCCGTGATGTCGATGCCCTGGAGCAGCGGGAACGCGCAGTCGTCCAGCTCCATGGCCGTGCCCTCGGCCGCCTTCAGCGCCGGGGTGATCTCCAGCAGGCGCAGCTTGACCGGCACGTCCGCGCCGAGCAGCTGGCCGGAGGCGATGCGGAAGAGCAGGGCGTAACCGATCTGGCCGGCCGCGCCGGTGACGGTGACGTTCACGGGAGTGCGGGTCATGGCGTTCTCCGTATGACAGCTGGCGGTGGGGCGTCCCTGCCCCGCTACGTTTGATCGATCTCTTGGTATCAAGAGATCCATCCAGCGGTCAGGCTATCGCGCATCCGGCATGTGGGACGGCCGGGCTCCCTGTGGCCCGCCCCACAGAGTGACCGGGACGTACCCGGCCGGACGCACGAAAAGGCGGCCGCCCGTCCGGGAGAGGGGGGACTGAGGCGGCCGCCGTCGGGGACCGACCGTGCCGGACTCCCGTGGGGGTACGTTTCGCGTGCCCGTCTTCCGGCCGGTCATGCCTGTCCTCACGGATCCCGCACGAATTGGTCCCGGGTACCGGTCGCGGACCGGGCCCGGGACAGGGAACGGGGGCGTGAAAGGCCGGGGACCGCGCCCCGGCCCGCCTCACTCCGTGCAGCCCTCCTCGCCGGAGGCGAGCACCGCGCAGGCCTTCGCGCCGGACTCGCTCTCGACCGCCACCATCGCGGTGTACGTCACCGTGTCACCGGTCTCGGTGATGGTGTCGCTCTCCTTCGCCTTGCCCGCGGTGATCTCGACCTTGTCCCCCTCCGCGGCCTGCGTGATACGGCCCCACGCGGCGCCGCAGGTCTCGCTGTAGCGGACCTCCACGGTGGCGGTGCCGACGGTCGCCGTCTGCGCCGTGGTCACCAGGTCGCCGCTGCAGCCCATGGCCTCGGCGTCCTTGCCGGTGCAGCTGTCGCCGCTGCACTTGACCCCGGCGGGCAGGTTGGCGTCGGTGGTGACGGTCGGCGACGGGGACCGGTCGGTGCCGGTCGTCTTCTTGTCGTCGCCCCCCGTGACGTAGAACGCGGCGGCGATCACCACCAGGACGCCCACGGCACCCGCGAGGAACGTCCCCGTCCGCCGCTTGCCCTTGCCGCCCGAGCCGCCGGAGCGGTTCTGGTTCGCCGAGCCCCGGGGCGGCACGGCGGCCGCGCGTCCGTCGGGCCTGGGCGGGGTGGCGGGGCCGGCGGCACCGGGGCGGGCCTGCGGCGAGGATCCCGCGTAGCCGCCGGAGACACCCCAGGAGTTCGCCCCGGAGGAGCCCTCCTGCCGGGTCTTGCCGGAGGCGCTGACGTCCGAGGCGCTCGGCTGCGGCGGCACGCTCGGTGCGACCCCGGCCGGCCCGGCGACCCCCGGTCTCGGCGCGGCGCCCTTGCGCGCCTTGCTCCCGGTCGACGGCCCGGCGAGCTCGCTGAGCGCGGCGCGCGCCTGCGAGATCCGGATCGCCTCCATCGTCATGTCGTGGCGCATCTCCGAGCGGCTCCAGGCGCGCTCGGCGAGCTCCCACATCGTCGTCAGGTGCACCGGGTTGGTCCCGGTGACCTCGGCCAGGGCCACGATCGCGCCCTTCGGTGCGAGCAGCCGGCCGTTGAGATACCGCTCCCAGGACGTCTTGCTGTAGCCCGTGCGGTCCGAAACGGACGCGACGCTCAGGCCACTGCGGTCCACGACCCGCCTGAGCTGGCTCGTGAACTCCCTGATCTGCGGATCGAGCTCATCCGGCAAGGCCTTCCAACGAGGCATTGCTTCCCCCCTCTTCCCCCCGGTTCGTGCTGTTTCGTTCCTCGCGCATGGTGCCCTTGGCCGAGTCCTCGTTCTGGTTACCCACAGGGATGCCGCCAGTAAGGATCTCAGTTCCCGGGGTGGGGGCGCACGGGAGCATCAGGGCCGCGGGCGTGCACCGTCGCACGCCCCCTCGCTTGCGGTCCAGTGTCCCACCGCTCTCCCCCTCCGCCGAACACAACCCGGCACATGTGCGTGGGACACCCCGGACCGTCCCGAATGTCCACGCTAGCCCCGCCGACGAACCACTTCCGGGCAAATCCGCGAACTTGTCAATACATCGACACACAGCAACCACATGTACGAACACGTAAAAAACTGCCGTCACGCTCATCCCACCGAAGGAAGATCCCGGCTCTGTCCGAGGATTCCGGGGGACGTAGCGGAACGGTCACTTCCGTGCCACAGCGGCCGGACAGGCGTTGAACAGGCACTTCACCGTGCAGGAGGGTTGTTCCCGGCGGCGGCCCGTCCTTCCACGGGGGTGAGGACGGGCCGCCGTTCGTCCACGGAGGACCCGGTCTAGCCGCTGACCGTGAAGTGGAGCGTGTCCTTCAGGAACGGAAGCTCGAGCAGCGGGTCCGGCTGCATCATCAGCGCGAGCAGCACGATCGCCGAGCCCAGGACGCCGTACGTGACGATGTCGGTGAAGCGGGAGCGCACCGCGAGCATGCCCACGTCCGGCACCAGCCAGCGCAGTGCCGCGCCGGTCAGCAGGGCCGCGCCGATCAGCAGGGTGCCCCAGCGGAACACGTCCAGCGCGGTCAGCAGCAGCCCGAGACCGACCGTGAGCAGCACGGCGAGGATCGGCCACTGGCGGGCGGGCGCGGGGGCGTCACCGGGCGCCGCCCGGCCACCGCCCTCGGGGCGCGCGGTGTCCCGGGTGAACAGCGGGAACCGACGCGTCGTACGTCGCGGCGTGCCCTCGGCATCAGGCGCACTGACGGGGTCCCGGACGGTGATGCCCTCGCCGGCTTCGTCACCACCGGCGCCCTCACCGCCGGCCCGCGTCTCGGAGACCTCGGTGGACTCGGTGGCGTCGGCCTGCGCCTCGGTGCCGGGCCGGGGGGCTTCCTCGGACCGTGTGGCCTCCTCGCCAGTCGGCTGTGCCGGGCCGGGCCGCTGCCGCGTGCGCGGGGTGTCCTGCTCAGCCGGCACTGCGCTCCGCCGCCTCGACCACGTTGACCAGCAGCTGGGCCCGGGTCATCGGGCCGACACCGCCGGGGTTCGGGGAGATCCAGCCGGCCACCTCGGCCACGTCGGGGTGGACGTCGCCCACGATCTTGCCCTCGGCGCTGCGCGAGACGCCGACGTCCAGCACGGCGGCACCCGGCTTGACGTCCTCCGCGCGGATCAGGTGAGCGCTGCCCGCCGCGGCGACGATGATGTCCGCGCGCTTGAGGTGGGCGGACAGATCACGCGTGCCGGTGTGGCACTGGGTCACGGTGGCGTTCTCGCTGCGCCGCGTCAGCAGCAGCGGCATCGGGCGGCCGATGGTCACCCCGCGGCCGACGACCACGACCTCCGCGCCCTTGATCTCGACGCCGTAGCGGCGCAGCAGGGTGAGGACGCCGTTCGGGGTGCAGGGCAGCGGGGCCGGCTCGTTCAGGACCAGGCGGCCCAGGTTCATGGGGTGGAGCCCGTCGGCGTCCTTGTCCGGGTCCATCAGTTCGAGGATCCGGTTCTCGTCGATGCCCTTCGGCAGCGGCAGCTGGACGATGTAACCGGTGCAGGCGGGGTCCTCGTTGAGTTCCCGCACCACCGCCTCGATCTCCTCCTGCGTGGCCGTGGCCGGAAGTTCGCGCTGGATGGAGGCGATGCCGACCTGGGCGCAGTCGCGGTGCTTGCCGGCGACGTACTTCTGGCTGCCGGGGTCGTCCCCGACGAGGATCGTGCCGAGGCCGGGCGTGACGCCCTTCTCCTTCAGCGCCGCCACGCGGGCGGTCAGATCGGACTTGATCGCGGCTGCGGTGGCCTTGCCATCGAGAATCTGGGCGGTCATGGCCCCCATCCTCCCGGATGACCGGGCCCTGGTTCCAATCCGCCCGGATGACGGGCGGCCGTGACGTCGCGATCGCGAGGGCGATCACGTTCCGCCCGTATCCGACCAAGATCAGAGATGTTGCACTTGCACAACACATACGGCCTGCGGCTGGACAAGCAAGAGACCGGTCAAGAACGATGAGTCGCACAGTGCCGCGGGCAGAACCGGGGGGACGGACCGCATCTGTAGAACTTCCTCCGAGCCGTGGCTCGCGTCGTCCCCGCACCTGAGCGACAACGGAGGAACAACCGCCATGAGTTTCGGCGACCCGAACAACCCCTACGGGCAGCCGCCCCAGCAGCCCGGTCAGCCCGGCTACGGCTACCCCCAGCAGCCCGGTCAGCCCGGTTACGGTTACCCCTCGGCCCCGCCGATGCAGCCCTACGGCGGCATGCCGGGCGGCCCGGCGGAGATGCCCGGCACGGTGAAGGCAGCCCGCGTGATGCTGTACGTGCTCGGCATCTGCCAGGCCATCGGCGGTGTCGCGATGATGGCCGCCAGCGCCTGGTTCGCCGACTACTTCGAGGACGCCGTCTCCTCCGACCCGAGCATCTCCACGGAAGACGCGGACACCGTCGCCAGCATCGGCGCGGGCGTCATGATCTTTTTCGGTGTGATCGTCCTGGGCTTCGCCGTCTGGGGGATCCTCAACGCCGCCAAGTTCTCCAAGGGCCGCGGCGGTGTGCGCGTCTCCTCGATCGTCTACGCCTCGATCGTCGTGCTGTTCAGCGTGATCAGCCTGCTCGGCGCCAACGTCTTCGCCCTGATCAGCCTGATCCTCGGCATCCTGATCATCGTGTTCTGCGCCAACAAGAACGGCGGCTACTGGTTCAACCGGCCGCAGTACTGAGCCGGTCGGCCACGCGCGGGTACGGGCGCGCTTCTCGTCCGGACGCCTTTCTCGCGCGTTTCTCGCCAATCACGTCACAGGGCCGTGTCTCACCCGTTCGAGGGGGACACGGCCCTGGTGCGTCGCCCTAGTCTGGGCCCGGGGAGTCGTCGGGCACGGGGAGACGTCGGGCACGGGGAGACGCACCTTGTATCGCATCATCGCCGTACCTCCGCCGACCACGGGGGACGAGGAGTGACCGAGGCCTACGCCGTGACGGTGCCCAAGGGGTACCGGATCGGCGGGTGGGAGGTGCGCGAGCCGATCGCCACCGGGGCGTTCGGCAGCGTGTACGCCGCGAGACGCGTCGGGGAGGGCGACGAGGCGCTGCCCCGGGTGGCGGCGCTCAAGTTCCTGCCGACCGGCACCGGTACGCCCCGCCGGCTGACGCATCTGCGGGAACTGGTCGAGCGCGAGGTCGCGTTGCTGCGGCGGCTGCGGCGGCCCCGGCTGATCCGGATGTACGAGACGCTCACCGTCGACGATCCGGGGCGGCCGGAACTGGACGGTGCGACCGTGCTGGTGCTGGAGAGGGCGGAGCGGTCTCTGGCGGGCCTGCTCGCCGCCTCGCCCCGGCCGCCCGGCTGCGGTCCCGCGCTGCTGGAGCAGGTGTGCGAGGGGCTGGTCCAGCTGCATCGGGCGGGGTGGGTGCACGGGGACCTGAAGCCGGCCAACGTGCTGCTGATGGCGGACGGTTCGGTGCGGCTCGCGGACTTCAACATGGCCGCCGAGCTGGAGGGCACCCACGCCTACACGCCCGCCTTCTCCACCCCCGACTACACCCCTCCCGAGCTGCTGTGGTCCGAGATCGGCGAACGGGGCCGCCGGATCCGGCCGTCCGCCGACGTGTGGGCCTTCGGCGTCCTCGCCCATCTCGTGCTCACCGGCGCCTTCCCGCTGCCCGGCGCCACTCCGGCGGTCCGCCGTGACGCGGCCGTCGCGTACGCGCGCGGGACGGACACCCTGCGGCTCTCGCCCGAACTGCCGGACGCCTGGCGGGAGATCGTGCGCGCCTGCCTGGCCAGGACCCACGCCGGCCGGATCGGTGCGGAGGCGCTGCTGCGGCGGGTGCGCACGGCGGCCGGGTCCACGGGACGCGGGCCGTTCCGGTCGCGCAAGCGGGTGCCCGGGCCCCGGCGCCCGTTTCCCGCGCGGTCCCGGCGCGTCGCCGTCGCCGCCGCGGTGGCCGCCACCACCGCCATGGCCGCCCTCGGGTACGGCATCAGCGTCTGGGCCGGGGACGCGCCGCCGGCCGGGGGCGCCGCGCGGGCCGGCTCGGCCGCCTCCTACGGCGCGGACGAGCTGCGCACCGACCGCGGCGTGCCGTCCGCGTACCGGCTGCTGATCGTGGAGACCGCGCACGACTGCGGACGCGAGGGGGTCACCCCGGCGCTGATCGCCGCGATGCTGAAGGTGGAGAGCAACTTCGACCCGAATCTCTCCGACCCGGCCAAGGACGAGTACGGCATCGCCCGCTGGACCCCGAAGGTGCTGCGCTGGTGGATGAACGAGGACGGCACTCCCGGTGAGACCGTCCCCGAACCGCCGTTCCCGCCCGCCGAGTCCATCCCGGCGATGGGCCGCTACCTGTGCTGGATCGCGCCCCGGCTGGAGTCCGGCCTGCCCGGGGACCGCCGGGTGCTGCTCGCCGCCGCCTACCGGACGTCGTACCGGAAGGTGAACGACGCCGGCGGTGTGCCCCCGAAGTACCGCGACTACGCGAACCGTGTCGCCCACTATCTGAAGGAGTACACACCGCCGGGTGAGAAGTGAGCCCGTCGTCAGTGGAAGAAGTGCCGCGTGCCGGTGAAGTACATCGTCACGCCGGCCTTCTTCGCGGCCTCGACGACCTGCTCGTCACGGACCGAACCGCCGGGCTGCACCACGGCCTTCACTCCGGCCTCGGTGAGGATCTCCAGGCCGTCGGGGAAGGGGAAGAACGCGTCGGAGGCGGCGTACGCCCCCTGCGCGCGCTCGGCGCCCGCGCGCTCCACCGCCAGCTTGGCGGAGTCGACGCGGTTGACCTGGCCCATGCCGACGCCGACGGAGGCGCCGTCCTTGGCGAGCAGGATCGCGTTGGACTTCACCGCGCGGCAGGCCTTCCAGGCGAAGGCCAGCTCGGCCAGCTCCGCCTCGGACAGGGCCTCACCGGTCGCGAGCGTCCAGTTGGCCGGGTCGTCGCCCTCGGCCTGGAGCCGGTCGGCGACCTGGAGCAGCGCACCGCCGTCGATCGGCTTGACCTCGACGGGGGCGGTGGGACCGCCGGCGACGCGCAGCACGCGGATGTTCTTCTTCTTGGTGAGGGCCTCCAGCGCGCCGTCCTCGTAGCCGGGGGCGACGATGACCTCGGTGAAGATCTCCGCGACCTGCTCGGCCATCTCCTTGGACACCGGACGGTTGACCGCGATCACACCGCCGAACGCGGACAGCGGGTCGCAGGCGTGCGCCTTGCGGTGCGCCTCGGCGACGTCCGCGCCGATCGCGATGCCGCACGGGTTGGCGTGCTTGATGATCGCGACGGCCGGCTCGGCGTGGTCGTACGCGGCACGCAGCGCGGCGTCGGTGTCCGTGTAGTTGTTGTAGGACATCTCCTTGCCGTGCAGCTGCTCAGCCTCGGCGAGGCCGCCGGTGCCGGAGACGTACAGCGCGGCGGGCTGGTGCGGGTTCTCGCCGTAGCGCAGGGTGTTCTCGCGCGTCCAGGTGGCGCCGAGGAAGTCGGGGAACTGCGAGTCGTCGACCGGGGCGTACTCGGAGGCGAACCAGCTCGCGACGGCGACGTCGTACGCGGCCGTGTGCTGGAAGGCCTCCGCGGCGAGCCGCTTGCGGGTGGTGAGGTCGAAGCCGCCCTCGCGGACCGCGGCGAGGACGTCGGCGTAGCGGGCGGGGCTGGTGACGACGGCGACGGAGGGGTGGTTCTTGGCGGCGGCGCGCACCATGGAGGGGCCGCCGATGTCGATCTGCTCCACGCACTCGTCGGGCGTCGCACCGGAGGCGACGGTCTCCCGGAACGGGTAGAGGTTGACGACGACCAGGTCGAACGGCTCGACGCCGAGGTCCTTCAGCTGCTGCTGGTGGTCGGCCAGCCGCAGGTCGGCGAGGATGCCGGCGTGGACCTTCGGGTGCAGTGTCTTGACCCGGCCGTCCAGGCACTCGGGGAACCCGGTGAGCTCCTCGACCTTGGTGACCGGGACGCCGGTGGCGGCGATCTTCGCGGCCGTGGAGCCGGTGGAGACCAGCTCGACGCCGGCCTCGTGCAGACCGCGGGCGAGGTCCTCCAGACCCGTCTTGTCGTAGACGCTGACGAGCGCCCGTCGGATGGCCCGCTTGTTGCTCTCGGCGGTCACTGGATAACTACCTTTCGTCCCTCAATGCGATAGCCGTTGCGGGCGAGCCGCCCCACGACCTCGACGAGCAGCCTTCGCTCGACTTCCTTGATGCGCTCGTGCAGAGCGCTCTCGTCGTCCTCGTCCCGGACCTCCACCACGCCCTGCGCGATGATCGGCCCGGTGTCGACGCCGTCGTCGACGAAGTGGACGGTGCAGCCGGTGACCTTGGCGCCGTACGCGAGCGCGTCGCGGACGCCGTGGGCGCCGGGAAAACTGGGGAGGAGCGCGGGGTGGGTGTTGACGAACCGGCCGCCGAAGCGGGCCAGGAACTCCTTGCCCACGATCTTCATGAACCCGGCGGAGACGACCAGGTCGGGCTCGTACGCGGCGACGGCCTCGGCGAGGGCGGCGTCCCACTCCTCGCGGGTCGGGTGGTCCTTGACCTTGCAGACGAAGGTCGGCAGCCCGGCGCGCTCGGCGCGGGCCAGCCCCTCGATGCCCTCGCGGTCGGCGCCGACGGCCACGATCTCGGCGCCGTACGCCTCGGCGCCGGTGGCGGCGATCTCGTCGAGGAGCGCCTGGAGGTTGGTGCCGGAGCCGGAGACCAGCACGACGAGGCGCTTGGCCACGGTGGAGCCCTTTCTCGGAGAGCGTCTTTGTAGAGTCGTACGAATGCTTCGGGCCCTCGGATACGGGGAAGCCTACGAAGCGGCCGACCGTCAGCAACGATACCGGCACACCAGGCATCCCCCACGGGACGGGGGCATGACCGGCAGGTAGCGTCTGGAGGGGAACGGGCCGAGGACCGGGCCGGGGAACGGACCGGGAACGCCGCTCGTGGGCCACGCGTTCACCAGTCGTACTCGCTCGTTCGTGCCGTCGATCGATTCACCAAGGGGAAGACGCTCACTTGATGCCGGACCGCAGCCTGCGACTGCTCACGCTCCCTCAGCAGTCGGTGCGAGGAGGAGAGCGCAGCCTCGTGCTGCTGCGGGAGCGCCCGTCCTCACCGCCCGACGCGCCCTCGGACCGCGGGAGCGGTGGTGAGCGGGGCGGCGGGAGCCAGGAGGACAACCCGTTCGCTCCGCCGCCGGAGGGCACGCCCGACCGGCCGTGGCAGCCGAGGCATCCGTCCGGTGCCGGGGGCTCCGGCGGTGACGGCGACGGCGGTGGCCGCTCCCCTTGGGGCCGGAACTGGAGCGACCGGCAGCCCGGCCGCTCCCCCGGCGGCTTCGGCGAACGCCCCCGCCCGGAGGGCCAGGGCGGCGGCCCGCAGAGCCCCGCCCCGCGCTGGGATCCCACGGACCCGGCCCAGCGCCGTGCGCGCTACGCCCTGCTGGCCGGCATGTGGGCCTTCTTCTTCGCCCTGTTCAGCTGGCCGTACGTCGCCCTGATGCTGGGCGCGCTCGCCCTGTACTGGGGCATCAGCGCCCTGCGCGCCAAGCCCCGCACGGCCGACCCGGACAGCCCCGCCCCGGAGCAGACCGGCCGCCCGCAGACCACGGCAGCGGTGAGCGGCCTGGTCACGGCGTCGCTGGCCCTGGCCCTGGTCGCCGCGTCCTTCACGGCCCAGCTGGTCTACAGCGACTACTACACCTGCACGAACGACGCGCTCACCCAGGAGGCGAGACAGTCCTGCAGCGACCTGCTGCCGAAGGAGCTGCGGGGGCTGCTGGGGACGAACGAGTGACGGCATCCGGCTGACGCGCACGTGTGACGGCACCCGGCTGACGGCGCGCCTGCGACGGCACGTGGCTACGGGCCGTCCGGGGTGTTCGGTGGCCGGGCCGTGTCGCCCGGGAGTCCGGGCGGGGGCTCGGACGAGGGCCCGGACGAGGGCTCGGACCGGCGCATCGGTTCCGGTGCCGGGGTGTCCGGGCGCCGGGTGACGGGCGGCTCGGGGTCCGCGGGCAGGAAGTCGTAGAGGGCGTCGGCGGTGTCGTCCCGAGTGCGGGGCGCGGGGTCGGCGGCCTGGTCGAACGGCAGGTACAGGTCGTCCATGTCGTCGTGGAGGAACAGCGGCGGGGACGGCCGCGGGCCCTCGGTCGCGGTGCCCGTGCGGTCTCCGGCCGCGGTGCTCGTGTTCCGGGAGAACCAGCGGCGCCAGGAACGGGGCCCGGGGGCCCGATCACCGGCTGGGTCCTCGGACTCGGGTGAGTCTCCTCGTGGCCCGCCGATCCGGGGTGAGTGTTCTCCCGCGCCCTCCGCCTCCTGCGTGGACCGCGCCCGCTCGGTCTCCAGCGCGCGGATCCGCCGGGCCCGCACCGTCACTGCCGTGGCCGAGGCCGTCAGACCGACCCAGGCCAGCGTCGCGGCGCCCACCTGCCACCCCACCGGGCCGAAGCCGGACAGCGCGGCCGAGCCCAGCGGGCCGCCCGCCAGCCCCGCGAGCAGGGCGAGCGCACCGGCGCACAGCGCCGCCCCCAGCACGGCCGCACCTGCGGTCCGGCCGCGCGTCCAGGCGGCCACGTCCGGTGCCAGCCGCGCCCACTCCTCGGCCGCCTCCGCCGCCGCCCGGCCCACGAGCCGCCCCGCCACGACCCCGGCCACCACGGGCACCACCGCGGCCGCCCAGGTCACCGGCGCCCCTGCCCCCGCCTCCGGGACCCCGGCCAGCAGCGGGAACGGCGGCAGCAGAGGAGCCGGGTCGGAGGACAGCGGGGTCACGGACGTGCCGCTGCCGAGGAGGAAGCCCGGACCCAGGGCGTACGCCGCCGCCCACACCAGCGCGTTCGGCACCAGCGCGACGGCGAGCAACAGCACCGCGAACCGTCCCGACCAGCCCTCCGTCAGCCGCAGGAAGGCCCCCTGGGTCTGCGCCCCGTGCCACACGAGCGACCCCGCCAGCAGCAGGGCCCCGCCCCCGAGCAGCACCGCGGTGGCGGCCGCCGCCGCCCGCGCCGACGCCCCGGGGCGCCCCTCGGCGCCGAGCACGAGATGCCGTACGTCCCGCGGCAGCACGGCCGCCACCGCGCGCTCCAGCGGCCCGCTCGGGCGGCCGTACGCCGTCCACACGCCCGCGCCGACGGCTGTCACGGCGACCAGCGACACGCACACCGCCGTCGACACCCACTGCGGCCGCAGCGCCCCGTCCGCCGCGAACAGCGCGGCCGGCGCTGCGACGGCCAGGTAGCCGAGGACGACGCCGGCACCCGCCGTACGGCCGGGGACGAGCGGGGCGTCGTCATCGGCTCCCGCGCCGCCCTCCGTGGCGTCGCGGGCCGCCCGGTGCAGCAGCCACACCGGCAGCGCGAGCAGCAGCAGCGGCGTGACGCCCATGGGCGCGGGCACGCCCGAGAGGGTGTCGGTGCGGACGAGTTCCGCGCCGTGCGCCAGCAGCCACAGCGCGGCCGCGATGTGCAGCGCGCCGTCGGGGCCGCTGTCGGGGTAGGGCGAGCTGATCCACAGCAGCATCACCGGCACGGCCAGCGCGGCGAGGCCCAGCCCCGCGGCGAGGGCGCCGCCGAGGAGACCGGCGGCCAGTCCCGGGCGGCGGTCGCGCAGCCGGGTGAGCACAGTGGGCCGGGGCCAGGTCGGCCTGGCACGCAGGGTGGCCGGCGTGGAGGGGCGGTCGGTCGCGTGGATCACGCCCGCCATGCTCCCAACGACACGCGCTTTCCCGTCGTAACGGGCGAAGCCTCGTAGTGTCGCTCAATATACGTTTATGTACTTTTTCGTACGAAGGGGCGCCCGGTGAAGCGGAGCCCTGCCACCCCGCTCCCCGCACCGAAGGAACGCCGACGGCTGCGCGAGGCCGCCTCACTGACGCAGGCTCAGCTCGCCCGACGACTGGGCGTCCGCGGCGACACCGTGCGCGCATGGGAGTCCGGCCGCTCGACGCCCCGCGGCCGGAACCGGGAGGCGTACGCGAAGCTGCTGGCGTCGCTGGAGCAGAGCGGCGCTGCCCGCAAGGGGAACGGCGACGGCGAGGACCACGGCATGGTGACGGTGTGTCTGGAGAAGCTCGCCGACGAAGCCGGGCACCGGCACCGGACCGTGGCGCCCGAGCCCGTGAGGTTCACGCAGGCACCCCCGGACGACGACCGCTCGTACCTGACGCCCACTCAGGCCTTCGACGCGCTGTACGCCTTCTGCGCGCCCGCTCTCGTCCGGCAGACGTATCTGCTGACCGGGCGCCGCGAGCTGGCCCGCGAGTCGGTCGAGCGGGCCTTCCAACTGGCCTGGGAACGCTGGCCCGAGGTGGCCCGCGACCCCGAACCGGCCGGATGGGTGCGGGCGGCGGCGTACGAGTGGGCGCTGTCGCCCTGGCACCGCTTCCGCCCCCGCTACCGGAAGCCGGAACCCCCGACCGCGGACGGCTCCGACCGCGCCCTGCTGGACGCCCTGCTGCATCTCCCGCCGCCACAGCGGCGCACATTGCTGCTGTACGACGGCGTCGGCCTCGACCTGCCCGAGACGGCCGCCGAGACGGAAGCCAGCACGCCGACGGCCGCGAGACGGCTGCTGCACGCGCGCGAGGCCCTCGCCGCCCGGCTGCCGGAGCTGTCCGAGCCCGAGCTGCTGCACGAACGGCTGGCCGAAGTGGCCTCGGCCGAGCGGCTGCGGGCCGCCAAGCCGGAGGAGGTGCGCAGGGGCAGCGAGCGGCGGGCCCGCTTCTGGACCCGGTCCGCCATCGCCTTCACGGTCGCCCTGATCGGCGCCACGGCACTAGCTCTGTTCACCGCCCCGACGCACTACGAACCGCCGGTGCCGCCCGGTGAGACCGTCCAGGGCGTGCCGCCGCGCGTGGCCCCGGGTCCTCTGTCGGAGGAGGAGCGGGAGCTGCGCTCCAAACTGCGCGAGGAGCTGCTGGACGGGCCGGAGCGGCTGGCTCCGCAGGCGGGGTGAGGCCGCGGTCCACTGGCGACCGCGACCCGCTGCCGACCGCGGCCCCCTGGGCGACCGCGGCGCACCGGCGTGCGGGAGAGGCGGTGGGCCCGCCCCCCTTGAGGGGGACGGGCCCATCCGTGCTCTGCTGGGCTGAGCTGTGCCGCGTTGTGTGGTGCCGAAGCGCGGCTCAGCGCTGCCGTGCCGTGCTTCAGCCGGCGAGGATCTCGCGGGCCAGCTTGGCGGTCTCGGTCGGCGTCTTGCCGACCTTGACGCCGGCGGCCTCGAGGGCCTCCTTCTTCGCCTGGGCGGTGCCGGAGGAGCCGGAGACGATGGCGCCGGCGTGGCCCATGGTCTTGCCCTCGGGCGCGGTGAAGCCCGCGACGTAGCCGACGACCGGCTTGGTGACGTTGTCCTTGATGAAGGCCGCGGCCCGCTCCTCGGCGTCGCCGCCGATCTCACCGATCATGACGATCAGGTCGGTGTCCGGGTCGTCCTGGAACGCCTTCAGGGCGTCGATGTGGGTGGTGCCGATGATCGGGTCACCGCCGATGCCGACGCAGGTGGAGAAGCCGATGTCACGCAGCTCGTACATCATCTGGTACGTCAGCGTGCCGGACTTCGACACCAGGCCGATGCGGCCCGGCTTGGTGATGTCGGCCGGGATGATGCCGGCGTTCGACTGACCGGGGGTGATCAGGCCGGGGCAGTTCGGACCGATGATGCGGGTCTTGTTGCCCTTCTTGCCGGCGTACGCCCAGAAGGCGGCGGTGTCGTGCACCGCGATGCCCTCGGTGATCACGACCGCGAGCGGGATCTCGGCGTCGATGGCCTCGATGACCGCGTCCTTGGTGAACTTCTCCGGGACGAAGATGACCGTGGCGTCGGCGCCGGTCTTCTCGATGGCCTCCTTGACGGAGCCGAAGACCGGGATCTCGTTGCCGTCGAAGTCGACCGTGGTGCCCGCCTTGCGCGGGTTCACGCCACCGACGATGTTGGTGCCGGACGCCAGCATGCGCTTGGTGTGCTTCTGGCCCTCGGAGCCGGTCATGCCCTGGACGATGACCTTGGATTCCTTGGTGAGGAAGATAGCCATGGTGTTGTGTGACCTCGTCCCTTACTTCGCGGCAGCAGCCAGCTCGGCGGCCTTGTCGGCCGCGCCGTCCATGGTGTCCACCTGCGATACGAGCGGGTGGTTGGCGTCCGTCAGGATCTTGCGGCCCAGCTCGGCGTTGTTGCCGTCGAGGCGCACGACCAGCGGCTTGTCGACCTCTTCACCCTTGCTCTTGAGCAGCTCCAGGGCCTGCACGATGCCGTTGGCGACGGCGTCGCAGGCGGTGATGCCACCGAAGACGTTGACGAAGACGGACTTGACGTCCGGGTCGCCGAGGATGATCTCCAGGCCGTTCGCCATGACCTCGGCGGAGGCGCCACCGCCGATGTCGAGGAAGTTGGCGGGCTTGACGCCCTTGTGCTTCTCACCGGCGTACGCGACGACGTCCAGGGTGCTCATGACGAGACCCGCGCCGTTGCCGATGATGCCGACCTCGCCGTCGAGCTTGACGTAGTTGAGGTTCTTCTCCTTGGCGGCGGCCTCGAGCGGGTTGGCCGCGGCCTTGTCCTGGAGCTCCTCGAACTCGGGGTGGCGGAACTCGGCGTTGTCGTCCAGGGACACCTTGCCGTCGAGGGCGATGACGTCACCGGAGGCGACCTTGGCCAGCGGGTTCACCTCGACGAGGAGGGCGTCCTCCTTGATGAAGACGTCCCACAGCTTGACGAGGACGTCGGCCACCTTGTCGGCGACCTCGGCCGGGAACTTGGCGGCAGCCACGATCTCCTGCGCCTTGGCCTGGTCGACACCGTCGATCGCGTCGATCGCGACCTTGGCGACGGCCTCCGGGCGGGTGGCGGCCACCTCCTCGATGTCCATGCCGCCCTCGACGGAGGCGATGGACAGGAAGGTGCGGTTGGCACGGTCGAGGAGGAAGGAGACGTAGTACTCCTCGAGGATCTCCGGGGCCGTCTCGGCGATCATCACCTTGTGGACCGTGTGGCCCTTGATGTCCATGCCGAGGATGTCCGTCGCGCGGGCGACGGCCTCGTCCGGGGTGGCGGCGAGCTTCACGCCACCGGCCTTGCCGCGGCCGCCGACCTTCACCTGGGCCTTGACGACGGACTTGCCACCCAGGCGCTCAGTGGCTGCGCGGGCCGCCTCAGGCGTGTCGATGACTTCACCGGCCAGCACCGGTACATCGTGCTTGGCGAAGAGGTCCCTCGCCTGGTACTCGAACAGGTCCACGCGCTTCCGTCCCTATCAGTGATCTCGCGGTTCGTTGGATGCGTGGGCGTGCCGCGAAGGGCAACGTGACGTCCGCTGTGTCACAAGGGAGGCGCACACGGTGTCCGAGCGCGCGGCATGTCCGTCTCGCAGGTTATCTCCGCTCGGCGGACCTCTCTAAATCGCGGGTCACACGTGAGCGGTGATACCTGTCACATGATGCCGCATTCTCTGACACGCCGTGCCGCCGGTGAGGGGCCTCACCGGGCTGGGGTTGACCCGGTGAGGCCCGCAGAACAACCCGGAGGGGGCGAGAACACCCAGCTCTCCGGGGTGCGGGGGCCCGGTCCCCACCCCAATGGGGACCGGGCACCCCGTCCACGGGTGGTGCGGCCAGACGATCCGATTGGCTTTCGGCCGTCCGAGGCCTGATGCCCCGCGGAGCTTTTTCTTACTCGCGAGTCAGATGCGGTGGGGCAGGGGGGTGCGGTCCGCATCCGCTACGAGCGGTCTTCGAGGGCGAGCCGGTGGGACAGCGTTGGGCGGCGGGCTGCGCGGCTGGGGTGCGGGCTGCGGGCCGGGGCTGCCGCCGGCCGATGCGTGGCTCCGGCGAGCGGGAGCGGGCAGTCCGCGGCGACCGGATGCCGCACGGCCCGGGCTGCTCGGTGCACCGCAGGCCGTACGGACGTGTCCGGGACGCTGATCGCCGCGGCCTGCCGCGCCTGACGCGCTCGCGCGGCCCGGCCTCCGCAGGCACCGGGCGGGGCACTGCCCTGGGCCGGCACCTAGGCAGGCGGCACGGGAACGTCCTCGAATCGGTCGCGCGGCTCCGTCGTCTCGGTGTGGGCCGGGGCGGCGCGCACGAGAAGGGGCAGTGGTCGGGGGTGGTGGCTCGTGACCGCGTGGGTGTCGCCGGGACGCGGCTGGCCGTGGTCCGTGGCCGAACGGCTGCCCAGCGAGCCGTCCGGCCGACCACCGGGTGCGCGGGGCGCCGGGGCCGGGTCGGCCTCACCGGTGCGGGACGTGACGGCGGGCTCGTCGCCCCTGACCGACGGGGAGCCGATGCCGGTACGGGGAGCGGCGGGGGTGGTGCTGGTGCGGGTCCACTCCGGGCCGTGGGGAGCGGCCGCCAGGGGGTCGGTCTGTCTGCTCGGGGTGGGCGAGTCGGCGGGGGGCGGGGTGGCAGCGTTGCCCGGCTCCGTACCCTGCTCGGCCGCCGACTCCGATCCCGGCTCAGGACTCTGCGCAGGCGCAGGCACAGGCACCGGGTCCGGCTCCGCCTCCGGTGTGAGCGGTGCGGGCAGGGTGCGCCGCGGGAGGTCCAGCCCTGCGGGCAGGTCCGGGAGCGGTACGGGGCCCGTCGTCCCGGACAGCACCGGCAACACCGGCAGGGACGGGGCCTCGGGCACCTTCGGCAGACGCAGGCGCAACGGCGCGGCCTCCGGCGACTTCGGCACGGACGCGGCAACGGCCTCGTCCACCAGCTCCGCGACCGCTGTCACACCCCGCTCGGCCACCTCCCCGATCGAGCCCGGACGCGCGCTGTCGTCGGAGTCCGCCCGCGTGTCCGGGGCGGCGACGCTCCGCGCCGCCTCGGACGCCATCCGGACGACCGAGGCACCGGTCGGCGTACGCTCCGCCGCCTCCGCGCGTTCACCGCACAGCACCCCGAGGACGAACACCGCGCCCGCCAGCACCACGACCCGCAGCACAGGTCGCAGCGCACGCCACCCCGCCGCGGTGCGCATCGCGCGCATCGCGGCCTCGGGCAACGCTGCCGACCAGGTCAAGAGAGGACCCCCACGCGTCCGATTCCCGTTCGAACGGCGCCGATCCTCGCATGTGACTCCCGAGGCCGCGCAAGCCCTCTGTTACCGATGCCTGGTCATGTGCCCTTTCGCCGCCTCTGGTTCGCACCTCGCCGCCCTTGGTTCACGCCGCGTCCGGTATCGGAAGCGGCCGCTTCTCGATCGCGGCCGCCATCACCTCCGGGAACAGGTCCGGCGTGCACGCGAACGCGGGCGCCCCCAGCGCGGCGAGTGCCGCCGCATGCTCCCGGTCGTAGGCGGGCGCGCCCTCGTCGGACAGCGCGAGCAGCGTCACGAACTGCACCCCGGACGCCTTCATCGCCGCCACCCGCTTGAGCATCTCGTCGCGTATGCCGCCCTCGTACAGGTCGCTGATCAGCACGACCACCGTCTCCGCCGGCCGGCTGATCTGCGACTGGCAGTACGCCAGCGCCCGGTTGATGTCCGTACCGCCGCCGAGCTGCGTGCCGAACAGCACGTCCACCGGATCGTCGAGCTGGTCCGTGAGGTCGACGACCGCCGTGTCGAACACGACGAGCCGCGTGCTGATCGACCGCATGGACGCGAGCACCGCCCCGAACACCGACGCGTACACGACCGACGCCGCCATCGACCCCGACTGGTCGATGCACAGCACGATGTCCTTCTTCACCGACTGCGAAGCCCGCCCGTAGCCGATGAGCCGCTCCGGTACGACCGTCCGGTGCTCCGGGACGTAGTGCTTGAGGTTGGCCGCGATGGTGCGGTTCCAGTCGATGTCGTGATGGCGGGGCCGGCTGACGCGTGCGCTGCGGTCCAGGGCACCGGTGAGCGTGGCCCGGGTGCGGCTGGCCAGTCTCTGCTCCAGGTCCTCGACGACCTTGCGCACCACCGCCCGCGCCGTCTCCTTCGTCGTCTCCGGCATCGCCTTGTTGAGCGACAGCAGGGTGCCGACGAGGTGGACGTCGGCCTCGACCGCCTCCAGCATCTCCGGTTCCAGCAGGAGCGTGGACAGCCCGAGCCGGTCGATGGCGTCACGCTGCATGACCTGGACGACGGAGGACGGGAAGTAGGTCCGGATGTCCCCGAGCCAGCGCGCCACCGACGGCGCCGACGCCCCCAGTCCCGCCGAGCGGTCCTTCCCCGCCTGCGCCTTGTCGCCCTTGCCGTACAGCGCGGCCAGCGCCCCGTCCATCGCGGCGTCCTGCCCGGACAGCGCGCATCCGGTGCCGTCCGCCGCGTCCCCGCCGAGCACCAGCCGCCAGCGCCGCAACCGCTCCTGCGCCGGGTCCGTCACCGCGCTCCCCATCCGTGCCTCCCCCTGTTCCGTCCGTCCCGTGTCCGTCATCCCGCCACCCCCACCGGGCCGGCGTCCGCCGCCTCCTCGTCCCCGGCCAGCCCCAGCAACAGCCGCACCACCGGCAGCACCGCATCCGCCCGCCCGGTGTCCAGGTCGGCGGCGAAGCCGGGTGTACCGGCACCGGCGGCCGCCGCGCTCCCGCGTGTCCCCGGACCGCGCCGGACCAGTTCGCCGAGCGTGCGCCGCACCCCTGGTTCGTACGCCGAGAACGTGCGCCGCAGCAGGGGCAGTACGTCCGTGAACGCCTCCGCCGGAACTGCCGTGAGCCACCTGTCGACCAGCCCCAGCAGCCGCTCGTCGTGGACGAGGAGCAGCCCTCCCCCGGAGCCGCCCCCGACGAAGCCCTCGATCCACGCGGCCGCGTCCGCCGGTGGTGTGCCCGGCGACAGCACGAGACCCATCAACCGCGCCGCCTCCTCCTGCGCCAGATCCCCTTCGTCCAGCAGCAGCCGTACCGAACGCCCGCGGACGACGCCGGGCACGGTGTCCCGCGCGGACAAGGTCCGCAGCACCGACTGCCAGCGGGGGCGCAGGTCTCCGCGCCCGGGTGCGGGGGCGTCGCCGAGGAGACCGACCGCTCCGTGCACGGCATCGATGTGGCGCCGCATCTCGTCGGCGGCGTCCGCGTCGAGCCCTGCGCAGGCCGGCGGCAGGCCGACGAAGACCCGCTCGGCGAGGCCGGCGGCGACCTCGGCCAGCGCCGCGGTGTCCGTGCCGCGCACATCGCCGTAGCGCAGGGAGCGGACGAGCGCCGGCAGGGCCTGGGCGAGGTGGCCGACGTCCGTGTCCAGGGCCGCACGGTCGGCGAGTATCCGCATCACCGTGGGCAGCGCGTCCGGAAGCCCGGCCAGCAGGCAGCGCTCGGCGAGCCCGGTCACATCGGCGAGGCCCGAAGCGGCCACGGCATCGGCCTCCGCCTTCGCGGTCGCCGCGGCCGGCACCGTCGTCCCCCACACGCCGGCCTCCGCGACCCGCACGGACAACTCCGGCTCCCAGCGCAGACGCCACGTCTCCCGGAACGTCCCCGTGCTTCCGCGCGAGACCGTCGGCTCGCCCCACGCGACACCGAGCAGCCTCAGCCGGTGCAGCAGTCTGCTGCGCCCCGCGTCGGTCTCCTTGCGCAGGTCGAGCTCCAGCTCCCGCTCCAGCGCCTCCGGTTTCAGCCGCAGCCTGCGCTGGGCGCGCTCGAGGTCCCGTTGCAGCGGCACCGCGGGCGCGGTCGCCGGTACCTCGCCCAGCACGTCCCCGACCACCAGCCGGTCGTGCACCAGCGCCAGCGGCACGTCCGACCCCTCGCACATCACGGCCCGCACGGCGTCGGTGGTCTCGCTCAGCCCGGGCAGCGGCCTGCCGCGCAGCGCGGCGAGCGTCTCGGCCAGCCGTACGGCCTCGATGACATGCGCGGAGGACACGAGCCGGTCCTCGGCGCGCAGCAGCCCCGCCACCTTGGTCATCCACCGCTCCACCGGCCGGTCCCGGGCAGCGAAGAGATGCCCGTACCAGCCCGGCGAGTCGATGCCGGCGCCGTAGCCGCTCACCCGGGCCAGTCTGCGATGGGTCCAGGGCACCCAGGTCATGTCCGTCCTGATCTTGGGCAGCCCCTTCACCACGGCACGGTCGGCCGTGACGGTGGACTTCCGCCGCAGCGCGGGCACGTGCCAGGCCCCGCACACGACGGCCACGCCGTCCTCGAACTCCCGCTGGGCTGAGCGGATCTGCAGCCGCATGTGCGCCTCGCGCACCAGGTCCCGGTCGTGCCCGCCGCTCCCGTAGGCGTCGCGCAACGCGGTCATGGCCTCCTCGAGCGCGGTGAACGGGGCGAGCGCGTCCCCCTTCCCCACGCCCCGGTGCTCGACGACGTCCTCCCACCACCGCTCGGCGTCGTCGTACCCGGCGGCCTCGGCCAGCACTCGCAGCGGATCGATCCGCACATCGCCGGCCGGCCCACCAGCGCCCCGATCGTCGCCGTCGCCGCCGGGGCGGGCATCCCCGTCGCCGTCCCCGCCGGCGTCGGCCTCAGCACCGGCACCGGCACCGGGGTTCTCCCCCGGTTCGTCCTGCCAGGCCAGTGTGTGCGTGGCCGGCAGGTCGATGAAGCGGGCCGGGATGTCGTGGTCCAGCGCCCAGCGGATGGCGACCCACTCCGGGGAGAACTCCGCCAGCGGCCAGAACGCCGAGCGGCCGGGCTCGTCCACGGCGTGGGCGAGCAACGCGACCGGCGGTCGCATGTCCTCGTCGGCGGCCAGCGGGATCAGAGGATCCGCTTCGGGCGGGCCCTCGATCAGCACCGCTCCCGGACGGGTCTCGTCCAGCGCCGCCCGCACCGCCCGCGCCGAGCCCGGTCCGTGGTGCCGTACGCCCAGCAGCAGCGGCTCCGCACGCAGCCGCCCGGCGCCGGACCGCTCACCATCCGTCACACCGTCCCCCTCGAAACGTCCCGGGCCGCCGCGTCGGTTCCCGGCGCGCGCCCTTCCCCTCGGCGGTCATGCGCTGACCTCCCGGCAGGCCCGGTAGAAGTCGGTCCAGCCGTCCCGTTCGCGGACGACCGTCTCCAGGTATTCCTGCCAGATGACCCGGTCCGCCGCCGGGTCGCGGACGACCGCGCCGAGGATGCCCGCCGCGACGTCGCCCGCCCGGAGCACGCCGTCGCCGAAATGGGCGGCCAGCGCCAGCCCGCCCGTGACGACGGAGATCGCCTCGGCCGTCGACAGCGTGCCGCTGGGCGACTTCAGCTTCGTCCGCCCGTCGGTGGTGATCCCGTCGCGCAGCTCACGGAAGACGGTGACGACACGGCGGATCTCGTCGATGCCGTCGGGCACGGCCGGCAGGTCGAGGGAGCGGCCGATCTGGTCCACGCGGCGCGAGACGATGTCGACCTCCGCCTCGGGCGTCTCGGGCAGCGGCAGCACGACCGTGTTGAAGCGGCGGCGCAGGGCGCTGGACAGATCGTTGACCCCGCGATCGCGGTCGTTGGCCGTCGCGATCAGGTTGAAGCCGCGGACCGCCTGCACCTCCTGGCCCAGCTCCGGTATCGGCAGCGTCTTCTCGGACAGGATCGTGATCAGCGTGTCCTGCACGTCGGCCGGGATCCGGGTGAGCTCCTCGACGCGTGCCGTCATGCCCTGCGCCATGGCCCGCATCACCGGGCTGGGGACGAGGGCGTCGCGGCTGGGGCCGTGGGCGAGCAGGTGTGCGTAGTTCCAGCCGTAGCGGATCGCCTCCTCCGGGGTGCCGGCGGTGCCCTGGACCAGCAGCGTGGAGTCGCCGCTGACCGCCGCGGCCAAGTGCTCGGACACCCAGGTCTTCGCGGTGCCGGGCACGCCGAGCAGCAGCAGGGCCCGGTCGGTGGCGAGGGTCGTGACGGCCACCTCGACTATGCGGCGGGGGCCGACGTACTTCGGTGTGATCACCGTGCCGTCGGGCAGGGTGCCGCCGAGGAGATAGGTCGCGACGGCCCACGGCGACAGCTTCCAGCGGGCGGGCCGCGGGCGGTCGTCCTGCGCGGCCAGCGCGGCGAGTTCGTCGGCGAAGGCGTCCTCGGCGTGCGGTCGCAGCGCCTCCGCTTCGCCGGCGGGTGCGGGCGCGGAGCCGTTCTGGCTCGGGTCGGCGGATGTCGGTTCTGCGGACACAGGCATGGCTGAGTCCCCCTCCAGCTCGGCCGGTTCGGATCTGCCACCAACCGTGCACCACGCCACTGACAATCGCTCTGACCTGCGCAAACGCACCACTCAAGCCGATTGTCAGTGGCGGGATCTAGTTTCGATGGCATGACTCAGCAGGGGGTGCGCTGGACTGCGGACCAGGTGCTGGCACTGGCGCCTGACACCGCGTCACGCACAGCGGGAAGCAAACTCGGCGCGGCCGGGCCGTGGTCCGAGGCAGGCAGTTCCGGCGAGGGGACGGTGTGGGGGCTGTGCAAGGGAAGTGGCAGCAAGCCGTATCAGACGGTCGTCGACGTCGCGGACGGCTCCGGGCCCGCCTGCAAGTGCAGTTGCCCGAGTCGTAAGTTCCCGTGCAAGCACGCGCTCGGTCTGCTGCTGCTGTGGGCGGGCGGGGACGGTGCGGTACCGCGGGGCGAGGCGCCTGAGTGGGCGAAGGAGTGGATCGCGGGCCGGCGCATGCGCGCGGAGGGGGCGCGGTCCGCCGGCCCGTCCGGTCCCACCACGGGATCCGCGGACCCGGAGGCGGCGCGGCGCAGGGCGGAGCGCCGGGCCGAGCGGGTCACCGCGGGCGCGGCGGAGCTGGAGCAGCGGCTGGCGGATCTGCTCCGGGGCGGCCTGGCCTCGGCGGAGCAGTCCGGTTACGGGTTGTGGGAGGAGACGGCGGCCCGCATGGTCGACGCCCAGGCGCAGGGCCTCGCGGCCCGGGTGCGGGAGCTGGGGGCGATCCCGGGCACCGGTCCGGGCTGGCCGGTGCGGCTGCTGGAGGAGTGCGCGCTGCTCCATCTGCTCGACCAGGGCTGGCTGCGCCGGGAGCGGCTGCCGGAGGATCTGGCCGCGACGGTCCGCTCCCGCGTCGGTCTGCCCACGCAGGCGGACGGCCCGCCGGTGCGTGACCGCTGGCTGGTCCTCGCCCAGTACGACACGGCGGACGCCCGTCTGACGACCCGCCGCATCTGGCTGTACGGCACGGACTCGCGGCGGACGGCGCTCGTCCTCTCCTATGGTGCCGCAGGTCGCGCGCCGGAGCTCGCGCTGCCGGTGGGCCTGGCGCTGGACGCGGAGCTGTCCGCGTATCCGGGTGCCGGACAGCCGCGGGCGGTGCTGGGCGAGCGATTCGCGGCACCCGCACCGACGGCGGTGCGGCCCCCGGGGGTGACGACGGGCGGGGCCGCCGCCCGCTACGGCGACGCGCTGCGCGACGACCCGTGGCTGGATGCCGTCCCGGTGACGCTGGACCGGGTGATACCTGCCCCGGACGGCGACTCCTGGCAGCTCGCGGACGCCGACGAGGACGCGGCGCTGCCCCTCACCCCGGCCGCGCGCTCCCGTCCCGGCCTGTGGCGTCTGGTCGCCCTGTCGGGCGGCGCCCCGGTCAGGGTGTTCGGCGAGTGCGGCCATCAGGGATTCACCCCATTGGCGGCATGGCCGGACGGGCCCGGTGAGGTGGTGCCGCTGTGCTGAGCGACCCGCGGCACTTCCCTCTCGCGGCTCCCATCGGACCCATGCATTTTTCGGGCATCACTGGACACTCGGTGCACGTGAGTCTTCGACCGCTCCGGGACGCCCGACGGAAAGGAAGCTCATGAGCAGGACGACAGCCGCCGAGCCGTCGACGGGGGATGCGGCAGCGCCCACGGCGGGCTCCTGGGAAGAGCTCGTCACGACGGCGCTGCTGGGCACGGACCGGCGCACACCGCCCGGCGTCCCGCCCGGCCCCGGGGCTCCGTCGGCCCTGCTGGACGCGGCGGCGGTGGCGACCGTGCGGCGGAGGGCAGGTCTGCGGCCGGCCCGCGCGGCACAGCGTCCGCAGCCCGCCCCCGCGGACCCGCGTCCGCCGCTGCCGCCCGCCGCGGCGCGCAGGCTCACGATGCTGCTCGCCGACCGTCCCGGCACCTCCGGCACGGGCCGCCGGGGCACCGCACCGGATCTGATGGAGCTGCTCCCCCAGTGGCTCGCCGCGGCCAACGCCCACGGTTATGCGGCGCCGCCCGCGGCACTGCCCGCGCTGCTCGACGCCGCACGGGGCCGTACGGACCTGCGTCCGGCGGCACTGCGGTTCGCCGGGCCGCGCGCCCTGTGGCTGGCCCGGCTCAATCCGGACTGGCGGTTCGCCCTGCGCGCGACTCCGGGCGGCGCCTCGTCGCTGCCGGGGCCCGACGAGACGGAGCGAGTGCGGCAGCTGTGGCAGGAGGGCCTCTTCGCCGAACGCGTCGCCCTCCTCACCGCCCTGCGCTCCCGCTCACCGGCGGCCGCCCGCGAACTCCTCGCGACGACCTGGGCGACCGAGCGGGCCGAGGACCGGCTGATGTTCCTGGACTCGCTGCGCAGCGGTCTCGGCCCGGACGACGAGCCGTTCCTGGAGCAGGCCCTGGCCGACCGCAGCCGCAATGTCCGCGCGACGGCAGCCGAGTTGCTCTCGGCGCTGCCCGGTTCGGCGCTCGCGGAACGGATGGCGGTCCGGGCCGGGGCATGCGTGGCCGTGGACCGTACGCGGGAGACACCGACGATCGTCGTCGAGGCGCCGCACGAGTGCGATGCGGGCATGGAACGGGACGGCGTGGTGGCCAAGGCCCCGGCCGGGCGGGGCGAACGGTCGTGGTGGCTGGGCCAGTTGGTGGAGGCCGCACCGCTTCGCACCTGGTCGCGGCGGCTAGGCGGGCGGACGCCGCGGGAGATCGTGGCGCTGCCGGTGACGGACGACTGGCAGGGCGAGCTGCACGCGGCGTGGTGCCGGGCGGCGGTGCGGCAGCGGGACCCCGACTGGGCCCGTGCACTGCTCGGCGAGCCGTCCGCGCCGGAGGCCGGCGGCCCCGGAGCGGTGTCCCTGGCCGAACGCGCCAAGCTGCTGGCCACGCTGGGCGCCGGGGAACGGGCCGCGTGGGTGGCCGGCTTCATCGAGAAGCACGGACTGTCCGAGGCCTTTCAGCTGCTCGGGGTGTGTGCGGTGCCGTGGGCGCCGCCACTGGGACGTGCGGTCGTGGACGCGCTCAACATCGCGCGGGACGCGGGGAGTTATCCATGGAGCTTCAGCGGAGTCATGGGCCTGGCCGAACGCTGCCTCGACCCTTCCGAGGCAGGCCGGCTCGACGCGCTCCTGGCGATACCGGACGAGCCGGAGGACGCCTCGCCGGGCGCCGGGAGCTACTGGTCGGAGGCCTTCCAACGTCTGGTCACCACACTGCGCCTGCGCGCGGCGATGCTGGAGGAGCTGACCCCGGCCGAGGACTGAGCCCTCCCGCGCGCGGGGCGCGAGCCATACCCGGGTCGCGGGGCATACCCGGGTCGCGGGGCACACGCGGGCCGCGAGCCATACACGGGCCGCGAGACGGGAACGGGGCCCGAGCCATACACGGGCCGCGAGACGTGCGCGGGTCGCGAAGCCTGGGCGAGTCCCCGGAGTTGCGCGGATCCCCAGCCTTGCGCGGATCCCGAGACGTGCCCGGAGCACCAGACTTGCGCCGGTCCCGAGACATGCGCGACAAGCAAGACGTACGCGCCCAGCGAGACCTACGCGAGCAGCGAGGCAGGCACGGGACCTGCGAGGTGCCGGAGGATCGAGGCAGCCACGGGACCTGCGAGGTACCGGAGGATCGAGGCAGGCAAGGGACCTGCGAGGTGCAGGAAGGTCGAGGCAGGCAAGGGACGCGCGAGGTGTGCGAGGAGCTCGTAATGCCCCTCACCCCTCGCGATGTCACCCGCCGACGCCTCGGAGCCCTACGTCTCCGAGCCCTACGCCCCGGCCGGCTGGCGCACGTTGGTGCGGACCCAGTCCACGATCGACGCTGTGGTCGCGCCCGGTGTGAAGATCTCCGCGACGCCCTTCTCCTTCAGCGGAGGGATGTCTGCTTCGGGGATGATGCCGCCGCCGAAGACGAGGATGTCCGCCGCGTCCCGCTCCTTGAGCAGGTCGATCACCGCCGCGAAGAGAGTGTTGTGCGCGCCGGAGAGGATGGACAGCCCGATCGCGTCGGCGTCCTCCTGGATCGCGGTGTCGACGATCTGCTCGGGTGTCTGGTGGAGCCCGGTGTAGATGACCTCCATACCGGCGTCACGCAGGGCCCGCGCGATCACCTTGGCCCCGCGATCGTGGCCGTCGAGCCCCGGCTTGGCCACCACCACGCGGATCGGACCGGCTGCCACACCCATCACTGCCTCCATGAAGCGACTACATCCATCCGTACCGACAAGTACCGCACACATCGGTCAAGCCGTACACATCGCGCACGTCCGGAGACCCCGGCCAGAGCCGGCCGGGGAAGTGAACGAACGTTATCTCCAGCATCGCGCAACCGGCAGTTTCGCGGTGCAGAGCGAGGGGGAAATCACACGGTGGGACACGTTAGCCGCGCAGCGTTCCCCATCGAGCCGCCCGAGGATCGTCCGGTCCGCGCCCCGCGTGCCCATGCGGCACAGGGGCATCGGTGGGAACATGCGCATAAGGGATCCGCGACGAGGTCGCCGTACCGCCGCGCTCGGTCCGCGCGTCGTACACGAGCACCGTCGACCGCTTTCGCCGCGATTTCCCATGAGGGCACACGGGGGACAGGGCTGTCCTTCCGCGTGCCGACAGGAGGTCGGCCATGAAGGTCACCCAGGCAGCTCTTCCCTTCCTCCCGCTCTGCCGGCGCCTGCTGCCGAGCCGTTTGGCCGGGCTCTCCCTGGCATTGCTGAAGGCCACCGCCCTGGAGCTCGCGATCCTCGCGGGTCACCTTCTCCTCTATCCCGCCGGGATCGTCCAGGAGCGGCGGGGCTCGGCTCCCGCGCTCCCCGGACCGGGCGGTGCCGCCCAGCTGCCGACGGAGGCCAAGCCGCCGGTGGTGCTGCTGCACGGCTTCATCGACAACCGCTCGGTGTTCGTCCTGCTGCGCCGCAGCCTCGCCCAGCACGGCAGGCAGCAGATCGAGTCGCTCAACTACTCCCCGCTCACCTGCGACATCCGCATCGCCGCGGAGCTGCTGGGCCGGCACATAGAGGAGGTGTGCGAGCGCACGGGCAGCCGGCAGGTCGACGTGGTGGGACACAGCCTGGGCGGTCTGATCGCGCGGTACTACGTGCAGCGCCTGGGCGGTGACACCCGCGTGCGGACGCTGGTCACGCTGGGCACTCCGCACTCCGGCACCCGTGTGGCGCCCCTGGCCAACGCGCACCCCATCGTGCGCCAGATGCGCCCCGGCTCACCGGTGCTCGAGGAGCTCGCCCTGCCCTCCCCCGGCTGCCGTACGCACTTCTACGCCTTCTGGAGCGACCTCGACCACATCATGGACCCGCTGGAGGCGGCCTGCATCGACCACCCGGACCTGACCGCGCAGAACGTGCGGGTGAGCGGCGTCGGCCACCTCGCCCTGCCGGTGCACCCGGCGGTGGCGACCGGCATACGGCAGGCCCTGGACACGGCGCAACCGGGAGAGCCGACGACCGGCCACGCGGGCGGACTGACGGTGGCCTGAGCGGCCGCGGCGACACGCCCGGCCCGTCAGCCACCTGCCGAGTGCGGTCACACCGCCCGTTCACCCGAACAACATCCGGCCGACACAGCCGACTTACAGCCGCCGAACCACCCTTCACCTCGAACAAACTTCGAACATAGAGCCAAGACAGCGCCCGCAGTCCGCCAAAACCGAACCGAATGCCCGTTTCCTGCGCGCGCGAAACCTGCGGAAGATTGTCGTGCCCGCGTACCGCCGGGTACAGTCGCCGCACTGCTCTGGCAGCCCCTGTTGTCGAGGCGAAAGAGAAGTTGGTGAACGACCGTCACCCGTCGGGGACCATGGCCCCCGATCCGGCTTCCGACGCCGCCTCGGCGCACTACGCGTCGTACGGCACCCAGGAAGCCCAGTACGGCGACTTCACCACGTACAACGGCTACGACGCGAGCGGTTTTTCCGCCACCGCCTTCGGTACCGGCACCCACGCCACCACGAGCTTCGCCACCGACCCCCTCTTCGGCGACCTTCCGGGCAGCGGGCACGACACGGGCTCGTACGACACCGGGCACTGGCCCACGGACAGCCATACCGGCGGCCACTACGACGCGTACGCGGCCCAGCACTACGCCGCCTACGACACGGGCGTCTACGACACGACCCAATGGACCACCGGAGAGCAGCAGCTGCCGTTGATCCCCGCGCAGGGCACCTCGCCCGAGGTCAGCGGCCAGTGGGACGCGGGAGCCTGGCTCCAGCCCGACCAGTCGGGTGAGCCGGGCGGCCCCGGCGAGCACACCCAGCACTGGGACTGGGGCACCCAGACCTTCGACTCCGGCGTCTACGACGCCACCCAGTGGAACGGCGACGCCGCCCCGGCGCCGGAGACGTACGAGCAGCAGTCCGAGCCCGCCGACCCGCAGGCCACCGCCACCTTCGACCAGTCCGGCCACGCCGAGGAAGCCGGCCCGGCGCAGGCGTCGCCGGGCCCGGGCGACACCGGTGAACTGCCCCCCGTGACCCTGCTCGACGAGCAGGAGGAGATCGTCTCCGTCCCCGCGCCCCGTGCGGCCACCCGCTCCGGGTCCCGTTCCCGCCGCCGGACACCCCCCAAGCGCTCCGCGCTGCTGACGGTGGCTGTGCCGTCGGCGTGTGTGATGGGTGTCGCCGGGATCGCCGCGGCGTCGGTCGGCAGTCTGACGGAAGAGGGCGGCCAGGAGACCACCACCACGGCAGCGGACGCCCAGCCGGTGAAACCGTCCGCCGCCAACGTCAAGCTCGACACCCAGCTCGAGAGCCTCGCGGCCGGCGCCGACGACTTCGCCGACCGGGCCAGCCGCACCCAGGAACGCATCGACCTCAAGGCCCAGCAGGAAGCCGAACGCAAGCGGGCGGCCGAGGAGGCGGCCCGCAAGGAGCGGCTCCGTCCGAAGTTCGCGCTCCCGGTGGCCCAGCACGGACTGAGCGCGTACTACGGCCAGTCCGGCATCAACTGGATGTCCGTGCACACCGGCATCGACTTCCCCGTCACCTACGGCACCACGGTGATGGCCGCGACCGACGGCACGGTCCGCACCCAGTACAACAGCGCCTACGGCAACATGATGATCGTGACCGCGAAGGACGGCACGGAGACGTGGTACTGCCACCTCTCCACGTACCGGGTGCCCTCCGGCACGACGGTGAAGGCCGGCGATCCGATCGCGTACTCCGGCAACTCGGGCAACTCCACCGGACCGCACCTGCACTTCGAGGTCCGGCCGGGCGGCGGTTCGGCCATCGACCCGCTCGCGTGGCTGCGCAGCCACGGCCTCGAGCCGTCATAGCCGTCATAGCCATCAAGGCAGTCGTGTAGCCGTTCCGGAAAAGCCCCCGCGGTCAGGCGGGAGCCCCTCCGTCGGCCGAGAGGCCTCTCCGCTACAGCTTCTCCACCGGCGCGTACCGCAGCAGCAGCCGCTTCGGCTTGGTGTCCCCGAAGTCGATGGTCGCCTCGGCGTTCGCACCGGTGCCCTTCACCGCGACCACGGTGCCGAGCCCGAACTGATCGTGCGTCACCCGGTCCCCGACCGCCAGCGACACCACCGGCTTCTCCGCGGTGCGGCGGGTGGCGAAGCCCGACGCGCCCGAGGCCGACGAGCGGGAGCGGGACGAGGACAGCGAGGCCGCCACCCCTGATACCGGCCCGGACGGCTTCGGCGCGCTCGACCCCGTGCGCTTCCACTCGATGTGCGCGGCCGGGATCTCCTCCAGGAACCGCGAGGGCGGGTTGTACGAAGGCTGCCCCCACGCGCTGCGCAGGGTCGACCGGGTGAGGTAGAGCCGCTCCCGGGCCCGGGTGATGCCGACGTACGCCAGGCGCCGCTCCTCCTCCAGTTCCTTGGTCTCGCCGAGGGCGCGCATGTGCGGGAAGACGCCGTCCTCCATGCCGGTGAGGAAGACGACCGGGAACTCCAGGCCCTTGGCGGTGTGCAGGGTCATCAGGGTGATGACGCCGGAGCCGTCCTCGTCCTCCTCCGGGATCTGGTCGGAGTCGGCGACCAGCGCGACCTGCTCCAGGAAGTCGGCCAGCGTCCCGGCCTCTCCCTCCGCGCGCTCCTGCTCGAACTCCAGGGCCACGGCGGCGAGTTCCTGGAGGTTCTCGATGCGGGTCTCGTCCTGCGGATCGGTGGAGGCCTGCAACTCGGCCAGATAGCCGGTGCGTTCGAGCACCGCCTCCAGCACGGTCGCCGGTCCGGCGCCGGACTCGACGATCGTACGGAGTTCCTCCATCAGCGTGTTGAACCGCTTGACGGCGTTGGCGGAGCGCGCGGCCATGCCGTACGCCTCGTCGACGCGCTTCAGCGCCTGCGGGAAGCTGATCTTCTCCCGCTGGGCGAGGGCGTCGATCATGGCCTCCGCACGGTCGCCGATGCCCCGCTTGGGGACGTTGAGGATGCGGCGCAGCGGCACCGAATCCTCGGGGTTGGCGAGCACGCGCAGGTAGGCCAGGACGTCCCGGACCTCCTTGCGCTCGTAGAAGCGGACGCCGCCGACGACCTTGTAGGGCAGGCCGACGCGGATGAAGACCTCTTCGAAGACACGGGACTGGGCGTTGGTGCGGTAGAAGACGGCGACGTCGCCCGCCTTCGCCTCGCCCGCGTCGACCAGGCGGTCTATCTCGTCGGCGACGAACTGCGCCTCGTCGTGCTCGGTGTCCGCGACGTAGCCGGTGATCAGGGAGCCCGCGCCCGCGTTGGTCCACAGGTTCTTGGGGCGGCGGGAGGCGTTGCGCTCGATGACCGCGTTGGCGGCGCTCAGGATGGTCTGGGTGGAGCGGTAGTTCTGCTCCAGCAGGATCGTGGTCGCCTCCGGGTAGTCCTCCTCGAACTGGAGGATGTTGCGGATCGTCGCACCGCGGAAGGCGTAGATCGACTGGTCGGCGTCACCCACGACGCACAGCTCGGCGGGCGGGGTCTCGGCCTCGGGCGGCACGTCGACGGGGTGCTCCGAGGTGCCGACCAGCTCCCGCACCAGGGCGTACTGGGCGTGGTTGGTGTCCTGGTACTCGTCGACGAGGACGTGACGGAAACGGCGGCGGTAGTGCTCGGCGACGTCCGGGAAGGCGCGGAGCAGGTTGACCGTCGTCATGATCAGGTCGTCGAAGTCGAGGGCGTTCGCCTCGCGCAGCCGCGACTGGTAGAGGGCGTAGGCCTGGGCGAGGGTCTTCTCGAAGCCGTCGGACGCCTGGGCGGCGAAGTCCTCCTCGTCGATCAGCTCGTTCTTCAGGTTGCTGATCTTGGCGCTGAAGGACTTCGGCGGGAAACGCTTGGGGTCCAGGTCGAGATCACGGCAGACCAGGGCCATCAGGCGCTTGGAGTCCGCGGCGTCGTAGATCGAGAACGACGACGTGAAGCCGAGCTTCTTGGACTCCCGGCGCAGGATGCGCACGCACGCGCTGTGGAAGGTCATCACCCACATCGCGTGGGCGCGCGGGCCGACGAGCTGCTCGACGCGCTCCTTCATCTCGCCGGCGGCCTTGTTGGTGAAGGTGATCGCGAGGATCTGTCCCGGGTGGACGTCCCGCTCCGCGAGCAGATAGGCGATGCGGTGGGTGAGCACCCGGGTCTTGCCGGAGCCGGCACCGGCCACGATGAGCAGCGGGGAGCCGGAGTGCACGACGGCGGCGCGCTGGTTGTCGTTCAGCCCGTCCAGGAGGGCAGCGGAGTCCGTCACCGGGCGCGGGGCGCCGTCGCGGTAGTACGCCTCCCGCTCCGGCGGCAGGTCGAACTTCCCGCCGAACAGATCGTCCGGGATCGGCTCCGGTACGTGATCGTCCTCGGGTGGTGGCGGCGGCTCGTCCGCGGGGCCCCGCTGGGCCTGGAGGTTCGCCAGGAAGCTGTCGTCAAAGAGGCTGCTCATCGCTCTCCGAGTCTAGGGCGCACCACCGACAGCCCGGGGCCGCCCTGGGAACATCCCCGGATTCGGCGACCCTCCCGCGCACGCCTCGCCTTCCGGCACGACCCGTGCAGCACACATGCACCCTGTGTGACCCGCGTCATCAGGTCACGAAAATGTATCGGGCATATCACCCACCAACCTTCACAGGGGCCACACCAGTTGGCTACGGTGCGGGCGGGCCGTACGACCCCCACCGGCGAACCTCGCCGGGCCGCACGGCCTCCGCCGAGTCCGTCACTGCCGCCCGCGGCAGCCGGAGCCGGGGACCCGACCGAGACCTGGGGTGAATCGGCTCACTCCCGCGCGGAGCGGCCGTAGGGCAACCCTTCCGAAGCACCAACCGCCCGAACCCGACAGCTAACCCGGTAGGCGGAACACGGAAGGAGTCGCCTCCCTTGGCGTCGCACCGCAAGTCACGCACCCCCGGCACGCGCGTGGCAGGCATACGCACCCCCGCCCTCGCCACGGCGGCCCTGACCTCCGTGGCCCTGCTGTCCCAGACGGCGGACGCCGCCCCCTCGGACGACAAGCCGAGCCTCGAAGAGGTCGAGAAGAAGGTCGACGACCTGTACCGGCAGGCGGAGTCGGCGACCGAGAAGTACAACGCGGCCAAGGAGAAGACCGCGAAGCAGCGCAAGCGCGTCGACACCCTCCTCGACGACGTCGCCCAGCGCACCCAGAAGCTCAACGAGGCGCGGGAGGAGCTGGGTTCCTACGCCGCCGCCCAGTACCGCACCGGCGCCGGTGTGTCGAACACCGCGACCTTCCTGCTCGCGGACTCGCCGCAGGACGTCTTCGACCAGAACCATCTGATGAGCCGGATGACCGGCCGCCAGAAGGAAGCGGTCGACGACTACGTCACGCAGCAGTCCGAGACGATGAAGAAGCGCAAGGAGGCCACCGAGAGCCTCGAGACGCTCACCGAGTCGCAGAGCGACCTGAGGACCGCCAAGGCCACGGTCCAGAAGAAGCTCGCCGACGCGCGTGAGCTGATGTCGAAGCTGACCGCCGAGGAGAAGGCGCGGCTCGCGGCGATCGAGAAGAAGAAGCAGGAGGAGGCCGCCCGCAAGGCCGCCGAGCTCGCCCGGCAGCAGGAGGAGCAGCGCGAGGCCCAGCAGGAGGCGGCCCAGCAGGAGGCGTCTCAGCAGGAGAGCGGCGGCTCGTCCGGTTCCGCCGGCACCACCACGCCGCCCGCGGCGGACTCGTCGTACTCCGTCAAGGCCGAGAAGGCCCTCGCCTTCGCCCGCGCGCAGATCGGCAAGCCGTACGTCTGGGGCGCCACCGGCCCCGGCTCCTACGACTGCTCAGGTCTGACCCAGGCCGCCTGGAAGGCCGCCGGGGTGACCATCCCGCGCACCACCTACGACCAGGTCGACGCCGGCACGACGGTCCCGGTGTCCCAGGCGCAGCCCGGTGACCTCGTCTTCTTCTACGACGACATCACCCACGTGGGCATCTACATCGGCAACGGCATGATGATCCACGCCCCGAAGCCGGGCACGTACGTGCGCGAGGAGTCGATCTACTACGACGGCGCGTCCTCGATCCACAGCGTGGTACGCCCTGCCTGACGCGGCCGGGGCGGGGCCTCTCCCGTCCGCCGCCCGGGTCCCGAGGCTGCGGACCAGGTCAGGTCCACAGCACCGCGATGAAGACGTTCGCCGTGGTCAGCAGGCCGACCAGGCCGAACAGTCCCTTGTCCACCTTCTCCTCGTCCCGCTTCACGTAGACCAGGCCCAGAATCACGATCAGCAGGGCCAGCTTCACGCCGATCTTGATGTTGTTCACGGGCTGGTCGTCGGCCTGGTTGAGACCGACCAGGATCACTCCGGTGACCAGCATCGTCAGCGCGCCGTGCAGCATGGCCGGGCCGAAGCGGGCGGTGCCCTCGCCCATCGCCTTCATCTGGGTGAGGAAACCGCCGAGGAGCGAGGCGATGCCGATGATGTGCAGGCCGACGAAGAGGTGGATGAGTACGTCCATGAGGCCGGAGCCTAGCCAGACGCCGCACCCCGACCGACACCGGCCCGAGTCGGCAAGCGGGCGCATATATGCACCCCATAGCACCACGGCCCCCGTGCTCCGCCCTCCTTCCTCACTTCGGTCAGCACGCTCAGTGAAGGCGTCGACGCAGCGCGGGGATCACGGTCACATACGGTCACCCACCGGTCCGCTCGCGCCACTTCCGCGCAAACCGTCACCCCTCCCGTGCGGCCGGGTCTAACGTCCTGCACCAGGTGACCGGCTCCCCACCGCCGCCCGGACCAGGGGCGGCCCCGGACACCACCGCCGAGAAGGTCCGGCGGCGGACCGCTCCCCCTGTGCGCACCGCCGCCGGACCCCCGGTCGCCCACCACGCAGGGTGCCCGGCGCCCGGACCAGGCGGTCGTCGGTCGTCGGAAGGGACGTGGATTCCGGATGGCAGCGCACCGCAAGCCCAGACAGCGCTCGGCCGGCGGCACCACAGCGCGTACGGCCGCCACCCTCGCCCTCGCCGGCGCGGCCACCGCGACCGGCCTCGACGGTGCGGGGCACGCCGAGCCGCAGCTCACACCCGAGCAGGCCAAGGCGCGGGTGGATCAGCTGTACCGGGAGGCGGAGGTCGCCACCGAGAAGTACAACGGCGCCAAGGAGAAGGCGGATGCGGCCCGGCAGCGGCTGCGCGACCTGCAGGACGAGGCCGCCCGCAAACAGGACCGGCTCAACTCGGCGCGAGCCGCCCTGGGTTCGGTCGCGACGGCCCAGTACCGCAGCGGCGGCCTCGACCCGGCCCTGCAACTCGTCCTCTCCGACGACCCCGACGGCTACCTGGAGGGCGCCGCGTTCGCCGAACGGGCGGGCAGCCGGCAGAACGCCGCCGTGGGGCGCGTCCGCGCACAGCTGAGGGAGATCGAGCAACTGCGCGGTGCCGCCCGCATCGAGCTGAAGTCCCTCACCTCCCGCCAGGCCGAACTCAAGCGGCACAAGAAGACGATCACCGGCAAGCTCGACGCGGCCCGCCGCCTGCTGTCCCGGCTGACGCCCGAGCAGCGCGCGGGGCTCAGCGACGGCACGGACCGCGCCTCACGCTCCTCGACGGCCGCCCGGGACGGCCTCACCGCACCCGGCTCCGCCACCTCCCAGGCCCCCAGCTCCCGCGCCGCACAGGCCGTCGCCTACGCCTACCGGAAGCTCGGCAGCCCCTATGTGTGGGGTGCGACCGGCCCCGACGCCTTCGACTGCTCCGGTCTGATCCAGGCCGCATACCGCTCCGCCGGCGTCTCCCTGCCCCGCACGACCTACGCGCAGATCAACGCGGGCCGCCGCGTCGCCCGCTCCGAACTCCTCCCCGGCGACCTCGTCTTCTTCTACTCCGGCATCAGTCACGTCGGCATCTACGTCGGCGACGGCCGCATGATCCACGCCCCGAACCCGTCGGCCCCGGTCCGCCTCGCCCCGATCGACGAGATGCCCTTCACAGGCGCGACCCGGGTGAGCTGAACCGGCCGGTCTCCCGCCGCCGCGCCTCAGACCAGCCGGCGCGCCGTGGCCCACCGCGTCAGCTCGTGCCGGTTGGACAGCTGGAGCTTGCGCAGCACCGCCGAGACATGCGACTCGACCGTCTTCACCGAGATGAACAGCTGCTTGGCGATCTCCTTGTACGCGTACCCTCGCGCGATCAGCCGGAGGACCTCGCGCTCGCGCTGGGTGAGCCGGTCGAGGTCCTCGTCGACCGGAGGGGCGTCGGTGGAGGCGAAGGCGTCCAGCACGAACCCGGCCAGGCGCGGCGAGAAGACCGCGTCTCCCTCCTGGACCCGGAAGATCGAGTCCACCAGATCGGTGCCGGTGATCGTCTTGGTCACGTATCCGCGGGCGCCGCCCCGGATCACGCCGATCACGTCCTCCGCCGCGTCCGACACGGACAGCGCGAGGAAGCGGACCGGCTGGTCGGTGTCGCCCATCAACGCGGCGCAGCGGCGCAGCACTTCGACGCCGCCGCCCCCGGGCAGGTGCACATCGAGCAGGACCACCTCGGGCCGGGTCGCGGTGATGACCGTGACCGCCTGGTCGACGTCCGCGGCCTCACCGACCACCTCCACACCCGTCTGCTCCGTCTGGCCGATCTCGGCCTGGACGCCGGTGCGGAACATGCGGTGGTCGTCGACGAGGACGACACGCACATGACGCCGTCCGGCGCCGGCCGGTGCCGCGGCCTCGGCCGCCTCCTCCGGTCCGGCCGTTCCGTTCGCCTCGGTCGGCTCGCTCATGACGTGTTCTCCGCCCTCTCCATCTCCAGCTCGACCTCCGTGCCGCCGTCCGGCACCGCGCGCAGCCGCGCCGTACCGCCGTTGCGCTCCATGCGGCCGATGATCGATTCTCTGACGCCCATGCGGTCGGCGGGTATCGAGTCGAGGTCGAAGCCGGGTCCGCGGTCCCGGACGGACACGAACACCGTTCTCCCCTCGACCTCGGCGTAGACCTGAACCGCACCGCCCTCGCCACCGTACTTGGCGGCGTTCACCATTGCCTCGCGCGCGGCCTGCATCTGCGCGGCCACCTTCTCGTCGAGCGGGCAGTCGCCGACCACCACGACCTCGATCGGGACGCCGTGCTTGTCCTCCACCTCGGCGGCATTGCGCCGCACCGCGTCGGCCAGGGTGGTGGGCTCGTCGGCCTCGTCCTTGCCGGTGCCCTCCGGCTTGTAGAGCCAGGTGCGCAGATCACGCTCCTGGGCCCGGGCGAGGCGGCGCACCTCGCCGGGGTTCTCCGCGTTGCGCTGGATCAGGGTGAGGGTGTGCAGCACCGAGTCGTGGACGTGGGCGGCGACCTCGGCCCGCTCCTGCGCGCGGATGCGCATCAGACGCTCCTGGGAGAGATCCTGCGTCATCCGCACGAGATAGGGGCCGGCGAGCAGCGTTATGCCGACGAGAACGGCGAGGGCCGCCTGGAGTACCGAGCCGAGATGGGCACCGGAGCCCTGCAGGACGAATATCCCGGAGACCCCCGCGGTCACCAGCAGCACTCCGGCGACGGCCCGCAGCAGCGTGACCGTGCGCCGGCGCCGGCCGACCTCGACCCAGCGGGCCCGGCGGGCGTTGTCCGCCTGCCGCCACACGAGCGCGACACCCGCGCCGACCAGCACCGTCGGCCACAGATAGGCCCGGGCTCCGTTCCCGAGGTTCACATTGCCCACGAACACCATGGCCACGACGACCATGAGGAGCAGGGCGACGATCTGGCCCTTGTCCGGTCTGCGGGTGACGAGCCGGCGCCGGCCGTCCGGCGATATCTCCGTCGTGACCAGCGAGGGCGGCTTCTGCGCGTCCACGCCGCCGACGCCCAGCGGGACGAAGAACCAGAACGCGGCGTACAGCAGCGCGCCGAGGCCGTCGGCCATGAACAGGCCGACGAACACGAGCCGTACCCAGATCACGGGCAGCCCGAGGTGTCCGGCGAGCCCCCGCGCCACACCACCCAGCCAGCGTCCGTCACTGCTGCGGTAGAGCTTGCGCGGCGGCCGCGGCTCGGCGATGGGCGCTGCTGCGGCTTCCGACATGCCATTGATGGTCACACGCCCGCCCGGCCGGAGCATCAGGGTCGGCCCCGGAGACTCCCCTGATCTCCGCGGCCCGCGCCCGTCGAACACTCCCCCGGCCTCCGCTCAGGGCCGATATCAGGGTCGGCCCAGGGTTGTTCCGACTGCCGCCGGGCCGTCTCGCCCGTCACCATGGACGCATGACAGATCACCAGCCCGCCGCGACGGGTCCGGGACCCGGCTCCGGCCCGCGCCCCGACCAGGGCACCGGGCCGCAGGATGCCGCGCCCGCCGCGGCCCACGCGCGCGCACACGAGCACGCGGGCGCGCGCGAGAAGGAAGGAGCGACAGCGGGAGCGACCGCCCCGCCACCGGCCGAGCCGGGCGAGACCGCACCCCAGCCGCCCCAGCCCTTCCGGCGCGACCGCCGGCACAAGATGCTCGGCGGGGTCTGCGCCGGGCTCGGCCGGCAGTGCGACATGGACCCGGTGATCTTCCGGATCACCCTCGCGGTGCTCGCGGCCACCGGCGGCCTCGGCCTGATCTTCTACGGCTTCGTCTGGCTCTTCGTGCCCTACGACGACGAGGAGGAGCACGAGTTCCGCAGGCTGCTCACCGGCCGGGTCGAGGGCCACACACTGACGGCTGTGCTGTTCGCGCTGGTCGGCTGCGGCGTCTTCCTGACCATGCTGAACAACGGCGGCGTGCTGAGCTTCGCCGTCATACTGTCCATCCTGCTCGCCGGTGCCGGCTACTGGTCACGGCACCGCGGCGCCCCCAGCCCCGACCCCCTGGCCGCCCAGGCCACGGCCGACGCCCCGCCGGAGCCGCAGGCCCCGCCGATCCCCACCGCGTTCCCTTCCTGGTGGCGCGACCCCATCGTCAAGGACGGCACCCACATCGGCGGCACCGGATATCTCTGGGGTCCGCAGGACTCCCGCGACCGGGACGTCGCCGCAGCGATCAACATCAGCCTGGGCACCCACACCGGCACCGACCCGTACGCCCCCCGCCCCCACACTCCGAAGCCGCGCGGCCCCCGGTGGATCGGCGGCTGGGTCTTCCTCCTGGCCCTGGCGGCGGCCTTCCTCGGCACCGGCCTCACGTGGGACGAACACCCCCTGGGCACCAGCCTGCAGACCGGGCTGGCCTGCGCCCTCGCCGTCTTCGGCCTCGGGATCGCCCTCAGCGCGTTCCTGGGCCGCACCGGCGCCGGATCCATCATCCTCGCGATCATCACCGCGGGCCTGCTCGCCGCGTCGGCCGCCCTGCCGAAGGACGTCGGCACCGACTGGAGACGCACGAGCTGGGAGCCCACATCGGTCGCACAGATACGCCCGACCTACGAACTGGGCACCGGCACCGGCACGCTGGACCTGTCCGGCATACGGGTGCCGTCGGGCAGGACGGTGGCGACGACGGCGGACGTGGGCCTGGGCCGGATCCATGTGATCGTCCCGCAGGACGTGACCGTGAAGCTGAGCATCGACGTGGGACTCGGCGACATCCAGTTGCCGGGCGACGACACGAAGGACGTGGACGTGGCACCGGGCAAGCAGAGGCAGCTGACCCTCGAACCGCCCCCGGGCGTCGACAAGGCCGGCACGCTCGACCTGAAGCTCCAGGTCGGCGCGGGACAGGCGGAGGTGAGCCGTGCTACGTCATGAGTTCCAGCCCGGCCGGCTGGTCGCCGGCACCTTCCTCACCCTCGCCGGAGTCATGTACGCCGGCGACGCGGGCGGCGCCTGGGAGACCCCGTGGTTCGTGATCGTCCCCGTCGTCACCGGCGGCCTGTGCCTGGCAGGGGCAGTGGCCCTCGTCACCGGCCTCATACGCAGACGCAGAGAACCGGACACCCCGCGCTGACGGGGCTAGTAGCTCCCCACCCGCTGCCGTCGCCGCGCCCGCAGTGCGGAGTCCACGGACAGCAGGGGAGCACCGGCCAGCACCAGCGGAATCCAGGCCATGAGGTAGGGGAGGTCGTTCCCGTAGTAGTACGGGTCGGAGGCCCAGCTCACGGTGAGCCACAGGCTGAGCGAGATCAGCGCGCCCCCGAGGGCGGCCAGCCGCGTGAGCAGCCCGAGCAGCGTGCCGATCCCCACGGCCAGCTCGCCGAAGGCGATGGCGTAACCGAACGCGACAGGGTTCTCCAGGGCCAGGTCGACCATCGCCGGAATGGCGGAGGAGTCCCGGACTCCCCGCATCATCTCGCCGATGGATCCCGCACCCGCATCCTTCATGAACGCACTGTCGGTCAGCTTGTCGAGGCCCGCGTAGATGAAGGTCACCCCCAGGAAGATCCTGAGGGGAACCAGCGCAAAGCGAGTGGCGGTGTCCCGCCAGTCCCTGTCGCCATCGACGTGGGGGCTGTACGTGTCCGACCGCATACCGTGAGTCATCGCTACCTGCCGCCTCTCGCTGCGCTGCCGAGACCCCCTCAAGAGACCATACGTACGACAATCAGCCCCGGCTCAATCCTGAGAACCGCGTTTTTCTCCCCCGCCCCTGAGAAACGCCGACTACGAGGTGGCCCAACGTCGGGGCCCGACTGCCCGCAGCTAGGACGGGAACGCCAGCCCGCAGCTACGCGCGTATGACGCCCCGCAGCCGCCCTCGGCACTCAGGCACAGCGCACCGTGGGCGTGCCGCAGGCGCACGCGGCGGGGAGGGGACGGGGCGGTGGTGTCCGCCCGCAGCGGCTGGCGCGTCAACACCCCCGCTTCCTGAGTGACCGATTCCGCGCCAGACCGAGG
>NZ_JBFAXA010000029.1:0-96051 GCF_040689265.1 Streptomyces sp. NPDC052012
CGCTGTTGAGTTCTCAAGGAACGGACGCTTCCTTCGTACTCACCCTCTCGGGCTTTCCTCCGGGCGCTTCCCTTCGGTGTTTCCGACTCTATCAGATCCTTTTCTCGACCTGACCCCCAGTCAGCGGGGTTTGTCTTCCCGGCCGTTGGGCCGTTCCGACGTCTCAAACCTTAGCGGACTCTCTCCATGTTTCCCAAATCGAGGGAGTGGAATTGAATTCGGGCACGCCGAAATCGTTCCCACTGGGAGGTCGTGCTGATGGTGTGAGTGCCGCTGTCGCGGCGGAAGGTACTGCCCCAGAACCGTTACGGCTCCGTGGCAACCCGAAGAACTTTACGGATCCGCCCAGGGGCTGTCAAGAAGCCACTGTCAAGATCTTTTAGTCCAGGTCCGTGAGGCGTCCGCCGGCGTCCGGCTGGGCGTGTTCCACCCTGCGGAGCAGACGGGTGAGGACCTCTCCCAGGGTGGTGCGCTCGTCCGGGGACAGGTCCTGGAGGAGGTCCTCCTCGAAGACCGAGGCCATGCGCATCGCCTCCAGCCACTTCTCACGCCCCGCGGGCGTCAGTTCCACGATCACGCGGACGCGGTTGTTCTCGTCCCTCTCCCGGGTGACCAGACCCTCGGCAACCATGCGGTCGATCCGGTGGGTCATGGCGGCCGGGGTGAGGCCGAGGCGCTTGGCGAGGTCGCTGGGGCCCATCCGGTAGGGGGCGCCGGACAGGACGAGGGCCTTGAGGACCTCCCAGTCGGCGTTGCTGATGCCGAGCTCGGCGGTCTGGCGGCCGTAGGCGACGTTCATGCGGCGGTTCAGCCGGGACAGCGCGGAGACGATCTTCTCGACCTGGGGGTCGAGGTCCTGGAACTCGCGCTGGTACGCGGCGATCTGCTCTTCGAGTGTCGGCTCGCTGAGGCCGGAGGTGCCGGAGGTGTCGCCCATGGCCGCAGTATGGCACGGCCTCTCTTTGCCTCGAAGTCCTTCGCTGTGTACTCTTTAGCTTCGAACTTTAGCTTCTAAGTCTTGACCCCTAACTAGTGAGAGAGGTGAACGTGACCAGGGCGATGGGCGCAGCGATGCGCCGGATCCATGTGGGCAACGCATTCAGCGCTTTCGGGCTGGGCTTCACGGTCCCGTATCTGTACGTCTATGTGGCGCAGGTGCGGGGGCTGGGGGCCATGACGGCGGGTCTCGTGCTCGCCGTCTTCGCTGTGGCCGCGCTGATCGTGCTGCCGTTCGCCGGGCGGGTCATCGTCCGGCGCGGCCCGCTGCCGGTGCTGCTCGCCGCCCTGGTCACCGCCGCGATCGGGGCGCTGAGCCTGGGGCTGTCGGGCAGTGCCGCGACGGTGCTGCTCTCGGCGGCGGCGCTCGGCGCGGGGCAGGCGGTGATGCAGCCGGCGCTGGCCACGATGATCGTGGACTGCTCCAGCTCGGACACCCGGTCGCGGGCGTTCGCGATGCAGTTCTTTCTGCAGAACCTGGGGCTCGGTGTCGGTGGGCTCATCGGCGGGCACCTCGTGGACACGAGCAAGACCGGGTCGTTCACCTTGCTGTTCTCGATCGAGGCGGCGATGTTCCTGCTACTGGTCGTGGTGATGGCGACGGTGCGGATGCCGCGTGCGCCGCGGATCGAGGACGCGTCGGGGCTGTCGGCCAAGGGGAGCTGGAAGCAGCTGCTGGGCAACCGGGCCATGGTGCAGCTGTGTGTGCTGGGCTTCGTGTTGTTCTTCGCCTGCTACGGGCAGTTCGAGTCGGGGCTGAGCGCGTACGGCGTCGAGGCGGCCGGGATCTCGACCTCCGCGCTGGGGACGGCGCTGGCGGCGAACACGCTGATGATCGTCGTGGCGCAGTTCGCGGTGCTGCGGTTCGTGGAGCGGCGCAAGCGCTCGCGGGTGATCGCGTCCGTGGGGCTCATCTGGGCCGTGGCGTGGGCCGTGGCCGGGTACGCGGGGCTCGGGAACGGGAGCCAGGCGATGGCGACCGCGGCGTTCATCTCGACGTACGCGCTGTTCGGGCTCGGTGAGGCGATGCTGTCGCCGACGCTGGCTCCACTGGTGGCGGATCTGGCGCCGAGCGGGATGGCGGGGCAGTACAACTCCGCCTTCGCCCTGGTGAAGCAGCTCGCGCTGGCCGTGGGGCCGGCGGTGGGCGGGCCGCTCGGGGCCTCGCTGCACGCGCCGTACGTCGTGATCTTCCTGCTGTTCTCGCTGGGCATCACCGTGCTGGCCGTGCGGCTGGGGCGGCAGCTGACGCAGGTGCAGGACCATCCGTCGGCGGCGCGGAGCCGGGTGGTGGCGCAGGGCAGCGCTTCGGCGGAGCAGGCGCCGGCACACGCCTGAGCTGCGCGCCTTCGCGCCCCCTCGTGTGAGGGACTGGGCTGTGACTGGCTGGTGCGGGGCCGGGCTATGACCGGTCGGGCTTCGGCAGGGCGAACTCGCACCAGACCGCCTTGCCGCCGCCCGGGGTGCGTCTGCTGCCCCAGCTGGAGGCGATCGTGGCGACGATGGAGATGCCCCGGCCCGACTCGTCGCCGGGTTCCGCGCGGCGGCGCCTCGGGAGGTGGTCGTCGCCGTCGGTGACCTCGATGATCAGGCGGCGGTCGGTGCGGCGCAGGCGCAGCCGCATCGGGGGTGTGCCGTGCTGGAGGGAGTTGGCGACCAGTTCGCTGGTGGCGAGGACGCCCAGGTCGTGCAGCTCGGCGGGGAAGCGCCAGCTGGTCAGGACGCCCGAGGCGAAGGCACGCGCGCGTGGGGCCGCTTCCACGCCGCCGAGGAGTTCCAGGGCGGCGTTGCGGAACAGCTCGCTCTCCGCTCCCTTGCGGGCGGGGTGCTGCAGGACGAGGACGGCGACGTCGTCGTCGTGGTCCGGGGTGACGCCGGCGGAGCGGACCAGGCGGTCGCAGACGACCTGGGGAGTGCCGGTCGCGCCGGCGAGGGCGCGTTCCAGGGCGGCGATGCCCTCGTCCAGGTCCTCGTTGCGGCGCTCGACCAGGCCGTCCGTGTAGAGGACGGCGGTGGAGCCGGGGCCGAGCGGGACGGAGCCGGAGGAGTGCATCCAGCCGCCGGTGCCGAGCGGGGGGCCGGTGGGTTCGTCGGCGCGCTGGACGGTGCCGTTCTCGTCACGGACGAGGATCGGCAGGTGGCCGGCGGAGGCGTAGACCAGGCGGCCCTCGTTGGGGTCGTGGATGGCGTACGCGCACGTGGCGATCTGGTTGGCGTCGATCTCCATGGCGAGGCCGTCGAGGAGCTGGAGCACCTCGTGCGGGGGCAGGTCGAGGCGGGCGTAGGCGCGTACGGCCGTGCGGAGCTGGCCCATGACCGCCGCGGCTCGGACCCCTCGTCCCATGACGTCGCCGATGACGAGGGCCGTACGGCCGCCGCCGAGGGTGATCACGTCGTACCAGTCGCCGCCGACCGCGGCCTCGGTGCCGCCGGGGTGGTACGTGGCCGCGATGCGCAGGTCGTCGGGTTCCTCGAGCTCCTGGGGGAGCAGGGAGCGCTGGAGGGTGACGGCGGTCTCGCGCTGGCGGCGTTCGCTCGCGCGGAGGCGTTCGGCGGCTTCGGCGTGGTCGGTGACGTCGGTGGCGAAGACGAGCACGCCGCGGCCGCCGCCGTCCTCGGTCACGGGGGTGCAGGTGAAGGTGTAGGAGCGGCCGTCGGGGGCCTTGCGGGACTTGACCGTGCGGGGCTTGCCGCTGCGCAGGACCTGGTCGAGCAGGGGCAGCAGGCCCAGCTCGGCGAGTTCGGGGAGGGTGCCGCGGGCCGGGGCGCCGACGGGGCGGGGGCCGAAGGCGGCCGTGTAGGCGTCGTTGACGTAGGCGACGCGGTGGTCGGGGCCGTGGACCAGGGCGACGAGGGAGGGGATGCGGTCGAGGACCTCGCGCACGTCGAGGTCGTCGACGGCCGGGACGGGCTGTGCGTCGTCGGTGAGGTGTTCGGCGCGGGCCGCGGGCACGGAGCCCTCTCCCCGCCGGTCCGGGGAGACCGTGAGATCGGTCCGCGCTGCGGCGCGGCGCTGCGTTCCGGGGAGCCGGGCGCTCCAGCGCGTGAAGTTCACGAATCCTTGCCTCGGGTAGTTGTCGGCGGCCGGGAACCGGGACCGGCCGGGGTCCCTGGGGCCGCACGGGGGTGGCTGCGGCCCGCCCGCGGTGGTGGACCAGTCTGGCAGGCTGCCGACCGGGCCGACATCCGTCAGACGCCGGGCCGGCCGGTGGAGTTCCTGGGTCCGGTCAGGACGACCCCTTCGAGTTGTGCGGGGGGTCTTGAGAAGGCTTTCCACCGGCCGCGAGTTCGAACTCCGCCCGGGGATGTTCGAGTGAACCCAGGGAGACGATCTCCCTCTTGAAGAGCCCGGCGAGGGTCCACTCGGCGGCCACGCGCGCCTTGCGGTTGAAGGTGGGGACGCGGCTGAGGTGGTAGGTGCGGTGCATGAACCAGGCGGGGTAGCCCTTGAGCTTGCGTCCGTAGACCTGGGCGACGCCCTTGTGCAGGCCCAGGGAGGCGACGGAGCCGGCGTACTTGTGGGCGTACGTCTCCAGGGGTTCGCCGCGCAGGGAGTGCGCGATGTTGTCGCCGAGGACCTTGGCCTGGCGCACGGCATGCTGGGCGTTGGGCGCGCACTCCCGGCCGGGCTCGGGAGCGGTGACGTCGGGTACGGCGGCGGCGTCTCCCGCCGCCCACGCGTGCGTGGCGCCCTCGACGGCCAGTTCGGCGGTGCACTTGAGACGGCCGCGCCCGTTGAGCGGCAGGTCCGTCGCGGCGAGGATCGGGTGCGGTTTGACGCCCGCGGTCCACACGACCGTACGTGTGGGGAAGCGTGAGCCGTCGCTGAGCACGGCCACCCGGTCGGCGCAGGAATCCAGGCGCGTCTGAAGGCGTACGTCGATGTTGCGGCGGCGCAGTTCGGTGACCGTGTAGCGGCCCATCTCCTCGCCGACCTCGGGGAGGATGCGGTCCGACGCCTCGACGAGGATCCACTTCATGTCCTCGGGCCGGACGTTGTGGTAGTACCGCGCGGCGTAGCGGGCCATGTCCTCCAGCTCGCCGAGCGCCTCGACACCGGCGTAGCCGCCGCCGACGAAGACGAAGGTGAGGGCGGCGTCGCGGACGGCGGGGTCACGCGTGGAGGACGCGATGTCCATCTGTTCGAGGACGTGGTTGCGCAGGCCGATGGCCTCCTCGACGGTCTTGAACCCGATGCCGTGCTCGGCGAGCCCGGGGATCGGCAGGGTGCGTGAGACGGATCCGGGCGCGAGGACGAGCTCGTCGTAGGCCAGCTGCCGGCCGCCGGTGCCCTCCTCCTCGGTGGCGAGGGTGGTGATGGTCGCCGTGCGCCCCGCGTGGTCGATGGAGGTGGCCTCGCCGATGATGACGCGGCACCGGTCGAGGACCCGGCGCAGCGGGACGACGACATGCCGGGGGGAGATCGCTCCGGCGGCCGCCTCGGGGAGGAAGGGCTGGTACGTCATGTACGGGTCCGGGGTGACGACCGTGATCTCGGCCTCGCCCCGTCCGAGTTCCCGTTTCAGCTTCCGCTGCAGGCGCAGGGCCGTGTACATCCCGACGTAGCCGCCACCGACAACGAGAATGCGCGCACGTTCCTTCACCATCCCATGACGCACCCGCCGCTTGCGTTTGTCCACAGCCTCGACGAATTGTGTGACCGGAGGCCAAAGGTCTGCCGCTTTGGCCGAATAGCCCGTTCCTGCGCCATCACCGCAGGTCAGCAGGGGTGTCTTGGGTCCCGTCCACCGGCACAATCCGGACGAATGCGCCCCGTACTCCGATCGGGGGGCGCTCCGTGCGGAACCTGCCCCTTCTGAATTGACCCCCTCTCAACTATGTTCGTGTCTCGACGGGGTGTAGGGGGATGCGCTCATCGGGTCCGCGACGGGCGGGGTCGATCACCGGGCTTGTTCCGCGAGCCCCGGCCATCGATGGCGGGGAGAAGTCTCCGGGGGGAGACGTCATTACCGGGGGAAAGCGTATGCATGTTCAGGATTCTCATTGGTCGTCCGCGGTCGCGACAGGCGCCGCGATGAGCGCGTCCACGGGCAACGGGCGGGCGGACAGGACGCGTACGGCACCGCTGCGCGTGGACGCCCAGCGCAATCTGGAGCACGTGCTCCGGGCGGCGCGCGAGGTGTTCGGCGAGCTGGGCTACGGCGCGCCCATGGAGGACGTGGCGCGCCGGGCGCGGGTGGGTGTGGGCACGGTCTACCGGCGTTTCCCGAGCAAGGACGTGCTGGTACGGCGGATAGCCGAGGAGGAGATCTCCCGGCTCACCGACCAGGCGCGGGCGGCGCTCGGCCAGGAGGACGAGCCGTGGTCGGCGCTGTCACGCTTCCTGCGCACGTCGGTCGCCTCCGGCGCGGGCCGGCTGCTGCCGCCGCAGGTCCTGCGGGTGGGTGTGGTGGAGGACCACGCGCGCGTGCCGCAGCAGCGGACCCAGCCGAGCACGGGCGAGCTGCGACTGGTTCCGGAGACACCGGCGGCACCGGAGGACGACGCCGGTGCCGCGCAGCTGCTCGACGTGGTGGGACGGCTCGTGGAGCGGGCCCGCGCCGCGGGCGAGCTGCGGCCGGACGTCTCGGTCTCGGACGTCCTGCTGGTGATCGCGACGGCGGCCCCGTCCCTCCCGGACGCGGCCCAGCAGGCAGCGGCCTCGGCCCGGCTGCTGGACATCCTCCTCGAGGGCCTGCGCTCGCGTCCCGCCTAGGACGACACCTGGGGAGGGCTCCCGGGGCGACCCTGGAGCCTTCCCCGAACGCACGTCCTCAAGCACTCGCGTTCGACAAGTCCCCACGGACGAGTGGTGGACCCCCACTCCCGGTCCGAGCCCTGAGGGGGCTGTGGCACCCTGACCCGTGTTCATGACGGGCCGGGCAGGTGGCGGGGGCTTTTCGCGATGAGCGAGGACGGGCGGGACGAGTCGTGCGCCGATGACGGCGCACGGCAGGTGCCGAGCCAGGGGCGGGCGCCCCTGGACGACGTCGAAGGCGGAGTCCCGGCCCAGCGAGACCGGCGTGAGGAAAGCATCCTGCCGCCCCCGCGCACGCTGCCGCCGTCCGACGCCGACCTGATCGCCCGGATGCGCTCGGGCGACGACACGGCGTACGAGGAGCTGTACCGGCGCCACGCCGAGGCCGTACGCCGGTACGCCCGCACCTGCTGCCGGGACGGCCACACGGCCGAGGACCTGACCGCCGAGGTCTTCGCCCGCATGCTGCAGGCGGTGCGCGGCGGCTCCGGCCCGGAGCACGCGGTCCGCGCCTACCTGCTGACCTCCGTCCGCCGGGTCGCCGCGAACTGGACGCAGTCGGCCAAGCGGGAGCAACTGGTCGACGACTTCGCGGTGTTCGCCACGCAGGCCGTCCGGCTGTCCGACGCCTCCGACACCGACACCCTGGACCTGGGCGCGGACGTACGGGCGATGCACGAGGCGGAGCAGTCGCTCGCGATGCAGGCGTTCCGGTCGCTCCCGGAGCGGTGGCAGGCGGTTCTGTGGCACACCGAGGTCGAGGACGAGTCCCCGAGCGAGGTGGCCACGCTGTTCGGCCTGGACGCCAACGGCACGCGCGTGCTGGCCAGCCGGGCGCGGGAGGGTCTGAAGCAGGCGTACCTCCAGGCACACGTCAGCTCCGCACTCACCGACGACGAGGAGTGCGCCCGGTACGCCGACCAGCTCGGCACGTACGCCCGCGGCAGACTGCGCACGCGTGCCGAACGGGGTCTGCGCAAGCACCTCGACGACTGCGCCAAGTGCCGGCTGGCCGCGGCCCAGATCGAGGAGGTCGCCTCCGGCATCCCCGCGTTCGTGCCGGTGGCCGTCATCGGCTGGTTCGGCACGGCCGGCTACGCCAAGGTGGCCGGGCTCATCGCCGGTGGTACGGGCGCGGCAGGGGCGGCCGGTACGGCGGCGGCGTCGGGCGGCGGCGGCTCCGCGGCGGGGGGAGCGGCGGCGTCCGAGGGCATGGCCGCGCCCGCGAAGGCGGGCATTGCGGCGGGCGTGGTGGCGGTGGCCGCGGCGGCGGCGATCGCGATCGCGCTGTCGGGGAACGAGGCGAAGCGGAACGAGCCGAAGGCGGCGCCGCCGGCTTCGGCACCGGCGGCCAGGGAGGAACCGGAACCCCGCCCCACCAAGCAGGCCCCGACTCCCGACCCCGTGGCCCCCGCACCGGCCCCGGCCCGCCCGACACCACCCCCCAAGCCCACACCGACACCGACACCGACCCCCACTCCCTCTCCCACCCCCACACCCACACCACCACCGAAGCCGACCCCCACGCCGACACCGCCCCCGCCGCCGCCTCCCCCGGCGCCGGAGGTCTACCCATGGAGCGAGCTCTCCTACGACATCGCCGGTGACGGCACGGGTCCCGAGATGCGTATCGGCTCCAGCAGCTGGGTCTGGCAGCGCTCGTCCCTGAAGATCGCCGACGTGCGCTACGGCCACGGGGTGACGGTGCACGGCCGTTCGTCCGTCACGATCGACCTGAACCGTCCGTGCACCGCGTACGACGCGGTGGTGGGCGTGGACGACCTGACGATGAAGCTCGGCAAGGTGAGCTTCTCGGTGCACGCCGACGGGGTGCCGCTGTGGAACTCCGGGGTGATCAAGGGCGGCGATCCGGCGGTTCCGGTGCATGTGAACCTGACGGGGCGCAAGACCGTACGCCTGGTGGTGGAGCCGCACAGCCACGTCGACACGGTGGCCTTGGCGGACTGGGCGGAGTCCCGCTTCACCTGCACGCAGGGCTGAGGCCGACCGGGCTCTGCCGAACGCCGGTTGCCTGGTGGCCCCATGCCGGTGCCGGCCGGGACTGGGTCGCGCACCCCGGCACTGACGGGGCACCGTCCGCGCCCACCCGTGCCACCCCAGCGGCACGACTGCCCGCGGAATGGACGACACCGACACCGGCTGCCTGCGGCGCGTACGCCCGCAATGGAGCGCCGCAGGCATGCAACGCGCACCCCCACCGGAGCCGCAGCCGCGGTCTCACCCCGCAGCGCCCGCCCCCAGCGCCCCCCGGCGCACCACGATGCCGCCCGGTACCGCTCGCTGTCGTGCCGGTGTGCCCGTCCAGCATGTCCCCCGGCGTGCCAGTAGCCGCCGTAGCCACAGTTCCAGGCCCACCAGGTCCGCCAAGCCGTCCAGCGGCAGCGGCTCACCCTCCGCCGCCGCCCGCAGCGCCTTGCGCACCACCCGCGCCTCGACCAGCCCCGCCTCCGCCAGCAACGGCGTGTCGAACAGCGCCATCAGCGAGTCCACCGCCACCCGCAACCCCGTCCGCGCGGCGGCCACCGCCGCCGTACCCCCCGTCGGCGCTCCCCACCCCTCCGGCAGCTCCCGAACGCCCGCCCCCTCCAGCACGGACCGCAGAATCGCCGCCCGCGCGCCCGGCCGCACCCGCAGCGCCTCCGGCAGGGCCCTGCACGCCCGCACCACCTGGTTGTCGAGGAACGGCGCGTGCAACCGCTGGAACCGCACCTCCGCCGCCTGCTCCAGCACCCGTAGATCCGCCGCATGCCGCGCCAGCGCCGCCCGCGCCCGGAAATCCCCGGGCCGCTGCCCCGGCCCGACACCGATATCGGCGCGGCGCATCGACGCCTGCAGACGAACCGATACTTCAGCCAGCGCCTCCCCCGTCAGCCAGCGCGCCGCAGGCCCGGGTCTGCCCCAGCTCAGCGCGGCCAGCGAGGCATCCGCCGCACCCGCGGAACCGTCACCGTCGTCCAGCCTCCGCCGCAGCAGCCGCTCCGCGAGCTCTTCCACGCCCGCCCGATACGGCGTACGGGCCAGCCGCCGGGCCGCCGCGTACACCCGCGCCGGCACCATCACGGACCCGTCCGCCTTCGCCAGCGCGGCGACGGGCCGCACGAGATGCCGCCGCTTACGGTCCATCAACAGGTCGGACAGCCGCGCAGGATGGGCGTCCAGCACCTGCCGCGCCCCGTACCCGGTGAAATGATCCGCGCTCCCCGCCGCCAGCCGCGCCCGGTGCCGCGCCGCGGCGACCAGCGAGGGCCCGGGCTCATCGGTCAGCGGCCCGTCCAGGTCGGCGTACGGCAGGGTCTCCTCGCTCCCGGCCACCACCACATGGTGCAGCCGCGGATTCGCGGCCAGCGCACCGGCCCGCTCGAGCTCGTCCTCCCGCCCGCCGACGACGAGATCGTTGAACGTCACGGCGAGCAGCCGCTCGCCCGCCCCCGTCCCGTGGCCCAGCACGGTCCCCGGCATGCCCGGCAGCCCGGCCGCCAGCAGCGCCAGCGTCCCGGACGCCGGCCCACCCGACAGGTCCGCCCCGATCCCCGGCACCGGCATGCCGCGCGCCGCCCGCCGCTCCGCCGGCCCCATCCCCGGCACGGGCCCGGGGTCGATGTCGGCCCCGGGCACATGACGCGGCGCCGCCAGCCGGGTCCGCACCGCTTCGACGAGCGCGTCCCGCACGGCGTCCACCGCCCGCTCCGGATCGGCCGCCGGCGCCGCGACGGCGAGCGAGGCGACCGGCTCGTACCCGGCGATCTCTCGGGCCCCCGCGCGCAGGATCAGCGCGTGCCCCGGCGGGATGCGCTTCACGCCGTCGTACGGGGTGGAGTCGTGCAGCGCGGCCGGTACGTCGGGCGCGGCGAGCAGCGCGGCGAGGTGCCCGAAGTCGAGGTTGGCCTCGATGAGGTCGGCCAGCGGCAGCGCGGCGGTCGCGTACGCCGTACCGCCCGCCCAGGGGGTGTAGAACACCGGCCGGGCGCCCGCGAGGTCACCGCAGACGGTGACCCGCCGCCCCACCTGCACGATCGCGGTGTAGCTGCCCGGCCAGGCGGTCAGATGCCGCAGTGCCCCGCCGCGTGCGGCGAACAGGGCGACCCGCAGCTGCTCGTCGGAGGCGCCACAGGTGCCGAGGACGGCGATCCGGGTCTGGGCGTCGGCCTTCACCACCCGCACCTCGTCGGGCCGCCAGTCGCCGACCGCCCACAGCGGGTCGGGGTCGCCCCACAACAACTGGGACCCCACCGGATGCAGCGTCTCGCCCTCGGCCCCGGTGGCTCCGGCCGAGCCGTACCCACCCGCTCCGACGGCCCCCGCGGCGGTGCTGCTCCACCCCACCAACCACCGCATCGACGCCTCCACAGGCTGTGGACAACCAGTGCACCGTACGAACCGGTTCTCCATGCTGCCATGAAGGAGGCGCTCCAGTGGGGTGCCGGACCGGCATGTGCTCCGCCGAATGCGCCCCGGCGGATACACCCACCCCCGGACCCGGACCGACCCGAACTCCCGCCCACCGCACAAAGATCGCCACCCGTGACCACACCCGGCCCCACGCCACGGCGACGCGAATGCGCCCCCGCAACGCGCCCCAAATGCACCCAACGCGCCCTCAACTGCCGTGGTGAGCGCGGTGATACCCCTCGAACGGCGGGGTCGATTTTCGGCCAATTCGGAGCGAGGAGAGCAGACTCGAACACGCTCCGTGCAACCCCGGCCCACCGCCGGGCGGTCGCGCAGTCCGGGAGACGCGGTACGTCTCCCGGACCGTTCCGCCGCCCGCGGGGATGAAGGCGGCGGTGTCCCCCAGCCCGCTGGATCCAGTACAGCGGGCCGACCCACGCACGGACCATGGAACCGCTCCCGAGATGGCCGGAGAAGAGCGCACACACAGGCGCACGGCCACACGCCCGGAGCACGCCGCAACTGCGCGTATCGGGCCCGTACTTCAGTACGGACCACAATCCCGCCATCCGGAAGAATGCCCCTTAACGCTTGGGATGCGGCGAACTACGCTGGGTTTACGAATGCCGCATGGTTATGCCAGCGCGGCAGCCGTCTGTGTCGAGGGGTGGCGCATGTCCAGGGAGCAACGCGGGCCGAACGAAAAACTCGGCGCCGTTCTCGCCCTCGCGGGAATCTCCAACGCAGGCCTCGCGCGGCGCGTCAACGACCTTGGCGCACAGCGGGGACTGACACTTCGCTACGACAAGACGTCGGTGGCGCGCTGGGTGTCGAAGGGAATGGTGCCGCAGGGCGCGGCGCCGCACCTGATCGCCGCCGCCATCGCCCAGAAGCTGGGCCGCCCCGTCCCGCTCCATGAGATCGGACTGGCGGACGCGGATCCCGCACCCGAGGTGGGCCTCGCCTTCCCCCGGGACGTCGGACAGGCGGTGAAGTCCGCGACGGACCTGTACCGGCTGGACCTCGCCGGCCGCCGCGCGGGCTCCGGCGGCATCTGGCAGTCGCTCGCCGGATCCTTCGCGGTGAGTGCGTACGCAACGCCCGCATCCCGGTGGCTGATAACCCCGGCCGACAGCTCGGTGGCGCGGGAGGCGAGCCCGTCCGAGGGCACCGGCGCACCGATCAAAGTCGGCCACAGCGATGTGCAGAAGCTGCGGGAGGCCGCCGAGGACGCCCGGCGCTGGGACTCCAAGTACGGCGGCGGTGACTGGCGTTCGTCCATGGTGCCCGAGTGTTTACGTGTCGAGGCGGCACCGCTGCTGCTCGGCTCCTACTCCGATGACGTGGGCCGCGCCCTGTTCGGCGCTGCCGCCGAACTGACGCGGCTGGCCGGGTGGATGGCCTTCGACACGGGGCAGCAGGAGGCGGCCCAGCGGTACTACATCCAGGCGCTGCGCCTGGCGCGTGCGGCGGCGGACGTCCCGCTCGGGGGGTACGTGCTGGCGTCGATGTCGCTCCAGGCGACGTACCGCGGATTCGGTGACGAGGGCGTCGACCTCGCGCAGGCCGCGCTGGAACGCAACCGGGGGCTGGCCACGGCCCGCACGATGAGCTTCTTCCGGCTCGTCGAGGCACGCGCGCACGCACGCGCGGGTGACGCGCAGGCGGCCGGCGCGGCGCTGAAGGCGGCGGAGGGGTGGCTGGAGCGGTCCCGTCCCGGGGACAGCGATCCGTCGTGGCTCGGCTTCTACTCCTACGACCGTTTCGCCGCGGACGCGGCGGAGTGCTACCGGGATCTGAAGGCGCCGCGGCAGGTGCGCAGGTTCACCGAGCAGGCGCTGTCGAAGCCGACGGAGGAGTTCGTGCGGTCGCACGGGCTGCGGCTCGTCGTCTCGGCGGTGGCCGAGCTGGAGTCGGGGAATCTGGACGCGGCGTGTGAGCAGGGGGTCCGGGCGGTGGAGGTGGCCGGGCGGATCTCTTCCGCGCGGACGACCGAGTACGTGAAGGATCTTCTGCATCGGCTGGAGCCGTACGGTGATGAGCCGCGGGTGGTGGAGCTGCGGGAGAGGGCTCGGCCGTTGTTGATGGCGCCCGCATGAGTTCCTAGTCGTCTGCCGGGTCGTGTCGTCTCGAGGCCGCGGGATCGTGGTGGCTTGGCGCGCAGTTCCCCGCGCCCCTGAGCGGAGCTGCCGTGCCCGGCGTTTGAAGGCGTTGTCAGTGGTGCAGTGCACTATCGGTGTCGGAGGTGGTGCACGTGGTGGCGTACGACTGTGATGTGCTCGTGGTCGGTGGGGGGATCGTCGGGCTGTCCACCGCCTACGCGATCACCCGCGCCTCACCGGGGACACGGGTGACCGTGCTCGAGAAGGAGGACGGTCCCGCCCGGCACCAGACAGGGCGGAACAGCGGGGTCATCCACAGCGGGATCTACTACCGGCCGGGATCGCTGAAGGCGCGCTACGCGGTGCGGGGTGCCGCGGAGATGGTCAAGTTCTGCACGGAGTACGACATCCCGCATGCCGTGACCGGCAAGCTGATCGTCGCCACCGAGCGGGACGAGCTGCCCCGGCTGCACGCGCTGGTGCAGCGCGGCCGGGAGAACGGGCTCACGGTGCGGGAGCTGGGCACCGCGCAGATGGCCGACCACGAGCCCGAGGTCACCGGGCTCGCCGCCATCCACGTGGGCACCACCGGCATCTGCGACTTCACGGCGGTCGCCCGGCGGCTCGCCGAGGCGTCCGGAGCGGAGATCCGGTACGGGGCCCGGGTGGTGCGGATCGACCGCCGGCCGGAGCGGGGCGTGGCGGTCCTGACCGCCTCCGGTGATGTCGTACGCGGGCGGGCGCTGGTGAACTGCGCCGGGCTGTACTGCGACGAGATCGCCCGGCTCACCGGCGACGAGCCGGGGGTGCGGATCGTGCCGTTCCGCGGTGAGTACTACGAGCTGGCCCGCCCGGACCTGGTCCGGGGCCTGGTCTATCCGGTGCCCGACCCGGCGTTCCCGTTCCTCGGCGTGCATCTCACGCGCGGGATCGACGGGGGTGTGCACGTGGGCCCCAACGCGGTGCCTGCCCTGGCCCGTGAGGGCTACGACTGGCGCACCCTGCGCCCCCGTGAGCTGGCGGGGACCCTGGCCTGGCCGGGTGCGTGGCAGCTGGCCCGCCGGCACTGGCGGTACGGCACCGGTGAGCTGCATCGGTCGCTGTCGAAGAGCGCCTTCACACAGGCGGTGCGGCGGCTGCTGCCCGCGGTGACCGAGGAGGACCTCGTCCCCACGGCGGCCGGCGTGCGCGCGCAGGCCGTGCTGCGGGACGGCACCCTCGTGGACGACTTCCTGATCCAGGAGACGCCCCGGGCCGTCCATGTGCTGAACGCGCCCTCACCTGCGGCGACGGCCTCGCTGCCGATCGGCCGGGAGGTCGCCCGGCGGGCCCTGGCCGCGCTGGGGCGGTGAGCGTGGTCCACAGCACGGCCGGGGGCCGGCTGCTCCCCCGTAAAATCGACAGCACTGTGTCTGACTCCGTGAACACCCCCGAAGCGCCCCGGTCCGCCCCCGATCACCTCTCGCCGCACACCCCCGGGGTGTCGGTCCGCCGTACCCGGGCCAAGGGTGAGCCGCGCTTCCCGGACGGCCCCAAGGCCGATCCCGCCGGGTCGCACTTCGAGCGGCGGATCCGGAGTTTCCAGCCGCGCCGGAGCCGGGTGACCGCCGGGCAGGCGGACGCGTTGCAGCGGCTGTGGCCCCAGTGGGGCTTCGACATCGACGGCCGGCGGGTACTGGATCTGGCCGAGTTCTTCGGCAACCACAACCCGGTCGTCCTGGAGATCGGCTTCGGCATGGGCGAGGCCACCGCGCAGATGGCCGCCGCCGACCCGGCCACCAACATCCTCGCCGTGGACGTCCACACCCCCGGCCAGGGCAACCTGCTCAACCTCGCCGACCAGCTGGGCCTGAGCAACGTCCGCGTGGGCAACGGCGACGCGATCATCCTGCTGCGGGAGATGCTCGCCCCGGACAGCCTCGACGGGCTGCGCGTCTACTTCCCCGACCCCTGGCCGAAGAAGCGGCACCACAAGCGGCGGCTGATCCAGCCCGCGTTCCTGTCCCTGGCCGCGACCCGCCTCAGGCCGGGCGCCGTGGTGCACTGCGCCACCGACTGGGAGCCCTACGCCGAGCAGATGCTCGAGGTGCTGACCGCGCATCCCGCTTTCGAGAACACGCAGGTGGACGGCGGATTCGCACCGCGCCCCGAGTTCCGGCCGCTGACCCGTTTCGAGGGGCAGGGACTGGAGAAGGGTCATCTCGTGAACGACCTGCTTTTCCGTCGCGTACAGCACGAAGACCAGCCCCCCACCGGCGCCTGACCCGCAACTCGCGGTCCTGCGGGCGGCGCCCCTGCCTCGTTAGGGTCAATGCGTGGCCACCTCCCCGTATCCGACGCACGTCAGTCGTCCCGCCGGTGGCGCGGTGCGGCCCGTGCACTGGTGGCAGCGGACCTGGGTGCGCTACGGAGCACTGAGCGCGCTCCTCGCCCTGTCCGGGCTCGTCATCCTCGCCCTGGTCCGTGAGCAGACCGGCACCGAGGGCTTCCTCGTCGGGCTGGGCCTCGCGGTGCTGCCGGTGCCGCTGCTCATAGCCGCCTTCCGCTGGCTGGACCGGGTGGAGCCGGGCCCCTGGCGGAACCTGGTCTTCGCCTTCGCGTGGGGCGCCTGCGCGGCGGCGCTGATAGCGATCGTCGCCAACAGCTTCGCGACCAGATGGATAGCGACGGCGACCGCCGACCCGGCAGGGGCGGACACCCTGGGCGCGACCGTGATAGCGCCGGTCGTCGAGGAGTCCGCGAAGGCAGCGGCCGTGCTGCTGGTGTTCCTGTTCCGCAGACGGGACTTCACCGGGATCCTCGACGGGGTGGTGATAGCCGGGGTCACCGCGACCGGCTTCGCGTTCACCGAGAACATCCTCTATCTCGGCACGGCCTTCGGCACCGACCAGCTCACCGGCGGCAGCGGCATCGCGTCGGTCACCGCGGCGACGTTCTTCGTCCGCATCGTCATGTCCCCGTTCGCGCACCCCCTGTTCACGGTGCTCACCGGGATCGGGTTCGGCATCTCCGCGCTGGCGGCCGAGCGGCAGCGGGCGCGGCGGGTGCTGCTGCCGCTGTCCGGGCTGCTCCTCGCGATGGGGATGCACGCACTGTGGAACGGCTCGTCGACGCTGGGCGAGTACGGGTTCTTCGCGGTGTACGCGGCGTTCATGGTGCCAGCGTTCGGGGTGCTGACCTGGCTGGCGGTCTGGACGCGGCAGCGTGAGCTGCGGACCGTACGGGCGGAGCTGCCCGCCTACGTGATCGCCGGGTGGCTGACGCCAGTGGAGCCGTACGCGCTGGGGCTGATGAGGGCCCGGCGTATCGCCCGGCAGTACGCGCGGCGGCACGGCGGGAAGGCGGCGGCGCGGGCGGTCGCGGAGTACGAGGCGTACGCGACCTCGCTCGCGTTCCTGCGGTACCGGGGGCGGCTCGGACGGGCGCGGGAGGACTTCGTCGCTCGGGAGCGGGAGCTGCTGCAGGAGCTGTGGCACCGTCGCGCGGCGGCGCGGCCCGCCCTGGAGTACGCGGCCCGCGCGACGGCGCCACCGGTTCCGGTGGCGGTGCCGACATGGGCGGGCTACGGCTACGGCTATGGCTATGGCTATGGCTATGGCACCAATCCGTACCGCATGTGACCGAAGGCAGAACGCCGAACGCAGAACGCAGAACGCCGACCGGCAGCCCTGACGTCGGGGGGGGGCGTCGTCGGGACTGCCGGGGTTCGGGTGGCGGTGCGCTTCAGGCGGCCGTGCGGCTCAGGGGGTGAGGCCCTTGCTGCGCAGCCAGGCCAGCGGGTCGATGCCCGAGGAGGAGCCGTCGGGGTGGACCTCCAGGTGGAGGTGGGCGCCGGTGGAGTTGCCGGTGGAGCCGACGCGGCCGATCACATCACCGGTGTTGACCTTCTGGCCGACGCTGACGCTGATCGAGGACTGGTGGGCGTACCAGATCTCGGTGCCGTCCTCGAGGGTGAGCACCGTCTTGTAGCCGTAGGAGCCGTCCCAGCCTGCGGAGGTGATCGTGCCGGTGTGGACGGCCTTGATCAGCGTGCCCGTGGGGGCGGCGAAGTCGAGGCCGGTGTGCTGACCGGAGGACCAGTAGGCGCCGGCCTGACCGAAGGTCGAGGTGATGGTGTACGAGGAGGTCGGCAGCGCGTACTGCTTGGCCAGCTCGGCGAGACGCTCGGCCTCGGCCTTCTTCCTGGCCTCCTCCTCCGCCTTCTTCTTGGCGGCCTCGGCCTTCTCCTTGGCCTCCCGCTCCGCCTTGGCGGCGGCCTCGGCGGCCTCCTTCTCGGCGGCGGCGACGGCCTCGGCCGCGGCCTTGCTCGCGGCCTGGTCCTGCTGCTGCTCGACCTGCGCCATGATCCGGGCGCGCAGGGCCTCACCGGCGTCGGCGGCGCCCTGCTCGGTGTCGGCGCTCGTGACGCCGACGTTGCTGAGCGGGGTGGCGGAACCCTTCGGGGTTTCCTCGTCGGAGATGAGGGAACCCACGTTGGGGAGGTCGGGCATGGAGATGGAGACCGGCGGCTTGCCGGTCTGGGCGCTGGCCATACCGCCGGCGCCGACGGCGGCTATGACACCGACGCCGAGAACGGTGGAGCTGCGGGCGAGTCCCCCGCCGCGCTGCTTGGTGACGCGATGCCGGCCGCGGACCGGGCGGATGGACTCCTCGGTGGGGTTCCACTCCTCGAAGGGGCCCTCGTCGGTGCGGGTGCCGCCGTAGGCGAACGTGTCGCTCGGGGTGAACGGGGCCTCGGGGGCAGGCCGGTTGGACGCCACGTGGGCGTACTCCTTTCCTTCCGTCTCCGCCTACCGGGTTAGCTGACGGGTTCGGAGCAGGAAGGTCTCCTACGCGCGTATACGAGCCGTGTCTCCACGGCGGCATACGCCCGATTCACCCCAAGTGATGGTTCCCCGGTTCCCTTACGGGATTCGGCGCGTGCGCACGGAGCCGACTTCTGTGACGGCTGGGACGACCGCGCTGCGTTATCGAACGTTAATAGACGCGGGGCTCGGATTCCAAGCCGTTCCTCTTGATCGTTAACGATTTTCGCGCGGACTTAAGTGTCATCGGCGGTCGAAAACGGGCGAGTTGACCTCGCATCATGGAGGCCGATGTTTCTGATGGTGTGTCAGTTGTTATGCGCTGCGAGGCGGAGTGATTACGCGGGGTGACAGGCAGGGGGAGAACACGGAAAAACACCGAGGGCCGGAATCTCATGGATTCCGGCCCTCGGCCTTCAGTAGCGGGGACAGGATTTGAACCTGCGACCTCTGGGTTATGAGCCCAGCGAGCTACCGAGCTGCTCCACCCCGCGTCGGTAAACACCAGTGTACGCCATCCGCGCGGCAGGTCAGAACAGGTGGCTGTTCGGGGCCTTCGCGCGGTCCTCGTGCTCGGGCAGGACGAGCACCGTGGCGCCGCCGTCGCTGAGTACGGCGCTGCCGTCGGCGCCCGGCACGAACGTGTCCGGCTCGCGCCAGGCCGTGACCACCCGGCGGACCCCGGCGTCCAGGATCAGCCGGGCGCAGGGCGCGGGCCGGGACGCCCGGCGGGCGCAGGGTTCCAGGCTGGAGTAGACGGTCGCGGTCGCCAGCCGGGGATCCGTGGGGTCGACCTTGGCCAGCGCGGCCTCCTCCGCGTGCACCACGGGGTCGGTGCCCTCCCGGGACCAGCCGCGGGCCAGCTCCGTACCGTCGGCCGCGACGATCACCGCGCCCACGCTGAACGCCGTCTGTGAGGGCGGGCACTGTGCCGCCAGCTCGCAGGCGAGGGACAGCCAGTGGTGGTCGGCGGCGGTGGGCAGCTCGCCGGTGCCGGGTGCGGTGGGCTCGTAGCGCATGAGGACGACGTCGCCGATCCTGCGGGTGTCGCGCAGCCGCAGGCGTCCGCCCTGGTAGGAGCCGGGGCCGAAGAGGCGGGGGGCGTCCGGGTCGCCGACGAGGAGCGGGGCGAGCACCAGCTGGAGTTCGTCGGCGAGCCCCTGGGTGAGGAGCTGGGTGTGGATCACACCGCCCCCTTCGACCATCAGGCGCCGCACACCGCGCACGTCGTGCAGGTGGGTGAGGAGACGGCGCCAGTCGAGCTCCGTGCCGAGCGGGACGACGTCGGTGGCGAGGCCCTGGGCGCGGGCTCGCTCGGCGCCCTTGTCCGTGGTGTAGAGGATCTTGTCGCCGCCCGTGTGCCAGAAGGCGGCCGCCGGGTCCAGGTCGCCCGAACCGCTGACGGTGACCTTGAGCGGGTATTCCGGCAGGCCACGGGCGCGGCGGGCGGCGCGGCGCCCGGGCGAGTTGACCAGCAGCCGGGGGTTGTCGGCGCGGATGGTGCCGGCGCCGACCAGGATCGCGTCCACCGAGGCCCGCACCTCGTCGACCCGGTCGAAGTCGGCCGGGCTGGACAGCAGCAGCCGCTCGGGGCCGGTGTCGTCCAGGTAGCCGTCCAGGGAGACGGCGGCGGACAGCAGGACGTACGGGTGGGGCATCGACGCGCTCCTGGCGTGGGCGGGAGGGACGGGCAGGGGGCTGCTCGGGTCAAGTCTGACAAGGGGGCGTGGGTGTCGTCCGCCGGGCGGTTTGGGTGGCGGCACGGATGGCCGCGGAGGCGGTCGGGATGTGAGCGTGGAGCGGTGCCCGGCGTCGCCGGTGACGCGAGACGACGCCCGGCCGCACCTCGTACGCCCGTACATCCCGTACGCCCGTACATCCCGTACGCCCGCACCTCTGTACGTAAGGAGAAGCCCTATCCACTCGGGTCTGCCGATGAGATCTCGCCCCGCTCCCGTGCTGTGGAAGGTGGTGACCCGTGGGACATGCTGACACCCTGCTCGCCATGGGCGGCGCCTTCCTCGCCGCCGCGTTCCTCGCCCGCCTCGGCGGCCGGATCGGTCTGCCGACGATCCCCCTGTTCATGCTGGCCGGCATCCTGCTCGGCCCGCACACCCCCGGCCTGGTCCTGGTCGCGGACCCGCACGACTTCGAGATGCTCTCCGCGCTCGGTCTCGTGCTGCTCCTGTTCTATCTGGGCCTGGAGTTCCACCTCGACGATCTGAGAAGCGGCGGCCGGCGGCTGCTGAGCGCCGGTGGCATCTATCTGCTGCTGAACGTCGGCGCCGGGCTGGGCTTCGGCTTCGCCCTCGGCTGGGGCGCCCGGGAGGCGCTGGTGCTCGCCGGAGTGCTCGGCATCTCCTCGTCCGCGATCGTCACGAAGATCCTCATCGACCTGGGCCGCATCGGCCGCCCGGAGACGCGTCTCATCCTCGGTGTCATCGTCGTGGAGGACATCTTCCTGGCGCTGTATCTGGCCGCGCTCCAGCCGATCATCGGCGGCGCCGAGGGTGCCGGGGAGATGCTGCTCCAGGCGTCCAAGGCGTTCGGCTTCTTGCTCGTGCTGGCCGCCGCGGCGCGCTATGGGACCCGGCTGGTCGGCCGGCTGATCGCCGTCCGCGACAACGAACTGCTGGTCATCAGCTTCCTCGGGGCGGCCGTCCTGGTCGCCGGGGTGTCCGAGGTGCTCGGGGTCGCCGATGCCATCGGGGCCTTCATGGTCGGTCTGATCCTGGCCGGCACGCCGTCCGGGCCCCGCATCCGCACGCTGGTGCATCCGCTGCGGGACGCCTTCGCCGCGATCTTCTTCTTCGCCTTCGGGCTGGCCATCGACCCCGGGGACCTCGCCTCCGTCGCCGGTCCGGTCTCCGCCGCGGCGGCAGTGACCGTCGTGATGAACCTGGTCGCGGGGCTGCTCGTGGCCCGGCTTTACCGCTACGGCGTCGACACGGCCGCCGACATCGCCACCACTCTGGTGGCCCGCGGCGAGTTCGCGCTGATCCTGGCCGCCATGGCCGCCGGCGCGGGCCTGGACGACCGGCTCGCGCCGTTCATCGCGGGGTACGTGCTCGTCCTCGCCGTGCTCGGTCCGGTGGTCGCGGGGCGGGCGGACGTGCTGGCCCGGTGCCTGCGGATGGCGGGCGGGCGGCTGCCGCGGCGGAAGCCCGCGCGGGAAGCCGTACGCGACTCGTGCCCCGAGGCGGCTCGCGACCGCGACCGGGAGCCGGTGCCTGCGCGGGCCGACGTGGACCGGTAGCCGACTTGGACCAGTAGCCGACGCGGCTGGCGGCCGCACCACCGTGTCCACCGCAACCCTCGAGCCCTGACCGGCGCGCGCCGTCGGTCAGGGCTCGATCAGTCCCACCCGGATCGCGTACCGGGTGAGTTCCAGGCGGTCCTTCAGGCCGAGCTTGGCCAGCAGATTGGCGCGGTGGCGCTCGACCGTCTTGGGACTGATCACGAGAAGGCCGGCGATCTGCTGCGAGGTGTGGCCCTCGGCGACGAGCTTGAGGATCTCCTCCTCGCGGTCGGTGATGGCCTTGGCGGGCAGGGTCCGGCCCTCCCGGGCGCGTTCGAGGTAGTCCCGGATCAGGGCGTTGACGGCGCCCGGGTAGAGGAACGGCTCGCCACGCATGGTGGCGTGGCAGGCCTCGACGAGGTCGCGGTCGGCGACGGACTTGAGGACGTAACCGGAGGCGCCGGCGCCCAGGGCCTCGAAGAAGAACTGCTCGTTGTCGTACATGGTGAGGATGAGGATCCGGGTGTCCGGCAGGCTCCGGGAGAGCTCGCGGGCCGCTTGGAGGCCGGTCAGGCGGGGCATGGCGATGTCGAGGACGGCCAGGTCGGGCCGGTGGGCGCGGGCCTGTTCGAGGGCCTCGGCACCGTCGTCCGCCTCGGCCACGACCGTCAGGTCGGGTTCGCCGTCGAGGATCAGCCGGACACCTCGGCGAACCAGCGCGTGATCGTCGGCGAGGAGGATGCGGGTGGGGGCCGGGTGCGTCATGTGCGGCGTCGTTTCCGGTCGGGGTCGTGGGTCACGGGGGCGGATCGGTGGGTACGGCCCGTCGGCCGACGCGGGGGCCGGGGGCGGAGCCGGGCGACGCGACCGGCCGGCCGGTAGGAGAGCCGGGCGCGGAGGCGGAGCCCGGAGCAGGGGCGGGTCCGGGGACGGGGACGGTCAGGCGCACTTCGGTGCCGGAGCCGGAGCCGCCGTGTGTGCCAGGAGCGTGGGCGGCGGGCGCGGGCGGGCCCACGGTGAGGTCCGCGCCGATGAGCAGGGCGCGTTCGCGCATTCCGCGGATGCCCGCGCCCTCGGTGGCGTCGCCCATGCCGCGGCCGTCGTCGCGGACGCGGAGCTCGACCCCGGCGCGGGTGCGGCGGAGGGTGATCTCGGCGCGGCCGGCGTCCGCGTGCCGGGCGGTGTTGGTGAGCCCTTCCTGCGCGACCCGGTACAGCACCAGCTCGGTCTCCCGGCCCAGCTCGGGCAGGTCGGCGTCGAGCCGGTGCTGGACGGTCAGGCCGTAGCCGCCGAACTCGGTGGCGAGCGCCTTCAGCGCGCTGGCCAGCCCCAGCTCGTCGAGGACACCCGGGCGCAGCCGACGGGCGATGCGGCGGATCTCGTCCAGGCTGCCCCGGGTGGTCTCCTGCACCAGGCGCAGTTCCTCGCGCAGTTCGGGCGGGACGTGGTCGGCGGTCCGTTTGAGCTGGAGCAGGACGGCGGTGAGGCTCTGGCCGACCTCGTCGTGCAACTCCCGGGCGATCCGCCGGCGCTCGCCCTCCTGCGCGGACAGCGCGCGGGCACTGCTCGTGGCCCGCTCGTCCTCGAGCCGGTCGAGCATCGTGTTGAACGTGCTGATCAGCTCGGCGATCTCCCCCCGGCCGCCGACGGCGGGCCGCTGCCCCGGGCGGAGCAGGTCGGTGGTGGTCATGGCGCGGGTGAGGCGTTGCAGCGGGGCGAGGCCGACGCGCAGCAGCAGCGCGTTGGCGACGAGCATGGCGGCCAGTCCCACGGTGAGCACCGCGGCCTCGGTGAGCAGGACCGGCGTGGAGACGGTGACCGGGCCGAGCAGCAGGGCGGTGGCCGTGATCAGCACGACGGCGTTCAGCAGGAAGATCCGCCAGAACAGGGGCACCCCGTACCGCCTCCTCGCCGTGCGTCGTGCGCAGCGGCTCCCGGTGCGGCGGGAGCCGTGGACGGCCCGTGTCCGGGGGCGCGGCACGGGCCGTCATGACCAGCGTGTGCGCTGCCGGGGCCGGGCGCCATCCGTGCCGGCACCCATTTCCGTGTCGGTGACCGGTGCCTGCGGTCGTACCCCTGGGGCTCGGATCCGGGGGACATGGGTGCCGGACCCGATGGCGGGCGCCGTGCGGGACGGAGGAGTCTGGAGTCCGGAGGCGGCCGGCCTCGTCGGGGCCGGCGCACCGCGAGCGGGAGTGGGGGGCGGCCGAGGGCGTCGCCGTGCTGCCGTACGGGCAAACTCCCCTTGAGCCGACCCGAGTTCAGCGGCTCGGCCGTCCACGCCTCACTGCCCTCGCTGCCACCACCGGCCGGGAAGGAGGAGCCGTGCCCCAGTCCGACGACGAGCGTCTCGTCGATCTCGCGGCCCGACTCGAGCGGGAGGACCCCCGTTTCGCCCGCGCGCTGTCCCGCGGGCGCCCGGCCCGGCCGCGCGAGTACCGGCGCACCTGCGCCTGGTGGGTCCTGGGCATCGGAATCGCCCTGCTGATCACCGGGGTCGCCCTGGCCGACGGACTGCTCATCGCGTCGGGCCTGGTGCTCAGCGGCATCGCCGTCCAGCTCTTCGAGCCCGCCCGCTGACGAGGCGTCATCACGGCCGATTACGCACGGTATGTGAACTTCCTTTCGATTCACTCCCTTTGCGCTGCGCTAGAATCCTTATCGAGCGCTTACGCTCCGTTGCATGATGTTCCGCTCGTCGTCGAGCGTTGAGCACTGATGACCGGTTGGCCGATACGCGAGGGGGGCGTGACATGGGTCGAGTGATCCGCGTACGTGTCGAGAACGCCGCCCGTGACGGTGTCCCCGATACCGGTGGCACCCACCGCCGTACGCACGGCTGACGCCCTTTCCCGACGCCGAACCGGCTCGGGTCCCTGAACAGGGCCGCCGTACACCGCCTACGACGTCGGCACCCGGCCCCTTCTCGCTCTCACTCTCCACCTTCTCGTTCTCCTTCTCCCCTCACCGGAACGGCTGCCCCGCGTCCGCGACGCGTCCGGCACCCGCACCGGCCGGCACCCGCACCCGGCCCCCGGAATCAGCACCCGCCCAGGCACAGACGCCGCCACCGCACGAACCACGGAGGTCAGACGCCCGTGCACAACACCACCGCCATGCTCATCGAACTCGGCGCCGTGATCCTCGTCCTCGGACTGCTGGGCCGTCTCGCCGGACGGGTGGGCTTCTCACCGATCCCCCTCTACCTGCTCGCCGGGCTCGCCTTCGGCCACGGCGGCATCCTGCCCCTGGGCGCCAGCGAGGAGTTCATCGCCACCGGCGCCGAGATCGGCGTGATCCTGCTGCTGCTCATGCTCGGCCTCGAGTACAGCGCCTCGGAACTGGTCACCACCCTCAAGACCCAATACCCCTCGGGCGCCGTCGACTTCGTCCTCAACGCAGCGCCCGGCGCCGTCGCCGCGCTGCTCCTCGGCTGGGGGCCGGTGGCCGCCGTCGCGCTCGCCGGAGTCACCTGGATCTCCTCCTCCGGCGTCATCGCCAAGGTCCTCGGCGACCTCGGCCGGCTCGGCAACCGGGAGACCCCGGTGGTCCTCGGGGTGCTGGTCATGGAGGACCTCGCCATGGCCGTCTACCTGCCGATCCTCACGGCCCTGCTGGCCGGGGTGAGCCTCGCGGGCGGCAGCCTGACCCTGCTGATCTCCCTGGGCACCGTCGGCGCCGTCCTCTACGTCGCCCTGCGTCACGGGCGCCTGGTGAGCCGCGCGGTGTCGTCGGACAGCGCGGAGATGCTGCTGCTGGTGGTGCTGGGGCTGACGCTGCTGGTCGCGGGCGTCGCCCAGCACTTGCAGGTGTCGGCGGCGGTGGGCGCGTTCCTGGTCGGCATCGCGCTCTCGGAGGAGGTCGCCGAGGGGGCACACGGGCTGCTGGCCCCGCTGCGGGATCTCTTCGCGGCCGTGTTCTTCGTCTTCTTCGGCCTGCACACCGACCCGGCGAACATCCCGCCGGTTCTCCTCCCGGCGCTCGCCCTCGCCGTCGTCACCATGGGCACGAAGATCGCCACCGGCTACTGGGCCGCCCGCCGCGCGGGCCTGCCGGCGAAGGGCCGCTGGCGGGCCGGGGGGACGCTGGTGGCGCGCGGCGAGTTCTCGATCGTCATCGCCGGGCTCGCGGTCGGCACGGAACCGCGCATCGGCCCGCTGGCCACGGCGTACGTCCTGATCCTGGTCGTCCTCGGCCCGCCGGCCGCCCGCTGGACGGAACCGCTGGCCCGCCGCGTGACCCGCCGCAGCGGAGGCGGACCGCGCGGCACCGCCGAGCCCGCGGAGCCCGTCGCACCCGTCGAGCGAGCCGGATCCGCCGAGCCGGCCGGGCTCGCCGCCGCCCAGCCGCTGGACCACGCGGAGCCGGCCGCGACGAGCGGATGAAGGGCGCTCGCCGGTGAACGGCGCCTGGTCTCCAGCCGTATCGGCTGTCCGGCTGTCCGGCCGGGTGCGGCTGTCCGGATCGTCGGTGGTCAGGCATCGCGGAGGTGGGAAAATCGAAGCCGCTCGGGACTCGCGTCCGGGGAGGGACCGGAAGGGGAGCGTCAGCATGATCGAGTGGGTGAACCTCGGCACCGGGCCGAGGCCGGTTCCCCAGCCGGCCGCCACCCCGCTGGTGTGGGCCGGAGCATTCGGCGGTGCGCTCACGCTGGTGGTGCTGATCAACACGATGGTCGGCCCGGACCGACCCGGTCTCGCGCTCACCGCCCTGTCGCTGCTCGCCGCCGCGCTCGGCGTGTGGGCCCGGTTCACCGCGGCCCCGGGTATTGCCGTCCTGTGCTGGCTGTTCCTCAACGGCTTCGCCATCCCGCCCGCGGGCGTCCTCACCTGGGCCGGACCCCGTGACACCTTCTGGCTCGGCTGTCTGCTCACCGCCGCCCTCGTCGGCACGGCCGTCTCCCGACTGGTCCACGCCCGCGCGGCCTACCACCGCCTCACGACGGGCACGGACCCGGACGACGGCCGGCCCGGCCAGGCGGGCCTGCCCCGCTGACCTGTTCCGCTCCCTGACGTCCCCTCACCCGTCCGGCGTACCCCTTGTGGCCGGTGAGGCCGTCCCGGCCGAAGGTCGAAGGGCCCGGCGGTCGGTGTCCGATGCCGCCCGCCCCAGAAACGGGGTGCGTTCCATGACCGCACAACCTCACTCCGGCCCCCCGAGGGCGGTTACGGACCGGCCCCCGCCGGCCGCGTCGACTGGGCCGCCGGCGGTGTCACCTTCGCCGGCGTCCTGTTGCTGCTCAGCGGCATCCTGGCGGTCTTCCAGGGCATCGCCGCGATCGCCGAGGACGACGTGTACGCCCGGATCGGCGACTACGTCTACGAGATCAGCCTCACCGGCTGGGGCTGGATCCACCTGGTCATCGGCGTCATCGCGGCGATCGCCGGCTGGGGCATCCTGTCCCGCCAGGAGTGGGCGACACCGGCAGCCTGACGCCACTCCAGCGCGGCCGGGAGCGGGGAGGCCCTGCTGAGCCGCGGCCCGTACGACGCAGCGGCGCCCGAGCCGACCGAAGCCGGCTCGGGCGCCGCACCGATGGCCGAAGGGCATTCCCCCGACCGTCGTCCGTAGGCCCTGTGGGACTCGAACCCACAACCAATGGATTAAAAGTCCACTGCTCTGCCAATTGAGCTAAGGGCCCTCGGCGATGTTGCCTCCCCGAGCATAGCCCGACGTGGCCGCGTCGCCGATCGGGTATCGGGGGTGGGAGCGTCGAGGTGTCCTCCAGGAGTGCGGAAGGGCCCGCACGACGGGTGTCGTGCGGGCCCTTCCGGTCAGTTCTGCTCGCCGGTGTCAGCCGTTGCGCTTCCAGCGCGGCTTGTCCTCGCGACGCCCGAAGGAGCCGCCGCCGCGGTGGTCGTCACGACGGCCGTACGGGCGGTCGTGGGACGGACGGTCGTGGCCGCCGGAGCGGAAGCCCGGACGGTCGCCCTGGCGGTCGCGGTTGAACGGACGGTCGCTGCCACGGTGGCCGCCGCGCTCGTCCCGGCGGAAGCCGCCACGGTCACGGTCGCGGTTGAACCCGCCCCGGTCGTCCCGGCGTTCGAAGGAACGGCCACCACGGTCGCCCCGGTCACCCCGGTCGTCACGGCGGAACCCGCCGCGGTCGCCGCGCTCACCGCGGTCGCCCCGGTCGTCCCGGCGGAAGCCGCCACGGTCGCCGCGCTCACCGCGGTCGTCGCGACGGAAGCCGCCACGGTCACGGTCACGGTCGAAGGAGCGCCCGCCCCGGTCACCGCGGTCGTCACGGCGGAAGCCGCCACGGTCCCGGTCACGGTCGCGGTCACGGTCGCGGTTGAACCCGCCCCGGTCGTCCCGGCGTTCGAAGGAACGTCCGCCACGGTCGCCCCGGTCGTCACGCCGCTCGCGCCGCTCGTACGGCGCGCCCGCGGACTCCGTGCGCTCCACGTCCCGCGCGGTCGGCTGCTCCGGCAGCGAGACCTCGGCCTCGGCCGCTTCGGCGAGCGCCGCCTGCGGGTCGTCGCCGCGCTCCCGGGCCGCCCGCGCGATCAGCCGGTCGGCCTCCTCGCGCAGCTCGGTCGCCCGGCGCTGCGCCCGCTCCAGCTCCTTGGTGAGCTGGGCGACCTCGCGCTCCGCCTGCTGCGCGGCGTTGCCCGCCGACTCGGCCTGCACCTCGGTCATCGACCGGGCGCCGGTGATCTCGGCGACCTCCGGGTCGAAGGCGGCGCCGCCCTGGATGATGTGACGCGTGGCATCGACGCCCGCGTCCTCCATCAGCCGGAAGATCTGGCGCCGCTGGTGCGGCAGCGAGAGGGACACCACGGTGCCGGTGCGGCCCGCACGCGCGGTACGGCCCGCGCGGTGCAGGTAGTCCTTGTGGTCGCCGGCCGGGTCGACGTTCAGGACCAGGTCGATGCCGTCGACGTGGATGCCGCGCGCCGCGACGTCGGTGGCGACCAGGACGTTGACGTACCCGTCCTTGAAGTCGGCCAGCGTCCGGGTCCGCGCGCCCTGGGTCATGCCGCCGTGCAGCGCGTCGGCCTTCACGCCCGCCTCGCGCAGCTGGTCGGCGACGCGGTCGGCGCCGAGCTGGGTGCGGACGAAGATGATGGTGCGGCCCTTGCGGGAGGCGATGGCCGCGGTGACCGGCGCCTTGTCCTTGGGCTTCACCACGAGGATGTGGTGCGACATGGTCGTCACCGCGCCCTGCGCCGCGTCCACCTCGTGCGTGGCCGGGTGGTCGAGGTACCGGTCGACGAGGGTCTTGATCTCGTTCTCCATGGTGGCGGAGAAGAGCATGCGCTGGCCGCCCGCCGGGACCTGGTCCAGCAGCTCCGTCACCTCGGGCAGGAAGCCCAGGTCGGACATCTGGTCGGCCTCGTCGAGAACGGTGATCTCCACGTTCTCCAGCGAGCAGGCGCCGCGGTTGATGATGTCGCGCAGCCGGCCGGGGGTGGCGACGAGGATGTCGACGCCGCGCTCCAGGGCGTAGATCTGGTTGCCCATCGACGTGCCGCCGCAGACGACCTTCATCCTCAGGCCGAGGACGTCGCCGTACGGCTGGAGCGCGTCGGCGACCTGCATGGCGAGCTCACGCGTCGGCGTCAGGATGACGGCGCGCGGCTTGTGCTTCTCGGTCCGGCCGCCGGCCAGCGTGGCCAGGGTCGGCAGACCGAAGGAGAGGGTCTTGCCGGAGCCGGTGCGGCCCCGGCCGAGGATGTCCTTGCCGGCCAGGGCGTCCGGGATGGTCGCGGCCTGGATCGGGAAGGGGGTGGTCACGCCGTTCTGCGCGAGCTTGCGCACGACGCCCTCGGGGAGACCGAGATCGGCGAAGGTGACCTCGGGGGCAGCCTCGGGGGTGGTGTCGGTGTCCGAGACGTTGCCGATGTTCTCGGCGTTGTCGACGTTGTCGACGTTCTCGACGTTCTCGACGTTGTCGATGCTGTCGGCGTTCTCGGGCACGACGACGTGATCAGTACTGGCGATGGGCATACGAATGCGAAACCTTCCGGAGTCTCTTCGGCACGCGCCCGTCAACTCCGTGATTCGCGATTCGCAATACGACCGCCTCGATGCGGTCCACCACGGCAAGGGAGAGAGTACGCGCCACACGGCGCGCTCTGCAGTGGCGCCGGGCAAATAGGATCAAACGATCTGCCACCATACGCACCCTGGGGCCCCGAAAGCAAACCGGGCCGTCGTCCAGGTGCGCAACCGCAGGTCAGCGCGGTGGAGCAGCGATCGAACCGAACTGTATCCCGTCTAGGCCGGCGCCCCCGCCTCCGGCGCCGGCTCCCGCTGCGCCAACTGGGTCTGGGGTGGCTCGTGCGCCGAGGAGGACGGCTCGGCGACCGTGGGCTGCGGCGAGGCGGACGGCTCGGGCGGGGTCGGCGTGGGCTGCGGGTCGGGCGTCCGGGTGGGCTCCGGCGGCACGGGCCGGTCGTCGGGGGTCGGCTTCGCGGGCCTGCCCGGCTTGCCGCCGGCCGGCCGGGACCGGCTCGCCCCCGGCGACGGCGACGCCCCGGAATCCGCGGACTTCCCCGACCCCTTCTTGCCGCCCTTGCCCTTCTTCCCCGTGCGCTTGCCGTCCGCGCGCTCGCCCTCGGCCGCCGCGGCCCCGTACCCGGCGCCGTCGCCCGGCACGGCCGCCCCGTCCGGCGCCTCACCCCCCGGCCTCGCGGAGTGCGACGGCTTCGCGCGCCCGCCCGGCCCGTCCTCACCGACGCTCATACAGCCGGCGGCAGCGGCGACGGCCACGACCGTGGCGGCCAGGCGGACGGGTACGAGCTTGGGGCGCACGGGGGCCACCTCCGATGGGAGTAGCGAGTCGACATGCCCAACTCCCGCCGCCCGCAAGAGGACACGCCAGTGACCTATCCGTAGCCCAGGGCGTGCAGCCGCGCGTCGTCGATCCCGAAGTGATGCGCGATCTCGTGCACCACCGTGATCTCCGTCTCCGCGACGACGTCCTCCCGGGACTCGCACATCCGCAGCGTCGGCCCCCGGAAAATGGTGATCCGGTCCGGCAGCACACCGGCGTACCACTCGCCCCGCTCGGTCAGCGGAGTCCCCTCGTACACCCCCAGCAGCTCGGGATCGTCCGTCGGCGGCTCGTCCTCGACGAACACCGCGACGTTGTCCATCAGTCGCGTCAGCTCCGGCGGGATCCGGTCGAGCGCTTCCGCGACCAGCTCCTCGAACTCCTCGCGCGTCATCTCCAGCACAGAGCCATTGTCGGGTACGACCCGTCCGTACGAGTCCGGCGCGGCGCCCGCATATCCGGCGGTCCGCTTGGGCATACGGGATCAATGGCCCGCGTCCCCGCCGCCGTCATGAACGTCCTGCACCGCATCCGACGAGTCCCCCGCCACCTCACCCGCCGCCACCGCTCCCACCGGCCCGCCCCCGAGACGATCGCGCTCGCGTCCCCGCCGAACCCCTGGGTGCGTGCCCTCGGCCTGATCGTCGTGGTCGTCGTGGGCGCCTGGCTGGGCCTGCTCATCGTGGGCAACGTACGGGTCCCCGTCGGCCCCATGAACACCACGATGACCCTGCGGCCCTCCCTCACCGGCGGCACGAAGATCAACGTCTCGCCGCTGGGCGCCCTCGAACTGGACAGCCACATCGCCCCGGTCCGCCTGGACGTCAACGTCGACCAGCTCGACCCGGACCGCTCCCAGGCCCTCGTCGACCACCCCGAGCGCCTCTCCGGCCTCCAGGACGAGGTCACCCGGGACGTCGCCCACGGCACCGCCGATCTGGCCGTACGCTCCTGCGTCGCCGTCGTCACCGGCGCCACCGCCCTCGGTCTCGCCGTCTACCGGCGCCCCCGCCGCGCCCTGGCCGCCGGCGGGCTGGCCCTCGCCGTACTCGCCGCGTCGGGCGGCACCGCGTACGCCACCTGGAACCCGGACTCCGTCCTGGAACCGAAGTTCTCCGGCCTGCTCTCCTCGGCCCCGTCCCTGGTCGGCAACGCCCGCAGCATCGTCACCGAGTTCGACGTCTACCAGGAGGAACTCGCGCGCCTGGTCACCAACGTGACCAAGCTCTACGACGCCACCTCCACGCTCCCCGCCTACCAGCCCGACCCGACCACCATCCGGGTGCTGCACGTCTCCGACATCCATCTCAACCCGGCCAGCTGGAAGATCATCGCCTCGCTGGTGGACCAGTACAAGGTCGACGTGATCGTCGACACCGGCGACACCATGGACCACGGCACCGCGGCCGAGAACGGCTTCCTCGACCCCATCGAGGACCTCGGGGCCCCCTACGTCTGGGTCCGCGGCAACCACGACTCACTCGTCACCCAGCGCTATCTCGAGGACCTGAAGAACGTCCACGTCCTCGACGACGGCCGCGCGAAGACGGTCGCGGGCCTGCGCTTCGCGGGCATCGGCGATCCCCAGTTCACGCCCGACCGGTCCAAGAAGCCCGGGGCCGAGCAGTCCCAGGAGCTGGCCGGCGCCCGCCTCGCCTCCGCCCTGCGCGACCAGCGGGCGGCGGGCACGCCGGCGGACGTGGCCCTGGCACACGAACCGTCCGCCGCCCGCGAGGTCGACGGCACGGTCCCCCTGGTCCTGGCCGGGCACCTCCACCACGAGGACACCGAGGTCATGAAGTACGGCACCCGGCTGCGCGTCGAGGGCTCCACCGGAGGAAGCGGCCTGCGCGCGATCGAGGGCGAGCACCCCGACCCGATCGAGACGTCGATCCTCTACTTCGACCGCGACACCCGCCGCCTCCAGGCCTGGGACTCCATCGAACTCGGCGGCCTCGGCCTGACGACGGCGGAGGTCAGCCGCCACCTCCCGAAGGAGAACCAGCCCGGCGCGACCCCCTCGCCGAAGTCCCCGTCCCCGACCTCCTCGTAAACCGTTTTGGCGAACCCTCCCGCCATCCCATATGCTTCTCACGTCCCCGACGCGCTGAGAAGCGCCCAGGCGGGCCGATAGCCCTCATCGTCTAGCGGCCTAGGACGCCGCCCTTTCAAGGCGGTAGCACGGGTTCGAATCCCGTTGGGGGCACGCACCACCCTGTGCGACACTGTCGTACGACACGCTTGGTCCTGTGGAGCAGTTTGGAGTGCTCGCCACCCTGTCAAGGTGGAGGCCGCGGGTTCAAATCCCGTCAGGACCGCTGGTGTTTCACGTGAAACATCGCGGCTGGGTAGCTCAGTTGGTACGAGCGTCCGCCTGAAAAGCGGAAGGTCGCCGGTTCGACCCCGGCCCCAGCCACCGCAGCCCGTCAGGGCAGACACCCCCGTCGAGATCATCGGCGGGGGTTTCGCGTTCCCCCGGTCGTCCCGGGCCTCCCGTGCGCGGGCCCGGTGATGTTTCTTGATCCCTTCGCGCTCTTGAAGTGGGAGTCGGGCAGGCCGACTTCCGGTTCTCGGGGAGGGAACACGTGCGTTTCAGACATGCCGTCGGTGCCGTAGGACTGGCGATCGCGATCACACTGCCGACGGCCGGGGCCGCCGTGGCCGACGGGGCCGTCGGGGCGGGACGGCTCACCGCCACGGACTACTCCTCGGGCGCGGCGGCCCTGGTCGCCATGAACCCGGCGAGCGGAGCGGTCACCGGTACGTTCGCCCGGGACGCCGAGGACGGCGTCCTGTCCCCCGGCGGCTCCCAGGCGGCGTACATCGACCGCCGGGACAGCTGCATCCCGCAGCCGGAGGGCGGCTGCGTCTACGCCCGTGACCTGGTCGTCGCCGACGCGGACGGCAGTGACCCGCGCGTCCTCGTGCCGGGCGTCCAGCCCGAGACCGGCGAGGCCCCGTACGTGGGGCACCCCGACTGGTCGCCCGACGGGCGGCACATCCTCTACGACAGCCCGCGCGGCCTGGAGTGGGTCGGCGCCGACGGCACCGGCGGCGAGCTGCTCACCCGCGGCCGGCTCGGCACCTTCTCGCCCGACGGCCGCACCATCGCCTTCGTGCGCACCACCGCGTACCCGACCGAGGACGGCTACGAGTACGGCACCGACCTCCACGTCCTCGACACCGTGACCCGCGAGGAACGCCAGGTCACCACCCGCCGGGACATCAGTTCCACCGCCCCCGACTGGTCCCCCGACGGCACCCGCCTCGTCTACGCCACCCAGTACGGCCTGCACAGCGTCGACGTGACGACCGGCGCCACCACCGAGCTCAGCGGTGGCTGGCAGGTCCCGCTCTCCGGGTTCCGCAACCCGGTGTACTCGCCCGACGGCGGCCGGATCGCCTTCCAGGCGTACGACGGCACGACCGAGGGCACGCGCGTCTACACCGTCGAGGCCGGTGACGGCGGCGACCTCGAGCTGCTCACGGACCGGCCCGCAAACCTCACCGACTGGACGGCCCGCTAGTCCTCGCCCCGGGGCGTCCGTGCCCAGGCCGGACGCCCCGGGCAAAACCGTTCGCCACGCGATTCCCGGGGATGAGATCCTGGATCGCGTATGTCTACGCAATCCGCCCCCGCCCTCGGCAGCCTCGCCCCGCGCCTGACCGAGCTGTCCCTGCGTGACGCGCACCGCCTCGGCAGGCGGCTGGAGGGCGCGCGCAAGATCCGTAAGCCGGAGGCCCGCGCCGCCGTGCTCGCCGAGATCGAGGCGGAGGTCGGCAGGGCCGAGGAGCGGATGGCCGCGCGGCGTGCCCGGGTGCCCGAGGTCACCTATCCCGAGCAGCTGCCCGTCAGCCAGAAGAAGGACGCGATCGCCGAGGCCATCCGCGACCACCAGGTCGTGATCGTGGCCGGCGAGACGGGCTCCGGGAAGACCACGCAGATCCCCAAGATCTGCATGGAGCTCGGCCGGGGCGTGCGCGGCATGATCGGGCACACCCAGCCCCGCCGTATCGCCGCCCGTACCGTCGCCGAGCGCGTGGCCGAGGAGCTGCGCACCCCGCTCGGGGAGGCCGTCGGCTGGAAGGTGCGCTTCACCGATCAGGTGAACCCGGACGCCACCTTCATCAAGCTGATGACCGACGGCATCCTGCTCGCCGAGATCCAGACCGACCGCGAGCTGCGCGCCTACGACACGATCATCATCGACGAGGCCCACGAGCGGTCCCTGAACATCGACTTCCTGCTGGGCTATCTCGCCCAGCTGCTGCCGAAGCGGCCGGACCTCAAGGTCGTCATCACCTCGGCGACCATCGACCCGGAGCGCTTCTCCCGGCACTTCGGCGACGCGCCGATCATCGAGGTCAGCGGCCGGACGTATCCCGTGGAGGTGCGCTACCGCCCGCTCCTCGAGGAGGACTCCGACGACGCCGACCGCGACCAGATCACCGCGATCACCGATGCCGTCGAGGAGCTGATGGCGGAGGGACCCGGCGACATCCTGGTGTTCCTCTCCGGCGAGCGGGAGATCCGCGACACGGCGGACGCGCTCACGAAGAAGCAGTACAGGTTCACCGAGGTGCTGCCGCTGTACGCCCGGCTGTCGCACGCCGAGCAGCATCGCGTCTTCCAGCCGCACAGCGGGCGCCGGATCGTCCTGGCGACCAACGTCGCCGAGACCTCCCTCACCGTCCCGGGCATCAAGTACGTCGTCGACCCCGGCTTCGCCCGTATCTCCCGCTACAGCCATCGCACGAAGGTGCAGCGCCTGCCGATCGAGCCGATCTCGCAGGCCAGCGCCAACCAGCGCAAGGGCCGCTGCGGCCGTACGTCCGACGGCATCTGCATCCGCCTGTACTCCGAGGACGACTTCCTCGCCCGCCCGGAGTTCACGGACGCGGAGATCCTCCGGACGAACCTCGCCTCCGTCATCCTGCAGATGACCGCGGCCGGCCTCGGCGACATCGAGAAGTTCCCGTTCATCGACCCGCCGGACCACCGCAACATCCGCGACGGTGTGCAGCTGCTGCAGGAGCTCGGCGCGCTGGACCCGGCGCAGAAGGATCCCCGCAAGCGGCTCACCGAGACCGGCCGCAAGCTGGCGCAGCTGCCCGTGGACCCGCGCCTGGCCCGCATGGTGCTGGAGGCCGACAAGAACGGCTGTGTCCGCGAGGTGATGGTGATAGCCGCCGCGCTGTCCATCCAGGACCCGCGCGAGCGCCCCGCCGACAAGCAGACCCAGGCGGACCAGCAGCACGCCCGCTTCAAGGACGAGACCAGCGACTTCCTCGCCTACCTCAACCTGTGGCGGTACATCCGCGAGCAGCAGAAGGAGCGCGGCTCCAGCTCGTTCCGCCGCATGTGCAAGCAGGAGTATCTGAACTTCCTGCGGATCCGTGAGTGGCAGGACATCTACACCCAGCTGCGCACGGTCGCCAAGCAGATGGGCATCCACCTCAACGAGGACGACGCCCCCGCCGACCGCATCCACGTGTCCCTCCTCGCCGGTCTGCTGTCGCACATCGGCATGAAGGACGTGAAGGACGGCAACAAGAACGAGTACCTGGGCGCGCGCAACGCCAAGTTCGCGATCTTCCCCGGCTCGGCCCTCTTCAAGAAGCAGCCGCGGTTCGTCATGTCCGCCGAACTGGTGGAGACCAGCCGCCTGTGGGCCCGGGTCAACGCGAAGATCGAGCCGGAGTGGGTCGAGCCCCTCGCCGGGCATCTGCTGAAGCGCACCTACAGCGAGCCGCACTGGGAGAAGGACCAGGCGGCCGTGATGGCGTACGAGAAGGTCACGCTGTACGGCGTGCCGATCGTCGCCCAGCGGAAGGTGAACTACGGGCGGATCGACCCGGAGGTCTCCCGCGAGCTGTTCATCCGCAACGCCCTGGTCGAGGGCGACTGGCGGACGCACCACAAGTTCTTCGCCGACAACCGCAAGCTGCTCAGCGAGGTCGAGGAGCTGGAGCACCGGGCCCGGCGCCGGGACATCGTCGTCGACGACGAGACGCTGTTCGACTTCTACGACCAGCGGATCCCCGAACACGTCGTCTCCGGCGCGCACTTCGACTCGTGGTGGAAGCGCAAGCGGCACGAGCAGCCGGACTTCCTGGACTTCGAGCGGGAAATGCTGATCCGGGAGTCGGCGGAGGCGGTCACCAAGGCCGACTACCCGGACACCTGGCGGCAGGGCCCGCTGAAGTTCAAGGTGACCTACCAGTTCGAGCCGGGTGCGGACGCGGACGGTGTGACGGTCCACATCCCGCTCCACGTCCTCAACCAGGTCACGGACGAGGGCTTCGACTGGCAGATCCCGGGCCTGCGCGAAGAGGTCGTCACGGAGCTGATCCGCTCGCTGCCGAAGCCGATCCGCCGCAACTACGTTCCCGCCCCGAACTACGCGAAGGCGTTCCTGGAGCGGGCGGTGCCCCTCCAGGAGCCGCTGACCACGACGATGGCGCGCGAGCTGAAGCGCATGGTCGGTGTGCCGTTCGAGGCGGACGACTTCGACTGGTCGAAGGTCCCCGACCACCTCAAGATCACGTTCCGGATCGTCGACGAGCGCCGGCGCAAACTGGCCGAGGACAAGGATCTCGAGGCGCTGAAGCTGAAGCTGAAGCCGAAGGCGCGCAAGGCCATCTCCCAGGCGGCGGCCGCGACCGCCGAGCGGCAGGGCGGCGAGTCCCTGGAGCGCAAGGGCCTCACCGACTGGACGATCGGCACGCTCACCCGCGTCTTCGAGACGCGCCGCGCCGGCCAGCCGGTGAAGGCGTACCCGGCGCTGGTGGACGACGGCGACACGGTCTCCGTACGTCTCTTCGACACCGAGGAGGAGCAGGCCGAGGCGATGTGGAAGGGCACGCGCCGGCTGATCCTGCGCAACATCCCGGTCAATCCGGCGAAGTTCGCGTCCGAGAAGCTGACGAACCCCCAGAAGCTCGCCCTGTCCGCGAATCCGCACGGCTCGATCCAAGCGCTGTTCGACGACTGCGCGACGGCCGCGGCGGACAAGCTCATCGCGGACTTCGGCGGGCCGGTGTGGGACGAGGAGTCGTACCGGAAGCTCTACGACAAGGTCCGCGCGGAGATCGTCGACACGACGGTCCGTACGGTCGGCCAGGTGCAGCAGGTGCTGGCCGCCTGGCAGGCGTGTGAGCGCCGTCTGAAGGCCGTACGCAGCCCTGCGCTGCTGCGGAACCTCCAGGACGTACGCCGGCAGCTGGACGGGCTGGTGAAGCCGGGCTTCGTCACCGAGGCGGGGCTGCGCCGGCTCCCGGACCTGATGCGGTACCTGGTCGCCGCGGACCGTCGCCTCCAGCAGATGCCGACGAACGTCCAGCGGGACACGACGCGCATGGAGAAGGTCCACGAGATGCAGGACGAGTACGCGTGGCTGCTGGAGCAGATGCCGCAGGGGCGTCCGGTGCCGCAGCGGGTCCTGGACGTCCGCTGGATGATCGAGGAGCTCCGGGTCAGCTACTTCGCCCACGCGCTGGGCACGGCGTACCCGGTGTCGGACAAGCGGATCGTGAAGGCGATCGACGCGCTGGCGCCGTGACGAAGCCGGTACGCAGGGTGAGTTCGACCCGGGGGCTCCCGTCCTGTACAGTCTCTTCTCGCAGCGCAACGCACGAATCGCACTGCGAAACCTGGTCCTGTGGAGCAGTTTGGAGTGCTCGCCACCCTGTCAAGGTGGAGGCCGCGGGTTCAAATCCCGTCAGGACCGCTTTTCTGTGAGAAGCCCGGGTCTTCGGACCCGGGCTTCTTCGTGTGCCGGGTTCTTCGTGTCCCGGCTTCTTCGTGTCCGGCGGTTCCCAGCCCGGCTCGCCCACGAGGCTGCCCCTGAGCGCCACCTGAGCCTTCGTGCCTTCGTGAGCCCTCTGTGCTCCTGTGCGGCCCCTCCAGCGGCCTCTGCGGCTTCTCCGGCCGTCTTGACGGCTTCCGGCTCCCCCAGTACGCCAGAAGGGGGCCGCTTCCCGGCGGCCCCCTCGGAGGTGGCGTATGGCGGCATCGGGTAGGCATCGGGCGCGGGCGCTGCTGCGGGCGCATCTGGCGGCTGCTGCGTCGTATCGGCATCTCACTCGCCACTGCCCGATCTGTCACCGCCTGCTGCGGCTGGCCATGGAGTCCGGTCCCCGCCCCGAGGAGAGCGAGGGTGCCGCCAACGCCCGCTCCCTCTAGCGCATATGCCACAGGCTCAACAAGCCGACCGGTGTGTGACGGGTGTCACCGCATGAGTTTGGGGAACTGCGGCACTTAACCCCCTCCTACAACTCGTCAATTTAATATGTGCAATTGCACTGTCCTCACAGGCCCCCACAAGCCCGCGCACAACCCCAGCCCGGACGCCCGGCCGGCGCACAAAAAAGATCGCGCTGGACCCGGCGGAGTCCAGCGCGATCGACGACGCACCCTTGTTCAGTTGCTTACGAAGCTCTGATCGGCTTGGGCGAGGGGCCTGTTGGGGCAGGCCCCGCGTCGCTTGGAGCTAAGGGTTCTGGGCACCTCGGCGGGTTGGGGGACCAGCCGGTTTGCCCGGATATTCAGTTGTTCAGGCCTCGCTGCGCTGCTGCGGGATGCCCGCGAGCAGAGCGCGGACCTCGGCCTCGCGGTAGCGGCGATGCCCGCCGAGCGTGCGGATCGACGTGAGCTTGCCGGCCTTCGCCCAGCGCGTGACCGTCTTCGGGTCGACGCGGAACATGGTGGCGACCTCAGCCGGGGTCAGCAGCGGCTCGGCATCAGGGGTGCGAGCGGTCATGAGCGGCCTCCTCGGGAGAACCGAACCTTCTCGGTTCTTTCCTCTAAATTCTGCACCTTGACCCGCGTTGCCCGAAATGGCGGACGCGAGTCGAGTCGGTTATAGGACGAACGGCTTGTCCTCGGCACTACAACTACACCATCTGTCCAGCGGCGTCGGCCAAACCGACGGAATTGCCCTCCCAGGTGTTCATCAGCCGCGGAAGCCGATGGACCATGCCATAGCGGACAGTCACGCCGCTGTGACGATCAGTCACAGGACGATCAGGAGTCACCAGACCCCCCAAAGCGTGCAATGCTGAGATTCCGCCCACAATGGAGCACAGCAGGACGGAGGAGCCCTCCCCGGACTCCTTGTCCTATTTTGGCATGAGGAGGGGCAAGCGACGCAAGGGCCGCGTACGTGCGGTCCGTCACGCTTGTCCGTTGTCTGATGCGTGTTGACGCAGCCTCAGGGCGAAGACGAAACCCCAAGAAGGGCGTTTGGTCAAACGCCAGTTCGCGCTCGGACGGTCACGCTCAGTTCGCGGACCGCAGATCCCGCACCGCCCGCCACCGCTCCACGAGCCGCCCGTACGCCGCCCCCGCGGTCTCCCCGTCGCCGACGCGCAGCGCCGCGATCCCCTCCGCCACGTCCGCCGCGGAGTGGTCGTCCTCCAGCGCGCCGGGCGGCAGGGCGTGCACCAGGCCGCCGTAGTCGAGCTCGACGAACGAGCGCGGGTGGAACTCCTCCAGCCAGCGCCCCACGTCCACCAGACCGTCGATCAGCGGCCCCTCGTCCATCGCGTTCTTCAGCGCGCGCAGCCCCCGCGCCACCCGGCGCCGCGCCTCGACCATCGGCGTGCGGTAGCGCAGCACCGGCGCCTCGTCGGCGGAGCCCTTGTCGTATTCGCGCTCCTCGTCGGTGAACAGCACGAACCAGTTGATCGGCACCTGCCAGGTCGCCGTGCGGATCCACGGCCGCGCGTCGGGGTTGTCGGCCAGCCAGCGCTCGTAGTCCTGGGCCGCCTGCCGGCGTACGACCGGGGGCAGCAGGGCGTCCAGCACCGGCAGCGGGAAGTCCTCGGCCAGCTCGCCCAGGGCCTGCCAGCCGCGCAGCCGGGTGCGCCAGGGACAGACGCAGACCACGCCGTCGACCTCCAGCACGAACGCGTCGTCGCTCTCGTGCACCGGCACGGCGACCGGCGGGGTGGGGACCAGTCCGGCCAGGGCGCGGCGCAGTTCGTCCTGGTAGGAGGGGCGGTCGGGACGGCGGGCGTAACGCGCCCAGTGGCCGCGCTCCGGCTCGGGGAAGGCGGCCAGCGGTTCGTAGACGCGCAGGTAGGTCGCGTAGGGGACGATCACCGAGGACACCTTGGGCACGCCTGCTCCCTCCCCCGCACACCCCCGTGAAAACCTCCGGGGCCCCCGGCCGGGACACGCGCGGCCCCGCGCGGACATGCGGGAAATCCATGCAAATCGTCGCACGGGGGTACTCCGGTCGGAGGTGATCCTGAACACGCTGCCGCCGTCGGGCCCGACAGGCTCTAATCTCATGCTCAACAGTCCCCGCCACCCTCCCCCTATGCCAAAAGCACGGGGGGACCCCCAGGGAACTGTCCTCACCCGCCGCTACTTACTCAGGAGTCACCACAGTGACCGACGTATCTGACGGCGTCCTGCACACCCTGTTCCGGTCGGACCAGGGAGGCCATGAGCAAGTCGTGCTCTGTCAGGACCGTGCCAGCGGCCTCAAGGCCGTCATCGCCATCCACTCCACCGCGCTGGGCCCCGCCCTCGGCGGTACGCGCTTCTACCCGTACGCCTCCGAGGAGGAGGCCGTCGCCGACGCGCTGAACCTCGCCCGCGGGATGTCGTACAAGAACGCCATGGCCGGTCTCGACCACGGCGGCGGCAAGGCCGTGATCATCGGCGACCCGGAGCGGGACAAGACCGAGGAGCTGCTGCTCGCCTACGGGCGGTTCGTGGCCTCCCTCGGCGGCCGGTACGTCACCGCCTGCGACGTCGGCACCTACGTCGCCGACATGGACGTCGTGGCGCGCGAGTGCCGCTGGACCACCGGACGCTCCCCGGAGAACGGCGGCGCGGGCGACTCCTCCGTGCTCACCGCCTTCGGCGTCTACCAGGGCATGCGGGCCTCCGCCCAGCACCTGTGGGGCGACCCGTCGCTGCGTGACCGCAAGGTCGGCATCGCGGGTGTCGGCAAGGTCGGTCACCACCTGGTGGAGCACCTGCGGGCCGAGGGCGCCGAGGTCGTCATCACCGACGTCCGCGAGGACGCCGTGCGCCGGATCCTCGACCGGCACCCCGTGGGCGTCAGCGCCGTCGCCGACACCGAGGCGCTGATCCGCACCGAGGGCCTGGACATCTACGCCCCGTGCGCGCTCGGCGGTGCGCTGAACGACGACAGCGTGCCGGTGCTGACCGCCAAGGTGGTCTGCGGCGCCGCCAACAACCAGCTCGCCCACCCGGGTGTGGAGAAGGACCTCGCGGACCGCGGGATCCTCTACGCCCCGGACTACGTGGTGAACGCCGGCGGTGTCATCCAGGTCGCCGACGAGCTGCACGGCTTCGACTTCGACCGGTGCAAGGCGAAGGCGTCGAAGATCTTCGACACCACGCTGGCCATATTCGCACGTGCGAAGGCAGACGGGATTCCGCCGGCTGCCGCGGCCGACCGGATCGCCGAGCAGCGGATGGCGGAGGCGCGCCCGGTGCGCTGAGCCGAGCGGTCCGTCGCGCGAGCGCGGTTCGCACGTTTGACCGGTACCCGCCGGTGGGCAGTTAGAGAGAACTCTCACTTCTCCCGGCGGGTCGCCCGCCGATAAGTGGTTAAAATCGCGGTTGACCAGCGAGGACGGGGCGCCTCGAAGGTCCTGGGCACGGGCACGTCCTGCGGGCGACGTACCGTATGGGCGCGGGCTCAGGTACCGTGGAAGCCCTACGGACCGGCCTCTCCACGGAGAGTCCGTTCCGGACCATGAACGCGTGTCAGACTCTGGGGCCGTCGAGCCCCGTCGTTGAGGGGGTCGAGCCATGGGGCGCGGCCGGGCCAAGGCCAAGCAGACGAAGGTCGCCCGCCAGCTGAAGTACAACAGCGGTGGGACGGACCTCGCACGCCTGGCCGAGGAGCTGGGCGCATCGACGTCGAACCAGTCGCCTAACGGCGACCATTTCGAGGACGATGAGCACGACGACGACCTGTACGCCAAGTACGCCGACCTCTACGAGGACGACGAGGAGGACGAGGACGACCCGTCCTCGCAGCAGCGTCGCGGCGCTTGACCTTGTACTGAGCATCAACCCGGTCGATGACCCAGGTCACCGACCGGGTTTAGTGCTGCCCGCCGTTCCCCGCGCGGGCAGCACCCGATGATCAGTTGGCGTAGTCACCCACGAGGGCCGCGCCCGTCGTGTGCTCGCCGCGCTCGGTGATCTCGCCGGCCACCCAGGCGTCCACGCCGCGGTCGGCCAGCGTCGCCAGCGCCACGTCGGCGGACTCCTCCGGCACGATCGCGATCATGCCGACGCCCATGTTCAGGGTCTTCTCCAGCTCCAGCCGCTCGACCGAACCGGTCCGGCCGACCAGGTCGAAGACGGGGGCCGGGGTCCAGGTGGAGCGGTCGACGACCGCGTGCAGGCCGTCCGGGATCACGCGGGCCAGGTTGGCCGCGAGCCCGCCGCCGGTGACGTGGCTGAAGGCGTGCACCTCGGTGGTGCGCATCAGCGCCAGGCAGTCCAGCGAGTAGATCTTGGTCGGCTCCAGCAGCTCCTCGCCGAGGGTGCGGCCGAAGTCCTCGATCCGCGCGTCCAGGGCGAGTCCGGCCCGGTCCAGCAGCACGTGCCGGACGAGGGAGTACCCGTTCGAGTGAAGCCCGGAGGACGCCATGGCGATCACCGCGTCACCCGTACGGATGCGATCCGCGCCGAGTAGCCGGTCGGCCTCCACGACGCCCGTACCGGCGCCGGCGACGTCGAAGTCGTCCGGACCCAGCAGGCCGGGGTGTTCGGCCGTCTCACCGCCGACCAGGGCGCAGCCGGCCAGCACACAGCCCTCGGCGATGCCCTTGACGATGGCGGCGACGCGCTCGGGGTGGACCTTGCCGACGCAGATGTAGTCGGTCATGAACAGCGGCTCGGCGCCGCACACCACGATGTCGTCCATGACCATGGCGACCAGGTCGTGGCCGATAGTGTCGTACACGCCCATCTGCCGGGCGACGTCGACCTTGGTGCCGACGCCGTCCGTGGCGGAGGCCAGCAGGGGGCGCTCGTAGCGCTTGAGGGCGGAGGCGTCGAAGAGACCGGCGAAGCCGCCGAGGCCGCCGAGGACCTCGGGGCGCTGCGTCTTCTTCACCCACTCCTTCATCAGCTCGACCGCGCGGTCGCCCGCTTCGATGTCGACGCCTGCAGCCGCGTAGGACGCACCGGAAGCACCGGTAGATGTCTCAGACATTGCCTGGGATCTTTCGGGTTGGTGAAACGTACGAGGCTTTACGGGCGGCGGATCGCGTCGGCCGCGGCCGTGGCGGCCGGACCGGCGGCCAGCTCCGTCTCCAGCAGCTGCTTGCCGAGCAGCTCCGGGTCGGGCAGGTCCATCGGGTACTCGCCGTCGAAGCAGGCGCGGCACAGGTTCGGCTTGGCGATGGTGGTCGCCTCGATCATGCCGTCGAGGGAGATGTACGCCAGCGAGTCGGCGCCCAGCGAGGTGCCGATCTCCTCGATCGTCATGCCGTTGGCGATGAGCTCGGCGCGGGTGGCGAAGTCGATGCCGAAGAAGCAGGGCCACTTCACGGGCGGCGAGGAGATCCGGATGTGGACCTCGGCGGCGCCCGCCTCGCGCAGCATGCGGACCAGGGCGCGCTGGGTGTTGCCGCGCACGATCGAGTCGTCGACGACGACCAGGCGCTTGCCCTTGATGACTTCCTTGAGCGGGTTCAGCTTCAGGCGGATGCCGAGCTGCCGGATCGTCTGCGAGGGCTGGATGAACGTACGTCCGACGTACGCGTTCTTCACCAGGCCCGCGCCGAAGGGGATGCCGGAGGCCTCCGCGTAGCCGATGGCGGCCGGGGTGCCGGATTCCGGGGTCGGTATGACCAGGTCGGCCTCGACCGGGGACTCCTTGGCGAGGCGGCGGCCCATCTCCACGCGGGAGAGGTACACGTTCCGGCCGGCGATGTCGGTGTCCGGGCGGGCCAGGTACACGTACTCGAAGACACAGCCCTTGGGCTTCGCTTCCGCGAATCGGGAGGTGCGCAGACCGTTCTCGTCGATGGCGACGAACTCGCCCGGCTCGATCTCGCGGACGTAAGCGGCGCCGCAGATGTCGAGGGCGGCGGACTCGGAGGCGACCACCCAGCCGCGCTCCAGGCGGCCGAGGACCAGCGGGCGGATGCCCTGCGGGTCGCGGGCCGCGTACAGGGTGTGCTCGTCCATGAAGACGAGGCTGAAGGCACCCTTGACCTGCGGGAGGACCACGTGTGCGGCCTGCTCCACGGTCACCGGCTCGCCGTCGGCGGCGCGCTGGCCGGCCAGCAGGGCGGTGATCAGGTCGGTGTCGTTGGTGGCGGCGACCTTCGGGGCGCGGCCGTTCTCCTTGGGCAGCTCGGCGACCATCTCGGCGAGTTCGGCCGTGTTGACCAGGTTGCCGTTGTGGCCGAGCGCGATGGATCCGTGCGCGGTGGCGCGGAACGTCGGCTGGGCGTTCTCCCACACGGAGGCGCCGGTGGTCGAGTAGCGGGCGTGACCGACCGCGATGTGACCCTGGAGCGAACCGAGCGAGGTCTCGTCGAAGACCTGGGAGACCAGGCCCATGTCCTTGAAGACGAGGATCTGGGAGCCGTTGCTGACCGCGATTCCCGCGGATTCCTGACCCCGATGCTGGAGGGCGTAGAGCCCGAAGTACGTGAGCTTGGCGACCTCTTCGCCCGGAGCCCAGACACCGAAGACGCCGCAAGCGTCCTGGGGGCCCTTCTCGCCGGGGAGCAGGTCGTGGTTGAGTCGTCCGTCACCACGTGGCACGTCTCCGAGTGTAGGCGAGGCCGACCACTGGTCCGAATTGGGGATTCGGGGTCAGGAGTGGATCACTGCGCGGCAAGAGCCCGGACACTCGTCCCGTTTTCGCTGGTCAGCGTCAGCGTTCGATGATCGATGCGGTACTCGACCGTGCCGTCGAACAGCTTCATCAGCGTCCGCTCGCCGGCCATGAGTGAGTCTTCGCACATCATTCGGGTCGCAGCCGGGGCGCCCAGGGTGATACGGCCGTCGCGCACCGTGGCCCTCGCGTTCACCTCGTTGCAGCCGAGGCTGCCGGAGACGGTGCCCTTGTCCTTGTCGAAGGTGAGGTGGGCGCGGCTGCCGGTGGCGGGGGTGGTGACGGTCCACTTGGTGCCGTGCAGCGGGGCGTCCTCGCTCCTGGTGAGGCGGACGGTGGCGCCGTCGTCGGTGGTGAGGGTCAGGCGGTCGTCGTTCACCTCGGCCTTCAGGGCGTCGCCGTCGGTGAGGGTGCGGGCGAGGGTGTTCTCGAAGGCCATGGGTTTGTCGTCGCAGGCCATCTCGGTCGACATGGCGTCGCTGAGGCGGATGCGGTCGCCGTCGACGTCGGTGCGTGCGCTGAAGGTGTTGCAGCCGTAGCTGCCCTCGGACCGTCCGCCGTCGTCGAGGGTCACGTGCGCGTCGGAGGGCGCGCGGTGGGTGGTGCCGTCGACGGTGACGCTGTCGACGCTCCAGCGGATGCCGGTGAGGGGCGCCGCGGGCTCGGCGGAGCTGCTGCCGCCGGCCTTCTCGGTGCCGCACGCCGCCGCGAGCGGGACGAGCGCGGCGACGGCCGCCGTGAGGATCGTGCGCTGCGTGTGCCGCTTCTGCCTGTACATGCCGGTTCGACGGAGCGGCGGAGCGGCTGGTTCCCCTCCCTCGGCGCGGATCAGCTCAGCAGCGGCAGCAGCGCGCCGAGGTCGGCACGCTCCCCGCTGGCGCTGGCCTGCGCTTCGGACACCGCGTCCGCCCAGGTGGTCCGGCCGGTGGCCAGCCGGATCCAGGTCAGCGGGTCGGTCTCCACGACGTTCGGCGGGGTGCCGCGGGTGTGCCTCGGCCCCTCGATGCACTGCACCACCGCGTACGGCGGGATCCGCACCTCCGTCGAGCCGCCGGGTGCCTTCGCGGCGAGCGCGTCGGCCAGCAGCCGGGTGCAGGCGGCGAGCGCCTGGCGGTCCTGCGGGATGTCGAGGCCGGGCACGGCGGCGTTGAGGTCGTCGGTGTGGACGACCAGCTCGACGGTGCGGGTGACGAGGTAGTCGGCCAGGGTCATGGCGCCGGTGCGGGCGGCGAGGAGCCGGTCGCCGGGCGCGTGGGCCAGGCTCTGCGCGAGGCGTTCCTCGGTGCGGGCGTAGAGCGCGTCGAGGTCGGGGTTCGCGGCGGCCAGGCCGCGGGTGCCGTCGGCGATGTCGCCGGCGCGGCCGGCGGTGGCGAAGGGCCAGTCCAGCAGGGCCAGCTCCGCCTCGGCGGGCTCCTCGCGCTCGAGGTTGCGGCTGACCGTCTCCACCGCCATGGTCACGTGCGCGGCCAGCTCGCGGACCGTCCAGTCGCCGAGCCGGGTGGGCAGGGCGAGCTGCTCCTCGGTGAGGGTGCTGACGGCCGACCGTACGTTCCCGAACTGGGCCAGGACGGCGGCGCGGATCTTGGCGGGGTCGTAGGAGCGGGTGCGCTTCTTGGCCGGTGGCATGGCGGCAGCGTAGGGGATCTCGGCGGCACACAAGTGGAGTATTGACCTCCATTTCACCGGCCGGACAACGTGAATCGTTCATTCCGGCGCCGCGATAGCGCCATTGGCCAAATTCTGACACGGCCCGGGCGCCATCGAAGAGTTGACCGAAATGACAGCTTCGCCCCGTTGCACAGGGGAAAGAAGCGTGGTAGCCGGGCGCCGCAAATGCCGCAATCCCGGCACGGAGCCCCGTCCAAAGTGGTGGGCAACAGACAGTAAAACCCAGACAAAGTCAGTCAAGGGCTCATTGTCCGTCATTATTGACAAGGCGCATTCCCGAGGTGGCCGAATAATTGCGCAGACCAGATCCTTCGACAGAACAGCCCTTGCTCCGCAGTTCTTCCTGTCGCAAGGATTGCCACGTGGCAACACGCTCCGAACGGGGAAGGAGACGGGGGAATCAGACCGCCCTTGTCAGGTCCTTCGAGAATCACCAAGGACATCAGGGCAGTTTCTTTTCGCACGGACACATCCGTGCACAGTCTTTCGCCTTGCAGGCCTCTTCATCATCTTCACGCCTGTGCTGACTCAGAGGAGTCGACGATGACCATTCGGCTGGGCGGTCGCGCCCTGTGCGCGGCGGCCGCCGTCTGCGCGACCGTGACGGCAGCGAGTCCCGCGGCGGCCGGTGCCTCCGCTACGGCGGCCGTCGACTGGTCGGCCGGCCACGGCACGTCCGTCGCCACCGGCACACGATGGACCGAGCGGAGCAGCACCGGATTCGGCTCCGCGCTCGTCGTGCGAGGAGAGCTGCGGAACTCCGGTACGCAGTGCTACTCGGTCTGGGTCCGGTGGACGTACGACTTCGTCCCGGGGCCGTACCGCAAGCACGCCACACAGTGCGGTACCGGCACGACCGCCGTGGACGTCCGGCTCGACCCCTACCGGCCCACGACGACAGGCCAGTTGACGGTCTGCCGCGGCAGCGCGGACACCTCCGACTGCGGGCCCGCCATCTCTCTGACCTCCTGGCCCGTCGGCGGCTGAGCAACCGGCGCGCCCTTCCACAGACTTGCCCGGCGGCTTCCGCCGGGCATGCCCGGATGCCTTCCGCGATCCGGGGTGAAGCACCACAAGGAGCACGTAAGCAGACAGGAGACACACAGTGGAGCAGAAGATCTCCGCGTTCATGAACGAGCTGGACCTCGGGCCGCTCGAGAGCGGTTACCAGGACGACTCCGGCCTGCAGGTCCTGGCCACTCCGGCCGCCGTCGCGACCTGCTGGTACATCGCCGGCGGCGTGGCCGGCGCCGGTGCCGTGGTCGGCGCCTACGTGGCCGGCCGCAACGAAGGCTGAATCGGTTCGTCATCCCTGAAGGAGATGGAATGAGCAAGATCGTCGAGAGCGTCGCCGCCATCACGCCGGCGGAGCTGACGGACGAGACGCACGGTGAGTTCGGCGCGATGATGCCCGTTCAGGCCACCCCGGGTCTGGTCGCGTTCGGCGTCGGTTTCGCCGGCGGAGCGGGGGTCGCCTGGGTCACCGTCCAGGCGTACGAGGCGGGTGCCAACGACTGACCACAGGCCCCGACTGACGACCACCTGCTGATCAGCACCGCGGGTTTCCCGTAGCTCCCAGCGGGAGGCACCGGAACGCTGTCGGGCCGCGCCGGAATCGCGGCCCGACAGCCTTCCCAGCCTACTGGCGGCAGGTTCAACACAAAGGAAAAGCCGGGTATGATGCGAATAAAGAAGATCGCCTCTTCGCTGTTCTCGCCCGTCCCGATATCCCGGGACCGCGCAATCGGGATTTCCGAACGACTTGCCGCCCTTTCCAGCCTCTCCTCCTCCCTCGAATATCTCCACCAGCACCGGAATCTGGGTCCTGGTGGTCTGAATGACTGGGAGATCATGAAGCAGACGCCGGAGAGCAAAATTCCGGCCGTGCAGAAAATCACCGACGCCGTGAGCGGCAGGAGGACGACCCTGGCCCTGCACGCCACCCGCGTCGCCTGCAGCGCGGCCATGCTGCTGCCCGGGAACGGCAGATGGCGAGCGGCCGGCAACCTCTATCTCGCCGCCACCACCACCCTGCTGCAGGCCCGCCACCGGTACGGCACCGACGGCTCGGACCAGGTCGCCACGCAGGTGCAGACGGTCAACGGACTCGCCCGGCTGGCCCCCAGCCCGCAGGTCAAGGACGCCCTCATGTGGTACCTGGCCCTGCAGGCCAACATGTCGTACGCGGCGTCCGGCTGGGCCAAGCTGGCGGGCACGAAGTGGCGGGACGGCTCCGCCCTGCCCGGTGTCATGCGGACCCGCACCTACGGTTTCGAGCCCGCCTACCGGCTGACTCAGCGTCACCCCCGGGCCAGCAAGGTCGTGCAGCACTCCGTACTGGCGATGGAGTGCCTGTTCCCGGTCGTCTACCTGGCCGGTGGCCGGCTGACCCGGCCGATGATCGCCTCGGCGGCCGGATTCCACGTGGTCAACGCCTTCGTCATGGGACTGGGCCGGTTCATGACCGCGTTCCCCGCGATGCACCCCATGATCGCCTACACGACCGCCCCGCGGACCCTGCCCGCGGTCGCCGGCCGCGACGACCGGATGGTCAAGACCGCCCTCGCGCTGCTGGCGGGCGGAGTCACCGCCGCCGGCGTGCTGGCGACGCAGCGGCGCGCCCGGGCCGTGGCCGGCTGGCCCAAGTCCCGTACCGTCACCACGCGGTGCGGCAACGTCCTGTCGTACGACGTCGGCGGCCGGGACCACCCCGATCGGCCGATCCTCGTCTTCAACCACGGACTGGCCTCCACCCCCGAGCACTTCGCCTGGATCATCGAGCGGCTCGCCTTCGACCTCGGGCAGCCCGTGGTGTCCTACACCCGCGCCGGGTACGGGCCGAGCCGCCGGGTGCGCAGCGCCCCGTACACCCTGCAGGAGTCCGTCGACGATCTGGTGGACCTCGTCCGGCAGGCCCTGCCGGACGACCGCAAGGTGGTGCTCGTCGGGCACTCCCTCGGCGCCGAACTCAACCGGCGTGCCGCGGCGCAGCTCGGCGACCGCGTGGCGGGCGTCGTCTATCTGGATCCCTCGCACCCCGGCCAGCTCATCCGCTCGGAGAAGCAGCGCAAGGGCATGGAGCTGTTCACCGACTCCACCCGTGAGATGGCGCGGTGGACGAAGGCCGGCTTCGGCGCGCTGATGACCCGTCCGCGCTGGGTGGACGAACTGCCCTACCCCTACCGGGAGAAGGTGTTCTCCCTCTACACCGACGCCCGGCTGTGGTCGGCGGCGGCCCGCGAGTGGGACGTGGTCCGCGAGGAGTTCCTCGCCTTCCAGGGCGACCTCGAGCCGGTGGCGGCGCCGGGTCTGGTGGTCGCCGCGCAGCTGACCGTGGACGTGGACCCCGAGCAGCTGCTGATGTACCACGATCTCGTCCGCGCCCATCAGGCGGCCGGCCGGCCCGGCGACGTCTCCGTCGTGGAGCGGGCCGGGCACGACACCATCCTGACCAACCCACGGTTCGCGCGGACCGCCGCGGACCTGATCGCCTCCTTCGTGGAGCGGCACTGCCTGCCCGCCGCCCCGCAGACCGCCACGGAACCCGAGCCGGAAGCAGCCGGGAAGGCGGGTGAGAAGCAGTGAACGCCTCCGCACTCCTCAAGGACGCCTTCACCGGCCCCGGCGCCCTCACCAGGCTGGCGGGCGCGGCACTGCTCGTGACGACGCTGGCCGCGCAGCATCCGCACCCGGCGTTCGAACGGGCCCGGGCGAGGGACGTGTTCTCCCTGGTCCCGAACTGGAAGTTCTTCGCGCCGAACCCGGCGACGCACGACTACCACTACCTGTACCGCACCCTCGACGAGAACCGTGAGACCTCCGAGTGGAGGGAGCTCGACCTGATCGAGACCCGCAGGATGAGCCAGGCGTTCTGGTTCGCCTCCCGCCGGTCCGAGAAGGCCGTCTTCGACATCTGCACCGCGATCATCAAGAGCATCGCCAAGGGTGAGGACCCGACCGACTCCCCGGGCTTCCGCGTCCTGGCCGAGTTCATCCGGAGACAGATCAGGGACTCCGCGCACGTGTCCGACGTACGCGGCTTCCAGTTCGCCGTGGTGCGCGCCGCCGGACACGACGACAGCGAGGACCCGGAGGTGCTCTACGTCTCCACCTATCAGGCGATGAAGCCCGCCCCGCCCGCGTTCCTCAAAGCGGCCTGAGACCGACCACCCGACGGGGGCTTCCGCCGGCACCGGACCCCAGCAACGAAACGGAGAACCAGTGACGATCGCGGACATCGGCTACGGCAAGCAGTTCGAGGGCTGGTACGACCGGGTCTTCCAGGACGACGCATCGACCCGGGCCACCGTGGACGCCCTGACCCGTTTCCACCCCGATCCCTCCTGGGGCACGCTGGAGTTCGGTGTCGGCACCGGCCGGATCGCGCTGCCGCTGTCCCACCAGGTGGGTCCGGTGCACGGCGTGGACTCCTCGCCCGAGATGCTGGCGGCCCTGGAGAAGAAGGCCGACGAGGGCAAGGTCACGGCCGAACTCGGCGACATCCGCACCTACCAGGGGCAGCAGCAGTACGGCCTGGTCTACTGCGTGTGCTCCACGCTGGCCCTCGTCCTCGACCCGCAGGAGCAGCGCTCGGTCCTCGCCCGCGCCGCCGAACACCTGCGCCCCGGGGGCCGGCTGGTGATCGAGACGCACAACCGGCCGGGCATCGTCGCCCAGCACGAGGGCCAGAGTCGTACGACGTTCTTCGCGCCGTACCCGGAGCCCAACACCGGCATACAGATGCACGCCACGCTCCTGATGGACCAGCGCATCTGGCAGGTGTCCACGGTGTGGTTCGAGACCGACGGCACGCACCGCATCGGCACCGAGACCGCACGGCTGCTGACCCCGGACGAGGTCGACGACTACGCCCGGGACGCGGGCCTGACGCCCGAGGGCCGCTACAGCGACTGGCGCAACACCGAGTACGTCCCTGCGGCCGGACTGTTCGTCACCACCTACACCAAGCCGGCATGAACCTCAGGGACATCGTCCGCCGCCACCGGGCCCTGCTGATCGCCGGCATCGGCCTGGGCCTGGCCGGAGCGGCGGCCACGCTCGCACAGCCCTGGATGCTGGGCCGGCTGATCGAGGCCGTGACCCGGGACGAGCCGATCGCCTGGCCTCTCACCCTGATCGCGCTGTTCTTCCTCGCCGATGCCGCGCTGAGCGCCGGGCACGCCTACGCCATCGGCCGGGCCGGTGAGAACATCGTGTACGACGCCCGGCGCACCCTCGGCGGCCGTCTGCTGCGCAGCCGGATACCGGACTTCTCCCGGCTGCAGCTCGGCGACGTCTTCGCGCGCACCGTGTCGGACACCTCGATCGCCTGCCTGGTCATCGCGCAGGCGCTGGCGCAGATGGTGACCTCCGTGTTCATGGTGGCCGGCGGTCTCGTGCTGATGGCCAGGCTCGACTGGAAACTGCTGCTGACCACGGTGGGCTGCCTCGGCGTGGCCAGCCTCGGCGCGCTCCTGCTGGCCCGGCAGGTGCGCCGGGCCGCCCTGCAGAACCGGGAGAACGTCGGCGCGTTCGGCTCCGGCCTGCAACGCGTGCTCGGCGCCATCACCACGGTCAAGGCGTCCCGCGCCGAGGAACGGGAGACCAGGGAGCTGGCCGCCCTCGCCGACCGGGCCCGGCGCACCGGCATCCGGGTCACGGCGTTCGGATCGTTGCTCACCCCGACGATGAACGTCGGCACACAGCTCTCGCTCGCCGTCGTCATCTCCTGGGGCATGGCCCGGGTCGCCACGGGCTCGCTGTCGCCGGCCGACCTGACCTCCTTCGTCATGTACCTCTTCTACCTGGTGTCGCCGCTGGTGCTGCTGTTCATGTCGATCAGCCAGATCCAGCAGGGCCGCGCCGCCGTCCAGCGCGTGACGGAGCTCGGGGCGATCCCCCAGGAGGAGGACCCGCAGGACGAGAACCCCCAGCACGCCGAGGTGCGCACCCGCGGCGCCACGGACGACGCGCCGGCGGTCAGCTTCGAGCAGGTCGGCTTCTCCTACCAGCAGGGCACCCCGGTGCTGCGGGATGCCTCCTTCACGGTGCCGACGCGCGGTCTGACCGCCATCGTCGGCCCGTCGGGGGCCGGGAAGACGACGGCGTTCCAGCTCATCGAGCGTTTCCACACCCCGGACTCGGGCACGATCCGGGTCGCGGGCCGGGACGTCGCGCGGCTGCCGCTCGCCGAACTGCGGTCGCTGGTCGGGTATGTGGAGCAGGACGCCCCCCTGCTGCGCGGAACGATCCGGGAGAATCTGACGTATGCGAACCCGAGCGCCGATGCCGCCGACATCGCCCGCGCGCTGCGTCTCGCCAGCCTCGACGACTTCGTGGCCGGCCTGCCCGAGGGGCTGGACACACGGCTCGGGGAGCGCGGCGCGGGGTTGTCCGGCGGGCAGCGCCAGCGCCTGGCCATCGCACGCACACTGCTGCAGCGGCCGGCGGTGATCCTGCTGGACGAGGTCACCGCGCATCTGGACAGCGACACCGAGGCCGCCCTGCGGGACGCGATGACCGAGGCCGCCCGTGAGTGCGCCGTCCTGGCCATCGCCCACCGGCTGTCGACCATCGTGCAGGCGGACCGCATCGTCGTGATGGAGGAGGGCCGTGTGCGCGCGGTCGGCACACATCGTCAGCTCCTGCAGGACGACGAGGTGTACCGGCGGCTCGCCCTCCAGCAGTTCGCGGCCGAAGAGGCGGCCGTATGACCCGGGTCGACGTCGCCGTCGTGGGCAGCGGACCGAACGGTCTGGCCGCCGCGGTCACGATGGCCCGCGCCGGCCTGACCGTGCACGTGTACGAGCAGGCCCCGACCTTGGGCGGCGGCCTGCGGGGCGAGGCGCTCTTCGACTCCCGGATCGGGCACGACCTGTGCTCCGCCGTGCACCCGATGGCGGCCGCGTCGGCGTTCTTCCGGGAGTTCGACCTGCCGGCCCGCGGCGTCAGGCTGCTGCAGCCCGACATCGCCTACGCCCACCCGCTGGACGGCGGTCGCGCGGTGTTCGCCCACCGCGACCTCGCCACGACGTGCGAGCGGCTCGGCCCGGACGGGCCGCGCTGGCACCGGCTGATGGCACCGCTGGTGCGGCACAGCCGGGGCGTGACCGACCTGCTGCTCTCCGGCCGGCGATCCCTGCCCCACGACCTGTCGGCGCCCCTGCTGCTCGGCACCCGCGTACTCGGCCATCTCCTGCGGGGCAACGGGCTGCGCACGGAGGCGGCCCGCGCGCTGCTCACCGGGGTCGCGGCACACGCGGTGGGCCGGCTGCCGAGCCTGCCCTCCGGCGCCATCGCCCTTCTGCTGGGGCATCTGGCGCACGCCACCGGCTGGCCGCTGCCGGAGGGCGGCAGCATCCGCATCGCCGAGGCACTGGCCGACGATCTGCGGGCACACGGCGGAGTCGTGCACGTCGGCCGGCGGATCACCCGGCTGGAAGAACTGGACTCCCGGGTGATCATGCTGGACATCGCGCCCACCGGCCTGCTCGCGCTGGCCGGGGACCGGTTGCCGGCCGGCTATGCGCGAGCGCTTCGCCGCTTCCGCTACGGTCCGGGCGCGGCGAAGGCCGACTTCCTGGTGAGCGAGCCGATCCCCTGGGCCGACGCGGAGGTGGGACGGGCGGGGACCGTCCACCTGGGCGGCACCCGCGCCGAGACGGTCGCCGCGGAGAACGCCGCCGTCCGCGGCGAGATCGTCGACGAGCCGTTCGTGCTGGTCGTCGACCCGGCCGCGACGGACCCCACCCGCACCGTGAACGGCCGCCGCCCCGTGTGGGCCTACGCACACGTGCCGAACGGAGACACCCGGGACCCGGTCCCCCTGATCACCCGCCGCATCGAGCGGTACGCGCCCGGCTTCGCCGACACGGTCGTCGCCGCCCGCGGTGTGCCGGCCGCCGATTACGAGACGTACAACCCGAACTACCCGGGCGGCGACATCGGCGCCGGCGCCCTGACCCTGCGTCAGTCCCTGTTCCGGCCGGTGCCGGCCCTCAACCCGTACCGCACCCCCCTGCCCGGCGTGTACCTGTGTTCCGCGTCCACCCCGCCCGGCCCCAGCGTGCACGGCATGTGCGGGCATCTGGCGGCGCGGGCGGCCCTGCGCGACGAGTTCCACATCACGTCGGCGCCGTCCCTGAGTCCGAAGGACGGCGTTCCCCCCACCGAGACATCCAGGAGAGCGTCATGAGCACCACGGACCGCCCCACCGCCGCGGAGGACTTCGCCGGCTACCTCCGCGCGTACTACGCCGACGCCTTCGACGGAAGCGATCCGGTCGAGGACGTCTGGGACCGCTACCACCTGCCCGAGGGCACCCTGCGCGTCAACGGCGAGGTCTGGGACCGCAAGAAGATCCTCGGTGAGGTCCGCTCCCGGCGTTCCCTGCGCGCGCCGCACGAGCTGCATCTGCACGAGGTGATCGTCGACGGCCGCCGGGCCGCCGCGCGGTACACGGTGAGCACGCCCATGGTGTGGAAGGTGCAGAGCGTCACGGAGGCCGCGGTCCTCGCCGAGACGGGCGAGGACGGGCGGGTGGCCCGCATGACCGCCTTCTTCTCCAGCGGGCTCGGCTGGTCGAGCGGCGCCGCGCCCTACGACAGCGGGGCCCGCCCCGCCCCGGGGACCGCTCCGGCTCCCGCACCCGCCGAGGGCACGGAGCCCACGCCCGCCCAGGACCCGGCCCACTACCTGCGGGCGTACTACGCCGCCGGATACGACCCCGCGGTACCGGTCGCGGAGGCGCACGACACGTTCCACACCCCCGACGCCGTGCACCAGGTCGGCGGGAAGGTGATGCAGCGCAGCGGCGTGCTGAAGGCCCTCGAGGACGGGCGCAAGCGCGGACACCGCTACCCGGTGGACGTCCGGGAGACCCTGCGGGAGGGCAACCGCTTCGCGGCGCACTACCTCACCAGCCGGGACGGGAACCCGGAGAAGCTCCAGGAGGTGCTGGCCTTCGGCGAGTTCGCTCCCGACGGCCGCGTCCGGGTCGTCCGCTTCGCGCTCCAGCCCGGTCGCGGAGCCGCGTAGACCCCGACGGCCGGCGCCCGGTGGCCGGCGCCCGGTCAAACGGAACGCCCGGCCGGTGGTCCCCGGCCGGGCGCGTCCGATGCGATGTCAGGTCAGGCCAGCAGCGCCGGGATCGTCTCCTCGTGCCTCTCGCGGAGCTCCTCGAGGGTCAGGGCGAACTCGCCCTGGACTTCCACGGTGTCCCCGTCCACGACGCCGATCCGGGTCGCGGGCAGACCCCGCGCACCGCACATGTCGGTGAAGCGCAGCTCCTCCGAGCGCGGCACCGCGACGACCGCGCGCCCCGCCGACTCGGAGAACAGGAAGGTGAACGCGTCGAGCCCGTCCGGGACGACCAGACGCGCGCCCTTGCCGCCCAGCAGCGCCGACTCCACGACCGCCTGGATCAGACCGCCGTCGGACAGGTCGTGCGCGGAGTCGATCATGCCGTCGCGGGAGGCGGAGATCAGGATCTCGGCCAGCAGCCGCTCCCGCTCCAGGTCGACCTTCGGGGGCAGACCCCCGAGGTGGTCGTGGATCACCTGGGACCAGGCCGAACCGCCGAACTCCTCACGGGTGTCGCCGAGGAGGTACAGCAGCTGGCCCTCCTCCTGGAAGGCGACCGGCGTGCGGCGGGCCACGTCGTCGATCACGCCGAGGACGGCGACGACCGGCGTCGGGTGGATGGCGGCCTCGCCCGTCTGGTTGTAGAGCGAGACGTTGCCGCCGGTCACCGGGGTGCCCAGCTGCCGGCAGGCGTCCGCCAGACCGCGGACGGCCTCCGCGAACTGCCACATGACCGCGGGGTCCTCGGGCGAGCCGAAGTTCAGGCAGTCGGAGACCGCGAGGGGCTTGGCGCCGGTCGTGGCCACGTTGCGGTACGCCTCCGCGAGGGCCAGCTGCGCGCCCGTGTACGGGTCGAGCTTGGCGTAGCGGCCGTTGCCGTCCGTGGCGATGGCGACACCGAGGCCGGTCTCCTCGTCGATGCGGATCATGCCGGAGTCCTCCGGCATGGCCAGCACGGTGTTGCCCTGCACGAAGTGGTCGTACTGCTGGGTGATCCACTGCTTGGACGCCTGGTTCGGGGAGCCGACCAGCTTCAGGACCTGGTCCTTCAGCTCCTCGCTCGTCTCCGGGCGGGGCAGCTTGTTCGCGTCGTCGGCCTGGAGCTCGTCCTGCCAGGACGGGCGGGCGTACGGGCGCTCGTAGGTCGGGCCCTCGTGGGCGACCGTGCGCGGGTCGACGTCGACGATCTTGCCGCCGTGCCAGTAGATCTCCAGGCGGTCGCCGTCGGTCACCTCACCGATGACGGTGGCGATGACGTCCCACTTGTCGCAGATCTCCAGGAAGCGGTCGACCTTGTCGGGCTCGACGACCGCGCACATGCGTTCCTGCGACTCGCTCATGAGGATCTCCTCGGGCGAGAGCGTGGAGTCGCGCAGCGGGACGTCGTCCAGGGTGACGCGCATGCCGCCCGAGCCGTTCGACGCCAGCTCGCTCGTCGCGCAGGACAGACCCGCCGCGCCGAGGTCCTGGATGCCGACGACCAGCTTCTCCTTGAACGCCTCCAGGGTGCACTCGATGAGGAGCTTCTCCTGGAAGGGGTCGCCGACCTGGACGGCGGGGCGCTTCGAGGGCTTGGCGTCGTCGAAGGTCTCGGAGGCGAGGATCGACGCGCCGCCGATGCCGTCGCCGCCGGTCCGGGCGCCGTACAGGATGACCTTGTTGCCCGCGCCGGACGCCTTGGCGAGGTGGATGTCCTCGTGCCGCATCACGCCGATGCAGCCGGCGTTGACCAGCGGGTTGCCCTGGTAGCAGGAGTCGAAGACGACCTCGCCGCCGATGTTGGGCAGGCCCAGGCAGTTGCCGTAGCCGCCGATGCCGGCGACGACGCCGGGCAGGACGCGCTTGGTGTCGGGGTGGTCGGCCGCACCGAAGCGCAGGGGATCCACGACCGCGACCGGCCGCGCGCCCATCGCGATGATGTCGCGGACGATGCCGCCGACACCCGTGGCCGCGCCCTGGTAGGGCTCGACGTAGGACGGGTGGTTGTGCGACTCGACCTTGAAGGTGACCGCGTAGCCCTGGCCGACGTCGACCACACCGGCGTTCTCGCCGATGCCGACGAGCAGGGCGTCGTTCTCGGGGGCCTTCTCGCCGAACTGGCGGAGGTGGACCTTGGAGGACTTGTACGAGCAGTGCTCGGACCACATCACCGAGTACATGGCGAGCTCGGCGCCGGTGGGGCGGCGGCCCAGGATCTCGACGATCCGCTCGTACTCGTCCTTCTTCAGGCCCAGTTCGGCCCAGGGCAGCTCGACGTCGGGGGTCGCGGCCGCGTGCTCGACCGTGTCCAGAGGCGTCCGGCTCATGCGTTGACCAGCTTCTTGAGGATCGAGGTGAAGAACGGCAGCCCGTCGGTACGGCCCGTACCGATCAGCGGCTCCACGGCGTGCTCGGGGTGCGGCATCAGGCCGACGACGTTGCCCGCCTCGTTGGTGATGCCGGCGATGTCGTTGAGCGAGCCGTTGGGGTTGAAGTCCAGGTAGCGGAAGGCGACGCGGCCCTCGGCCTCCAGCTTGTCCAGCGTGTACCGGTCGGCCACATAGCGGCCGTCCATGTTCTTCAGCGGGATGTGGATCTCCTGGCCGGCCGCGTAGTCGGTGGTCCAGGCGGTCTCCGCGTTCTCCACCCGCAGCTTCTGGTCGCGGCAGATGAAGTGCAGGTGGTCGTTGCCGAGCATGCCACCGGGCAGCAGGTGGGCCTCGGTGAGGATCTGGAAGCCGTTGCAGATGCCGAGGACCGGCAGGCCGGCCCTGGCCTGGTCGATCACGGTGTCCATCACCGGGGAGAAACGGGCGATGGCCCCGGCGCGCAGATAGTCGCCGTAGGAGAAACCACCGCACAGCACCACGGCGTCGACCTGCTTGAGGTCCTTGTCCTTGTGCCAGAGCGCCACGGGTTCGGCGCCGGCGACGCGGATCGCGCGCTGCGTGTCCCGGTCGTCGAGGCTGCCCGGGAAAGTGACGACGCCAATACGAGCGGTCACTTCACGGCCTCCGCGACTGCCTCTTCGGACTCGACCCGGACGGTGAAGTCCTCGATCACGGTGTTGGCGAGGAAGGATTCCGCAAGATCGTGGATGCGGGCGAGCGCGGCCTCGTCGACCGGCCCGTCAACTTCCAGTTCGAAACGCTTTCCCTGACGGACGTCCGAGATCCCTTCGAAACCCAGCCGCGGCAGTGCGCGCTGCACCGCCTGGCCCTGGGGGTCGAGGATCTCCGGCTTGAGCATGACGTCGACTACGACGCGTGCCACTGGCACTCCCGGTGTGTGGTGCTGAGCAGGTTCCTTCAGACTACCCGCACAAAATTTCTACGCGGGTAGAGTTGTAGGAAACTACGTGAGGACCATCACGGTTCGGTAGCGGAGGGGCCCCTCGGAGAAAAATTCCGGGAAAGATCTCCGATTGGTTCGTGATACCCATTGCACCCAGACACGCGGAGCGTTTTAGTCGGGCTTCACATTGCATTGCCGTGCACTGTACAAATGAATTGGCAATTACCGACAAGTCGGCACGTCATCGCAGCTGAGCTGTATGAGGTGCGATCCCGAAGGGACCGATATTCGTGGCGCAGAAGGTCGTGGTCACCCTCTTTGACGACATCGACGGCTCGGAAGCGGCGGAAACGATCGCCTTCGGACTCGACGGCAAGTCGTACGAGATCGACCTGAACGAAGCCAATGCAGGCAAACTGCGGCAGGCGCTCGCCCCCTACGTGGAGGCCGGCCGCAAGCGGTCCCGCTCGGGCAAGGCGTACCGGCAGACGGAGGTCGCCCCCGACCCGGCCGCGGTGCGGGCCTGGGCGCAGGCGAACCGGATGGACGTCCCCGCGCGGGGCCGGATCCCGAAGAAGGTCTACGAGGCGTTCGCCGCTGCGCAATGAGGCGGGCGCGGTGGGCGGGCGCCGCCGAGGGCCGGCGCGGCGGGACGACTGCCGCGGCCCCGGCGCCCCGACGTGCCCTCACCCTGCCCTGCCGCGAACCGACTTGCGCAGCACCCCCGCTGATCAGCTAGAGTCTGGGACACGCCGACGGGCAAGGCCGCAGGGCCCGGCCCACGGAGTCACGCGGGTGTAGTTCAGTAGTAGAACATCCCCCTTCCAGGGGGAAGGCGCAGTGTGCAATTCCTGTCACCCGCTCTGCATCGCGTACCGACCACTGTTGTGGATCAGGTAGGCTGGTGCTCGCACCGACCGGTGAAAGCTGGTCGGGGGCAATGCGGACGTAGCTCAGTTGGTAGAGCGCAACCTTGCCAAGGTTGAGGTCGCGAGTTCGAGCCTCGTCGTCCGCTCGGGAATGAGACCCCGGTCCATCGGACCGGGGTCTTTTCGTGTACCGGCACCCGGCGTCTGACATTTGTCATGCCCGGTGATGACACCGCGCACTGCTGCCGCGCCCCGGGAACGGGGACGCTGGAGCCATGGAAGCGAACGGACACGAGCACGTGATCGAGGTCACCGACCTGCGGCGTGTGTACGGGGGCGGGTTCGAGGCCGTCGGCGGGATCAGCTTCTCCGTGCGGCGCGGGGAGATCTTCGCCCTCCTGGGCACCAACGGCGCGGGCAAGACCTCGACCGTCGAACTGCTGGAGGGCCTCGCCGTCCCGACCGGCGGACGCGTCAGGGTCCTCGGCCACGACCCGTACACCGACCGCGCCCTCGTACGCCCCCGCACCGGCGTGATGCTTCAGGAGGGGGGCTTCCCCTCCGAGCTGACGGTCACCGAGACGACCCGCATGTGGGCCGGCTGCGTCAGCGGAGCCCGCCCGCCGCAGGAGGCGCTGGCGCTGGTCGGGCTGACCGGGAAGGCCGGCGTGCGGGTCAAGCAGCTGTCCGGCGGTGAGCGGCGCCGCCTCGACCTGGCGCTGGCGCTGCTCGGCGACCCCGAGGTGCTGTTCCTGGACGAGCCGACCACCGGGCTCGACGCCGAGGGGCGCCGCGACACCTGGGATCTGGTGCGCGCCCTGCGCGACGGCGGCACCACCGTGCTGCTGACCACCCATTACCTGGAAGAGGCCGAGGCACTGGCGGACCGGCTGGCGATCCTGCACGAGGGCCGCATCGCCGCGACCGGCACCCCGGCCGAGGTGACCGCGTCCCGGCCGTCGAGGATCTCCTTCGAGCTGCCCGAGGGCTACCACCTCGGCGACCTGCCCCCGCTCCCCGAACTCCACGTGAGCGGACACGAGGTCGAGGGCCGTGTCGTGCGGCTGCGGACGCGGGAGTTGCAGCGGGCGGCGACGAAGCTGCTCACGTGGGCCGAGCGGGCCGGGGTGGAACTGCGGCGGCTGGACGTGCGCTCGGCGTCCCTGGAAGAGGCGTTCCTGGGCATCGCCCGCGAGGCGGCTGCCGGGACCTCCCGGACCTCGGCGGACGAGAAGGAGTACGCGGCATGAGCCAGGCAGTCACCACCAGCAAGAGCCGGCTGACCGCTCTGGCCCGGGCCGAGATGACCCTGCTCGGCCGCAGCAAGGGGACGCTCTTCGCCGCCCTGTTCGTTCCGCTGATGCTGCCCTTCACCGTGCTGTCGGTGGTCGGGGAGATGGATCTGGAGGAAGCCGGGCTCACGGTGGGCACGGTCGTGCTGCCCGCCGCCGTGGGCTTCTCCCTGCTCTTCGCCGTCTACAGCGCCCTGGTGGGCATCTTCGTGACCCGGCGCGAGGAGCTCGTGCTCAAGCGGTTGCGCACCGGCGAAGTGCGCGACGTCGAGATCCTGGCCGGCGCCTCGCTGCCCGCCGTCACCATCGGCTTCGTGCAGTGCCTGGTGCTGACCGTCGGCTGCGCCGTCCTGCTCGACGTCTCGGCTCCTCAGGCGCCTCACCTCGTCGCCCTGGGCCTGCTGTCCGGCCTGGTGATGTGCGCCGCGCTGGCCGCCGTCACCGCGAGCTTCACCCGGACCGTGGAGAGCGCCCAGGTGACCTCGATGCCCCTGCTGCTGGTGTCGATGATGGGCTCCGGCATCGCCGTCCCGCTGGAGATGCTGCCCGACCGGCTGGCCTCGGTGTGCGAACTGCTGCCGCTCAGCCCGGTCATCAGGCTGGTGCGCGACGGCTGGACCGGGGACCTGTCCGCCTACGAGACACTGGGCGCCGTGGTGACAGCGGTGGCCTGGACCGTCCTGGCGCTGTTCGGTGTGCGGCGCTGGTTCCGGTGGGAGCCACGGCGTTGAGGTAGCGACGTCGATGCGGAGGAGCCGAGGGCATGCGGGAGCCGGGAGGCTGGTGGCGGCGCAAGAGCACGCCGGAGAAGGTGGAGACGTACACACGGTGGTCGTTCCACTTCTTCGGTGTGGTGGAGGTCCTCTTCGTCGCGCTGCCGGCCGTCGGCGCGCTCGGGCCACGGCTCGGCAGCCTGCTGCTGGCGGCGGTGGCCGCGCACGCCGCGCTGTGCATGGTGACCGTGTCGCGGGCACTGGACTGGACGCGTGGCCGCCGCCGGCAGCCGGTCTGGCTGCTGTGGCTGCTCGGTGTGGTCAGCGTGGTGATCGCCGCCGGCGCCCAGGCGATCGTGCAGCACGATCCGGACCGCTCGGGCGTGGGCACCGCGGCCGGTGCGGTCTTCGGCGTCGTCCTGATCCTCGGCGCGGGGATCATCGCGCTCGCTCTGAGCCGGCGGCATGTGATCCCCCTGGTGCTCGCGTTCGCCGCGGGTGGCGGGCTCGTGTCGCTGCTCGTGGGCGCACCGGGGGCCGCTGCCGTGCTCACGACGCTGGTCGTGCTGCTGGGCGCCGGGTTCGTGGCGCTCACGGCCCTGCTGTCCGTCTGGCTGCTCAACGTCGTCTACGAGCTCGACGCGGCCCGCGAGACCCGGGCCCGGCTCGCCGTGGCCGAGGAACGGCTGCGGTTCGCCCGGGATCTGCACGATGTGATGGGACGGAACCTGGCCGTCCTCGCCCTGAAGAGCGAACTCGCGGTGCAACTGTCCCAGCGCGGACGGCCGGAGGCGGTCGACCAGATGACCGAGGTGCAGCGGCTGGCCCATGAGGCGCAGCGGGAGATCCGCGAGCTCGTCCGCGGCTACCGCGAGGCCGACCTGGGCGCCGAGATCGTCGGCGCGCAGAGCGTGTTGCAGGCCGCGGGCATCGCCTGCACGATCACCGGCTCACCCGCCGGGCTGCCGGCCTCGGCGCAGTCGGCGCTGGGATGGGTCGTGCGCGAGGCGGCGACCAACGTGCTGCGGCACGGAGATGCCCTGCACTGCACTGTGGAGTTGAAGGTGACGGAGGGACGCGTGGTGCTGTCCGTGGAGAACGACGGCGTCCGGGAGGAGCGGAGCGGCGGCGGGACGGGCTCCGGGCTCGCCGGGCTGCGCGAGAGGCTGTCCGGGATCGGCGGCACGCTGGAGGCCGGGCCCGCCGGCGAGGGCCGTTTCCGGCTGACCGCGGCGGTGCCGCTGCCCCGGGAGGCGTCCCACGCCGTGCGCGGGGCCGCCTCATGACCGCCCCCCTGCGCGTGCTGCTCGCCGACGACGAGCATCTGATCCGGGGAGCGCTCGCCGCGCTGCTGTCGCTGGAGGACGACCTCACGGTCGTCGCCGAGGCGGCCACCGGACCCGAGGCCCTGGCGATGGCGCGGGCGCACGCCCCCGATGTGGCGGTGCTGGACCTGCAGATGCCCGGCGCGGACGGTGTGAAGGTGGCCACATCGCTGCGGGCGGAACTCCCCGGCTGCCGGGTGCTGATCGTGACCAGTCACGGGCGGCCCGGGCATCTGAAGCGGGCGCTCGCGGCGGGGGTGCGCGGGTTCGTGCCGAAGACGGTCAGCGCCCAGCGGCTCGCGGAGATCATCCGCACGGTGCACGCCGGAAACCGCTATGTGGATCCCGAGTTGGCCGCCGACGCGATCGCCGCCGGCGACTCACCGCTCACCGCCCGCGAGGCCGAGGTGCTGGAACTCGCCGCCGACGGCGCACCCGTGGCGGAGATCGCCGAGCGGGCCGCGCTGAGCCAGGGGACGGTGCGGAACTATCTCTCCTCGGCCGTCTCCAAGCTCGGGGCCGAGAACCGTCATGCGGCGGTGCGTCTCGCCCGCGAGCGAGGTTGGGTATAGTTGCTGTCGCGCCACGGCGCAACGCGGACGTAGCTCAGTTGGTAGAGCGCAACCTTGCCAAGGTTGAGGTCGCGAGTTCGAGCCTCGTCGTCCGCTCCGCAGTGAAGGCCCCGGTCATCGACCGGGGCCTTCGTCGTCCTCCTCGGCCCGGGGGCTCAGCTCCAGGTGACGCCGGTCAGACGCTCGTAGGCGTCGATGTACTTCGCCCGGGTCGCCGTCACGACCTGCTCGGGCAGCGGCGGCGGGGGCTGCTCGCTCCCGCGGTCCCAGCCGGACTCGGCCGAGGTCAGCCAGTCGCGGACGTACTGCTTGTCGTACGACGGCTGGGCGCGGCCCGGCTGCCACTGCTCGGCCGGCCAGAAGCGGGAGGAGTCCGGGGTGAGCACCTCGTCCGCGATGACCAGTTCGTCGCCGTCGAGGCCGAACTCGAACTTGGTGTCCGCGAGGATGATCCCCCGGTCGCGGGCGATGTCACGGGCCCGGGAGTAGGCCGCCAGCGTCGCCTGGCGCAGCCTCGCCGCGGTGTCCGCGCCGACCTGGCGGGCGACCTCCTCGTAGGAGACGTTCTCGTCGTGCTCGCCGACGGCGGCCTTGGTGGCCGGGGTGAAGATCGGCGCGGGCAGTTCCGAGCCGTCCACCAGCCCCTCGGGGAGGGCGAGGCCGCAGACGGTGCGGGACTCCTTGTACTCGGCGAGGCCCGAGCCGGTGAGGTAGCCGCGGGCCACGCACTCCACGGGGACCATGTTCAGGGACTTGCAGACCAGGGTGCGGCCCGCCCAGTCGGCGGGGGCGCCGGCCGGCAGTTCGGTGCTGAGGACGTGGTTGGGGATGAGGTCGGCGAGCTGGTCGAACCACCACAGGGACAGCTGGGTGAGCACCCGGCCCTTGTCGGGGATCTCGGTCGGCAGCACCCAGTCGTAGGCGGAGATGCGGTCGCTGGCGACCATCACGAGGTCGCCCGCCTCGTTCCGGTACAGCTCGCGCACCTTGCCGGTGTGCAGATGCACCAGACCCGGAACCTGGATCGGCTCGGGCTTTTCGACGAATCCGGACACGGTTCCTCCCCGTGGTTGAAAACAAAGGGGTGCCCGCAGGGCTCGCTTGGGGTGGTGGTGGGAGACGGGCGGGCCAATGGTGCGATTCTCTCGTATGGGAGGACCACGGCGGACAGCGGGACCCGGGGGGAGGCGCTCAGTCGCGTTTGCAGATGCGGTCGAGGAGGTTGGCGGTGGCGCGCTGGATGCGGGGGTCGACATGGCCGGGGCGGTCCAGGGCCGGGGACCAGGCGAAGGTGCCCGAGGCGAAGACCCAGGCGCCGGAGGGCGCCCGGTACAGGGACGTCTCCTGGTGGCGGCGGACGCCCTCGCGGTCGGTGTACGGGGAGTGCGCTAGCAGGACGCGCTCGTCGTGGTCGGGCAGCGGGGCGCGCGGGAAGTAGCGGTCGGCCTCCCCCGCGACCAGCCCCTCGATCGCCTCGCCCTCGTGCGCGCCGGTCGCCTCCCACATCCAGTGGTCGGCGTTGCGGACGATCAGCGGGTGCGGCTCGGGGACCTGACCGGCGTACTGGATGCCGAGCAGCTGCTGTTCCGCGCGGTCGATCTCCCGCCACAGCGCCGGCCGGCCCGGACCCTTGCGTTTGCGGCAGGTCAGCAGGCGGTCCGGGACCCCGGTGGGGGCCGCGGCCAGCTCCACCTGCCAGTACATGGTGTTGGCGGAGAGGAAGACCAGGGAGGTGCCGCGGTCGCGGGCGTGTTCGGCGGCGCTGCGCATGGACTGCGACCAGTACTCGTCGTGGCCGGGGAAGAGCAGGCCGCGGTAGCGGGCGGGGTCGACGCGGCCCGCGTGCAGGTCGCGGGCGTCGGCGTAGGCGAGGTCGTAGCCGTAGCGCTCGGCCCAGCGGATGACGTCGTAGGCGTGCCCGACGTGCAGCGGCAGGCCCGCCCCGGCGTACGGGCGGTCGAAGGAGACCGTGGTGGCGGCGTCTGCCTCGCCGAGCAGGCGGCCGTGCTCGTCCCAGGCGTGGTAGAGGCTGGCTCCGGTGCGGCCGTCCTCCGGGTAGAGGTTGTACGCCTGCCAGGTGACGTCGGGCAGGACGAGGAGGAGGTCGGCCGGGCGGTCGTCGCGGACCGTGAAGGGGACGTGGGAGCGGTAGCCGTCGGCGGTGGTGAGGACCGCCACGTACGCGCCGACGCTCCAGTACGACGGGACGGGCAGCCGCCAGGACAGCCACCAGTGGTGGCAGGAGACCGTGCGGTCGGCGGCGAGCGGCGGGGGTTGCACGATGCCGGAGAGCCGGGGACTCGAGGTGATCTTGGTGGCGCCGTGGCCGCCGTAGTGGCCGATGCGGTAGACGTCGACGTCGAAGTCCTGGGGCGGGTCGACCGTGATGTGGAAGTCGATCGACTCGCCGGGGGCGACGGCACCGGTGGAGGTGAAGCCCTTGATCTGGAGGTGCACGTCGTCGGCTGCGCGGGGGCCGGAGGAGCGGCGGGGGCCGGGGATCTTCGGTGCGCCGGGGCGGGGCGTGCGCGCGCCGGGGTCGGGCTCGACGTACCAGGGGACGACCTGGCCGGTGTCGTCGAAGTACGTCTCGCTGCCGCGCAGCCACGGGAGGGGGCCCTGCCCGAAGGGGTCCGTCACGGCATGCGCCATCGCTCCGGACTCCCAGCGGCGGATCTGCTCCGAACCCATGGCAACTCCCCTCCGCCAGTTATGTGTTTGTCGTATGTCGCAAGCCCTTGCCGGTGAGCGTGAACGGTCCCAGCACATCACATTACGCACGCACTCCGTCACCGTTCGTTGTGAATTGACCGAAAGCGGAGGGGTGGGCTCCGGGCATCGGAGTGGGGCCGTGGGGAAGCTCCGGGTCACACGAGGCGGACGGGCTTCTCCGGGCGTATGCCCTGGCGGGTCAGCCACAGGCGGAGGGCCGTGGGGTCGCCGTGCTCGATCAGGTTCAGGACCTGGGGGGACAGGTCGGCGGCCCGCTCGCCGCTCACCAGGAGGATCGGGCCGTCGAGCCAGTCCAGGCCGGGCGCCGCACCCGCGGTGTCCATGGCCGCGCAGCACACCATCGCGGTGATGTGGTCGGCGAGAAGCTCGCGGGCGGTGCGCGGGGGCTGGAGGGGGAAGAGGGGCAGGGCCCGGTCGTCCCAGAGGGGGGCCGGATCCGGCGCGGGTCCGGTGGAGGCGGACCGGGTGACCCGGGCGGTGCTCGTCGCGGTCTCCTCACGCGCCAGCTCGGCGCTGAGGCGGGCCGCCAGGGCGGCGCTTCGGGAGGTGGTGCCCGAGAGGTCCTCGTCGTCGTCCGGAGGCACGGGGGCCCCGGTGGGGGGAGGCGCGGGGTCCGCGGCTATCGAGCCCAGGTCGGGGTCGGTGGCGGGCCCGGGGGAGGTGGCGGGCCCGGGGTCGGTGGCGGGCCCAGGGGCCGCGCCCGGGGTGGTGGGGCCGTCCGGGTCGGCAGGCTCGGGGGCCGGGCTCCCGGCCGGGGGTGGGGTCGCCAGGTGGTCGAGGATGCGGGAGAGGGTCGGGGCGTCCGGGCCCGGGGGTTCGCCGGTGGCGGCGGGGCGGACGCCCAGGGCGTCCAGGACGCGGTGGAGGCGGGCCGCGTCGGTGCGCCATTTGCGGTCGACGACCTCCTCCGGATAGTCCGCCCAGTGGACCGGCGCCCAGTCCGGACCGGGGGACGCCGGGCCGCCGTGGAAGAGACGGGCGGCGAGCAGGGAGGCGGCCTCGTCCACCGCGCCCGGCTCCTCCAGCAGGTCACAGGCGGGCCGCTCGCCGAGCCGGGAGGCGAAGCCCTCGGCCAGCCGGTCCCGGCGGGACAGCTCGGTCAGGGCGGCCACCACTCCGGCGTTGAGCCGGGACGGCCAGCGGCCCATCCGCCACGCGGGCAGCGCGACCCGGGTCAGCAGCCGGTCCCAGCCCGCGTACGCCAGCCCGACCTGCTCCTGGGCGACGATCCGCAGCCCGTAGTCCACAGCCTGTGCACGCTCGGCCGCCGCAGCGGCGACCCCGCGCTCCATCTCGGCGGCATGGGTCCGGCAGCCGCGCAGCAGGACGCGTGCGACCCAGCCGACGCCCGCCAGCACGCCCCGGTACACCGGGCCCCGGCCGGGCGCCGACGCCACGGCCACCGCGGCGTCCAGACCGCGGACGAAGCGCCGGGCGGCGGCTATGTCCGGGTGGGCGGAGGGTCCCGTACCGGCCACGACCGGGGCCAGCACGGCGCGCAGCTCGCCCACGCGCATCCACCACAGGAACGGCGAGCCGATGACCAGGACCGGCGCGGCGGCCGAGCGGTGATGCGGGGCGGCCCGGCCCGCGCCCGCTATCTCGTCGCCCTCGTCCTCCTCGGGCCGGGGGCCGTGGGCCGGGTGGGTGCGGTCCTCCAGCCAGCTGTCGCAGTCCGGGGTGAGCGCTATCGCCGACGGGGCGGGGACGTCGAGGCGGTCGGCGAGGTCGCGCACCATCCGGTACAGATCCGGTGCCGCCTCCTCGGCGATCGCGACCGTGGGGCTCACGGCGGGGCGGGAGCGGGCGACGACCAGGGCGATCCCGGCGGCGGCGAGCAGGACGAGGGCCGCGACCGGGGTGAGGATCCCCCGGGCCACGTCCCAGCCGGTGCCGGGGAGATGCCCCGTGGAGCCGCCGGCGAGCAGGATCACGGCAGCGGCGGCGGGCAGCAGGGCGACGGCCAGGGCCCGGCTGCGGATGCGCAGCACGGCCAGCGCCCGGGAGCGCGCGGCCTGCGCGCCTGCCTCCACACCCATTCCGCTCATGGCCCGACCTCACCCCCTCCCGACGGTCCCGACGCTGTCCTGGCTTTGCTCACTCCCCCACTGTGGCACCCGCCACTGACATCGCAATGCCGGTGGGCCAAGTGCCGGAACGCTTGCGCGGCACCCTAGTTGGGGCCCCGGCCCCCGTCAGCCGGATAGCGCATCGCTCACTCGATGGAATGGCTTTGGGGAAAGGTGGATGACGGACAGCAAGGATCAGGCCCCGGATCCTGAGACGGATCCGGGGCCCGGGACGTTCATCGGGACCCGCACGCGGCGGGGCTCCCTGTGCTGCGCGGCCGTTACGCGCTCTGTGCGTCGGCTGTCACGCGCCCTGTGCACGGCCGTTACGCGCTCTGTGCCGCCTCCGCGGCCTTCGCCGCGATGTCCGTGCGGTGCTGGGAGCCGTCGAGCCGGATGCGGGAGACGGCGCGGTAGGCGCGGTCACGGGCCTCGGTGAGATCCGTACCGGTGGCGGTGACGGACAGCACACGGCCGCCCGCGCTGACGATCGCGTCCCCCTCCTGCCGCGTCCCCGCGTGCAGCACGTACGCGTGCGGCGCGTCCTCGGCGGCGACCTCGTCGAGCCCGGTGATCGGGTCGCCGGTGCGCGGCGTGCCGGGGTAGTTGTGCGAGGCGACGACCACGGTGACGGCGGACTCGTCGCTCCAGCGCAGCGGCTCGAGGTGGGCGAGGTTGCCGGTGGCGGCGGCCATCAGCACCCCGGCGAGCGGGGTCCTCAGCCTGGCCAGCACGACCTGGGTCTCCGGGTCGCCGAACCGGGCGTTGAACTCGATCACGCGCACCCCGCGCGAGGTGATCGCCAGGCCCGCGTACAGCAGACCGGAGAACGGCGTGCCGCGCCGCCGCAGCTCGTCCACGGTCGGCTGGAGCACCGTCTCCATGACCTCGTCGACCAGCTTCGGGTCGGCCCACGGCAGCGGGGAGTACGCCCCCATGCCGCCGGTGTTCGGGCCCTGGTCGCCGTCCAGGGCGCGCTTGAAGTCCTGCGCGGGCTGCAGGGGCAGCACGGTCTCGCCGTCGGTCACGGCGAACAACGAGACCTCCGGGCCGTCCAGGTACTCCTCGATGACCACACGCTCACAGGCGGCCGCGTGCGCCTTGGCCGCCTCCAGGTCGTCGGTGACCACGACGCCCTTGCCCGCGGCGAGCCCGTCGTCCTTGACGACGTAGGGGGCGCCGAAGGCGTCGAGCGCGGTGGCGGCCTCCGCCGGGGTGGTGCACACGTACGACCGGGCCGTGGGCACCCCGGCCGCCGCCATCACGTCCTTGGCGAAGGCCTTGGACCCCTCGAGCTGCGCCGCCTCCTTGGAGGGGCCGAAGACGGGGATGCCCGCCGCGCGCACGGCGTCGGCGACACCGGCGACGAGCGGCGCCTCCGGGCCGACCACCACGAGGTCCGCACCGAGCCGGGTGGCCAGCGCGGCCACGGCGGCGCCGTCCAGGGCGTCGACCTGGTGCAACTCGGCCACCTCGGCGATGCCGGCGTTGCCGGGGGCGCAGTGCAGCGCGGTGACGGCGGGGTCGAGGGACAGGGAGCGGCACAGGGCGTGTTCGCGGGCGCCGGTTCCGATGACGAGGACCTTCACGGGGTCAGCCTAACGGGAGCCGGCGGCTTCGCTTTGTACGGGCTTCCGAAGAGGTGAGGAGGAGGTGTTTGTGGGTTCCTCCAGGGTGGGCCCGGTCAGGGCCGGCGGCCCTACTCGTTCGTGATCTCCTCGACCACCGTCGCGCCGAGCTCCCGGACGATCAGCTCCTGTCCGGAGAGGGCGGATTCGTCCAGGTCGGGGTCGTCGTCCTCGGGGATGTCGTCCTCGGGGGAGACGGGGACCGGCGGCGTGGGCGTGGACGGGCGGGGCGCCGGGGGCTGGGCCGGAGGGGAGGCGGGGGCGGAGGGCGCCGGGGTGCTGGGCGCGTGTGCGGGGGCGGAGGCCGCGGCCGCCTGGGGGGCGGCGGGGCGCTGACCGGCACCGGGACCGCCGGTACCGGCACCGCCGTAGGAGGCGCCGCCCGCACCGCCGTACGAGGCGCCGCTCGCACCGCCCGTGCCGTGGCTCGCACCGCCCGTGCCACCGTGACGGCCACCGGTGGGGCCGCCCGCGGACGGGGCCGCCGTGCCGCCGCCGGACGGGTCGACGATCGCCTCGATCTTCCACTGGACGTTGAACTGCTCGCCCAGCGCCTGGCGCAGCACGTCCTCGCTGCCGCTGCTCAGGAAGTTGTCCCGGGCGCCCGCGTTGACGAAGCCGAGTTGGAGGGTGGTGCCGTCGAAGCCGGTCACCTGGGCGTTCTGGCTGAGCAGGATCCAGGTGAAGCGGCGGCGGTTCTTGACCGCTTCCAGGATGTTGGGCCAGAGCATGCGGGGGTCGAGGCCGCCGCCGGCCGAAGGTGCGGGGGCCGGCGAGGGCGCGGACTCGGATGCTGCGGACTGGGCGGCGGACGGCGCGGCCGAGCCGCTCGCCGCGGCCGGGCCCTGTCCGCCTCCCGCCGGGGCGGCCGTGGGCCAGCCACCGGGCCGCCGGCCGCCGCTGCCGGCCGGGGCGGCGGTGGGCCAGGCACCGGGGGCGGGCGCGGAGGGCTGCGGGGCCGGCGCCGCACCGGCTCGCGGTTCGGGCGGTCCGTCGGTGGCGGCGGGCCGGTTCCCTGCGGGAGCAGTGGGCGGGACGGCCGGCGATGCCGGGGCGGGGGCCTCGGGGGTGCCCGAAGCGGCGGGCGGGACGGAGCTCGCGGCCGGAGCGGAAGCCCCCGCGGGGCCGGCACCGGTCGCCGGAGCCGCCGCACTCCCGGCCCCCGGAGCCCGTACCGCCGCGCGGGCCGCGGCGGGACCGCCCCCCGGCGGAACCGGCACGGCCTGCGCCTGCCCCGGCCCCCGACCCTGGCCCTGACCCGGCGCCTGAGCGTGGGCGTCCGGGCCGGGCACGTACCCCATCGCGGGCATACCGGCACCGGCACCGCCTGCGGCGAAGTGCACCCCGCGCTCGATCCGGTCGAGGCGGGCCATGACCGACCGCTCGTCGCCGTACGCGGCCGGAAGCAGCACGCGTGCGCAGATCAGCTCGAGCTGGAGGCGCGGCGAGGTGGCACCGCGCATCTCGGTGAGCCCCTCGTTGACCAGGTCGGCGGCGCGGCTGAGCTCGGCGGCGCCGAAGGTGCCGGCCTGGGCCTGCATCCGCTCGATGACATCGGCGGGGGCGTCGATGAGCCCCTTCTCGGCGGCGTCGGGGACCGCGGCGAGGATCACCAGGTCGCGGAGCCGCTCCAGCAGGTCGGCGACGAACCGCCGGGGATCGTTGCCCCCCTCGATCACCCGGTCGACGACCTCGAAGGCAGCGGCACCGTCACCGGTGGCGAAGGCCTCCACCACGGAGTCGAGCAGCGAGCCGTCGGTGTACCCGAGCAGCGAGGTGGCCATGGCATAGGTCACACCCTGCTCCCCCGCACCGGCGAGGAGCTGGTCCATGACGGACATCGAGTCACGCACCGACCCGGCGCCGGCCCGCACGACGAGTGGCAGCACCCCGTCCTCGACGGGGATGTTCTCCTTCTGGCACACCTCGGCGAGGTACTCGCGCAGCGTGCCCGGGGGCACGAGCCGGAAGGGGTAGTGATGGGTCCGCGAGCGGATCGTCCCGATGACCTTCTCGGGCTCCGTGGTGGCGAAGATGAACTTCAGGTGCTCAGGGGGCTCCTCGACGACCTTGAGCAGGGCGTTGAAACCGGCCGACGTGACCATGTGGGCCTCGTCGATGATGTAGATCTTGTACCGGCTGCGGGCGGGTCCGAAGAACGCCTTCTCGCGCAGGTCACGGGCGTCGTCGACACCGCCGTGCGACGCGGCGTCGATCTCGATCACGTCGATCGAACCGGGGCCGTTGCGCGCGAGGTCCTGGCAGGACTGGCACTCCCCGCACGGTGTGGGTGTGGGGCCCTTCTCGCAGTTCAGGCACCGCGCGAGGATCCGCGCACTGGTCGTCTTGCCGCAGCCGCGCGGACCGCTGAACAGGTACGCGTGATTGACCCGGTTGTTCCGCAGCGCCTGCTGCAACGGGTCGGTGACATGCTCCTGCCCGATGACCTCGGCGAACGACTCCGGGCGATAGCGGCGGTACAGCGCGAGAGACGACACGCATACGAGGTTATAGGCGCCCACTGACAACCAGCCCGCCCCGAGAACGCGAGCGCCCCCCACGCACCCGCCAGAGCCGACCTACCCTTGCTGCCTTCCGGCCCTGGGGGAGTTCAGTCAGATAGCGCCGCGTGAGGGGCTGCGCAAAGGCTACCTCATCCCCGGGGACCGGAACGAGTTCGCGAGCACTCCTCTCGGTCATGTAATGTTTCCGGCGGAGGATTCGCCTAGAGGCCTAGGGCGCACGCTTGGAAAGCGTGTTGGGGGCAACCCCTCACGAGTTCGAATCTCGTATCCTCCGCCAGTGCCTCACCGGGCACGATGTCGAAGGGCCCCCTGGAAACAGGGGGCCCTTCGACGTTGTCAGCGGGTGGCGAGGAGTTCCAGGGTGTCGATCACTCGGTTGGAGAAGCCCCACTCGTTGTCGTACCAGGCGACCACCTTGATGTGGCGGCCGTCGACGCGGGTGAGGGCCGAGTCGAAGATGGACGAGGCCGGGTTGCCCGTGATGTCGGACGAGACGAGCGGGTCGTCCGAGTACTCGAGGATGCCGGCGAGCGGGCCCTCCGCGGCGGCTCGGTACGCCGCCAGCACATCCTCGCGCGTCACGTCGCGGGCGACGGTCGTGTTGAGTTCGACGATCGAGCCGACCGGGACGGGGACCCGGATCGAGTCGCCGGACAGCTTGCCGTCCAGGTTCGGCAGGACCAGGCCGATCGCCTTGGCGGCGCCCGTCGTGGTCGGCACGATGTTGACGCCGGCGGCGCGGGCGCGGCGGGCGTCGCGGTGCGGGCCGTCCTGGAGGTTCTGCTCCTGCGTGTAGGCGTGCACCGTCGTCATGAAGCCGTGCTCGATGCCGGCGAGGTCGTCGAGCACCTTGGCCAGCGGTGCGAGCGCGTTCGTCGTGCAGGAGGCGTTCGAGACGATCGTGTGCACGTCCGGGTCGTAGGCGTCGGTGTTGACGCCGTACGCGAGCGTGACGTCGGCGCCGTCCGAGGGCGCGCTGACGAGGACCTTCTTCGCGCCCGCGTCCAGGTGGGCGCGGGCGGCCTTGGCCGAGGTGAAGCGGCCGGTGGCTTCCAGGACGATGTCCACGCCGAGTCCGGCCCACGGCAGCCGCGCCGGCTCGCGCTCGGCCAGCACCTTGATCCTTCGGCCGTCGACGACGAGGGTGTCCCCGTCGGCGGTCACCGGGCGGCCGAGCCGGCCGGCCGTGCTGTCGTAGGCGAGCAGCCGGGCGAGCGTGGCGGGCTCCGTCAGGTCGTTGACGGCGACGATCTCCAGGGCGCTGTCGCGCTCCAGCAGGGCGCGCAGCACATTGCGTCCGATGCGGCCGAAGCCGTTGATCGCGATGCGAGTCATGAATGGTGTCCCTTCGGTTCGCCACCAGCGTCGCGTGCGGCCCGCTTCCGGGACAGCGGCGCGATCGCCAGGGTTCGCAAGGATCGCGCCAGGGGCGCCAAGGGCGCCACGCGCCATCACGGCTGCCGCCCCGAACCGCCCCGCGCCGCCCCCCCGCTACTCGCCCTGCGCGAACGTGCGCCGGTACTCGGTCGGCGTGGTGCCGAGGATGCGCTGGAAATGCAGCCGCAGATTCGCCCCGGTGCCCAGACCGACCTCGGCGGCGATCTGCTCGACGCTGCGCTGCGAACGCTCGAGCAGCTCACGCGCCACGTCGATACGGGCGCGCATGATCCACTGCATCGGCGTGTACCCCGTGTCCTCGACGAAGCGCCGCGAGAAGGTCCGTGGTGAGACCGCCGCGTGCCGGGCGAGCACCTCCAGGGTGAGGGGTTCGCCGAGCCGGCCCAGCGCCCACTCGCGGGTGGCGGCGAACCGCTCGCCGAGCGGCTCGGGCACGCTGCGCGGCACGTACTGCGCCTGACCGCCGCTGCGGTAGGGGGCCGCGACCAGGCGCCGGGCGGCGTGGTTCGAGGCGGCCACCCCCAGGTCGCCGCGCAGGATGTGCAGGCACAGGTCGATGCCCGAGGCGGCGCCGGCCGACGTCAGGACGCTGCCCTCGTCGACGAACAGCACGTTCTCGTCGACCCGGACGCGCGGATGCTTCGCCGCGAGCGTCCGCGCGTAATGCCAGTGCGTGGTGGCGCGCCTGCCGTCCAGCAGGCCCGTGGCGGCGAGCGTGAAGGCGCCCGTCGAGATGGCGGCGAGCCGCGTACCGCGAGCGTGGGCGGCGATCAGCGCGTCGACGACGGCCCGCGGCGGGTCGTCGCGGTCCGGGAAGCGGTGGCCGGGGATGAAGGCGATGTCGGCCCACGCGAGCGCCTCCAGGCCGTGGGCGACGTGGTACGACAGGCCGTCGGCGCCGGTCACCGGACCGGGTGCCGCCCCGCACACCCGCACCTCGTACGGCATGCTCGCGCGGGTCGTGAACACCTGCGCGGGAATGCCGACGTCCAGCGGCTTCGCCCCCTCCAGGACGAGGACGGCGACGCGATGCAGGCGGGAGGCGGGCACGGGGACAGGGTACGAGGGGCCCTGGCCGTTCCCGTCCCGGATCCCGGACGGTCCGGGCCGCACGGTTCCTGTCCCGTCAGCGGCTGTTCTGCGGGCTGTAGGGCTCGAGGAGCTGGTCGACGGGGGCGTGGTCGTCCGTGAGGGGCCGGGCTCCGGCGATCCAGGAGGTGAGGGCCTCGCCGGTGGTGATCGTCCAGTCGGTTCCGCGGGCGTCGAGTGCCTCCTGTGCCGCGCGCAGGTCGACCGGGCGGTCGGAGGCGAGGAGCAGCAGGTTCCCGCCGTCGGTGCGGGGGCCGACGAGGGCGACGTGCTCGAAGACCTCGGTGAGGGTGGCTGCCTCGGCGCGGGCGAAGGCCAGCTCTCCGTGGTCGATGAGGTTGGCGGCGTACAGGCCGTCCTCGTCGAGCACCCGCCGGACGTCGGTCATCGCCTCCACCGTCGTCAGGTGCCACGGCACGCTGACGCCCCCGAAGGCGTCGCCGACGACGAGGTCACGGCTGCCGGTGTCCAGGCGCCGCAGGCCGAGCCTGCCGTCCTCCGCGCGGATGTCGATACCGGCGCCCGGATCCAGACCGAGCTGGTCGCGGGTGATCCGCACGACCCCGCTGTCGATCTCGGAGACGACGCTGCGGGTCCCGGGCCGCGTGGCTGCGAGGTGGCGGGGGAAGGTGAGGCCGCCACCGCCCAGGTGGTAGGCGGTGAGGGGCTCACCTTCGGGGAAGGCGGCGTCGGTCACCGCCGCGAGGGCGCGCACGTACGTGAACTTCAGGTACGTCGGGTCGTCGACGTCGACGTAGGAGTGGCGCAGGCCGTCCAGGACGAGGGTGCGGCCGCCGTCCCGGTCGGGGTCCGTGACGACCTGGGCGCAGTGGTACCTGGTCTCCGTGTCGCAGGCACCGGGCGCGACCGTGGTGGCGAGGCCGCCGGCCACGACGACGAGGGTCAGGGCGGGCGTGCCGCTCCATCCGCGCCTGCGCCACTCCACCAGCGCCGAGCCGGCCACCAGCAGGATGCCGAGGCCGATCAGGATGCCGCTGACCGGGAGCCGCGACACGAGGACGAAGCCGGTGAGGACGGTGCCGACGATGGCGCCCAGGGTGCCGACGCCGGACAGCCGGCCGACCACCGTGCCGGTCTCGGCGAGGCTGGTGAGGCGCAGCTTGGTGACGATCGGCGTGACCGCGGAGAGCAGCGCGCCCGGCACGAGGATGGTCAGTGACGCGATCAGCAGGAGCAGCGGCGCCGCCCACTCCGCGGTGGTGCGCAGAACGGCGGGAGTGAGGGCGATCACCGCTCCCGACACCCCGAGCGACGGGCCGAGGAGCCGGCGCGGGTCGACCTGGTCGGCGATGCGCCCGCCCATCCAGGAGCCGAGGGCGATCGCGGTGAGGGCGACGCCGATCACCATGGTGCTGGTCTCGAGGGTCAGCCCGAGGTACGGCGCCAGCAGCCGCAGGGCGACGATCTCGACCACCAGGACCGCGGCGGAGGACATGAACACGAGGACGGCCGCGGCACGGGGACCCAGGCCGCCGGTGCGGGGCGCGTCCTCGGTGACGGGCGAGGTAGACCATCGGGTCACGGGCGCCATCCTCGCACGCGGCGCAGCCGCGGACAGGGAGTTGGAACAATCCGTGTCCGTATCGCCTCGCTCCGTGACCGGGCTGGCGGCGGGGCCGTCGTGGTGGTCCCTCGCTCAGGAGCCGCCCGGCTGGCACCGCGGGCACCAGATGGTCGTACGACCCGACAGGCGCGTGCGGCGCAGGTGGGTGCCGCAGCGGGGGCAGGCCGGGTCCGGGTCGTCGCGGTGGCCGGTGAGCCAGGCGTCGCGGGGCGGCACGCAGCCGGCGGTGACCGCGGAGCGCAGGGTGCGGCGCATGTGGGTGTACAGCCGGCGGCGGTCGGGCTGAGGGAGATCGCCCGCCCGGAGGGCGGGATGCAGTCGCGCCCGCCACAGCACCTCGTCCGCCAGCAGATTGCCGAGCCCGGCGAGGACGGTCTGGTCGGTGAGGACGGTCTTGACCTTGCCGCGACGGGACGAGAGCGCGGCCTCGAACGCGTCGCGGTCCACCGCCAGCGCGTCGGGGCCCTGGCGCTCCAGCAGCCGGGCCGCCCCGGCGGCGTCGTGGCACAGCCACAGGCCCTGGAGTTTGCGCTGGTCGCGGTAGCGGAGCTGACGTCCGCCGGTCAGGGTGAACACGACCCGGTCGTGGGCGTCGACCGCGTCACCGGCGTCGGCGCAGACCAGGCGGCCCGTCATGCCGAAGTGCAGCAGCAGGAGGGGGCCGCCGGTGCGGGCCAGCAGCCACTTGCCGTGCCGTTCCGCGCCGGTGAACCGCCGCCCCTCCAGCGCCTCGCACAGCCGTCGCACGCTCACCCCGTGCAGGACCCCCGCGTCGTGCACGTCGACGCGCCGGACGACCCTGCCCTGCGCGCAGGACTCCAGCACCTTGCGGAATCCCTCGACATCCGGCAGCTCGGGCATGGGGCCTCCTCCACGAAAGAGGGCGGTCGCCCTCCCATTCTCGCGTCAGGACGGCCGGCACCCCGGGGTTGCCGTCACCGGGCTATGCGGATCTTGCGGGTCTCCGTCACCTGGTCCACGTCCGACGTCCTGATCGTCAGTTTCATCGTCCAGGTGCCGTCCAGGGGGAGCGTGAGGTCGTTGGTGGCCCAGTAGCCGCCTCGGTCCGTCAGGTCGGCGTCGATCGGGCCGACGTCCTTCTCCTCCAGGGTGAAGGTCATGCGGAGTTCCGGTACGGCGATCAGGCCGTTGTCGGCGCCGAAGACCACCGCCTGGACACCGTTCTCGCCGACGCGCCCGGGGTCGAGGGTGATCTGTACGCGGCCGGTGCCGCCGGGGGTGCCCACGTCGTAGGGGACGGTGAGCGTGGTCGAGCCGGGCAGCCCGGCGACGGGTGCTGCCGCCGCGGCCTCCCCGGACGCCGCCTCGGCCTCGGCGCGGGCCGGGAGGGTGCTGGTCAGGACGGTCGTGACCAGCAGGACGACCACGGCGACGGCGACCTCGACGAGGACGGAACGGCGCAGGGCGCGGCGGTGGGGGTCGTCGTCGGTGTCCTGGGAAGGCGGAGGTGGTGGCGGGGACTCGTCGGGCTCCGTGGTGGCGGAGCCGGACGCCCCGACCAGTTCGGGCACCCGCGCCGCCGCCTCCTGGGTCCGCGGAACCCGCGCCAGTCGTGCCGTCCAGCGGCGGGACAGGCCCGCGACCAGCAGCAGCGCGGCCACCAGGGCCAGTTTGACCAGCAGGGTCCGGCCGTACGACGTCTCCGTGAGCGCCGGCCAGGAGCCGAGGCCGCGCCAGGACTGGTAGACGCCGGTCACGACCAGGACGGTCACCGAGGCGAAGGCCAGCCGGGAGAAGCGGGTGACCGTGGCGGGCGGGGCCGGCCGCGGCGCGCGGTACAGGATGAGGAGCAGCGCGGTCAGTCCGCCCAGCCAGCACGCCGTCGCCAGCAGGTGCAGCACGGACGACGTCATCGCCAGCGGCACCTGGATCCCGGCGGAGGCGTGCTCGGCCGCCGCCCAGGTGAGGGCGAGGCCGACGGCGAGGGCGGCGCCTGCCGCCAGGTGGGCGGGGGGAGTGCGGTCGGGCGTGCGGCGCCGGGAGAGCCGTAGCAGTATCGCCGCCGTCAGCAGGACCAGCGCCAGCCGGGCGAGCAGGGCCAGGCCCGGGCGACCGGTGAGGGCGCGCGTGACGGCGGAGGTGTCGAGGGCGGTGGCCGGTGAGGTGCCGTTCTCGTAGGGGGCGCGCAGGATCAGCAGGACCAGGGTGGAGGCGAACAGGGTCCACCAGCCGGTCAGCAGCGGCAGTCGCAGCGGACGTGTGTCGGGCGGCCGGCACAGTGCCGCGAAGGCCGCCGTGCCGATGAGCAGGGCGGCGGCGATGTACGCGAGGTAGCGGGCGGTGTCGTAGAGGCTCGCGGTGACCGGGTGTTCGTCCGGCGTCGTGGGGGCGGCGGGTGCGGTGGGCGAGGGCTTGCCGACGGAGAAGGTGAAGGCGCCGGACACCGGGTGGCTGTCGGCGGAGACCACGCGCCAGGCCACCGTGTAGGTGCCGTCGGCGAGGTCTCCGGGCAGTTCGACCCGGGCGGTGTCGGAGGAGTCCCGCGCGTGTTCGGGTTCGCCGAGGGGGACGCGGCGGTTGTCGGGGCCGTAGATCCGGAAGGAGTCCTCCAGCAGGCCGACGGACTCCGTGAAGGTCAGGGTGACGTGACGGGGCGCGGACTTGACGACGCTTCCGTCCTCGGGGTCGGTGGCGCGGAGGGCCGCGTGGGCGCCGGCCGGGGCCGCGCCGCCGAGGAGGAGCAGGACCAGCAGGGAGCCCAGCAGCATCAGCCGCGCAAACCGCCGCTCGCCGCGCCCCCCGGTCCCGCCTCGACCGCTTCCGCGTCCGCGCCCGCCGGTCCCGGTCACCACACTCTGCCGTCGCCGCACGTCGCACCCGCCTCCTGGCATCCGCCTCCGGGTTAGGTACGGACGACAGGGGCGTTGTGCTCACCGGCCTCACCAGGTCGGCCGGGCCGAGGCCCCTCCGTCCACCACCAGGTCGTGGCCCGTCACCCAGGCGGCGAGGCGGGAGGCCAGGTACACGCAGGCGTCGCCGATGTCCTCCGGGCTGCCCAGACGCCCGAGCGCGGTGGCCCGGAGCCAGCGGTCCACGCCCTCCGGCCAGGCGTCCGCGAGGCCCTCCCGGTCGATCAGGCCGGGCGAGACGGTGTTGACGCGGACGCCCCACCGGCCGTACTCGAGGGCCGCCGAGCGGGCGTGCATCACCACCGCCGCCTTGGAGGCGCAGTAGTGGGCGTGGGCGGGGGCCGGGAGGCGGGCCTCGACGGAGGCGATGTGGGTGACCGAACCGCCGCCCCGTTCCCGCATGAGCTCCGCTGCGGCCTGGGTGCAGGCGAAGACGCTGGTGAGGTTGGTGTCCACGACCGCCCGCCAGTCGGCCGCGGTCATGCCGGGGAGGTCCTGGACCGGCTGCACGCCCGCGTTGTTGACCAGCGCGGTCAGCCGGCCGCCGCCCCACTCGGCCGCCTCCGACACCAGGCGTCGGCAGGCGTCCTCGTCGGTGAGGTCGGCTCCGGCCAGGACGACCGCCTCGCCGCCCGACTCCCGGATGCGGCCGGTGACTTCACGCGCCGAGGACACCGCCGTACGGCAGTGCAGCGCGACCGCGGCGCCCTCCTCGGCGAAGCGCAGCGCGATGCCCCGGCCGATGCCGCCGCCCGCGCCCGTGACCAGGGCGACCTGTCCTGCCAGCAGTCCGTGCGGGCTCATGGGCGGCACAGTTCCACGATCTGCGCCGCCCGGTCGGGGTAGCGCGCCGCCAGCTCCGCCGCGTCGCCGTGTTCGTAGCCCTCGTAGGTGAATCCGGGCGCCATCGTGCAGCCGAACAGCGTCCACGCTCCGCCCGGTGCCACCCGCGCCCCCATCCAGGTGCCGGCGGGCACGGTGAGCTGGATGTGCTGGCCGCCGAGGACGTCCGGGCCCAGCACGGGTGTGCGGGAGGTGCCGTCGGGGGCGAGCAGGAGCAGCGTGAGCGGGTCGCCCAGGTAGTGGTGCCAGATCTCGTCCGTGGGCAGGCGGTGCAGGGCGGAGAAGTCGCCGGGCCGGTCCGTGAGCAGGGCGATGATGGCCGTGCCCTCGGGGCGGCCGTCGCCGGGGCGCGCGGGACCGGCCCAGGTCTGGCGGAACCGGCCTCCCTCGCGCGGGATCGGCTCCAGTCCGTAGTGGGCGACGAGTTCGTCGGGCGTCACCCGCCGAAGGCTACCTCGCGGGTGAGGAAGGCGAGTTGGGCCTTCTTCTCCGGCAGGTACACGTCCGGCAGGTCGACCTCGGGCAGCACCACCGCGGGACCCGCGGTGAAGCCCTGCTTCACGAAGCGGGCGATCGCCTTCTCGTTGGCCACGTCCGGGTCGACCACCACCCGGCGGCGGTCCAGCCCCACCAGGACGTACGTGAGGACTGCGGTCGCCAGGGCCGAGGTCCAGCCGGGGCGGGCGGCACCGTCCTCGGCGGGCGCGAGGAGCAGATGGATGCCGATGTCGCCGGGTTCGACCGGGTAGCACTCACCGACCCGGTCGGCCTCCGGCTCGTACGTCTGGAGCAGCGCGGCCGGGGTGCCGTCCTTGACGACGAGATACGCGTGGTGGGTGTCGAGGCCGGCCATGTGGGCGTAGATCTCCGCCACTTGACGCTCGGTGAGGCCGTTCATGCCCCAGAAGGCGGCGCGTTCCTCGCTGACCCAGCGGTGCAGCAGCGGCGCGTCGGCGGTGGCGTCCAGGGGCAGGACGCGCACGGAGCCGAAGCCGTCGACCACCTGCTCGTGGACGGCCGCGCGGGAGGCGTACGGGTCAGACATCGGTCTCCTTCGTCAGCTGCGCCCAGTCGGTGACGACCGGGACGAGGTCTCCCGCGAGCCACAGCGGCTGCTGGTCGCGGTGGTGGGGTGAGCCGGGATCGCCGGACGCGCCGAACGGCACCACCCAGCGGCTGTTCTCGCGCCGGGCCAGGTCCCAGACGTAGCGGGCGGCCGGGCCGCGCGCCGCGAGATCGGTGAGGCCGGGCACGGCCGAGGTGCACAGCACGCAGTCGTGGTCGCCGGACAGTCCCGGCTCGTCGTAGGGGGTCTGCGGCGGCAGGGCACGCCACGGTGCCAGGCGGTGGGTGTCGCCCCAGGTGCCGGCGGGCGGCCGGGCGGCCACCTCCTCCAGTGCGGCGCGTACCGCGTCGGTGCGGTCGATGCCGTACAACTCCTCGGCGGTCAGGAGGTGTTCGAGGGCGAAGGCGATGCGCGGCAGCAGCGCGAGCCAGGGCAGGAACACCTCGGGGTACGCGGGCGGCGTGGCCAGCGCGGCGAACGCGGGGTGCGCCGCGAGCCGCCGTACGACCGCGCCGCGCACGGCGGCGTAGTGGGCGGCGTCGGCGCTGCCGGCGTCCATCCGGCGGTCCCAGCGCAGCAGCCGGTCGCGCAGCTCGGCCGCGGGGTGGCTCAGAGCCCGGGGGTCGAGGGCGCCGAGGCGGTCGAGGAGGGCCGCGGCGGAGGCGAGGTGGGTGTCGGTGTGGATCGCGGGCATGTCGGCGGCGGACCAGCGCTCCTTGGCGGCGAGCAGTGCGGTGATCCGCTCGGCGCGGTGCGGCGGGGCGAACTCGACGCCGAGAGGGGTCGCCGGGCCGCGCTGGTTGGCCATCACGGCGACCCCGTCGGTCAGGCCGGCGCGCGGTGACTCGTGCCAGTCCTGCCACTCGTGGCCGGCCTCCCAGGCGGGCACGAGCCGCAGCCGGTTGTCCGCGGCCCGCACCGGCACCCGCCCCGCGACCCGGTGCAGGGTGCCGCCCTCGGTGTCGGCGGCCTGGACCACGTTGACCGGCTCCGCCCACAGATCGACGGCCCGGTCGATGTCGCCGACGCTCCGGGCCCGCAGCAAGGGCAGGAGCGCGGAGAAGCCGAGGTCCTCGGTCACCCGGGGCGGGTAGCGCAGGGCCACGGCGAGCGGGGGTGCGGCGGGTCCGGTCACGCCGCCGGCCCCGCCCTCGGGCTCCTCGTCGCCGCCGCCCTCGCCGGGTCGCCGGGCCATGTCGTCGGCGACGGCCGGGCTGTCGCCTGCGACACCCGGCCCGACCCCCACTGCGACCGGACCGTCCCCCACGACGACGGGTCCGTCCCCCTCGACGACCGGACCGTCCCCCACGACGACGGGTCCGTCCTCCAGGCCCTCCGGGCCGCCGATGACGATGGGGCCGCGGGAGGTCTCGACGACCTCGATCTCCACCGGGGTCTCGCCGGCCACCTCGATGGTCTCGGTGTGACGGGCGGCGCGGTGCCAGGTGCCGTCGGGGCCCAGCGCCTCGATCCCGGCGCCGGTGCGGCGCAGCCGTTCGCGGTAGAGGTCCTGGTAGTCGGCCATCGCGTTGGTGATGGCCCAGGCGACGGTGCCGGTGTGGCCGAAGTGGGCGATGCCGGGGACGCCGGGCACGGCGAGGCCGACGACGTCGAACTCCGGACAGGACAGGTGGATCTGCTGGTAGACGCCGGGGTCCTCGATGAAGCGGTGCGGGTCCCCCGCGATGACGGCGTGGCCGGTGGTGGTGCGCTCCCCGGCGACCAGCCAGCCGTTGCTGCCGGACGTGCCGGGCCCGTCGGTGGCGAACAGTCCCACGGCGTCCGCCCCGAGATGCGCGGCGACCTGCTCGCGCCAGAGCTTCGCGGGGAAGCCGGCGAAGAGGATGTGCGTGGCGAGCCAGACCCCGAGCGGGGTCCAGGGTCTCCAGCGTCCCGGGGTGAGCGCGGCGCGCTCGAACTCGGGGGCGGAGGCGGTGCTCAGCCCCTCGTTGACGCCGTCCACGTACGCCCGTACCCACTGCGCGGTCTCCGGGTCCCGGCGCTCGAGAGCGGCGAAACACCGCTGCGCCGTGTCGGCCAGCCGGGCCCGGCGGGCGAGGCGGTCCCAGGGGAGGGCCTCGGCGCCGAGGAAGGACGCCGAGGTCCCCTGCAGCCTGTGCCGTTCGACCTCCAGCTGCCAGGCCCGGTCGAGGGCGGTGACCCGGCCCTGGACGCGGGCGAGTTCGAGCGCGCTGTCCGCCCGCAGGTGCGGGATGCCCCATGCGTCCCGGAAGATCTCGCCGGTCACTGTGCCCTCATTTCGCTTTAGGTTAGGCTCCCCTAAGTAAACCGTGGCGGAATCGTACGCGAAGGGTGAAGAGGCGATGGGGCAGGGGCGGGGTTGGGAGGGCGCGGTCCTCAAGCTGATGCGGGCGAAGGACTTCGCGTTCACCGTGACGGGGGCCGAGGACGTCACCGGGGACTACCGGCGGGTGCACTTCACCGACGGGGGGCTGCTCACGGCGATCGGGGTGCACCCGACGATGTGGGTGCGGCTGTGGTTCGACAACGCGGGCAAGCCGCACCAGCGCGGGTACACGCTGGTCGACCCGGACCCCGCCGCCGGTACCTTCGCCATCGAGTTCGCCCTGCACGAGGGCTGTGCCAGTGACTGGGCGCGGGCGGCGAAGCCCGGCGACACCATCGAGGCGACCGTCCAGGGCACCGGCTTCGAGGAGCCGAGCCCCGCTCCCTCGCACGTCTTCGCCGTCGGTGACCCGGCCTCCCTGCCGGCCATCAACTCCCTGCTGGGCGCGCTGGGTTCCGCACCGGCGACCATCTGGTTCGAGGGCTCGCTCGACGGGCTGCCGTGTGTCGCCGACCCGGAGCGGCACGAGGTGCGCGAGGTGCCCCGCAAGGACGCCGGCGACCATCTCGTGCAGCGGGTCCGCGCGGACCTCCCCGAACTGCTGCGGGCCACCCCGGACCCGTACGTCTGGATCGCCTGCGACACGAGGACCACCCGTGCGCTCACCGCGTTCGTCCGCAAGGAGCTGGCCGTGCCCAAGCAGCGGACGCACGCGCTCGGGTACTGGCGCGCGAGCTGAGCGGCGACGCGCGATCATCGGGGCATGGACGTCACTCTTCACCTCGCCCAGGACCCCGAAGCCGACGCGCTGCTGGGCCGCAGTCCGCTGGCCGCGCTGACCGGCATGCTGCTGGACCAGCAGATCCCTATGGAGTGGGCGTTCAAGGGCCCGGCGACCATCGCGCGGCGGATGGGCGCCGACGACCTGGACGCGCACGAGATCGCCGCGTACGACCCGGAGGCGTTCGCCGCGCTGCTCGCCGAGAAACCGGCGGTGCACCGCTACCCCGGGTCGATGGCGGGCCGCATCCAGCAGCTGTGCAGGTACCTCGTGGAGCACTACGACGGTGACGCCGAGGCCGTGTGGCGGGGCGTCGGCACCGGCGCGGAACTGCTGCGCCGCCTGGAGGACCTGCCCGGCTTCGGCAAGCAGAAGGCGCAGATCTTCCTGGCCCTGCTCGGCAAGCAGCTCGGCGTGCAGCCCACGGGCTGGCGGGAGGCCGCGGGCGCGTACGGCGAACCCCGGTCCTACCGCTCGGTCGCGGACATCACGGGCCCCGACTCCCTGGCCAAGGTACGGGCCCACAAACAGGAGATGAAGGCAGCGGCGAAGGCAGCCAAGGCGGCCAAGCCGCAGAAGAAGCCGTCCAAGTAGGACCGCCCTGACAACGGACGCTCAGCAGCCCCAGGGGCGCGGGGAACTGCGCGAACACCCCCGCAAAGGCCGCCCTGACAGCGAACGGTCGGCAGACTCAGGGGCGCGGGGAACTGCGCGAACACCGCCAACGACCCGCAGCCGCCAGACCAGCGCAACCGGACACCGCCGTAGGCAGCCGCACGCACGTGCCGCCGCCGCCCCGGTCCACCGCATGGCCGCTCCCGAGTGGCCCCGCGTGCCGGGCGGATCCCAGCATGGAGCATGACCGAGCCTCCCAGCGGCTCTCCCTGGGATCCGGAACGCGGCCCGCGTGACGGCCACGGTCCCGGACCGCACGAGCCGTCCCCGCATGCCCCGGGCAGCCCCGGCTCACCCGCCCCGCCCGATCCGCGCGACCCGCACGAGAAGGCCCCCACCGATCCCCACGGCCCGCAGGGCCCCCGCGAGCATCCGCCCGTGGACGACGGGGAGGACCCGGCGGACGACGACCCCTACGGAGCCACCCCGGGTGTGCACCGGCCCGATCCGCCCTTCGAAGGCCCGCTGAACCTGCTGTCGCGCACCGCCTGGCAGGCCGTGCTGCTGACCGGCGTCGCCTCACTCGTGCTCGGGGTCCTCGTCCTGGTGTGGCCAGGTGCCTCCTTGGTCGCCGCCGGGGTGCTGTTCGGCCTGTACCTGGTGTTCAGCGGCGTCCTCCAGCTCGTCTCCGCCTTCGGCACCCACCGCACCACCTCGCTGCGTGTCCTCGCCTTCATCAGCGGGGCCCTGTCGATCCTGCTGGGACTGTTCTGCTTCCGCGGCCCGATGCAGTCGATCCTGCTGCTCGCCCTGTGGATCGGGATCGGCTGGCTGTTCCGCGGCATCACCCACACCCTGGCCGCCCTCCACGACCCCGGGATGCCCGCCCGCGGCTGGCAGATCTTCCTCGGTGTCCTCACCGTCGTCGCCGGCATCGTCCTGATCGACTCCCCGTTCGAGTCGGTCGCCGTCCTCACCCTGGTCGGCGGATGCTGGCTCGTCGCGGTGGGGATCGTCGAGGTCGTCACCGCCCTGCGCATCCGCGGCGGTCACCGGCCGGCCGGGCGGATCCCGGCCCCGGTCGGATGAACGGCATAGCCCCGAAGGGAACCCGGCGCGCACCGCTGCTGCGTGCGCTGGTGCTGCTGCTCGCCCTGCTCCTGCCGGGTCCGCACCTCGAGACGGCCCTCGCGGACTCCGCGGCCGCGATCAGCGGCGGCTGCACCGGAGGGGGCGGCACGTCCCTCGAGCACGACCTCCACGACTCCGCCCTGCGGCCGGAGGCCCGCTGCGCCACCCGGCATCCCGCCACCGCCCTGCGTCCCACGCCTCCCCCGGTCGCCGCACATCCGCACCGGACCCCGTCCCCCGTCCTCCGGCCGGCACCGGCGCACCCCCCGCGTCCGCCGGACGTCCTGCGCTCCGTGGTCCTGCGCTGCTGACGGAACCGGGCACCGCCCGTCCATCAGCCCGGCACAGAGACCGACCGGAAACCGGAAACGAACGGAAACAGGAGACACCGTCATGCTCAAGGACCCGTACGCGGTCATGCGCGCCCTGCTGCGCGCCGAGGCCGCCCGCAACGGCACCCCCCTCCCGCCGAAGACCGACCCCAAGAAGCCGGCCGCCCACAAGCGCCAACGCCCCGCCCCCGAACGGAGCCGTGACTGACGAACGACGAAGCGGCGGAGGCGGACGACCTCTCCCTCCGCCGCACGAAGCGAACCGGGGCCGCGTTGCCGTCACTGCGGGTGCGGGGCCGTGCCGTGCCCGGCGCGAGCGAGCCGCGCCTACCGCCTCCTGCGGCGCGCCGTACCGAAGAGGGAACGGGTGATCTCACGGCCGATCTGGGTGCCCAGTGACCGGGCGAGGGACTTGAACACGCCGCTGCCCGCGACCTGTTCGACGAGGGAGTCGCGCTCCTCACGCCCCTCCCGCTCCTCATGCCCCTCCCGCGGCTCACGCCGCCCGCCGGCGTCCTTCGGCGCCCTCGTCGCCGCGCGCATCTCGTCCGGCCCCTTGGCGCCGGCCGGCCGCTCGGCCAGTCGTTCGTACGCCGACTCCCTGTCCACAGCCTGTGCATAACGTCCGTACGCCGCCGACGCCCGGACCGCCCGCTCCAGCTCCGCCTCCGGCACCGGCCCCATCAGGGACTCCGGCGCCCGCAGCCGGGTCACGGCGACGGGCGTCGGGGCGCCCCGCTCGCTGAGCACGGTCACCACCGCCTCTCCGATGCCGAGGCCGGTCAGGACCTCCTCCAGGTCGTACGGGGAGTCGGGGAACGTCTTCACCGTGGCCTTCAGCGCCTTCTGGTCGTCCGGCGTGAAGGCGCGCAGCGCGTGCTGCACCCGGTTGCCGAGCTGGGCGAGGACCTCGCCCGGTACGTCCTTCGGGGTCTGCGTCACGAAGAACACGCCGACCCCTTTCGAGCGAATCAGCCGCACGGTCTGCGTGATCGAGTCCAGGAACGCCTTCGAGGCGTCGTCGAACAGCAGATGCGCCTCGTCGAGGAAGAAGACGAGACCCGGCCGGTCGATGTCACCGACCTCGGGGAGGTCGTGGAAGAGGTCGGCGAGCAGCCACATCAGGAACGTGGAGAAGAGCGTCGGCCGGTCCTGCACGGCGGCCAGCTCCAGCACGGAGACGACACCGCGCCCGTCCTCGGTCGTGCGCAGCAGCTCCGCCGTGTCGAACTCCGGCTCCCCGAAGAAGCCGGAGGTGCCCTGCGCCTCGAAGGCGGTGAGGGAACGCAGGATCACCCCGGCCGTCGCCGTGGACAGACCGCCGATGGACTTCAGCTCCTGCTTGCCCTCGTCCGAGGTCAGGAAGGCGACGACGGCCCTGAGGTCCTTGAGGTCGATCAGCTCCAGGCCCTTGGTGTCGGCGTAGTGGAAGATCAGCTGGAGCGACTGCTCCTGGGTCTGGTTGAGCCCGAGCACCTTCGACAGCAGCAGCGGCCCGAAGCTGGTGACCGTGGCCCGCACGGGGATGCCCTGCCCGATGCCGCCGAGGGCGTAGAACTCGGCCGGGAAGCCGGTCGCCCTCCACTGCTGGTGCACGTCACGCGCGCGGGCCTCGACACGCGGACCCGGTTCGCCCGGAGCGGAGATCCCGGAGAGGTCGCCCTTGATGTCCGCGAGGAACACCGGCACGCCCTGCGCGGACAACTGCTCGGCGATCAGCTGGAGCGTCTTGGTCTTGCCGGTGCCGGTGGCGCCCGCCACCAGACCGTGCCGGTTGAGCATGGAGAGCGGCACCCTGATCTGCGCGTCCGCCCTGCACTCCCCGCCCCAGACAAGGGCGCCCAGGTCGAGCGCGGGCCCGGCGAAGGCGTATCCGGCGGCGATCCGCAGGGCCTCCTCGGGGAGGGCGGGTGCGCTGCCGGGCGCCTCGGGAGCGGTGGCCGGCGGAATCGTCTTGCGCTCGCTCATCTCGGGCCCCTGTTCCCGTTTCGTCCGGCTTTCGGGTGTCTTTTTCAGCGTCGCACTGCGTCGCCATGGCTGCGCCCGGAACGTCTTGACCGGTAGGCTTTCCGTGTGATCTTCAAGCGCATCGGAAACGGCCGGCCGTACCCCGACCACGGCCGGGAGAGCACCCGGCAGTGGGCGGACGTCGCGCCGCGCCCGGTCCGCCTCGATCAGCTCGTGACGACCAAGCAGCAGCTCGACCTCGAGACCCTCCTCGCCGAGGACTCGACCTTCTACGGCGACCTCTTCGCGCACGTCGTGAAGTGGCAGGGCGACCTGTACCTGGAGGACGGCCTGCACCGCGCGGTGCGCGCGGCGCTCCAGCAGCGCCAGGTGCTGCACGCACGCGTGCTCGAACTGGACTGATCCGCTCCACCCCACGGGGGCCGGGTTGGCCCTTTCGGGTTGGACTGCACCCAGTCGAATGATCATCTAGTAGGCAGAGTCGCCGGAGCGCACTACGCTGCGCTCATGAGCATGCTGACTCCTCCCGGCATGGGCGGCCAGTACCGGATCACGGGTGACAAGTACCCGCGGATGCGCCGGCCCCGGCGGCGCGGCAGGCTCGTCGTCCTCACCGCCGCCTGCGCCGCCGTGCTCGGTGTGGCGGGCTGGGGGACGCTCCAGCTCATCGAGGTCTTCACCGGCGGCGGCAACCCCGCGAGCGCGGCCGGCACCAAGGCCGCCTGCGCCGCGAAGGCGAGCGCCTCGCCCCGCGCCAAGGCTCTTCCCGAGCCGGGCACGATCAAGGTCAACGTCCTCAACGCCACGACCCGCAGCGGCCTGGCGAAGAAGACCGCCGACGAGCTGAAGAAGCGCGGGTTCAAGATCGGCGAGGTCGGCAACGCGACCAAGGAGTACGACAAGAAGGTCAAGGGCACCGGTGTGCTGCTCGGCCCCGCGTCCGCGCTCAACACCTCGCTGCCGGTGCTCGCCACCCAGCTCACCGGCGCCGAGCGCCGCACCGACGCCGTCCGCAAGGGCACCGAGGTCGACCTCATCATCGGCGACGGCTTCCGCGCGCTGACGAAGAAGGCGGACGCCGACAAGGCGCTGGCCGCACTGGCCACGCCCTCACCGGCGCCCACCTCGAAGAAGGGCTGCTGAGGGGCCCGGGCCCCTCAAGAGGGTCAGCGGGCCCTGGTTGCCGGGCCCTTCGACGGGTTACTCGGCCGCTCCGTACATCCGGTCCCCCGCGTCGCCGAGGCCCGGCACGATGTAGCCGTGCTCGTTGAGCCGCTGGTCGACCGAGGCGGTCACGACCGTCACCGGGGTGCCGGCCAGCTCGCGCTCCATGACCTCGACGCCCTCCGGCGCGGCCAGCAGCACCACGGCGGTCACGTCGTCCGCGCCGCGCTTGATCAGCTCCTGGATCGCCGCGACGAGCGTGCCGCCCGTGGCCAGCATCGGGTCCAGCACGTACACCTGACGCCCGGAGAGGTCCTCCGGCATCCGGGTGGCGTACGTCGAGGCCTGCAGCGTCTCCTCGTTGCGGATCATGCCGAGGAAACCCACCTCGGCGGTCGGCAGCAGCCGGACCATGCCGTCCAGCATGCCGAGCCCGGCCCGCAGGATCGGCACCACCAGCGGCCGCGGGTGGGACAGCTTGACGCCCGTGGTCCGCTCCACCGGCGTCTGGATGTCGACCTGCTCGGTGCGTACGTCGCGCGTGGCCTCGTAGGCGAGCAGGGTGACCAGCTCGTCGGCGAGACGACGGAAGGTCGCGGAGTCGGTGCGCTGGTCGCGCAGCGTGGTGAGCTTGTGGGCGACCAAGGGGTGGTCGACGACGTGGAGACGCATGCCCCCACAGTAGCCGGGCGGCACGACCCCGGCGTCCCCGCGCGGCGGCAAGCCTCCCGGGCCGCTCCTCACCCGTTCGGTGGCGTCAAACCGCCCGGCCGGGGGAAGGTGGGAGGGACGGACTGGGGTGGTGAGCCGATGCCTGAGCAGGATTTCCGAGACGATCCGTCGACCCGCGGGCCCCTCCGCGGCCCGGGCCCTCGCCGCGGCCCGGACACTCCCGGGGCCGCTGGCACCGATGGGACCACGGGGACCGGCGAGGCCACCGGGGCGCCCGGCGACTCCGAGACGGAGGCGGAGCGGCGCCGGCGGCGCGCCCGGTTTCTGCGGGAACTCGCCGAGGCGCGCGCACTGCGCGACCGCGTCCAGCCGCGCCGCGCCAAGGCGGCCCGGCTGCGCCACGCGATGCGCATGCGCACCTTCCGCTGGTAGGGCCCCTCCGCCGGCAGGAATCCGCCCGACACGACGAGCCGCCGCTGCGGCATTCGGCCCCGCATCCGGGAAGTTCCCCGCACGGACGGGCGTTTGCCGAAGTGGCCCTGCGGGGACGTCGCCCAAAGCCGCGTACGATCCGCATGTGGCGGCAACGAGTGCGCTGGTGAGTCCCGCACGGACCCGCTCGGCGACATGCGACGCGACATGCGATGCACCATGCGATCAAAACTGCCGGACACAGGGAGCCGAAGACGTCCCTCAGGGGCCTTGTTTCTGCCACGATTCCGAGTGGGTGGGGCTCGATGGAGCACTTCCCGCCCGCAACCTCCGCCGGGGGGATCCCCAACCGGCACGCCTATGACCAGTGGGAGAGTCACGGTGTACTTCGCCGCACTGCTCGCGCGCACCGAAGACGGGTGGGAAGCGAGCGACACAGAGCTCGACGACGTGGAGACCCTGTCGGATCTGGCCGACCTGGCCCGGGAAGCCTCTCCCGACGAGGACACGGTGCTCGTGCTGATCGAGCAGGAGGACGGCTGGTTCGGCGTCGTCCGCGTGGACGGCGAGGAGGACCCTCGTATCTACGTCTCCGACGCCGCAGCCGCCGCCCGCAGCAGCTACGGAGAGATCCTGCTCACCGACGAGCTGCTCGGCCGTGAGCCCGGGGACGACGGCGCCGATCTGGACGCCCTCGACCTCGACGGAACGGAGGACGGTGAACCGGACGACGACGCCGACGACACCGACGGCGCAGCGGACGCCGGTGCCGCCGGGGCCGTGCCGCACGGGCCGGTCGGTGACGCGCAGGTCCTGGAGGACCTGGGCGTGAGCGAGAAGGAGCTGCGTTCCCTGACCCAGGACGCCGTCAACGAGATCGCCGAGGCCCTCGGTGCCTCGGAGGTCCTGGAGACCGTCCGCTGACCATGCCGAACACACCAGGGCCGCCGGATCCGGTGCGCGACCCGTGGCGGCCCGCGATGCGGCTCGCCCTGGACGAGGCCGAACTGGCCGTCCGCGGCGGGGACGTTCCGGTGGGCGCCGTGGTGCTCGCTCCCGACGGCAGCACCGTGCTGGCCTCCGCTCACAACGAGCGCGAGGCCGGCGGCGACCCCACGGCACACGCCGAGGTGCTCGCGCTGCGGCGGGCCGCCGCGAAGCTCGGCGAGTGGCGGCTGGCCGGCTGCACCCTTGTGGTGACGCTGGAGCCCTGCACGATGTGCGCGGGCGCGATCCAGCAGGCCCGGGTCGACCGGGTCGTCTACGGCGCCCGGGACGAGAAGGCGGGCGCGGTCGGCTCCCTGTGGGACGTCGTCCGCGACCGGCGGCTCAACCACCGGCCCGAGGTGATCGAGGGCGTGCTCGCCGAGGAGTGCGCCCGGCCGCTCACGGAGTTCTTCCGGGGGCGGTGAGCGCCGCCGGGGGCGGGCTTATCGATTTCAGACCATGCCGCACTGTGCTGTAAGGTCTCCCTCGGTAGCGTGTCCGAGCGGCCGAAGGAGCTCGCCTCGAAAGCGAGTGTGGCGCAAGTCACCGAGGGTTCAAATCCCTCCGCTACCGCTTGTGAAGGGCCTCGTCGTCGGACGGGGCCCTTCGTGCGATCATGGGCCCCGCTCCGCGTGACATCAGCGCATCGTCGTGACAACCGTGACAGGGGAGGGCCGCGATGGCGGTGAACTCTAAGAAGGTCGCCGTGTACGTCGTCGCGGTCTTCGTGCTGTACGTGATCATCACGGACCCGGCGAAGGCGGCCGACTACGTCCAGATAGGGTTCGAGGGCATATCGGACGCCGCGAAGGCCATCGGCGACTTCATGACCTGGCTGGCCAACGGAGGAAAGTGATGATCCGCCATCTGGTGCTCTTCAAGCTGAACGAGGGCGTCGAGCGGGACGACCCGCGGGTCGTGCAGGGCGTCGAGGCTTTCCGCGCGCTCGAGGGCAAGATCCCGGAGATCCGGTTCTGGGAGTGCGCCTGGAACATCAGCGACCGGCCCATCGCCTACGACTTCGCCATCAACTCGGCGTTCGACGACGCGGACGCGCTGCGCCGGTACGTGGAGCACCCGGAGCATCAGGCCGGGGTCGGGCTGTGGCGGGAGTTCGCCACGTGGGTGATCGCCGACTACGAGTTCTGACCGTCCGCCCCGTACCGGTCCCTTCGAGCCCTCCGCCGTCACGGCGGGGGGCTTCCGTGTTCCTGATGTCAACTTTCTCTCGCTTTAGCCCCTCAACACGAAATATGCGGTGCTTGCACACGGTTAGCCTGTCTTGTGATGCTATGACCGCTTTTGACGGATGAGTTGACGGATTAGAGGTGGCGTTGACCGTGTCGGCCAGTACTGCGCCGCCCCAGGACGAGGTTCCCGCGACTGCGACCGCCACCGCGCCCGTCCCGGCCAAGCGCCGGGGCGCCGACACACGGGCGCTGACCCAGGTCCTCTTCGCCCAGCTCAAGGAGCTCGAGCCGGGCACGCCGGAGCACTCCCGCGTCCGCGCGGCGCTCATCGAGGCCAACCTCCCGCTGGTGCGCTACGCGGCGGCGCGGTTCCGCTCGCGCAACGAGCCGATGGAGGACGTGGTCCAGGTCGGCACGATCGGGCTCATCAACGCCATCGACCGCTTCGACCCGGAGCGCGGCGTGCAGTTCCCGACGTTCGCGATGCCGACGGTGGTCGGCGAGATCAAGCGGTACTTCCGGGACAACGTGCGTACGGTGCACGTGCCGCGCCGGCTGCACGAACTGTGGGTGCAGGTCAACAGTGCGACCGAGGACCTGACGACCGCGTTCGGGCGGACGCCGACGACCGCCGAGATCGCCGAGCGGCTGCGGATCAGCGAGGACGAGGTGCTGTCCTGCATCGAGGCGGGACGGTCGTACCACGCGACCTCGCTGGAGGCCGCGCAGGAGGGAGACGGGCTGCCCGGGCTGCTGGACCGGCTGGGGTACGAGGACCCGGCGCTGGACGGCGTGGAGCACCGCGATCTCGTACGGCATCTGCTCGTCCAACTGCCCGAGCGGGAGCAGCGGATCCTGCTGCTGCGGTACTACAGCAACCTCACCCAGTCGCAGATCAGTGCGGAACTCGGCGTCTCGCAGATGCACGTGTCCCGGCTACTGGCGCGTAGCTTCCAGCGGCTGCGGTCCGCGAACCGGATCGACGCGTAGACCGGCCCGCGAGCGGCCGGGCAGGCCGGGCGGGCGGACAGGCCGGGTCGGCGGACAGGCCGGGTAGGCGGACAGACGATCGACGAGTCACCGGTGCGAGCGAATCGCTCATCCGTGCCGTTGTGTGGATTTCTGAGCCGAAAGGCCGTCAGACCCCTTGTTTCCAGGGCCGATTCGTATCTCAGATGTCGACATGTCACTACAGCGCGTTGCCGACATGTGACATTCTGCGGGAAGCGCGTTTGCCGGGGCTTCGGCGCCGGTATTCAGGTGAAGGCTGCGTTCCTCAGACGGGAGCGTTCGCCGCGACCGTCCCGCGACCCAAAGGGGGTGGCATGTCCGCAGACCAGGGCAGCTCGAAGGTGCTCACGCTCGCGGAGAGCGAGACAGCTCCCGATGCTCTCGACGCACTCGGCCCCGTCCCGCCCGTCCTCCCGCCCGTCGACGAAGGCACGGCTCTGGACGCCGAGCCTGCCGCGGAGCTTCCGGCCACCGCGGCTCTCGACACCCGCACCCTGTCCCGCTCCCTGTTCCTGCGGCTCGCCGCGCTCGACGAGGACAGCCCCGAGCGGGCGTACGTCCGGGACACCCTGATCGAGCTGAACCTGCCACTCGTGCGCTATGCGGCGGCGCGGTTCCGTTCGCGCAACGAGCCGATGGAGGACATCGTCCAGGTCGGCACGATCGGGCTGATCAAGGCGATCGACCGGTTCGACTGCGAACGGGGCGTGGAGTTCCCGACGTTCGCGATGCCGACGGTGGTCGGGGAGATCAAGCGGTTCTTCCGGGACACGTCGTGGTCGGTGCGGGTGCCGCGGCGGCTGCAGGAGCTGCGGCTGGCGCTGACGAAGGCGAGCGACGAGCTGTCGCAGAAGCTGGACCGGTCGCCGACGGTGACCGAACTGGCGGCCGTGCTGGGCGTGTCGGAGGAGGACGTCGTCGACGGCCTCGCGGTCGGGAACGCGTACACCGCGTCGTCGCTGGACTCGCCCGCGCCGGAGGACGACGGCGGGGAGGGCTCGCTGGCGGACCGGCTGGGGTACGAGGACACCGCGCTGGAGGGCGTGGAGTACCGGGAGTCCCTGAAGCCTCTGCTGGCGAAGCTGCCGCCGCGGGAGCGGCGGATCATCATGCTGCGGTTCTTCGCGAACATGACGCAGTCGCAGATCGGTGAGGAGGTCGGCATCTCGCAGATGCACGTCTCGCGGCTGCTGACGCGGACGCTGGCGCAGCTGCGGGAGGGTCTGATCTCCGACTGATTCTGCGGGTCGTTCGACGCGGCGCGTGGCCGCCGGGGCGCCTTGGGGGCGCAACGGCGGCCGCCGTGTGTCCGGGTGGGCTACTTCAACGCGAGCCAGGCGACGGCCGCGACGACCGCCACGGCGACGACGACGCCGATGATCAGCCCGATACGGGGGCCGCCGCCGGTTGCGCCGGCCTGCCGGCCCTGGGGGGCCTCGTCGACGAACGCGCGGAACATCTGGGTGCTGCCGGCGGGGTCGTGGTTGCCCTGCGGGTTGTGGGTGTCAGCCATGCCCCGAGACCCTAGCGAACCGCCTGCGGCGGGCCCAAGCGGGGTGGGGGTGCGCGTGTGGCCATGCCTGCGGCGCAACGCTCCAGACGGGGCGGGCGACCGTTGAAGCGGGGGCAGCTGACGCGACCCTCGTACTGGCGCGCGATCCGGAGCGGCAGCCCCGCAGCGCGGGCCCGCATGGCGTCCAGTTACGTGCAGGACAGCCTGTTCGGGACTGACTGCGGTGCCGCCCGGCCCGGCGTATCCTTCGCGCGTGAAGCTGCGCTTCGAGACGCGTCGGTCCGACTCCCCGTGGGTCGACACCGTGTGGACCTGCACGAGCGAGCAGGTGACGACGATGACGTCCGTCGCGGGGGTGCGCTGGGGTCTGGTGTTCTGGGAGCAGGACGGCCGGGCGTACGC
>NZ_JBFAXA010000030.1:0-91038 GCF_040689265.1 Streptomyces sp. NPDC052012
CGGATCTGCTGGCGGCCCTGGCTCCGGTGGAGCCCGTGTCGGGCAGTGTGCCGTTCTACTCGACCGTCACGGGCGGTTTCCTGGACACGGCGTCGATGGACGCCGGTTACTGGTACCGCAACCTGCGCGGGCAGGTCGGCTTCGAGCCGGCCATCCGCGCCCTCGTCGACCACGGCGCGGGCTGCTTCCTGGAGATGTCCCCCCACCCCGTGCTCGCCCTGGCCGTCGAGGAGACCGTCGCCGCGCACGGCACCGATCATCGGATCGGCGTGGCCGGTTCCCTTCGCCGTGACGAGGGCGGTCTCGCCCGCTTCCTGCTGTCGCTGGGAGAGGCGTACGCGGCCGGGGTGAAGGTCGACTGGGACGCCTGCTTCGCCGGTACCGGCGCCCGGCGGGTCGACCTGCCCACCTACGCCTTCCAGCACAAGCACTACTGGCTGGACGCCACCGGCCTCGCCGACGCCTCCGCGGTCGGGCTCGGCGGTGTCGAGCACCCGGTCCTGGCCGCCGCCGTGCCGGTGGGCGACCGTGACGAATGGGTCGTCACCGGCCGTCTCTCCCACCAGAGCCAGCCCTGGACCCGCGACCACGCGCTGTTCGGCACGGTCACGCTGCCGGGTGCCGCGCTGGTGGAACTGGCGCTGTCGGCGGGCCGCCATGTCGGCTGCGAACTGCTCGAGGAGCTGACGCTCGACGCCCCGCTGGTCCTGGACGACGACACCGTACGGGTCCAGGTCACGCTCGGCCCGCCCGACGCCGACGGCCGGCGCGAGGTGGCGGTCTACTCGCGGCCTGAGCCGGGGCAGCAGCCGACCGACGCCGTACGCCATGCGAGCGGCCGGGTCGCCCCCGGCGCCCAGCCGTCCGCCGCCCCCGAGGCCCAGTGGCCGCCCGCCGACGCCGAGCCGGTGCCGGTCGACGCCCTGTACGCGGCGCTCGCCGAACTCGGCCTCGACTGCGGCGCGATGCTGCAGTGCGCGCAGTCCGCGTGGACGCTGGGCGGCGAGGTGTACGCGGAACTCACCCTGCCCGACGGCGTCGAACCCGGCGGCCACGCGCTGCATCCGGCGCTGCTGGAGTCCGCGCTGCACACCGTCCACCGGTCCGGCTCCGGCTCGGCGCCCTCGACGGAGTCCTGGTCGGGCGTACGGCTGTCGGGTGACAAGGTCTCCCAGGTGCGGGCCCGTCTCGTGCCGGCCGGTGAGGGAGCCTGGCGGCTCGACGCCTTCGACACCGACGGCACGACCGTGGCGCAGGTCGACCGGATCGTCGTACGGGCCGCCGACGCGGCCCGGTTCGGTCAGGTGCGCCGAGGACAGAACCCGCTGCTGCGCCCCGACTGGTCGCCGGTCACGCCGGGTGCGGCGGCGCCGGTGCGGACGGTCGCGCTCGGCGAGGTCGCCGGGGTGGCCGACCGCCAGGCCGGCCTGGAGGCGCTGGAGCGGGCCGTCGCGGAGGGGGCGCCGCCACCGCGGGCCGTCGTGACCGCGGTCGACACCCCGTCCGGGTCGACGCCGGCGGCGGTGCGGCAGGCCGCGGCGCGTGCCGTGTCCCTGGTCCGTGACTGGTCGGCCTGCCCGGTCTCGGACGACGCCACCCTCGTCGTGGTCACGCGAGCGGCGGTGGCGGTCGGTGACGAGGTGCCCGACGCCGCGCAGGCCGCCGTGTGGGGCGTGGTGCGCGCCGCTCAGGCCGAGCGTCCGGGCCGCTTGCTGCTGGTGGACGTGGACGCGGACGGCGGCGGCGAGCAGGACTGGGCCGCGCTGCTCGGCCTGGACGAGCCGCAACTCGCCGTGCGCGGGACACGGGTGCTGGTTCCCCGGCTGGTCCGTGCCTCCGGCCCGCCGGCGGACGGGCCGAAGCTGGACCCGGACGGCTCCGTGCTGGTCACCGGTGAGCTCGGCACCGTGTTCGCCGAGCATCTGGTCGCGCGGCACGGCGCCCGCCATGTCGTGGTGGCCGCCGCGCCGGACGCGGCCGACCGGCTCGCCGCCGACCTGGAGTTCCTCGGCGCGCGGGTGCGCGTCGTGCCCTGCGAGGTCAGCGAACGGGACCAGCTCGCCTCGCTTCTCGGTTCGCTGGAGCGCCCCCTGACCGCGGTCGTGCACGCCGCGGGAGTGTCCGACGCGGGACTGATCGAGAGCCTGGCCGACGGGCGGCTGGACGCGGTGCTGCGGGCGACCGTCGACACCGCCTGGCATCTGCACGAGCTGACCTTCGACGCGGAGCTGGCCGCGTTCGTGGTGTTCTCCTCCTTCGCGGGCCTCGTCGGCATCCCGGGCCAGGCGGCCGCCTCCGTCGCGGACACGGCCCTGGCGGCGCTGGCGCACGCCCGCCGCTCGGCCGGGCTGCCCGGCACCAGCCTCGCCTGGGGTTTCTGGGAGGAGGGCCCCGCCGGTGCCGCCCTCACCCCGGACGACCCGGCTCTCCTCGCGCAGACCGGGATCCTGCCCCTGCCCACCCAGCGGGGCCTGGAGCTGTTCGACCGCGGTGTCGCGGCGGGAGACCCGCTGCTCGCGCCCGTCGAGCTGGATCCGGCGGTCCTGCGCGAGCAGGCCAGGGCCGGACTGCTGCCCGCCGTCCTGCGGGGTCTCGTCCGCGTCCCCGCCCGGCGGGCCGCGGCCGGCGGCAGCCTCGCGCGACGACTGGCCGAGGTGCCGGAGGGCGAGCGGGAACGCGTCGTCCTCGAACTGGTCACCGCGCAGGCCGCGTCCGTGCTGGGCCACGACTCCGCCGACGCGGTGGACGGCGAACGCGCCTTCAAGGACCTCGGGTTCGACTCCGTCAGCGCCGTCGAACTGCGCAACCGGCTCTCCCGCAGCACCGGCGTGCCGCTGCCCGCCACCCTCGTGTTCGACCACCCCACACCGGTGGCCGTCGCGCGGCTGCTGCTCGCGCAGACCGACGGCACGCCCGACACCGCCCTCCCGGCCGCGCGGAACAGGCGCGGCCCGGTGGACGAGCCGCTGGCCATCGTCGGCATCGGATGCCGCTACCCCGGCGGCGTCACCTCCGCCGACGACCTGTGGCAGCTCGTCGCCGAGGGCCGCGACGTGATCGGCCCGCTGCCCACCGACCGCGGCTGGGACCTGGAGCGCCTGTACAGCCCGGACCGGGACAAGCCCGGCACCACCTACGCCCGCGGCGGCGGCTTCGTCAGCGGCATGGGCGACTTCGACGCCGAGTTCTTCGGCATCAGCCCCCGCGAGGCCACGGCCATGGACCCGCAGCAGCGGCTGCTGCTGGAGACCTCCTGGGAGACCCTGGAGCACGCCGGGATCGACCCGACGTCCCTGCGCGGCAGCGACACCGGCGTCTTCGTCGGCATCACCGGCTCCGACTACAGCCTCCTCGTGCCCACCGAGTACGAGGGCTACCGCGTCACCGGCACCATGTCCTCCGTCGCCTCCGGCCGGATCGCCTACACCCTCGGCCTGGAAGGCCCTGCCGTGTCGGTGGAGACGGCCTGCTCCTCCTCCGGAGTGGCCCTGCACCTGGCGGCGCAGGCCCTGCGCGGCGGCGAGTGCTCGCTCGCGCTGGCGGGCGGCGTGACCTTCATGTCCACACCGGTCACCATGACGGAGTTCAGCCGGCAGGGAGCCAACTCCCCCGACGGCCGCTGCCGCGCCTACGCGGCCTCCGCCGACGGCACCGGCTTCTCCGACGGTCTCGGCCTGGTGGTCCTGGAACGCCTGTCGGACGCCCGCCGCAACGGGCGGCGGATCCTCGGGCTGATCCGCGGCAGCGCGATCAACCAGGACGGTGCGAGCAACGGCCTGACCGCGCCCAGCGGTCCCGCACAGGAGCGGGTGATCCGGCAGGCGCTCGCCGACGCCGGGCTGTCCCCGGCCGAGGTGGACGCGGTCGAGGGCCACGGGACCGGTACGAAGCTGGGTGACCCGATCGAGGCGCAGGCGCTGCTGGCGACGTACGGCCGGGAGCGGGACGGCGATCCGCTGTGGCTGGGATCGATCAAGTCCAACATCGGCCACACCTCCGGGGCCGCCGGGGTGGCCGGTGTGATCAAGATGGTGATGGCGATGCGGCACGGGACGCTGCCGCGGACCCTGCACGTGGACGCCCCGTCCCCGCACATCGACTGGGAGTCGGGCGAGGTGGAGCTGCTCACCGAGCCCAGGGAGTGGACCGGCCGCGGCCGGCCCCGCCGCGCCGGGGTGTCGTCGTTCGGCGTGAGCGGCACCAACGCCCACATCATCGTGGAGGAGGCACCCGCCGAGGCACCGGCCGAGGAAGGACGGGCCGTGCCGGCGCTCCCCGCGACCCCGGTGCTGCTGTCCGCCCGCACCGAGGCGGCCGTACGCGCCCAGGCCGAGCGGCTGCGCCGGCATCTGCTGGACCACCCCGGCCTCGCGCTGCCCGACCTCGCCTACTCCCAGCTCACCACGCGGGCCCGGCTGGAGCACCACGCGGTCCTGGTGGCCGCCGACCGGGACGAACTGGCCGCCGAACTGGCCGCGTTCGCCGTCGGCGACGTCACCGAGCACACCGCCTCGGGCCGCCCGCCCGCCACCGCCGCCCGGCCGGTGTTCGTGTTCCCCGGCCAGGGCGCCCAGTGGGAGGGCATGGCGGTCGAACTGCTCGACACCTCCGAGGTGTTCGCGGCGGAGATCGCCGCGTGCGGCGAGGCACTGGCGGAGTTCGTCGACTGGAGCCTGGAGGACGTCCTGCGCTCCGCCCCCGGCGCGCCCACGCTGGACCGCGTCGACGTGGTGCAGCCCGCCCTGTTCGCGGTGATGGTGAGCCTGGCCGCTGTGTGGCGGTCGTACGGCGTGGAGCCGTCGGCGGTCGTCGGTCACTCGCAGGGCGAGGTCGCCGCCGCGTACGTGGCCGGGGGACTGTCGCTGCGGGACGCCGCCCGGATCATCGCCGTACGCAGCAGGATCGCCCGCGACCGGCTCATGGGCACCGGCTGTCTGGCGTCGCTCTCCCTGCCCCTGGAGCGGGTCGAGGAACTGATCGCCCCCTACGGGGACCGCGTGTCCGTGGCGGCCGTCAACGGACCGGCGGCGGTCGTCGTCGCCGGTGACCTCGACGCGGTCGACGCGCTGATGGAGACGTGCGAACGCCAGGAGATCCGGGCCAAGCGGGTTCCGGCCACCTTCGCCTCGCACTCCCCACACGTCGAAGTGGCCCGCACCGAGCTGCTCCAGGCGCTGGCACCGGTCGAACCGCGCAGCGGCAGCGTCCCCCTGTACTCCACGGCCGTCGGCGCCTACGTCGACACCGCGGACATGGACGCCGCCTACTGGTACGGCAACCTGCGCAACCCGGTCGGCTTCGAGCCCGCGATCCGCGCACTGGTCGCCGACGGCACGGGCTGCTTCCTGGAGATGTCCCCGCACCCGGTGCTGGGCGTGGCGACGGAGGAGACCGTCGCCGCCACCGGCGCCGGCCGGATCGGCGTGGTCGGCTCACTGCACCGCCGGCAGGGCGGCATGAAGCGGTTCCTGCTGTCCCTCGCCGAGGCCCACCTCGCCGGGGTGAGGGTCGACTGGGCCGCGTGCTTCACCGGCACCGGCGCCCGGCAGGTGCCGCTGCCCGTCTACGCGTTCCAGCGCAAGCGGTACTGGCCGGAAGCCCGCCCCGCCGCGGGCGACCCGGCCGCCTCCGGGCTCGGGCGCGTCGACCACCCGGTCCTCACGGCGGGCATGCGGCTCGCCGACCGGGACGAATGGGTCCTCACCGGCCGGCTCTCCCACGACGCCCAGCCCTGGCTCCGCGACCACGCCGCCTTCGGGCTGCCCGTCACCCCCAGCACCACGCTCGTCGAGCTGGCCCTGGCCGCCGGGCGCGACCTCGGAACGCCGCTGCTGGAGGAGATGATGTTCGAGGCGCCGCTGCTGGTGCCCGACGGCGCGGCCCTGCAGATCCAGGCGATCGTCGGCGCCCCGGGACCGGACGGCAGCCGCACGGTGACCGTCCACTCGCGTCCGGACGGCGACCAGACGGCCGAGTCCACCCGCCACTGCACGGGCCGGCTCACCCCGGACACCGAGCCCGCGGCGGCACCGGCGGGCCCGTGGCCGCCCGCCGGCGCCGAACCGGTCCCGGTGGACGGGCTGTACGCCACCCTGGCCGGCCTCGGCCTCGACTGCGGCCCCGCGCTGCACGGCATACGGGCGGCCTGGCGCTCCGGCACCGAGGTGTACGCCGAACTCGCGCCGCCCGAGGACATCGGCGCGGCGGACTACGGCATCCACCCGGCCCTCTTCGAATCCGCCCTGCATCTCGGGCAGCTGGGCTTCACCGACCAGGGCTCGCCGAAGCTGCCGGTCTCCTGGTCCGGGGTGCGCCTGTCCGCGACCGGCGCCGCACGGGGCCGCGCCCGGGTCGCCCTGGACGGCGACACCCTGCGCCTGGACGTCTACGGCGAGGACGGCACCCCCGTGCTCGGCGTGGACCGGGTCGCCTTCCGCGCGGCCGATCCGGCCCACCTCGAGGAGCTGCGCCGCGCTCAGAGCGCGCTGCACCGCCTCGACTGGGAGCCGGTACCGGCCCGCACGGCCGCACCCGTCCGGCTGGCCGCGCTGGACGGGGCCACCGCGACGGCCGCGGACCGGTACGCCGATCTGGCCGGCCTCGAACGGGCCGTGGCGGACGGTGCCGCGACCCCGCAGGCCGTGCTCACCGAGATCGACACACCCCCCGGTCAGGACCCGGCGGCCGTGCGCGCCGCGACCGAGCGGGCCGTGGGACTCGTACGGACCTGGACGGAAGGCGCGCTGTCCGCCGACGCCGTGCTGATCGTGGCGACGCGCCGCGCCGTGGCCGTACGGGACGGGGAGACACCCGACCCGGCGCAGGCGGCGGTGTGGGGCGCCCTGCGGGCCGCGCAGGGCGAACACCCGGGCCGCTTCCTCGTCGTGGACCTGGACGGAGAAGCGGAGCCCGAGTGGGGGTCACTGCTCGGACTGGACGAGCCGCAGCTGGCCCTGCGCGCCGGCCAGGTCCTGGCACCACGGCTCGCCCTGGTCCCCGTGGGCGGCACCGACCGGCCGGCGGTCCTGCGCGACGCCGGCGGGACGGTTCTGATCACGGGCGGTACGACCGCGCGGGGCGCGGTGTTCGCCCGGCATCTGGCCGCCCGTCACGGGGTGCGCGACCTCCTGCTGCTCGGTGAGCCCGGCCCGGCGACGGACGGCCTGGTCGCCGAACTCGCCCGCCTCGGTGCGCGGGTCCGCGTCGAATCGCCCGACCTCGACCGGCTCGCCGCGCCGGCCGGCTCGCAGGACCGGCCGCTCACCGCGGTCGTCCACACCGACGCCGGGCCGGAGGGCCTGGAACTGGCCTGGCGCCTGCATGAGTCGACGCAGTCGGCCGACCTGTCCGCCTTCGTGGTGTGCACCTCCTACGCACCGCTCGCCTCCCTCGGCGGGCGGACCGAGGACGCGGCCACGGACGCGGCCCTGGAAGCACTGATCCGGGCCCGCCGAGCCGCCGGACACCCCGGCACCGTACTGGCCTGGGGCCCGTGGAATGCCGACGCGACGCCCACGGGGCTGACGGACGCCGTCCCCGCCGCGCCGGCTGACGCCGTGCCGAGCGGGACCACCGGCCTGACGGACGAGCGCGCGCTGGAGCTGTTCGACCAGGCCCTCACCGCCGACGCCGCGCTGCTCGCGCCCGTCCTGCTGGACCCCGCGGCCCTGCGGACGCAGGCCCGGGAACGGACCCTGCCGGCGCTGCTGCGCGGCCTGGTGCGGCTGCCCGCCGAGCGCGAGGCGGGCGGGGGATCGCTCGCCCAGCGGCTGGCCGCCGTCTCCGACGCGGACCGCGAGCGGGTCGTGCTGGAGCTGGTCGAGACGCATGTCGCGGCCGTGCTCGGCCACACGGACGGCGAACGCATCGACGCCGAGCGCCGGTTGAAGGAACTCGGCATGGACTCGATGAGCGCGGTCGGGCTGCGCAACCGGCTCTCCCAGGCCACCGGCCTGCGGCTGCCCGTCTCGTTCGTCTTCGAGCACCCCACCCCGGCGGAGATCGCCCGGCAGCTGCTCAAGCTGGCCGGCTCGGGCACGCCGGACGCGGGGGCGCCGGAGCCCGCCACGGAGACCATCGGCGCGCGGCTGCGGCAGGCCGCCGGGGACGGCACCATGCCCGAGGCGCTGCGGCAGCTGATGGACACCGCGGCGGACCGGCCGGTCTTCGCCTCGGCCGCCGAACTCCCCGGCACCGAGGGGCACATCGCGCAACTCGCCTCCGGGCCCGGCCGGGTGAAGGTCGTCTGCGTGCCGTCCTACGTGTACGTGGTCGGCTCCGGTCAGGAGCAGTTCCTGCGGCTGGCCGACCGCTTCGAGGGAGTGCGGGACGTCCACGTCTGCTCCCTGCCGGGATTCGGCACCGAACTGGCGCCCCGGTCACGGGAGGTCGCCCTGGAACTGCTCCAGGACGCGATCCGGGCCGCCGTCGGTGACGCGCCGTTCGTGCTGGTCGGCTACTCCATGGGCGGTGCCGTGGCGCGTGCGCTGGCCGAACGCCTCGAGTCCTCCGGGGCCGCGCTCGCCGGCGTCGCCATGATCGACACACCGGCGTTCGACGACGACGAGGAGCGGGCGAGCCGCGCCTTCGCCGCCATGCTGGCGGGGATCCTCGCCCGGGAGCGGCGCGACATCACCGTCGACGACGCGAGCTGGCTGTCCATGGGCTCCTACCTGCGCCTGTTCGCCGGCCGGCGGCCCGGACCCGTCACCGCCAGGACCCTGATGATCCGGGCGGCCGAACCCCTCGACGGCACCGGTGGCGACGGCCCGCGCCGGGAGGACACCGACACCCACGCCGACGTCGCCGCCGACCACTTCGCCCTGATCGAGAGCGCCGCCGCGGACACCGCGGACGCCATCGAACGGTGGATCGGCTCATGAGCACACACCGTCCCGTCCCACCCCAGCACGTGACCCCAGCGGCAACGACACGAGGAAGCAAGGAAGACATGGATCACTCCAGCAAGGCCCACGACGCGGCGGGCACGTCCGGCGGCTGCCCGATCGACCACTCCTCGGCGGCGCCGCGGGAGGTCGTCCCCTCCACCGCGCTGCCCGCCGTGGACATGCCCCGGCTGAAGCAGGTGCTCAGCATCTGGGCCCGCCCGGAGCCGTACCTGAAGAAGTGCCGCGCCACCTACGGCAGCCGGTTCCGCGTGACGATCATCCCCGGGGTGCCGCTGTACGTGATATCGGCACCGGAGGACGTCAAGCAGATGTTCCTCGCGCCCCGCGACGTCCTGCACACCGGCTCCAGCAACACCCCGATCGAGAAGTGGACCGGTCAGAACGGGCTCGCCTGGCTGGACGAGGAGGAGCACACCGCCCGGCGGCGGAGCGTCATGCCGAGCTTCCGGGGCGACGCGCTCAAGCGGGTGCAGCAGGAGGTCGTGCGGCTGGCCAAGGAGGAGGTCGCCTCCTGGCCGCGCGAGCGGGCCGTGTCCGTCCACCCCTTCGCCCACCGCTACACCACCAAGGTGATCCTCGAGGTCCTCTTCGGCGAGCACCGCCCCGCCTGCGAGGACGAGATGTTCCGGGAGGTGATGAAGATGCTGGAGTTCAACTCCCGCCCGGCGACGATGCGGCCCTTCCACCTCCTGCCCGCCTGGAAGATGACGTGGATGCGGCTGTTCCGGCCCAACGGCGTCCACGACTTCCTCACCCGCCGGGAGCGGGTGCGCGCGATGGTGAACGAGGCCATCGACGAGCGCGCACGCTCCGGCGCGCCCGGGGACGACCTGCTGGGCGTGATGCTGGGCATCAGGAACGAGGACGGCTCCACCCCGACCCGGGAGGAGATGCGCGACGAGATCATGACCCAGTTCCTGGCCGGCACCGAGACCACCGCCTCGGCGATCTGCTGGGCGCTGGAGTTCCTCACCCGGCACCCGCACGTGGTCGAGCGGCTGCGCGCGGAGATCGAGGAGGGCGCAGGCGACACGTATCTGACGGCGGTGGTGCACGAGGTGCTGCGGCTCGCCCCGCCGATCCAGCAGATCGTCCCGCGCGAGGTGGTCAAGCCGGTCGAGATCGGCGGCGTGCGCTACCAGCCCGGCGACCGGCTGTGGGCCAGCGCCTACCTGCTCAACCGGGACGAGCACAACTACCCGGAGCCGGACGAGTTCCGGCCGGAGCGCTTCCTCGGCGTCAAGCCCGCCTCGCACACCTGGATCCCGTTCGGCGGTGGCCACACCCGCTGCCTCGGCGACCGGGTCGCGCTGATGGAGCTGAAGGCCACGCTCACCGAGATCCTGACGACCTGTGACGTCGAACGCGTCGACGCCGCACCGGAGTCCGCGCACAGCCGCACCGTCGTCAACATCCCGCGCAACGGTGCCCGCATGGTGTTCCGCCCGCGCAAGGTGAGGGCCGAGGCGGCCACCGCCTGAGGCGGCCCGGCAGCGAAGGGGAAGGCGCATGAGACTGCCGAACACCGCGTTCACCGAGCGGCCGTGGCGGATCCACGAGTTCACCGGGGACTTCGAGGTCGAGGACGTCTGGGACCTGGACACCCCGGGCGGCCCCGACGATCTCGCCCTGCTCGTCGAGCAGTTCGGCGGCGACGGCTCCGGCTTCCACCCGTCGTTCATGTACCGGCTGCTGTTCGCGATCCGGTGGAAGCTCGGCGCGCTGCTGAAGTGGGACATGGAGGAGCACGGCCTGAGCGAGCGCGACCCCTCGCTGCGGGAGCGGCTGCCGGCCGACCTGCGGGAGGGGCCGCGCGGCCCGGATCTGACCGTGGTGCCGATGACGTCGGTCTACCGGACCCGCGACGAGTGGGCGACCGAGGTCGTCAACAAGACCGTGCACGCGGTGATGCACATCGGCTGGGTGCACGACGGCGGCGGCAGGCACCACGCCCAGATGGCCGTCCTGGTCAGGAAGAAGGGCCTGCTGGGCAAGGTGTACATGCCGTTGATCCTGCCCTTCCGGCGCGTCTTCGTGACGCCGAACCTGGTCAGCACGGTCGGCCGCGCCTGGCGGACCCGCACGACCCCCTGACCCGCGCATCCACTCCGCCGCCCGTACCCCCGCACCACCCCCCGGACCGGCCCGGCCCGGCGCCTCCCCCAGCGCCGGGCCGGGCCGCCCTGCGTCCCGGAGCACCGGCGAGGAAAAGCGCCGCGAAATGTATCCACGGGCGCCGTCCACGGATCGTGCAGGGCAGCCAAGCGGTAGAGAGGGCGGAGCTCCATGGGCGTGAACGAGTTCGGGGAAGGGCTCACCGGGGTGGATCAGAATGCCGTCGCGGTCATCGGGATGGCGTGCCGGGTGCCCGGCGCGCAGGACATCCCCTCCTTCTGGCGGCTGTTGAAGGAGGGCGAGGACGCGGTCGCGGACGCGCCCGCCGACCGGTGGCCCACGGACATCGCCGAACTGGCGGCCCACCCGCGGGGCGGCTTCGTCGACGGCGTCGCCGACTTCGACGCGGGCTTCTTCGGCATCTCCCCGAGGGAAGCGGCGGTGACGGACCCGCGCCAGCGCATGGTCCTCGAACTGAGCTGGGAGGCCCTGGAGGACGCCTGTGTGCCGCCGGAGACCCTGCGCGGCAGCGCCACCGCCGTGTTCCTGGGCGCCACCGGCGACGACTACGCCTCCCTGGTGCACCGGCACGGCGGGGACGCGCTGTCCCACCACTCCGTCGCCGGACTGAGCCGCGGACTGATCGCCAACCGGGTCTCGCACCAACTCGGCCTGCACGGGCCGAGCCTGACCGTGGACACCGCGCAGTCGTCCTCGCTCGTCGCCGTGCACATGGCCTGCCAGGCCCTGCGCTCGGGCACCGCGCACACCGCGCTGGCCGGCGGGGTCCACCTCAACCTCGTCCCGGAGAGCACCATCGCGTTCGCCCGCGCCGGGGCGCTGTCGCCGGACTGCCGCAGCCACACCTTCGACGCCCGCGCCAACGGCTTCGTCCGCGGCGAGGGCGCCGGCGTGGTCGTCCTCAAGCGCCTCGCCGACGCCCTCGCCGACGGCGACCCGGTCCACTGCGTGCTGCTCGGCGGCGCCGTCAACCACGACGGCCCCGGCGCGCTGACCGTCCCCAACGCCGAGGCGCAGAGCGCGCTGCTGAGCGCGGCCTGCCGCGACGCCGGCGTGGCCCCCGCCGACGTGCGGTACGTCGAGCTGCACGGCACCGGCACGCGGGCGGGCGACCCCGTCGAGGCGCGCGCCCTGGCCGAGGTCTACGGCGAGGACCGCGACGCCGGCCGGCCGCTGCTGGTCGGCTCCGTGAAGACCAACATCGGCCACCTCGACGCGGCCGCAGGCGTGGTCGGTCTGATCAAGGTCGCCCTGTCGCTGCGGCACGGTCTGCTGCCCGCCAGCCTCAACTACGAGACGCCGAACCCCGAGATCCCGCTCGACGAGTGGAAGCTGCGGGTCAACGCCGCCCCCGCGCCATGGCCCGACGGCACCCGGCTGGCCGGCGTCAGCTCCTTCGGCATCGGCGGCGCCAACTGCCACCTCGTGGTCGCCGGCGCCGAGCCGCGACCGGAACCGAAGCCTCTGCCGGACACGCAGCAGGCGCCCGGCCTGCCCGCCCCGGTGACCCTGTCCGCCCGCACCCCCGAGGCGCTGCGCGCCCAGGCCCGCAGGCTGCACGACCGGGTGCGCGACGACGCCGGCCTCACCCCCGCGGACGTCGGCCACTCGACCGCGACCACCCGCTCCCCGATGAGGAGCCGCGGCGTCGTCCTCGCCGACGGCCGCGCCGACCTGCTCGAGGGCCTCACCGCACTCGCGGAGGGCCGCCCGGCGCCGCGCGTGGTCACCGGCACCGCAGCCGAGGGCGGCCGCGTGGTGTGGGTGTTCTCCGGACAGGGCGCCCACTGGACCGGCATGGGCCGCGAACTGTGGGACACCGACGCGGTGTTCGCCGCCCGCATGGACGAGTGCGAGGAACTGCTGCGGCAGCATGCCGGCTGGTCGCTGCGGGAGGTGCTCGGCGACGAGGACGCGCTGAAGCGGATGGACGTCGTCCAGCCCGCGCTGTTCGCGGTGATGGTCTCGCTCGCCGAGGTGTGGCGGGCCGCCGGCCTGCGACCCGACGCGGTCATCGGCCACTCCCAGGGCGAGATCGCCGCCGCGACCGCCGCGGGCATCCTCTCCCTGGCCGACGGCGTACGGCTGATCGTCGCCCGCGCCCGGATCATCACCGAGAAACTGTCCGGGCGGGGCCTGATGGCCGTCCTGGACCTGCCCGCCGACCAGGTCGACACCTCCCGCGTCTCGATCGCGGCCGTGAACTCGCCCGGGACGGTGGTCATCTCGGGCGACCCCGACGCCGTCCGCGCCGCCGTCGCCGACTGCCAGGCCCGCGACCTGCGCGCCAGGATCGTCCCCGTCGACTACGCCTCCCACAGCCACCACGTGGAGTCGATCCGCGAGGAGGTGCTGCGGGGCGTCGCGGGCGCCGCGACCACCGACACCGGTGTCGCGTTCTACTCCACCGTCGCCGCCGGACGACTCGACCCGGACGCCCTGGACGCCGAGTACTGGTACCGGAACCTGCGTGAGCCGGTGCGCTTCGCCGACACCGTCGAGGCGCTCGCCGCCGACGGTCACGGCGTGTTCGTGGAGGTCAGCCCGCACCCGGTGCTGGCCATGCACATCGCCGCCACCGTCGGCTCCGCCGTCGTCCAGTCCACGCTGCGCCGCAACCAGGACGAGACGCAGCGCCTGCTGACGTCCATGGCCGAGCTGTACTGCCGGGGCGTCGACCTCGACTGGCGGGGCCGCTTCCCCGGCGCCCGGCGGGTGCCGCTGCCGACGTACGCCTTCCAGCGCGAGACCTACTGGGTGGACGGTGCCACCGCCGCGGCCCCTCTCGCCCGGCAGCCGGTCCCCGCGACCGCACCCGAGGCCGGCTCGCCCGGCACCGCCGCCACCCTGTCCGAGCAGGACCTGTGGACCCTGGTGCGCGGCGAGGCGGCCGTGCTGCTCGGCCACGCCGACACCGGCCGCATCGACGCCGACAGCACGTTCAAGGAGCTCGGCTTCGACTCCGTGACGGCGGTGCAGCTGCGCGACCGGCTCAACGCCGCGACCGGCCTGGAGCTGCCCGCCTCGCTGGCCTACGACCACCCCACCCCCGCCGCCGTCGTACGGCATCTGGGGGAGCGGACCACCGGGACCGGGCAGGACCCGGCCGGGACGGCGGCCGTCGCCGCCGCCATGGACGAGCCCATCGCCGTCGTCGGCATGAGCTGCCGGCTGCCCGGCGGCGTCGCCGGCCCCGAGGACCTGTGGCGCCTGGTCGCCGACGGCACCGACGCCATCACCGGCTTCCCCGAGGACCGCGGCTGGCGGATCGACCCGGACGCGGACTTCACACCCGCCGGCGGATTCCTGGACGGCGCGGCGGACTTCGACGCCGGCTTCTTCCGGATCAGCCCGCGCGAGGCACTCGCCATGGACCCGCAGCAGCGGCTCGCCCTGGAGGCCGTGTGGGAGGCGCTGGAGCACGCGGGACAGGACCCGGCCGAGCTGCGCCGCACCGGCACCGCGGTGTTCCTGGGCGCCATGGCCCAGGACTATCTGCCGCCCCTTCAGGACGTGTCCGGCAACCTCGCCGGCCACGCCCTGACCGGCGGCTCCGGCAGCGTGGTGTCCGGCCGGATCGCCTACGCGCTCGGCCTGGAGGGGCCGGCCGTCACCGTCGACACCGCCTGCTCGTCCTCCCTGGTGGCCGTGCACCTCGCGGCCCAGTCGCTGCGCTCCGGGGACTGCACGCTCGCCCTCGCGGGCGGCGTCACCGTGATGTCGACCCCCGGCATGTTCGTGGAGTTCGCCCGGCAGGGCGGCCTGGCCGCCGACGGCCGCTGCAAGGCGTTCTCCGACGACGCCGACGGCACCGGCTGGTCCGAGGGCGTCGGCGTGCTGGTCCTGCAACGGCTGTCCGACGCGCGCCGCGAGGGACGCCGGGTCCTCGCCGTGCTGCGCGGCAGCGCCGTCAACCAGGACGGCGAGAGCAACGGCCTCACCGCGCCCAACGGCCCCTCCCAGGAACGGGTGATCCGCCAGGCCCTCGCCTCCGCCGGGCTGTCCCCGGCCGAGGTCGACGCGGTGGAGGCGCACGGCACCGGCACCGGCCTCGGCGACCCGATCGAGGCCCAGGCCCTGCTGTCCGTGTACGGCGGCGGCCGTGAGGAACCGCTCTGGCTGGGCTCCCTGAAGTCCAACATCGGGCACACGCAGGCCGCCGCGGGCGTCGCCGGCGTCATCAAGATGATCATGGCGATGCGTGCGGGCGTCCTGCCCAGGACCCTGCACGCCGAGCGGCCCACCAGCCGCGTCGACTGGTCCGCCGGGGCCGTACGGCTGCTGGCCGAACCGCGCGACTGGCCGCGGGCGGACCGGCCCCGGCGCGCCGGTGTGTCCTCCTTCGGCATCAGCGGCACCAACGCCCACGTGATCATCGAGCAGGGCGACCCCGTCGAGCCCGCCGCACCCGCCGCCGCGCCGCCGCCCCGGGGCGCGACCGTCTGGCCGGTTTCCGCGCACAGCGCCAAGGCCCTCGCCGGACAGGCCCGCAAGCTGGCCGCCGCGCTCACCGCGGACCCCGCCCGCGAGCCGGGCGACGTGGCGCTCTCCCTGGTCACCCGGCGCACGGCCCTCGACCACCGCGCCGTCGTCGTCGGGCCGGACCGCGACGCCCTGCTCGCCGGACTCCACGCCCTCGCCGAGGGCCGCCGCGAGTCCCGGGTGATCACCGGTCACGCCTCGGCGGCACCCGGCGTGGGCTTCCTCTTCTCCGGACAGGGCAGCCAGCGTCTGGGCATGAGCCGCGAACTGCGCGAGACCTTCCCGGTGTTCGCCGACGCCTGGCGCGAGGTCTGCGCCGCGCTCGACCCGCTGCTGGACCGGCCCCTGGACGAGGTCGTCGCCGCCGAGCCGGGGTCCCCGGCCGCCGCGCTCCTCGACGAGACGGCGATGACCCAGCCCGCGCTGTTCGCCTTCGAGGTGGCCGCCCACCGGCTGCTGACCTCGCTCGGCGTCCAGCCCACGGTGCTCGTCGGGCACTCCGTCGGCGAACTGGCCGCCGCGCACGTGGCGGGCGTGCTGTCGCTGCCCGACGCGGCCCGGCTGGTCGCCGCCCGCGGACGCCTGATGGGGGCGCTGCCGCGCGGCGGCGCCATGGTGGCCGTCCAGGCGGGCGAGGAGGAGGTCCGGGCCGCCCTCGCCGGCCACGAGGACACCGTGGCCGTCGCCGCCGTGAACGGCCCCGCCGCCGTAGTCGTCTCCGGTGCCGAGGAGGCCGTCACCGAGATCGCCGCGACCCTCGCCGCCGAAGGACGCAAGACGACCCGGCTGCGGGTCTCGCACGCCTTCCACTCGCCGCTGATGGACCCCATGCTCGACGAGTTCCGGCGCGTCGCCGAGACCGTCACCTACGCCCCCGCACGCCTCGCGGTCGTCTCCAACGTCACCGGAGCCCTCGCCGCCCCCGGCGAACTGGAGCAGCCCGAGTACTGGGTGCGTCACGTGCGGGAGGCGGTGCGCTTCGCCGACGGGGTCGCCGCCGCCGTCAAGGCCGGCGCCGAGGCCCTGGTCGAGACCGGCCCCGACGGTGTCCTGTCCGCCATGGCCGCCGACACCCTCGACGGCACCGGCGTCACGGCCACCCCGCTGGCCCGCAAGGGCCGTTCCGAGACCCTGTCGGCGGCCGAGGCCCTCGCCCGCCTCCACGTCGCGGGCGTCCCCGTCGACTGGCGGGCCTACCTGGACGCCGCCGGCGTCACCGGCACGCCCGTCGACCTGCCCACCTACGCCTTCGACCACCAGCGCTACTGGGCCGTGCAGGACAGGCCGCGCGGCGACGTCACGGGCGCCGGCCTGGAACCGGTCGGGCATCCCTTCCTGTCCGCCGCCACCGAGGTGGCCGTCGGCGACCAGACGGTGTTCAGCGGACGCGTCGACCCGGCCGCCGAGACGTGGCTGACCGACCACGCCGTCCTCGGCCACGCCGTGTTCCCCGGCGCGGCCCTGGTCGACCTGGCGCTCAGGGCCGCCCGGGACACCGGCTGCCGCGCCGTCGAGGAACTGACCCTCCACGCACCGCTCACCTTCGCCGAGGGCCCGGTGCGCATCCAGGTCGTCGTCGGCGAGGCGGAGCCGTCCGGCCGGCGCCCCGTCGGTGTGTACGCGCGGCCCGCCTCCCACACCTCCGGCGCCTGGACCCGGCACGCCACCGGACACGCCGTCCCGCGGGCGGCCGCCCGCAGCACCGCCACGGACCTGTGGCTGCCCCAGCACGCCGTCGCCGTGGACGTTCCCGCCTTCTACACCCGGCTCGCCGACCGCGGCTACGCGTACGGCCCCGCCTTCCAGGGACTGCGCGCGCTGTGGCGGCTCGGCGACGACGAGGTCCGCGCCGAGGTCGAACTGCCGGCACGCGTGCCGCACGCCAGGTCCGGCTTCACCGTGCACCCCGCCCTCCTCGACGCCGCCCTGCACCCGGCGCTGTCCCTGATGACAGCGGACGACGCCTCACAGGCGCTGCTGCCCTACTCCTGGTCGTCGGTGACCTGCCACGCGCCCGCCACCGGACGCCTGCGGGTCCGCGCCACCCGGATCAGCGCCACCGAGGTGTCGGTGACCGTCACGGACCTCGACGGCGACCCCGTGCTCACCGTGGAGTCGCTCGCCTTCATGCCGGCCTCGGCGGACCGGCTCTCCCGGGGCTCCCTGGCCGACCGGCTGTTCGCCGTGCGCTGGTCCCCGCTGGAGCCGGGCCCCGGACACCCCGGCGGACCGGCCGACCTCGTCCGCATCGAGGCGGACGGCCACGGCGACGCGCCCGCGTCGGCGCGGGCCGCCGCCCACGAGGCGCTGGAGCTGGTGCAGCGGCGGCTGGACGACCACCACGACCGCCCGCTGGTCGTCGTGACCCGCAACGCCGTCGCGGCCCTTCCCGGCGAGACGCCCGACCTGGCCCTCGCCCCCGTGTGGGGGCTGGTGCGCGCCGCGCAGATCGAGCACGACGGCCAGTTCGTGCTCGTGGACACCGACGGCACCGACGCCTCGCAGCGCGCGCTGGAGACCCTGGACCCGCGCCTGCCCGAGCTGGCGATCCGTCAGGGCCGCGTCCACGCCCCACGCCTTGACCCGGTGCCCGAGACGTCCGGTGCCCGGCCGCCGGCCTTCGACCCGGACGGCACGGTCCTGCTGACCGGCGCGACCGGCGGACTGGGCGCGCTGCTCGCCCGGCACCTCGTCGTCGAGCACGGGGTGCGCAACCTGCTGCTGCTCAGCCGCTCCGGCGCCGCCGAGGTGGCCGCCGAACTGACCGCCCTGGGCGCCCGCGTCACCCAGGCCGCCTGTGACGTGTCCGACGCGGCGGCGCTGGCGGAGCAGCTCGCGCGAATCCCGGAGGACGCCCCGCTCACCGCGGTCGTACACCTGGCCGGCGTGCTCGACGACACCACCGTGGAGCTGATGACCCCGGACCGGATCGACCGTGTCCTCGCGCCCAAGGCCGACGCGGCCTGGCATCTGCACGAGCTCACCACCGACCTGGAGCTGTCGGCCTTCGTGCTGTTCTCCTCCGTGGTCGGCGCGGTCGGCAACGCGGGCCAGGCCAACTACGCGGCCGCCAACGCCTTCCTCAACGCCCTCGCCGAGCACCGCGCCCGGGCCGGACTGCCCGCGCTGGCGCTGGCCTGGGGCCCGTGGGAGACCGGCATGGCGAGCACGCTCGGCGCGGCCGACCTGGCGCGCTTCCGCCGCCACGGCATGGTCCCGCTGTCGGCCGAGCGCGGTCTCGCCCTGTTCGACGCGGCACTCACCGCGGACGAGACCCTCCAGCTTCCCGTGGAGATCGACCGGGGAGCCCTGGAACAGGACACGGTCCCCGCGCTGCTGCACACCCTGGTCCGCCCGGCTCCCGCCGCCGCCCCCGCCGAGGCGCCGCCCGCCGACGCCGACGGCACGCCGCCCATGGCCCGCAGGCTGGCCGGCCTGCCGGAGGAGGAACAGCGCGAGGAACTGGTGACGCTGCTGCTGGACACCGCCGCCAGCGTGCTGGGTTACGCGTCCGCCGACGACATCGACGCCGACATGACGTTCCAGGAGATCGGTTTCGACTCTCTCAGCGGCGTGGAGTTCCGCAACCAGGTCAAGCAGGACACCGGCGTCCACGTCCCCGCGACGGTGATCTACAACTACCCGACGCCCGCCGCGCTCGCCGAGCGCGTGCGCGACCTGCTGTTCCCCGGCCCGGAGGCGGCCGACGGGGCAGGCGAACCCGGCACCGCGGACAACGCCGACGCGCCTGACCGGATGAGCCGGACCGACGGGATCGGCGGGATCGGCGGGGTCGATGAGATCGACGACCTCGACGAGATCGACGACCTGGACATCGAAGCCCTCGTGCAGCGGGCGACCTCCGAATGACGACGTCCGCATCCCCGAGTGCCGGACCTGGAATGGGTGGAGCAATGAAGCCGGAAGACCTCAAGGCCGTACGCGCGTTCGTCAAGGAGTGTCTCGAAGGGCGCCACGCCGAGCTGGACGCCCTCGACGACAAGCCCTCGGACGTCTACGACAGGTTCCGCGAGACCGGACTGGCCAACTGGTGGCTGCCCACCGAGCTCGGCGGGCGCGGACTCGGCCTGGAGGACAGCGTCGAGATCGTCAACGAGCTCTCCTACGGCGACGCCGGAGCGGCCTTCACGCTCTTCATCTCGGTGCTCGGCACCAGCATGGTGCAGCTGTACGGCTCCGAGGAGCTGAAGGCGCGGTACCTCGAACCCATGGCCGCCAAGGGCTCGTTCTGCGCGACCCTCGGCAGCGAACGGACCGCCGGCAGCGAACTCGGCCGCGTCGAGACCGTGGTGGCCCGCGACGGCGACGAACTCGTCGTGACCGGCGAGAAGTTCTTCTCGACCAACACGGACTTCGCCGACTTCCTCGTCGTCGTCGCCCGTTCGGCCGAGGACGCCGAGACCCATCACGCCGTGCTGATCCCGCGCGACACCCCCGGCATCGAGATCGTGCGGCGTTGGGACGTCATCGGTCTGCGCACCTCGCACACCTACCAGGTCAGCCTCCAGGGCTGCCGAGTGCCCGCCGCGTACCGGCTCGACGGCTCCGGACTGCGCCTGCTGGAGATCGGCCTCAACGCCAGCCGCATCCTCATCGCGGCCACCGCCATCGGCATCGCCCGCCGGATCCGCGACCACTGCATGACCTACGCCAAGAACAAGCCGTTCCGCGGCGGCACGCTCGTCGAGAGCCCCGTGTTCGCGCAGCGGCTCGGGCAGATGGAGATGCGGATCGACGTTATGAAGAGCCACTGTCTGCGCGCCGCACGCGAGTACGACGCGATCATGGCCGACCCCGGCGCCGCGGCCCTCTTCCACCGCCAGGGCACCCTCAAGTCCGCCCTGACCGCCAAGATGTTCTGCGGCCAGGCGGGCTGGGACGTCGCCTCCGTGGGCTCCGAGATGTTCGGCGGGCTCGGCTACACGCACGACCTGCCCGTCGGCAAGCTCGTGCGCGACATGCGGTACGTGTCGCTCGTGGAGGGCGGCGACGACGTGCTGCGCGAGCTGCTCTTCAGCCGTTATGTGATCCCGGTGCCGAGGCGCTCGTAGCGCGCCCGGCACGGACCGAGACGGCCGCGCCCTGTCTCCTCGAGCGGGGGAGACAGGGCGCGGCGCCGTGCCGCGGGCGGCTCAGCTCTCGATCAGCCGGTGGAACTCGACCGTGTCGAAGATGTCCTCCATGCGCACCGCCACGCCGTCGCGCAGCGTCCAGGAGTGGACGAACGACAGCCGCGCCGTGCGGCCACGCACCGAGGTCACCTCGCGCTCGCCGAACACCACCACCCGGTCCCCGTCCGCCACGAACTCGCGTGGCTCCAGGCGCATTCCGCCGAGCACGGTGGGGACACGGGCCAGGAACGCCCGCACGCCCGCGTGACCGCGCTTGGTGCCGCCCAGGTCGTACCCGGTCATCCCGTCGGGGTGCACCCACTCCACCTCGGGGTCCAGGGTCGCCAGCAGCGCGCCCACGTCCCGGGCGTGGAACGCCTCGTAGGCGCGCCGGACCAGCCGCAGATTCTCGGTCGTGTCCGTCGCAGTCGCAGTCGCAGTCGCAGTCGCGGTGGCAGTCGCCGCTGCCGTCGCGGTCGCCAGTGCCGTCGTCATCGTGCCGTCTCCCTCGTCAGACGCCGAAACGGTCGGGGTGCAGGGTCCTCAGGGTGCGCTCGATGCCGTCCCGCCAGCCGACCCGGCAGGGGCCGGTCAGCCGGCGGCGCAGCGCCGGGTCGAACTGATAGGTCTCGCGCGTGACCTCGCTCGGCACCAGCAGGGCCGGTACGCCCGTCAGGGCCTCGATGTGACGGATGCAGTCGGTGACGCCGACCGACTCGTCACCGCCCCAGTTCACGAGCGTCGAGGGCACCGACGCGGCCCGCCACAGATGCGGGACCTGCGCGACGAGATCGTCGGTGTACAGCAGCGAGCACCAGTTCTGGCCCTCCAGCGGCACGGCGATCGGGGCGCCGGCGAGCATCTGCTTGAAGTAGAGCATCGGGACCCCGCCGTACGTGCCGGGTCCGTAGGCGATGTTGAGCCGCGCGATGGTCGTGGGCAGCTCCAGGACCTGCGCGAAGGCGCGCACCGCGCCCTCGGTGGCGAGCTTGCCCATCGGGTAGGCGGGCAGCCAGTCCGCGGCGCCGTCGACCGGGTCGTCCTCGGTGTACCGGTGGTCCAGGGTCTGCCGCTTGTACAGGGCGCCCGTGGAGACGTACAGGAACGACGAGGCGGTGCGGCAGTGCTGCATCAGGCGCCCGGTGGCGACCGCGTTGATCTCCGCGGTGGCGTTGAAGTCACCGTCCTCGCCGCGGCGCACCGCCGAGTGGAACACGTGCGTGAAGTCTTCCGGGAGTCCCTTGAGGGCGTGCGGGGACGGGTCGTCCATGTCCCACCGCCAGGTGGTGATCCCGCGCCGGTTCAGCGCGCGCTCGACGTCCGGGTCGGCGAAGCGGCCCAGGCACCACACGTCGTTGTGCTCGGCCAGCGCCTCGGCGACCGGCCGGGCGACCTGCCCGGTGCCGCCGGTGATCAGGACCTTGGCGCCGCGCAGCGCGCTCGCCGGGTCCGAGCCGGTGCCCGCGCCTGTGCCTGTTCCTGTGCCTGTTCCGCTGCCGCGCGTCATCGGTCGTCTCCCCGTCGGATCGCGATCTCGTCGGCCTCCGCGAGCCGCAGGTCCAGCTCCCGGCGCAGGATCGCCTGGAACTCGGCCACGTGCTGCGGGGACAGCATGGTGTAGTGCTCGCCGGGCACCTCGATGTAGCGGTTGGGCCCGGTGGTGAAGTCGTCCCAGCGGCGCAGTTCCTTGTCGAGCCAGTCCTGCCGGGTGCCGCGCAGCGGGATCGCGTGGAAGACGCTGACCGACGGCACCGAGCCGCTGGGCTCGTAGCCGCGGCCGAGGTCGGTGAGGGCGTTGGCGAGTTCCGCCCAGGCGGCGAACCGGTCGGCGTCCAGGTCGAGTTCGGCCAGCCGGCCGGCCGGGGCCAGCTCCATGAGCCGGGCGATCTGTTCCTCGCGGGGGAGCGGGCGCAGCCGCTCGGGCAGTTCGGTGCTCTGCTTCTTGTCGATCAGTGCGAGGAAGAAGGCCAGGTTCGTCGCGGTCTCGGCGAAGTCCAGTTCCTCCATGCGGTACTTGATGTGCGGCGGCAGGTTGAGACTGCCGACGAAGTCGACGCGCTCCCCGCGCTCGCGCAGCACCTTGGCGATCTCGAAGGCGACCACGCCGCCGAAGGAGTATCCGGCGACCGCGTACGGGCCGTGCGGCTGCTTGCGCTGGATCGCGTCGGCGTAGCAGTCCACCATCTGCTCGAACGTCGCGAACGGCTTCTCGCCCTCGTCGAAGCCGCGGGCCCGCAGCGCGTGGAACGGCCGGTCGCCCGCGAAGTACTTGGCGAGGTTGACGAAGACCAGCACCTCGCCCACGCCCGGGTGGACGCAGAACAGGGGTGTCTTGGCGCCGCCGGTCTGCATCGGCACCAGCGGGTCGTACTCCCGTGTGCCGGACGCGGCGCCCTCGTCGAGCCGGGCGGCCAGGGCACGGACCGTCGGTGCCCTGAGGACCGTGATCACCTCCAGGCCGCCGACGCCGAGCCGCTCGGCGACCCGCCCGCGCAGCCGCAGGATGTCCAGTGACGTGCCGCCCAGGTCGAAGAAGTTGGCGGTGGCGCTGATCGCGGCCGGGTCGGTGTCGAACAGCTCGGCGTAGATCTCCGCGAGCACCCGCTCGGTCGCGCCCTCGGGGGCGGTGTAGCCGCCGAGCATGCGCAGCGTCAGCTCGTCGACGGCCCGGCGCTCGGTGTCGTACGCGCCCTGCTCCAGTCGCCGGCGCATCAGCGAGCGCTGGATCTTGCCGAGGCTGGTCTTGGGGAACGCCTCGGGCGGCAGCGGCAGGACCAGCGTCGGCCGGAAACCCCAGTGCATCACCACGGTGCTGCGGACGGCCGTGAGCACCCGGTGCAGGGCGGCCTCGTCGGTGGCGCCGGCTCCGCCGGTCGCCGCGGCCTGCGGGGCGAAGGCGATCACCAGCTGCTCGGTGTCGCTGCCGGCCGGGCGGACGGGGAAGGCGGCGACGTAGGAACGGGCCACGCCGTCGAGCCATTCGAGGACGGACTCGATGTCGTGGGAGAAGTAGTTGACGCCGTTGACGATGATGCTGTCCTTGCTGCGCCCGACCAGCGTCAGCCGCCCCTCGTCGAGCCGGCCCAGGTCGCCGCTGCGGAACCAGCCGTCCGCGGTGAACGCCTCACGCGTGGCCGTCTCGTTGTTGTAGTACCCCGGGGTGATCATCGGGCCGCGCAGCTGCAGCTCGCCCACCTGGCCCTCGGGCAGCGGGCGGTCCTCCGGGTCGGCTATGCGGATGCGCAGGCCGTGGACCGGGGTGCCGAGATTGGCGAACTCCGCGCCGCGGTCGGCGTCCGGGAACGCCTTGCGGGAGTACACGCTGCCGGCGCAGGTCTCGGTCATGCCGAAGGCGGGCCACAGCGCGTCGCGGGCCAGTCCGTAGGGGGCGAGGCGGTCGAGGAATCTCTCCCCGGTGGCGACGACCACGGCCTCGCCGCCGCTGATGATGTGCCGCAGCCGGGACAGGTCAAGCCGCTCGCCGCTCTCGCGCAGCCGGTCGCCGGCCGCGTTGATCAGACCGAGCAGGAAGTTCGGGGTGAAGGTCATCGTGACGCCGTGCCGCGAGATCAGCCGGAGGAACTCCAGCGGCTCGCCGAGGACGACCTGCGCCTGGACGTGCAGCTGCCGGCTGCCCGTGGACAGCGGCAGCAGATGGCACTCCAGCAGGGCGGCCACATGGTCGAAGGACACCCAGTTGAGGGTGGTGTCACCGGCGGTGAGCCGGTGGTGGCCGTTCTTCGCCGCCATGGAGGCCAGCAGGTTGGCGTGGGTGAGGACGACCGCCTTGGAGTGGCCGGTGGACCCGGAGGTCAGGACGAGGACGGCGGTGTCCTCGGGCGCCGCGCGGTGGAAGTCCCCGGCGGGCACCGGGCCGGCGGCGCGCAGCTCCTCCAGGGACGCCACCGACAGGCCGTCCACGGCGGGCAGTTCGGCGGCCAGGGCCGCGCCCGTCACCACCAGGGGGCCGCCGAGCAGGGTGTTCACGTGCTCCAGCTGGGTGGCCCAGCGGTCCCGGTCGCCGCGCAGCGGTGCCATGGGGCAGGGGACGAAGCCGCCGAGCACCGCGGCCCAGAACACGGGCAGGAAGTCCTGTGGTCGTTCCAGGACCGGTACGACCCGGTCGCCCGGCCGCAGTCCCCGGGCGCGCAGCGCGGTCAGGAGGCGGGCGGATTCGGCCAGCAGGTCCGGATAGGGCACGTCCCGGCAGTCCGCGTCGGCGGGGCCGAGGCAGTAGCCGACGCCGGTGCCGGGATGCCGGTCGGCGGCGGTCAGCAGCAGGTCGGCGAGGGAACGCGGTGTGGAGGGTGGGCGGTTCACGATCGTGTCTCTCCCTGTCTTCGAAGGCGGGCGGCGCGGGCCGCGTCTCGCCGGAACGTGAAGGAACGGACGTGACTCGATGTGACGCTGCTTTGCACGGGGTGGGGGTGAGGGGGGGCGAGGCGCTGTGCTGTGCCTGTGCGGGGCGTGGGCGGACGGCGTTGCGCCCTGCTGGCGGGAGAGCGCTGCGGGGGTGACGGAGCCGGAGCCGCTCGGCAGGTGGCGGGATCCGGTGGGAGGGGCGCGGCGGCCACGGGTGCGTCGCGCGTCCACCCGGACGTCACCGCGCCTTGTACTTTTCAGTCATCTGCAATTCCCCCGTACGGCACCTGGAATACCGTCAAACCTCGCTCGACGCGGTGTGTCGCGGCGAGCTGCACTGCTGCCCCGGGAGCCGGCGGAACGCTATTGCCGCGTCCGTGCCGATGTCATTTCCCCCGAGGAATTCCCGATCAAGCGGGCCGTACCGTCCGGTCGGCGAACGGTGCCACCGGCCGGCCGCACCGTTGCGCTCGGAATGTGGCGCAAAGGTGGGCCCTACGCCCCCCGTCTGGCTCGTCGTCACCCGGTCACCGTAGGCTTGGCCAAGGCTCGAGCGGGGCTGGAGCGGGGGGCAGTTGGCCGGAAGCGGACAGAAGTGCGACGCGGGGTGAGGGGAGTGGAGCGCTCGGTGGCGCAACCGGAAGCGGAGAGTCAAGTTCGGGGGATGAGGTGCAGCTTGTTGTCAGGGTGTCTGGAAGAAATCCGCAGCCGCCCGAAAAAGTGGAAAGCGGATTTAGCCTTCGGCCGGCCGACGCCGGCAGGCTGGATCTTGTTGACTGGTTCTGAGCCAGCGAACTATTGTCTGAGTCGAGGCAGGCTCGCATCCGCCGAAAAGATTCACGATTGAACAGTTCGGTTTTCACGAATCTTGGCGTGGGAGTGCGGTGAGCCGTCGGGCCTCGGCAAGATGCACGCTTGAGCCACGATCAGGGCTGGGTGACCAAGGGGGACACCAGTGACCGGTGCTGTCATCGACCCACCAGGAGCGGACCGGGTGCCGGACACGGCCCGCGGGGATCACGCGGCCCATGTCGAGCAGACCCTGCTGCAGGCCCGGGCGCTCATCGAGTCCACCGTCTCCCTCTACCGCAGGCGTCCCGCGGGCGGCCCCGACGGGACGCACACCAGCGTCGCGGTGCTGCGCGAGGCGCTGCACGAGCTGCTCGGGGAGGCGCGCCACACCGTGTGCGTCGCCCTGACCTCCGCCGACGAGTTCAGCGCCACCGTGAAGGAACTGCTCACCGAGACCCGGCCCGGCCCGCACGTGCGGGTCCTGTGCGCCACCGCGGTCGCGGACGGCTCCCTCGCCCGGCTGAGCGCGGCCGGCGGCAGCCGCTTCGAAGTACGGTGCTCCGAGGGGCAGTTACGGGACGCCGTCGTGGTCGACGGCGCCCGCGCCCTGATCCGCGCCGTGCCCGGCAGCGACAGCGGCGCCCAGGCAACCCTGGTCACCGACACCGCGGCCGTGCGCGCCCTCGAACTGCTCTTCGCGGGGACCTGGTCGCGCTGCCGGCGGCTCGACGACCACCTCGCCCTCGGCCCGCGGCTGCGCAGCGACCTCAGCCGCAGGATCCTGGAGCGGCTGCGCTCCGGCCAGACCGACGACGTCGCCGCCCGCGAACTCAATGTCTCCCTGCGCACCTACCGACGCCATGTCGCGGAGATCATGCGGGAACTGGGCGCCAGCTCCCGCTTCCAGGCCGGAGCGCGCGCCGTCGAACTGGGGCTGATGCAGCAGGAGTAGCCGTGAGCCTCGCCGTCCACACCGTCCGCACCCCGGGTGCACGGCGCCCCTTGTACAGCCGGGTGCTCGTGGCGCACCCGGCACCACCCCGCCGACCGGAGCGCCACAGGCCGCCCGCCCCCTCGGCCCCACCACCGGCCGCGCAGGGCAGGGCACGCGAGGAGCACAACCGTTTCGCTCGGCGGGGATCGAACGGGGAACGGGGAACAGGACGTGTCGGACAGCGCTGAGGACGACCTCGAGCAGGCCCTCCTCCAGGTGCAGACCCTGATCGAGTCGACGGTGGCCATCCACCGCGACCGCAGCCTCCAGGAACAGCGGATCACGGTCGTCGAGGGCGGCTACGCCGTGGTGCTCCAACAGGCGCGGGACCTCATCTCGGGGGCGACGCGCACCATCGACATCGTGCACGCCCGCATGACCGGCGACCGAGAGGAACCCGGCCGCGGCGAAGGAGTCGAACGGCAGCTGATCTACGAAGCCTCCGACACCGTCATGGTCCGGCTGCTCAGCAGCCCCGCCCTGGTCGACGAGGACTTCGTCCGCGAACAGCTCGGCAAGGAGAGACCGGTGGCCATCCGCATCGCCAGAGTGCCCCCGCTCCAGGCGCTCATGGTGGACGGCACCGTCGCGCTCGTCGTCGCCGAGTCCGCCGTCGGCCGGCGCGCCTCCATGATCCGGGCACCGGAACTGCTGCACACCCTCGGCACCCTCTTCGAGAACGTCTGGCGCGACGCCGTGCCCGCCGGTGAACGCGTCGTCTTCGGCAACCGCGACCGCGGTGCCCTCGCCCGGCAGATCCTCGCCGCCCTGTGGGCCGGCGTCACCGACGAGGTGGCCGCCCGCGACCTCGCCGTCTCGGTACGCACCTACCGGCGGCACGTCGCCGAGATCATGGCGCTGCTCGGCGCCAACTCCCGCTTCCAGGCCGGAGTGCGGGCCGCCGAGCTCGGCCTGCTGCCCCCGGCCGCACCGCATCGCGCACGCCCCGGCGACCGGCCGTGACCTCCCGGCTGGCAGCTTCCTGAAAGCGGTGTTGCCGCCCGCCGCGCACCGGCAGTTCCATGGAGTGCGAGAAAGGGATTCACCCCTCGCGGGGCTTGCGTGAATTCCTTCCCCGGCGGCGCCGAGAATCCCCCGCTCCCGTCCGCCGGCTCGCGGGGACCCGTCGGCTCCGATTCCCGGACGGGTCCCCGCTCTCCCCGGTGCATTCACGCGGAAGGCGGGTCCATGAGTCGTATGCCGGTCGCCCTGCTGTTTCCAGGACAGGGAACACAGAAAGAGGCCATGGGAGAACCCTGGAAAGAAACTCCGTCCTGGGAACTCACCCGGCAGATCTCCGAGGTCACCGGAGAGGACATTCCCGAACTCCTGCTGCACACCCCCGGCGAGCGGCTGCGCCGCACCGACCTGGCCCAGCTCGCCGTGTTCAGCGTCTCGGTGATCGCGCACGCCGAGGCCGTACGCCGGGACGCCCTCGGCGGCACCGTCGTCGCCTGCGCGGGCCACAGCCTCGGCGAGTACGCCGCCCTCGTCGCCGCCGGCGCGCTCACCCTGCCCGCGGCGGCCGGACTGGTCGCCGCCCGCGGCCGGGCCATGCGAAGGGCCGCCGAGGCCGTCGAGGGCACCATGGGCGTCCTCGTCGCCGCGCCCCTGACCGAGGTGGCCGCGCTGACCGCACGGATGCGCGAGGACGGGCTCGAGGTGTGGGTGGCCAACGTCAACGCGCCAGGCCAGACCGTCGTCTCCGGCTCCGCCGAGGGCATCGACCGCCTGGCCGTCGAGGCGCCCTCCATCGGCGCCAAGCTCATCCGGCTCCAGGTCGGCGGCGCCTTCCACAGCCCGTACATGGAACCCGCCGCCGACGCCCTGCGCAGCGCGCTGAAGGACACCTCCTTCGCCCCCTCCCACCTGCCCGTCGTGGCCAACGTGGACGCCGAGGCGCACTCCGGTGACTGCGACTGGCCCGCCCTCGGCACCCGCCAGCTCACCTCCCCGGTGCTGTGGGAACAGAGCGTGCACACCCTCGTCGGTCCGCTCGGCTGCCGCCGACTCGTCGAGGTCGGGCCCGGCCGCACCCTGGCCGGGCTGGCCCGCCGGATCACCCCGGACACCGAGGTCGTGTCGCTGGACGCCCCGGGCGCCCTGGACTGACGAGCCCGCGCCACGCCGGACGCCCGGACCGACCACCCCACGCCACAAGGAGGCCCCCTGCCATGGCACTCGGCACGACAAGCATCTGGCTGCGGCGCTACGCCACCGCCGCCCCGCCCCGACTGCGGCTGCTGTGCCTGCCCCACGCGGGCGGCTCGGCCGGCTTCTTCCACGACTGGGGGCACGCCTTCGGCGACGACGTGGAGGTCCTCGCCGCCCGCTACCCCGGCCGGCAGGAGCGCATCGCGGAAGAACCGCTCACCAGCATAGAGGAACTCGCCGACGCGCTCGCCGACGAACTGTTGCCCTACCTCGGCACCCCGCTGGCCGTGTTCGGCCACAGCATGGGCGCCTCCGTCGGATACGAGCTCGCCCTGCGCCTGGAGGCACGCCACCACACCGCGCTGGACCTGCTGATGGTCTCCTGCCGCAAGGCCCCGCACCTGCTCACCCCGCGCACCGCGGCCCTCGGCGGCGACGGCGCCCTGCTGGACGAGGTCAGGCGGCTCGGCGGCACCGACGCCGCGCTCCTCGACGACGCGGACCTGCGCGAGCTGGTCCTGCCCGCCATCCGGGCCGACTTCGCCGCCGTCGCCCGCTACACCGCACGGCCCGGCGTCCCCCTCGGCTGCCCGGTGGCCGGCTACGTCGGCGCCGACGACCCCGACATCCGGGCCGACGAGGTCGCCGCCTGGGCGGGCGTCGCACCGAAGGGATTCGACCTGACGGTGCTGCCGGGCGGCCACTTCTACCTGATGGACCGCCGCGACGACCTCGTCCGGGACATCCGTGCGCGGCTGGCGCCGAAGCGATGAGCACCGCGACCCGGCCCCGGACGGCGACCGGTGTCGGCGTGCTCGACAAGGCGGCCGTGCTGCTGGAGATCGTGGAGGGCGGCCCCGCCACCCTCGGCGACCTCGTCATGTACAGCGGACTCGCCCGGCCGACCGTCCACCGCATCGCCGTCGCCCTGGAACGCCTCGGACTGTTCACCCGCGACCTGCACGGCCGGTTCGTCCTCGGCCCCCGGCTCGACGCCACCGCCCTCGGCGTACGCCACGACCGGCTGGCCATGGCCGCGGGACCGGTCCTCGCCGGACTGCGCGCGGCGACCGGCCTCGACGCACTCCTCCACCGGCGCCGTGACGGTCTGCAGATCTGTGTCGCCGCCTCCGTCGCCGGCGGCCCCCCGCCCGTCGGCGCCACCCGGCCCGCCTCGGCGGGCCCCGTCGCCGGGGTGCTGCTCGCCTGGGAGCCGCCCGACGAGCTGTCCGAGGCGCTCAGCTGCGCCCGGTTCACCGCCGCCCAGCTCGCCGCCGTACGCCGCAGGGGGTGGGCCTACGGACCCGACCCGCTGCGCCCGGGCAGCGTGACGTACGCCGTCCCCGTGCGCGCCCCCGACGACCGGGTGGCCGCCGCCCTGGCCGTGACCGGGCCGGCCTCCCGTATGCCCGCGGCCCCCGACCGCCGGCTCGGCGGTGCCCTCTTCGACGCGGTGGCCTCGCTCGCCGACGCCCTGCCGCGCCTGCGCGGGAGCTTTCTCCCCTGATACCTGGCCGCATCACGGCCGCACACCCGAATTCCCTTGCGCCGGTGGCAGCTTGTTGCAGCCGCTGTTGTGAGGGAAGCGGGTCGCCTCGCACCATTCAGAAGCGATGGAAACGTGCCGCATAAAAAACCGACTGCGGCCCTTCGGAAAGAGGTAATGGCGTGACCACTGCCACGCGCGACGAGCGTCTGGAAACCATCAAGGAAATCGTCTGCGACATTCTCGAGATAGAGGAGGACGAGGTCACCGAGGTCAGCCTTTTCAAGGAGGACCACAACGCCGACTCGCTCCGCGCCATCGAGATTCTCGCCGCCCTGGAGAAGGAGTTCGGCGTCGTCATCAACCAGAGCGAGCTGCCGCGCATGGTGAACCTCAAGGGCGTCTACGAGGTCGTCGCGGAGCCGGCCGGCTGGTAGTCGAACCGCTCGCGCGGACTGGGAGGTTGGCATGACGACGGCAGTGAGCGGCACCGGCCGGAGGCGTCCGGAGCGGCGCCGGGTGGTCCTCACCGGACTCGGGGTGGTCTCCAGCATCGGACTGGGCGCGAAGGAGTTCCTCCAGGGACTCCGCGAGGGCCGCAGCGGTGCCCGGCCCATCACCGTGTTCGACACCGAGGGCTTCGCCCACGCGAACGGGTGCGAGATCACGGACTTCGAACCGCGGGACTGGATCAGCACGCTGGAGGTGGAACAGCTCGGCAGGGCCGCGCAGTTCTCGACGGCGGCTGCCCGGATGGCCCTGGAGGACTCCGGACTCGACCCGACCTGGCTGCGCGCCCGGCGCGGGCTGATCTCCATCGGCACCACCGACGGCGAGAGCTACGACCTCGACCAGCTGGTCGAGAGCGAACTCGCCCACGGAACAGGCGCGTTCGACCCCGCGGCCGCCCGGCGGGTGCCGGCCGGGCGGCTGTCGGTGGCCATCGCGCAGGAACTGGGCCTCAGCGACGTGGAGGCCCTCACCGTCCCCACCGCCTGCTCGGCGGGGAACTACGCCATCGGCTACGGCTTCGACGCCGTCAGCTCCGGCGAGGCGGACTTCGCCTTCTGCGGCGGCGCCGACGCCATGTGCCGCAAGACGTTCACCGGCTTCTACCGGCTCGGCACCATCGCCCCGGACCGCTGCCAGCCCTTCGACGTCGACCGCAAGGGCATCCTCACCGGCGAGGGCGCGGGCGTCCTCGTCCTGGAGCCGCTCGAGACCGCCCTGGAGCGCGGCGCCACCATCTACGCCGAGGTGCTCGGCTACGGCCTGAACTGCGACGCCCACCACCAGGTGGCCCCCGACCAGGACAGCGTCGCCGGCCTGATGCGCCTCGCCCTCGACAACGCCGGCGTCGCCCCGCACGAGGTGGACCTCATCTCCGCGCACGGCACCGGCACCAAGGCCAACGACATCACCGAGGCGGGCGCCATCCGCCAGGTGTTCGGGGACACCCCGCCGCGCACCGTGTCCATGAAGTCGATGCTCGGCCACACCATGGGCGCGGCCAGCGCGCTGGGCGCCATCGGCTGCGCCCTGGCCATCCAGAACCGTTTCATCCCGCCCACCATCAACCACGTCACCACCGACCCCGAGTGCGACGTCGACTGCGTACCCAACCGGGCCGTCGACGCCGATCTGCGGATCGTGCAGAACAACGGCCTGGCGTTCGGCGGGAACAACGCGGCGGTCCTGCTCGGCCGCTACGACGGGGACCACGGCGCGGGTGACGCCGCGGGCGGTCACGACGCGAGCTACGCGATCAGGGAGGCGTCATGACGTACCGCCCCATCGTCGGCATGGGCGCAGTCGCCGCCACCGGCTCCGGCGTCGGCGAACTGTTCGACGCCCTGTGCCGGGGCGTCAGCGGCCGGGCCGAACTGCGCGGCTTCGACCGCAGCAGATTCCGCGCCCAGCACGCCTACGAGGTCGACGACCGGCCGGCCCCCGGCCACGACGTCCCCGGCAGAGCGACCCGGCTGCTGCTCGACGCGGTCGGCCAGGCCGCCGCCGACGCCGGGCTCGGCGAGGACCTCAGCGGCATCCCCGTCCTCGTCGGCACCGGCCTGCGGGAACTGCGCTCGCTGGAGCTGTGGTGGCGCGACGGCTCCCCGTTCGCCGACTCCGGGCTGCACTTCGGCACCGGGCTGCGCGAACGCTTCAACGCCGACGTCACCCACACCTTCTCCAACGCCTGCTCGGCCTCGCTGTACGCGCTGGCCCTCGCCTCCGACCTGCTCGACCAGGAGGGCGACGGCGCCCCCGACACCGTGATCGTCGCCGGCGTCGACGTGCTGACCGAGTCCATGTACGGGCTGCTGGAGCGCGTCCACCCGCAGCCCCCGGACCGGGTGCGGCCCTTCGACCGCAACCGCACCGGCGTGCTGATGGGCGACGGCGCCGCCGCGATCGTGCTGCGCCGCACCGACGACGGCACCCGCCGGGTCCACGGGCGGCTGCGCGGCGTCGCCGTCAACTGCGACGCCTACCACGTCACCGCGCCCTCCCCGGACGGCATCGCCCAGGCCATGCGCGCCGCCCACCGGATCGCCGGCGTCAAGCCGTCCGACATCGACCTGGTGATGCTGCACGGCACCGGCACCCTGCTCAACGACGAGGCCGAGGCCACCGCCCTGCGCGACGTCCTCGGCGAGGACGCCTCCGCCCCCCTGATGACCGCCGTCAAGTCCATGACCGGCCACACCTCCGGCGCCTCCGGACTGATCAACCTGATCATCGGCGTCCGCGCCCTCCAGGAGGGCCGGGTGCCCCCGACCGTGGGCCTCGACGACCCGGTCGAGGAGGCGGCGCCGTTCCGCTTCGTCACCGGCGAGGCCGCCACCGGCCGCGACCTGGGCGTGGCACAGCTCAACGCCTTCGGCTTCGGCGGCATCAACGCCGTGGCCCTTGTGGAGGGGACCCGATGACCGAAGCGACCACCGAGACCACCGTGGTGGTCTCCGGCGCCGCCGTCCTGCTGCCGGGCGCCGACACCGTAGCGGCCCTCGCCGACGGCCCGCCCCCCGGCGGCACCCCCGTCGAACCGGCCGACCACGTCGGCCGCAAGGGGCTGCGCTACAAGGACCGGGCCACCCAGCTCGGCTACGCCCTCACCGCCGCCGCCCTGCGCGACGCCGCACTGCTCGGCGAGGACGGCCTGACCGTGCCCGCCGGGAGCACCGGCATCGTCGCCAGCTCCAACTTCGGCAACCTCGACACCGTGGCCCGTGCCCTCGACACCCTCCGCGAGGAGACCGTCACCGGCACCAGCCCGATGGACCTGCCCAACGCCTCCAGCAACGTCATCGCCTCCTCCGCGGCCATCCGCTACGGGCTGCGCGGCCCCAACCTGATGGTCTGCAACGGCGAGACGTCCGGCCTGGACGCCGTGCACTGGGCGGCCACCATGATCGCGGCCGGCCGCGCCGAGCGGTTCCTGGTGCTCGGCGTCGAACCCGACAACGAGGTCGTACGCCGGCTCCTGGGCGGCGGCCGGGCCGTCGACGGCGGAGCCGCGCTCGTCCTGGAGGCCCGCACGGCCGCCACCGCGCGCCACGCCACCGTCCGCGCCGTGCTCGGCCCCTACCGCAGGGCGGCCGACGCACCGCGCGAGCCCGGCCACTGGGAGCTGCCCGCGCACCTCGGCAGCGCCTCCGGAGCGTTCGGGGTGCTCCAGGTCGCCGCCGCCGTCGGCTGGTTCGACGCCGGCCGGCGCGAGCCGGTGCGGGCCGTGGCGGGCGGCGCGGACCACGACGCCGGTGCGGACCTGCTGCTGCTCGCGCCCGAAGCCGCCTGACGGCGACGAGGAGACGATCCCGGTGAACACACATATCGACCTGCGGCCCGTCGCCGTCGAACAACGCACCGACGGCCCCGGCCCCCGCGTCCTGCTGCTGCACGGACTGGCCGCCAACGACAGCGTCTGGGAGCGCGCCCTGCCGCTGCTGCCGGACGCCTGCCAGGTGTGGACCGCCCGGCTGCCCTGGCGCCCCGAGACCATCGCCGACTGGGGACACGAGCCCAACCTGCGCGGCCGGCTCGCCCAGGCCCTGGCGGCCGTCCCCGGCGGCGCCGAGGTGGTGGTCGCCCACTCCATGGCGGCCAACGTCCTGCTGGACCTGCTCGACCAGAAGCAGCGGGGCGGCGTCGACGCGCCGCGCCGCCTCGGCATCCGGGCCCTCGTCCTCGTCTCGCCCTTCTACCGGGCCGGCGCCGACGAGTTCGACTGGAACACCATCAGCTACTACCTCAACGACTTCCACCTGATCATGGAGGAGGGGATCCGCGTCCACTCGGGCGGCCGGCTCCCCGCCGACGTGCAGCGGGCCATGGGCACCCGGGTGCGCGACCGGGTCGGCCCCTACGGCTGGCTGCGGTTCTTCGAGCTGTACCTGCGCACCCCCGCCCTGGACACCGGCCGGATCACCGTGCCCGCCCTCGTCATCGGCGGCGAGACCGACTTCGCCGCCCGCGCCGAGGAGAGCGTGGCCCTCGCCCGGGCCCTGCCCGACGCCACGGCCCGCGTCCTGTCCTGCGGCCACTTCCCGATGCTCGAGGCGGCCGAGGAGTTCGCCGCCGAGGTGAGCAGCTTCGTCCACGCCACCCTGGGCCTCCCCCTCCAGCGGGGAGCCGCCCCTCACGACGCCCTGGAGCCCCAGCGATGACCCTCGTCACCGACACCGCCGTCAAGGCCCTGCTCGACACCGCCACCAGCACGCAGGTGCGCCCACGCTACGAGGGCTCCAACATCTGCACCTGGATCGGCTTCAAACACGTCAACTACCTGGTCGAGGAAGCCGTCCTGGACCACTTCCGGCAGGCCGGCCTGCCCGCCCGCGCCCTGTACGAGGAGCACGGCCTGGGCCTGGACCTGGTGTCGATCGACACCCGCATCCTGCACGCCTTCCACATGGACGACGTCGCCGAGGCGCAGGTCGCGCCCTGGACCAAGGACGACGACGGCACCCTCGGGTTCAAGGTCACCATCAGCTTCGAGCGCGACGGCGAGATCCACAAGGCCGTCACCTCCAAGGTCCGCGTCTCGCTGCGCACGGACACCTACCTGGAGGCGGCCGGCGAGGTGCCGGCGCAGCTCGCCCGGTTCGCCGTCGCCCGCCTCGGCGACGACCTCGAGCGCGAGCCGGGCACCGCCGCCCCGTCCGAGGAGGAGATCCTCGCCTCCCTGACCGCCGGGCAGAACGCCTACGCGTGGAAGTGGAACATCCCCTACCCCTACTGCCACTTCACCGAGCGCATCCAGATGTCCGGCTACCTCCGCCTGATGGAGGAGGGCAAGGACCGCTTCGTCGCCGACCGGGGCATCTCCATCAAGACCCTGCTGGACGACCGCCGCTGGATCCCCGTCGTCCCCCGCTCCGACATCCGCATCCTCGACGAGGCGCTGATGGAGGAGGACCTGTACACCGTCTACACGGTGGAGGAGGTCTTCAAGGACTTCACCTACACCTCCCGCATGGACTGGTACGTGCTGCGCGACGGCAAGCTGGTGAAGACCGCCACCGGACGCATCGTCCACGGCTACGCCCTGATCGAGAACCGCCGCGACTGGAAGCTGGTCACCTTCGACCAGCGCGTCCTGGACGCCCTGCACGGCAAGGCGCCGCAGGCGTGACCGAACAGGCGGTGAACGCGGCCGACTGGGAGAGCACCGCCCCGCGCCTGCTGCTCATCGAGAGCCAGGGGCGGGCCGCGGACACCGGCTTCCGGCGCGACGCGGTGACCCAGGTGATCACCGGGGAGTCCGCCCTGCTGTTCCTGGTCCAGGACGGGGTCGTGCTCGCGGTGCCGGGCAGCGACGCCGACCTGGACCGGTTCCAGAAGGAGGGCGGCGTCCTCGCGGCGGACAGCTTCTCGCTCGCCCAGCACGGACTGGACACCGCCGGCCTGCGGCCCGAGCTGCGCGTCGTCGGCATGGACGTGGTGGCGGGCTGGATCCTCGATCCGGCGGTCCGGGTGGTGTGGCATTAAGTGGCCAGGCAGATTCCGCACACCGACGTCCTGCTCACCCTCATGGGCGCGCCGCACGCCGGCGACCAGGTCACCAGTGCGCTGCGGCTCACCCAGGCCCTGCTGGAGCGCGGCGCCGCCGTCCAGGTGTGGACGTGCGGCTACGCCACACTGCTGACCCAGCGTGCGCAGGGCCCGGACAAGCCGCGCAACCTGGCGGACTGGAACCGGACCTACCCGTCCCTGCCGGGCCTGGCCGAGGACCTGCTCGGGGCCTTCCCGGACCGGCTGCACTGGTACGGCTGCCGCTTCTGCAGCGACGACCGCGGGGTCACGGAGCACCTGCCGCAGGTGGTGCTCCGGCCGCCCGCCGGATACGCCGCCAACGTCGCCGCCGCCGCCAAGACGCTGCTGATCGGAGTGATCTGATGGACGGTCGGACAGCGGGCGGGCAGCGGGTCCTCGCCATCGTGGAACGCGGCTACCGGGGCGCCCTGGACAAGCAGTTCTTCGACGAGCTCTACCTCGCCACCGAACTGCACCGCCAGCTCGGCGGACTGGACGTCCTGCTGCGCGGCACCGCCGTCACCTACGCCCTCGACGCACCCCCGCCCCCGCCGCTGCGGATCGGCGACCGCGTCGTCGACACGGTCACCGATCCGCGAGCGGGTCTGCGCACCCTCCTGGACGCGGACGTCGGCGTCTGGGTCGAGGAGCCGGCGCTCGCGGCGCTCGGCTCGCCCCGCCCGCCCCTCGCCGGCGTCCGGCTGGCCCGGGAGGACGAAGTGGCCGCGCGCTGGAAGGACTACCGGATGGTCTTCTTCCTCTGAGCCGCCCGCACCCTCCCACCCTCAAGCCTCATCCCCTGAACGGAAGGAACACGTGACGGTCATGACCACCCTCACCACGGGCACCGGCCACCCGGTGATCACCGCATGGTCGGCCGTGTCGCCGTACGGCATCGGCAGGGACGCGTACGCCGCGGGCCTGCGGGAGCGGCGCGGCACCGTCACCGAACTCGGTGCCGAGCACGGCACCACCCCCGACGGCGTCGGCTGCCTCGTGCCCTCCTTCGGCGTGCGCGAGGTGCTCGGCAAGAAGGGCACCCGCTCCATGGACCGCGTCACCGGGCTCGCCGTGACCGCGGCCGGCGCGCTGCTGGACGACGCCGAACGCAACCGGGCCGTCGGCACCGGCGAGGGCGCCGCGTTCGCCCTCGGCACCACCACCGGCAGCGCCCAGTCGATGATGGACTTCACCCGCGACTCGCTCACCGGCGAGCAGCCCTTCTTCGTCGACCCGGCACGCTTCCCCAACACCGTGATGAACTGCGCGGCCGGGCAGAGCGCCATCTGGTACCAGCTCAAGGGCCCCAACGCGACCATCGCCGGCGGGCGCACCGCCGGACTGCACGCCCTCAACTACGCGCGCCGGCTGCTCGCCTCCGGCCGGGCCCGCACCGTACTGTGCGGAGCCGCCGAGGAGTTCTCCCCGGCCCGCGCCTGGCTGGAGCACCACAGCGGCGACGGCACACCCGGGACCACCCCGCCGCTCGGCGAGGGCTGCGCGATGCTCCTGGTGGAACCGCACGCGCCCGACGACCCCGCCCAGCCCGTCCTCGCCGAGATCCTCGCCGTCGAACTCGGCGTCGTCCTCGACGGCGACCCCCGTCCCGCCCTCGTGACCTGTCTGCGTTCGGCGCTGCGCCGCACCGGCGTGGAGCCGGACCGGGTGGCCGCCGTCGCCCGCTCCGGCGCCCCCGGCCGGGAAGGCGCCGCAGAGGCCGACGCCGTGCGCGAGGTGCTCGGCGCTGCGGACCCCGCCGACCTCACGCCGACCGGCCTGATCGGCGACACCGGCGCCGCCGCGGCCGCCTTCCAGGCCGCCGCGCTCCTGTCGTACGCCGCGGACCGGCCCGGCGAGAGCGCCGGCCGGATCGGCCTGATCACCTCCGTGGACCGCACCGGCAGCGTCGGCTGCGCCCTGCTCGGCCTGCGCTGATCACCCCACCGGACGAGCCTTCGACCCGCCTTCGACCGCCTTCGACCGCCTTCGACCCCAAGGACCCACCATGCTGGACAAGGAAGAACTGCGCGCCCTCGTGGCCCAGGTGCTCGACGTCGACGTCGCCGAGGTGACCGACGACGCCCGCTTCGTCGACGACCTCGAGGTCGACTCCCTGATGGCCCTGGAGGTCGTCGTCATCCTGGAGAAGAAGTACGGCATCAAGCTGCCGGAGTCCGACCTCAAGCAGATCGTCACCCTGCAGAGCGCCTACGAGCTGCTCCTCGGCAAACTCCACACGGCACAGGTCGCCTGATGATCGCCGCCAGTCCGCTCGCCGGGCAGGTCGAAGTCCTGCCCGCGCCAGGGGAGTTCAGCACCTCGGCCCGCTTCACGGTGGACGCCGCCGAGACCGTGCTCCCCGGCCACTACCCGGGCTTCCCGATCTTCCCCGGCGTCTGTCTCGTGGAGTGCACCCACCAGAGCGCCCTGGCGACCGCGCCGGACGCGGCCAAGGGCGCCGCGCTGGCCGCCGTGGAGTCGACCCGGTTCACCGGGCCCGTCTTCCCCGGCGACCGGGTGGACATCGCCATGACCTGGAAGCAGACCCCGGCCGGCGACTGGCAGTGCCGCGCCCGGCTCAGCACCGGGCGCGGACCGGCCGCCAGTGTCCGGCTGCGCTACACCCGCCGGCCGGCCGGGGAGGCGGCGGCATGACGGGCCAGCGCGAGATCCGGGCCCGGCTGCCGCACCGCTTCCCGATGCTGCTGGTGGACCGCCTCGTCGACGTCGTACCCGGCGAGCGGCTCACCGCGCTGAAAGCGGTGACGTGCAACGAGCCCTGGTACGAGAAGCTCGGCCCGGACACCCCCGAGGAGGACTTCGCCTACCCGCCCACCCTGCTGGTGGAGTCCTGGTGCCAGTCCGCCGGGGTCCTCGCCACCTGGGACGACCCCAACCCGGACGTGCTCCGGGGCCAGGTGATGCTGTTCGGCGGCATGACCGGCGTCGCCTTCCACCGCCCCGTGCTGCCGGGGGAGGTCCTCGAACACCGGGTCCGGCTCGACCGCCGGGTCGACGACACCGTCCTGTTCGAGGGCGAGTGCCGCTCGGCCGGCGAACCGGTGATGACCGTGGAACGCATCGTCATGGCCTTCCGCCCCGCCTCCGCCCTGCGCCCCGACACCACCTGACATCCCATCAGGAGAGATATCCATGACTGACAGCACCCCACGGGTGGCGCTCGTCACCGGCGGGTCGCGCGGCATCGGCCGGGCCACCGTCCGGGCGCTCGCCCGCGACGGCTTCCACGTCGCCTTCTGCTACCGCTCGGACGACACCGCCGCCCGCACCCTGGAGAAGGAGGGCGACGACTTCGGCGTGACGATCACCGGCACCCGCGTGGACGTCGCCGACGCCGCCGCGGTGCGCGCCTGGATCAAGGCGACGGAGCAGGAGCTCGGCGCCCTCGACGCCGTCGTCACCGCCGCCGGCATCACCCGCGACAACCCGCTCGTCCTCATGGACGACGACCAGTGGCGGCAGGTCATCGACACCAACCTCGACGGCGTCTACCACGTGTGCCGCGCCGCGGTGTTCGGCATGATGAAGCGCCGCAGCGGAGCCGTGGTCAACATCTCCTCCGTCGCCGGGGTCTACGGCCACGCCACCCAGACCAACTACTCGGCGTCCAAGGCCGGGATCATCGGCTTCTCCCGCGCCCTGGCGAAGGAGACCGGCCGCGCCGGCATCCGCGTCAACGCGGTCGCCCCCGGCTTCATCGACACCGACATGGTCGCGGAGATGAACGACAAGGCCCGCAAGGAGGCCGTCGCCGCCATCCCGCTGCGCCGCATGGGCACCGCGGAGGAGGTCGCCGACCTGGTCGCCTACCTGGTCTCGGACCGGGCCGCGTACATCACCGGCGCCGTGCTCCAGATCGACGGCGGCATCACCATCTGACCCCCCGTTCCTTGTTTTCCGTACGACCGTTGGAGGCGGTGATGGCACGACGCGGACCGCGCTGGTACTTCTCCTTCCGCAGCCCGTACTCCTGGATGGCCTACCGGGACCTGCTGGAGCACTACCCGGACGTGGCCGACAGCATCGAGTGGCTGCCGTTCTGGGAGCCCGACCAGCCGGCCCTGGACGAACTCGAGCGCGGCAACGTCAGACTGCCGTACGTCCCGATGTCCAAGGAGAAGCACCTCTACATCCTCCAGGACGTGCGCCGGCTGGCCCGCGCCCGCGGCCTGGAGATGGTCTGGCCGGTGGACCCCGCACCGCGCTGGGAGGTCTCCCACCTCGCCTATCTCGCCGCCGAGGACGTCGGCGCCGGACGCGAGTTCATCGCCGCCGCCTACCGGGCCCGCTGGGAGCTCGGCGAGGACATCTCCGACCCGCTGACCATGGCCCGAATCGGCCGCGAGATCGGCGTCGACCCCGTCGTCCTGGAACGGGCCCACGAGGACCCGGCCGTCCGGGAGAAGGGCCTGAAGGCGCTGAACTCGCTGCACCGCGACGGGGTGTTCGGCGTGCCCTTCTTCATCGTCGGCTTCGACAAGTTCTGGGGCGTCGACCGGCTCCCCGCCTTCGCCGAGCACCTGAAGGCCCGGGCCGCGTGACCCGCGCGGACCGCTCACCGTACGCACCGCACCCACCGCACTCACCGCAAAGGACGGAACGAACGATGGCCACCAACCCCTTCGAGAACGACGACGCCCGCTACCTCGTACTGGTCAACGGCGAGAACCAGCACTCGCTGTGGCCCGCCTTCGCCGAGGTCCCGGCCGGCTGGACCGTGGTGCACGGCGAGACCGGACGGCAGGACGCCCTCGACTACATCAACGACCACTGGACCGACATGCGTCCCAAGTCCCTCGCCGACGCCATGGACGCCGCCTGACGACGCCGGGAGCGCGCAGGGGCGGTGGGGTGGCAGCTATCTGCAACGCCCATTGCCCCTGCCCCGCGCCGATGACAGCGTGACAGCCGGCTGCTCACGGAAAGCCGCTTCCCAGAAAGCGATGCCGCTGATGACCCACTCCCTGTTGTGCCTTCCCTTCGCGGGAGGCGGCGCCGGTTTCTACCGCGCCTGGAAAGACCTCCCCGGCCATGCGCCGCGCATCGTCCCGCTCCAGCTCCCGGGCCGCGAGGAACTGTTCGTCGAGGAGCCGCTGCGGGACGTCGCGGACGCCGCCGACCACCTGGCCCGCACCGCCGCCGAACAGGCCGGGGCCGGGCCGGTCGCACTGCTCGGCCACAGCCTCGGCGCCGTCCTCGCCTTCGAACTCGCCCGGCGCCTGGAACGCGACCCGGCCGTGACGCTGACCCATCTCTACGTCAGCGGCTCGCCCGGCCCCTGGACCGGCCGCGCCCACCGCGCCACCGGCCTCGCCGACGACGAGTTCCTCGCCCGTGTCCAGGAGTTCGCCGGGTACGAGCACGACGCGCTCGCCGACCCGGACATGCGGGAGCTGCTGCTGCCGGTGCTGCGCGCCGACGTCGAGATGCACGAGAACTACAAGCCCGACAGCGACGAGCCGCTGCGCACCCCGATCACCTCGCTGCGCGGCACGGACGACGCCCTGGTCAGCCGCGCCCAGGCGGAGGAGTGGCGGCAGGCCACCACCGCCTCCTTCCGGCTCACCGAACTGCCCGGCGGGCACATGTACCTCACCGAGTCCCCGCTGCCCCTGATCGACGCGATCAGCGCGGGGGCGCTCTCATGACCACGGCGCTCGGCCCGTCCACCGCCCACGCCCCGTCCACCGCCCACGCCCCGGCCGGCGCCCACGCCCCGGCCGGCGGCCGGCTGCACGGCCGGACCGCCGTGGTGACCGGCGCGGCCCGCGGCCTCGGCCGCTCCTGCGCCGTACGGTTCGCCGCCGAGGGCGCCGACCTGGTGCTCGTCGACGTCGCCGAGGACCTGCCCGGCGTGCCCTACCCGCTCGGCAGCGGCAGCCAGCTGGACCACACCGCCGAGCTGTGCCGGGCGCACGGCGCCGCCGTCGTCACCGCGACCGCCGACGTGCGCGACCCCGCGGCCGTCGACCGGGTCGCCCGGCTCGCGCTGGACCGCTTCGGCACGGTGGACGTGCTGCTCAACAACGCGGGCATCGCCGCCCCGTCCGGCAAGGCCGTGCACGAGATCGCCGAGGACGAGTGGGACCTGATGGTCGGTATCGACCTCACCGGCGCCTGGCGGATGACGAAGGCCCTCGTCCCCGCCATGATCGAGCAGCGCTCCGGCAGCGTCGTCAACGTGGCGTCCACCGCCGGGCTCGTCGGCTACCGGCACTTCGCCGGCTACGTCGCCGCCAAGCACGGACTGATCGGGCTGACCAAGGCCGCCGCCCTGGACTACGCGCCGTTCCGGGTGCGGGTCAACGCCCTGTGCCCCGGTTCCGTGCGCGACGACCCGCTGCACGAGGGCCGCATGCTCGCCGAGATCGCCCGCTCGCTGGATGTCGACGTCGACGAACACGAGGAGATCTTCGTGCAGTCGCAGCCGATGAACGCCCTCATCGAGCCGCAGGACATCGCCGGGGCGGCCCTCTGGCTGGCCGGCGACGACTCCCGCCAGGTCACCGGGACCACCCTCACCGTCGACGGCGGCTTCAGCGCCCGCTGAGCCCCTCGCTCGCCCGGCCCCCGCGCCCTTCCCTCCGTATATCCGCCCGTATACGCCCGTATCAGCCCGTATCCCGCCTCGTACCTCAGGAGTCCGACCATGTCCCGAAGTCAGGCCGCGTCGTGCCACAGCCTGGTGGTCCGGATGCCGGGCCCCGTCGATCCCGCCGCGCTGCGGCGGCGCCTGCGCGCCGGGGCGGCGGGAGTCCTGCCCGAGCCGGACGGGCTGCGGCTGTGGGAGGAGACCCTGCCCCGGGGAGCCGGTGACGACGCGGTCCGAGCCCGGGCCCGCAGGGAGGCCGTACGGCCGCTGCGGCGGGGCGGGCCGCCGCTGCGGGCCGTGCTGCTGCGCCCCGCCGACGGTGACCCTGACGTCGAAGCACGGCTGGTCCTGGTCGCCCGCCGTGACCTCGCCTTCGGCAGCCCGGACCCGCTGGTGCTCGCACACCGGCCGGCCGACGCGGGCACGCCCCGGCCGGCCGACGCCGGCCGGCCCTCACTGGAGTGGGGCCTCGGCGATCCCGCCGCGGCGGGCCGCGCCGGCGAGGTGACCGTGCCGCTGTGCGGGCCGGCGGTGACCGCCGACACGGCGGTGCTCCACGCCTCCGTCGCCCTGGTGCTCGCCCGCTACGGCGCCGGTGAACAGGTCGACGAGACGCGGACGGCCGTGGAGTTCACCGGCGAGTGGCGGCAGCGCACGGCCTCGGGCGGCGACACGCCCCGCCTGCTGTCCGGCATCGGCGTCCTCGTCGAGGACGGCATCCCCGGGCAGCGTCACCTGCCGTACCTCGCTCCCGTCCTGCCCGGACTGCTGCACGCCACCCGGCATCCCGACGGCACCGTCTCCGCCGTCCTGCACCACGACCACGGCGACCTGGCCCCGTACGTCGCCGAGCGGTTCGCCGCCCATGTCGCGTACGTCGCCGGTCAGCTGGCCGGCCGGCCCGAGGCCACGCTCGACACGGTGGAGCTGCTGACGCCCGAGGAGCGGGAGCACGTGCTGCGGCTCGGCGTCACCCCTCCCGCCGGGCCGCCCGAGGCCACCGCCCGCACCGTGGACGGGCTCTTCGCCGACGTGGCCCGCGAGCGGCCCGACGCGATCGCCCTCACCGCCGGGAACACCCGCCTCACCTACGCCGAACTCGACGCCCGTGCCGAGCGGACCGCCGCCGGGCTCAGGGCCCTCGGGGTCGCCCCCGGGTCCATGGTCGGTGTCGCCCTGGAGCGCGACGCCGACCTCGTGGTCACCCTCCTCGGCGTGCTCAAGGCGGGCTGCGCGTACGTGCCGATGGACCTGCGCCATCCGCCGGAGCGGCTGCGCTACACCGTGCACAACGCCGGGGCCGAGGTGGTCGTCGCCGTCGACGGCGTCCTTCCCGAGCCGGCCGGCGCCCGCCTGATCACCCCAGCCGCCCTGCGCGCCCTCGGCGCCGCCGAGCCGCCCGCGCCGCCCCGCCCCGAGGACCCCTCGGCGCCCGCCTACGTCATCTACACCTCCGGATCCACCGGCCGCCCCAAGGGAGTGGTCGTGCCGCACCGCAACGTCGCGGCCCTCCTCGACGCCACCCGCGAGGACTTCCGGCTCACCGGCGACGACGTGTGGACCCTGTTCCACTCCAGCGCCTTCGACTTCTCGGTGTGGGAGATCTGGGGCTGTCTGCTCACTGGGGGCCGCCTGGTCGTCGTCGACTACTGGACCACCCGGGACACCGAGCAGTTCCACGACCTGCTGTCCCGCGAGCGGGTCACCGTGCTCAACCAGACCCCGTCGGCCTTCGCCCAGCTCGTGGAGACGGACCGGCGCGCGGACACGGAGCTCGCCCTCCGGCTGGTGATCTTCGGGGGTGAGCCGCTCGACGTACGGATGCTCGCCCCCTGGTTCGCCCGGCACTCCCACACCGCCTGCCGGCTGGTGAACATGTTCGGCATCACCGAGACCACCGTCCACGTCACCGCCCACACGGTGACCCCGCACGACGTGCTCGCCGCGGGAAGGCGGGTCGGCCCGGCGCTGCCCGGCTGGACCCTGTCGGTGCGCGACCCGCACGGCCGGGTACTGCCGGTCGGCGCGGCCGGGGAGATCTGCGTCGGCGGGGCCGGCGTCGCCGACCGCTACCTGGGACAGCCCGGACTCACCGCCGAACGCTTCGTCACCGACCCCCACGGCGGCGGCCGCATCTACCGCAGCGGCGACCGGGGCCGGCTGCGCCCCGACGGCAGCCTCGACCACCTGGGCCGGCTGGACAGCCAGGTCAAGGTGCGCGGACACCGCATCGAACTGGACGAGATCCGCAACGTGCTGCTCAGCCACCCCGAGGTCACCGGCGCCGCCACGGTCCTCGGCCACGACGTGCCCGGCGACCCGGCCACCGCCCGCATCGACGCGTACGTGACCCTGCGCGGCCCGGCCGGCACCGCCGACCTGCTCGCCCACGCCCGCGGCATGCTGCCCTCCTACATGGTCCCCGCGACCGTCACCGAGCTGGACGCCCTGCCGCTCACCATCAACGGCAAGGTGGACACGGCCGCACTGCCCGCCCCCGGCACCCCCGCACCGTCCGCGCCCGCCGCCGGTGTCCCGGTGACCGCCGGATCCGCCGGCGAGGACGACGACCCGCTGGCCGCGCAGATCCTGAAGCTCTGGGGCCACGCCCTGAACGCGGACGTCACCGCCCAGGACAACTTCTTCGAACTCGGCGGCAATTCCCTGCTGGTCATCCGGGTGCTCCGCGAAATGCGGGAACAGGGCCTGCCGAAGGTGACCACCCAGGACTTCTATCGCAACTCGACGGCAGGCCGGTTCATCGAACTCGTCAGGAACGCCCGGAGTTAATTCTTCGCACGTTCCGGCCGGATGTCGACCCGGCGCTTGACGGCGGACAGCAAGGCGATCCTGATGATTCCGCTCGGGAACCTGATCAGCCTCCAGTACCGCCCGAAACTGCGCCGGGTCCGCTCGTCGGTGGCCAGAATCCTGGTCTCCGTCGACAGAATTCCCCCGGCGTACCGCATATTGAACACGACCTTCGTGCAGCCGGGCTCCGCGTAGTCGCGCAGCGCCTCGTGCATCGGCTGCTCGGGTCGCACCGGGCCGGCCTGCGACCCGATGCCGCCGTACAGCAACTCGTCGTCCGCCAGGGCCAGTACGGTGTCCCCGCCCATCGCGAAGTCGTCCAGCACCCGGCCGTCGGGCCGCAGCTTGTTCCGGGTGAACGCGAGGAGGAAACGGGCCACCGGGGCCTCTCGCCAGGTGATCTCCCGGGCGGCGCGCAGCACCTCCTCGCGCGGCGCCGACACCGCCACCCAATGCCGTTCACGGAAATGCCATTGAGGCATGTGACGGTCTATCAAAGTGCCTGCGGATTCCGTGTCATCGCTCATACGGCGACGCTAGCACGCGTTCTGCCACGGCGGGTTGGCAGCTTTCTGCAACGGTCGTTGTTCCGGCCGAAAGCGCACTGTTAGACAGGTACCTCCGCGATTCACGTCGATTTTCAAAACGTATTGAGGGTGAGTGGCTGTGTCTGACCTCCAGGGCGTCCTGTTGCCGCTGACCGCCGCCCAGTCGGGTGTCTGGTACGCGCAGCAGCTGAATCCGCAGAACACGATCTTCAACACGGGTGAGTTCCTGGAGATCAGCGGCCCGGTGGACGCGGACCTCTTCGAGGCGGCGCTCAGGCGCGTGGTCACCGAGGCCGAGACGCTGCGGCTGCGGTTCGTCGCCGCCGAGGACGGGCCGGCCGCCCGGATCGTGTCCGCCGACGACCTCGACTGGTCCCTCCACGTCGTGGACGTCAGCGCCGAACCCAACCCGTGGGCGGCCGCCCGCGCCTGGATGGCCGAGGACTTCGCCCGCCCCCTGGACACCGAGCACGACCAGCTGTTCCTGTTCGCCCTGTTCAAGCTCTCCGACGACCGTCACCTCTGGCTGCACCGCTACCACCACCTGCTGGTCGACGGCTTCACCGTCAACATGGTGGCCCGGCGCACCGCCGAGGTGTACTCGGCGCTGGTGGCCGGCGACCCCGTGCCCGCCACCCCCTTCGCCCCGCTCGCCCAGCTCCTCGACGAGAAGTCCGCCTACCGGGACTCGGAGCGGTTCGGCACCGACCGCGCCTACTGGATCGACCGGCTCAAGGACTGCCCCGAGCCGGTCAGCCTCTCCGGCGAACAGCCGGCACTCGCCCGCTCGCTGGCCCGCCGCACCGCCCACCTCGGCAGCAACGACGCCCAGCGGCTGCGCGCCCTGGCGAGCGACGCCGGCGTCACCTGGCCCCCCGCCCTGATCGCCGCCGTCGCCCTGTGGCTGCAACGGCTCACCGGCGTGCCCGAGGTCGTCCTCGGCCTGCCCGTGTCCACCCGGCTCGGCAAGAAGGCGCGCGGCGTGCCCGGCATGGTCTCCAACGTGCTGCCGCTGCGCGTGGCGATCCGCCCCGGCACCACCGTCGGCGAACTGCTCCACCAGGTCTCCGGCGAGATGCGCGCGGCGATGAAGCACCAGCGCTACCAGTTCGAGGACCTGCGCCGCGACCTCGGCATGCTCGCCGACGACCGCCGTCTGGTCGGGCCGCACGTCAACATCATGATGTTCGACTACGACGTGACCTTCGGCGGTCACCCGGCCCGCCCGCACAACCTCTCCATCGGCCCCGCCGACGACATCTCCTTCATCGTCTACGACCGCGGCACCGGCTCGGGACTCCAGATCGACTTCGACGCCAACCCCGACCTGTACGAGGACGACGCCCTGCGCGCCTACCAGCTGTCGTTCCTCGACTTCCTGCACCGCCTCGGCTCGGCCGGACTCGACGAGCCCGTCCAGTCCCTCGAACTCGACACCGCCGGCCTGCCGGCCGGCCCCACGACCGCCACGCCCGACGCGACCGACGGGACCGACGCGACCCCCACGACCGCCGACGGTCCGCAGCCCCCGGCCGCGGTCACCTCCTCCCGCCCCCCGCGCACCGCCGAGGAGGAGACCCTGTGCCGGCTGTTCGCCGAGGTGCTCGGCGAGGACGTCGTCTCCGTCGACGACAACTTCTTCCTGCTCGGCGGCAGTTCACTCCAGGTCACCCGGCTCGTCGGCCGCATCCGCAAGGAGCTGAAGGCCGAACTCACCCTGCGCACGGTCTTCGAGAACGCCACCGTCGCCACCCTCGCCGCCGCCCTCGACCCGGCCGCCGGCGCCCGCCAGGCCCTCACCGTCCGACCACGCCCCGAGCGGCTGCCGCTGTCCGCCGCACAGAACCGGCTGTGGTTCCTCAACCAGATGGACACCGGCAGCGCCGCCTACAACGACGGCCTCACCGTCGACCTCACCGGCCACGTCGACACCCGCGCGCTGCGCGCCGCCCTCGCCGACGTCGTCACCCGCCACGAGAGCCTGCGCACCGTCTTCCCCGTCCAGGACGGCACCCCCCTGCAGCACGTCCTCGACCCCGCCGCGGCCCGCCCCGACCTCACCGTCACCCAGGTCGACGACCTCACCACCCTCGACGGGCTGCTGTCCGAGGCCGCTGCCCGCGGCTTCGACCTCGCCACCGAGATCCCCGTACGCGCCCACCTGTTCACCCTCGCCCCCGACCGGCACGTGCTGCTCCTCGTCGTCCACCACATCGCCGGCGACGGCTGGTCCGTGGCCCCCTTCACCCGGGACCTCAGCCACGCCTACAGCGCCCGGCTGATCGGCGGCATACCCGAGTTCACGCCGCTGCCCGTGCAGTACGCCGACTACACCCTGTGGCAGCGGGACCTCCTCGGCGACGAGAACGACCCCACCAGTGCGCTCGCCCGGCAGATCGACCACTGGAAGCGCGCCCTCGCCGGCCTGCCCGAGGAACTGACCCTGCCCACCGACCGCCCGCGCCCCGCGGTCGCCGGGCACCGCGGCGGCCGGGTCGCCTTCCGCCTCACGCCCGACGTCCACCAGCGGCTGATCGCCGTCGCCCAGGACAGCGGCGCCACCGTCTTCATGGTGGCCCAGGCCGCCGTCACCGCCCTGCTGCACCGCCTCGGCGCCGGCGACGACATCCCCGTCGGCACCGTCGTCGCCGGCCGCACCGACGAGGCACTCGGCGACCTGGTCGGGTTCTTCGTCAACACCCTGGTGCTGCGCACCGACGTCTCCGGGAACCCCACCTTCCGCGACCTCGTCGACCGGGTCCGGGAGACCGACCTGGCGGCCTACGCCCACCAGGACGTGCCGTTCGAACGGCTGGTGGAGATCCTCAACCCGGTGCGCTCGCTCGCCCGCCACCCGCTCGCCCAGGTCACCCTCGCCCTCGAGGACAACGCCGCACCCGTCCTCGACCTGCCCGGCCTGACCGCCACGGCGCGCACCCTGCACACCGACACCGCCAAGTTCGACCTGTCCTTCCGGCTCGGCGAACGCTTCACCGACGACGGCGCCCCGGCCGGCATCGAGGGCAGCGTCGAGTTCGCCCGCGACCTGTTCGACGACGCCACCGTGCGCACCCTCACCGACCGCTTCCGGACCCTGATCGACACGCTCACCGCCGACCCCGCCACCCGCGTCGGCTCCGTCGACGTGCTCACCGAGGCCGAACGCGCCCGCATCGCCACCGACTGGAACGACACCGCCGCCGACGTCCCGTACGCGACCACACCCGAGCTGTTCGCCCGGCAGGCCGCCCGCACCCCCGACGCGACCGCGCTCGTCCACGAGGACACGGCCCTCACCTACCGCGAACTCGACGAGCGGGCCGGCCGGCTCGCCCGCCTGCTGAGCGAGCGAGGCGCCGCCCGCGGACGCCTGGTCGCCGTCGCCCTGGGCCGCAGCACCGACACCGTCGTGGCCCTCCTGGCCACCATGAAGACCGGCGCCGCCTACGTGCCCGTCGACCCGGCCTACCCCGCCGACCGCATCGCCTACATGCTCGACGACGCCCGCCCCGCCCTCGTCGTCACCACCACCGCCCTGCAGCACGCCCTCCCCGAGGACGGCCCCGAGCGGCTGCTCCTGGACGCCGTACCCCTCCCCGACGAGCCGCTCCCGCCCGCCGCCCTCACCCCGCAGGACCCCGCGTACGTCATCTACACCTCGGGCTCCACCGGCCGTCCCAAGGGCGTCGTCGTCAGCCACACCGGCGTCGCCAGCATGGCCGCCGCCCACCAGGAGTGGTTCGGCGGCGGACCCGGACACCGGGTACTGCAGTTCTCCTCGCCCAGCTTCGACGCGTCGATCTGGGAGATCCTCACCACCCTGCTCACCGGCTCGGCCCTCGTCCTCGCCCCCACCGAGCGCCTGGCCGCCGGCGCCCCGCTCGCCGAGCTCCTCGCCGAGCAGCGCGTCACCCACGCCACCCTGCCGCCCGTCGTCCTCGCCGCCATGGGCGACGCCACGCTCCCCGACGACATGACGCTGGTCACCGCCGGCGAGGCCCTCTCCGCGGAACTCGTCGACCGCTGGTCCCCCGGCCGCCGCATGGTCAACGCCTACGGCCCCACCGAGTCCACCGTCTGCGCCACCATGAGCAGCCCCCTGCGCCCGGGCACCGGCCAGCCCACCATCGGCCGGCCCATCACCAACACCCGCGTGCACGTCCTCGACGACGCCCTGCGCCCCGTCCCGCCCGGCGTCCCCGGAGAGCTCTACCTCACCGCCTCCGGCCTCGCCCACGGCTACCTCGGCCGCCCCGGCCTGACGGCCGAACGGTTCGTCGCCTCCCCCTTCGGCCCGCCCGGCGCCCGCATGTACCGCACGGGCGACCTGGTGCGCTGGACCGCCGACGGCGAACTCGACTACCTCGGCCGCGTCGACGACCAGGTGAAGATCCGCGGCTTCCGCATCGAACTCGGCGAGATCGAGTCCGTGCTCGCCCGCCACACCACGGTCGCCCAGGTCGCGGTCGTGGCCCGCGAGGACCGGCCCGGCGACAAGCGGCTCGTGGCCTACGCCGTCCCGGCCGACGACGCCGCCGACCCGGCGGCGCTGCGCGCCCACGCGGCCGGCGAACTGCCCGACTACATGGTGCCCGCCGCCGTCGTCCTGCTCGACGCGCTGCCCGTCACCCCCAACGGCAAGCTGGACCGCAAGGCCCTCCCCGCCCCGGACTACGCCGCCCCCGGCACCGGCCGCGCCCCGCGCACCCCCCGGGAGAGCGCCCTGTGCGCCCTGTTCGCCGAGGTCCTCGACCTGGAGCGGATCTCGCTCGACGACTCCTTCTTCGACCTGGGCGGCCACTCCCTGCTCGCGACCCGGCTCATCAGCCGCATCCGCACCGAGCTGGGCACCGAACTGACCGTGCGGTCCCTCTTCGAGGCGCCCACCGTCGCCGCCCTCGCCTCCGCGCTCGACACCTCCGCCGGCGCACGCCAGGCCGTTCGCCCGCGCCGACGCCCGGACGAGATCCCGCTGTCCCACGCCCAGCGACGCCTGTGGTTCCTCAGCCACTTCGACGGCCCCACCGGCACCTACAACCTGGGTCTGTCCCTGCGGCTGCGCGGCACCGTCGACGCCACCGCCCTCCAGGCCGCCCTCGGCGACGTCGTGGCCCGCCACGAGTCCCTGCGCACGCTCTTCCCCGACACGGACGGCCGCCCCCGCCAGCTCGTCCTGCCGAGCGACGCCCCCGCGGCACGCCCGGCCCTGCACCGCACCGACGTCCCCGCCGGCGCACTGGACGAGACGCTCGCCCGCGCCGCCGGCCAGGGCTTCGACATCACACGCGAACTCCCCCTCCGTTCCCACCTGCTGACGCTCGCCCCCGACGACCACGTGCTGTTGCTGGTGGTGCATCACATCGCGGGTGACGGGTGGTCGATGGGTCCGCTGGCGCGTGATCTGGGGGAGGCGTATGCGGCGCGTGTGGGGGGTGTGGCTCCGGTGTGGGAGCCGTTGCCGGTGCAGTACGCGGACTACACGTTGTGGCAGCGTGAGGTGCTGGGTGAGGAGGACGATCCCACCAGTGAGTTGTCGCGGCAGGTGGATTACTGGCGGGGTGCGCTGGCGGGGCTTCCGGAGGAGCTGGTGCTGCCGGTGGACCGGCCGCGTCCGGCGCGGATGAGCTACCGCGGCGACACCGTCCCCTTCCACGTACCGGCCGAACTGCACGAGCTTCTCGACGACTTGGCCCGCTCGACCGGCACAAGCCTGTTCATGGTGGTGCAGGCCGCCCTGGCCACCCTGCTGCACCGCCTGGGCGCCGGCGACGACATCCCCCTCGGATCACCCGTCGCCGGCCGCACCGACGAGGCGCTCGACGACCTGGTCGGGTTCTTCATCAACACCCTGGTGCTGCGGAACGACCTGTCGGGCGACCCGACCTTCCGTGAGCTGCTGGAACGGGTCCGCGAGACGGACCTGGCGGCCTACGCCCACCAGGACGTCCCGTTCGAACGGCTGGTCGAGGCCCTGAGCCCCGAGCGCTCCATGGCCCGCCACCCCCTGTTCCAGGTCAGCTTCCAGCTCCAGAACCTCCCCTCCGCCGACCTCACCCTTCCCGGCGTCGAGGTGAGTCCTCAGCCGGTACGCCTGGACACCGCCAAGTTCGACCTCTCCTTCACGCTCACCGACACCGGGGCCCGGTCGGGCCTCGACGGCAGTGTGGAGTTCGCGGTGGATCTGTTCGATCGGGTGTCGGTGGAGGTGCTGGCGTCGCGGTTGGTGGCGGTGTTGGAGGCGGTGGCGGCTGATCCGGGGTTGCGGGTCGGTGGTGTGGAGGTGCTGTCGGAGTCGGAGCGTTCCCGGGTGGTGGGGGAGTGGTCCGGTTCGGTGGTGGAGCTGGCTCCGGTGACGTTCGCGGGGTTGTTCGAGGCGGCGGTGGATCGTTGCCCGGATGCGGCTGCTGTGGTGTCCGGTGGGCTGGTGTTGTCGTATGCGCAGGTGGAGGCGCGGGCGAACCGGTTGGCGAACTGGCTGGTGGGTCAGGGTGTGGTCGCGGAGGATGTGGTGGCGTTGGTGCTGCCGCGTTCGGTGGACATCGTGATCGCGCAGTTGGCGGTGCTGAAGGCGGGGGCGGCGTATCTGCCGGTGGATCCGGAGTATCCGCAGGAGCGGATCGACTACATGCTCCAGGACGCCCAGCCGGTCTTGGTGCTGCGCGAACTGCCCGAACTCGGCGATGAGTTGGATGCGTCCCGCCCGGTGGTGCGTGTGGCTGCGGAGAACCCGGCGTATGTGATCTACACGTCGGGGTCGACGGGCCGGCCCAAGGGTGTGGTGGTCACGCACGAGGGCATGGCTTCGTTCGCGGCGGCGCAGGTGGAGCGGTTCGCCGTCTCCGAGGGCTCGCGGGTGTTGCAGTTCGCGTCGCCGAGTTTCGATGCGTCGGTGCTGGAGCTGGTGATGGCGTTCGCGGCGGGTGCGGCGCTGGTGGTGCCGCCGCCGGGTCCGCTGGCCGGGGAGGTGCTGGCCGAGGTCCTGACCGGTGAAGGCGTGACGCATGCGCTGATTCCGCCGGCTGCGCTGGCGAGTGTCCCGGCGGGGGAGTTCCCCTCCTTCCAGTCGCTGATCGTGGGCGGTGACGCCACCTCTGCGGAGCTGGTGCAGCGCTGGGCTGTGGGCCGGCGGATGGTCAACGCCTACGGTCCGACCGAGTCCACCGTCGTGGCGACGCTGTCCGCGCCGCTGACGGCCGAGGGCGGGGTGCCGCCGATCGGCAGGCCGATCCCCAACACCCGGGTGTATGTGCTCGATGAGCGGCTGCGGCCGGTCGCGCCGGGTGTGGCGGGGGAGTTGTACCTGGCCGGTGCGGGTCTGGCGCGCGGCTATCTGGGCCGGCCGGGACTGACGGCGGAACGCTTCGTCGCCGACCCCCACGGAACTCCTGGCACGCGCATGTACCGGACCGGGGATGTGGTCCGCTGGACCCGCGAAGGTGAGCTGGAGTACCTGGGCCGGTCCGACGACCAGGTGAAGGTGCGCGGCTTCCGCATCGAACTCGGTGAGATCGAAACGGTGTTGGGCGGTCACGAGCTGGTCGACCAGGTTTCAGTGATCGTCCGTGAGGACCAGCCCGGCGTCAAGCGCCTGGTCGCCTACGTCGTCCCCGCCCCGGGGAGCTCGGTAGATGCCGAGGGCCTGCGGGCCCACGTCTCCGCCGCCCTGCCGGAGTACATGGTGCCGGCGGCGTTCGTGGAGCTGGGTGAGTTGCCGTTGTCGGTGAACGGGAAGCTGGACCGGCGGGCGTTGCCGGTGCCGGAGTTCTCGGGCACGGACGGGGGTGCGCGTCCGGGCACACCTGAGGAGGAGATCCTGTGCGGGTTGTTCTCCGAGGTGCTCGGGGTGGAGTCGGTGTCGGTGGACGACGGGTTCTTCGAGCTGGGTGGCGACAGCATCGTGTCGATCCAGTTGGTGAGCCGGGCGCGTCGTGCGGGTCTGGTGTTGTCGGCGCGTGAGGTGTTCCAGCACCGCACGCCTCGGGCGCTGGCGGCGGTGGCGGTGCCGGTGTCGGGTGCGGTCGTGGAGGAGCCCGGGGCTGGTTGGGGTGTGGTGCCGCAGACGCCGATCATCGGGTGGCTGCGGGAGCTGGGCGGTCCGGTGGACGGCTTCCAGCAGGCGATGGTGGTCCGCACCCCGGCGGACGCTTCGCGGGAGCGGCTGGAGGCGGCGCTTCAGGCGGTGCTGGACCGGCACGACGTACTGCGCTCGCGTCTCGTACGGGGCGCGGATGCCTGGCAGTTGGAGGTCGCGGAGCCGGGGAGTGTGCTTGCCGCGCAGGTTCTGTCCGAGGGTTCCGCTGATCTGACTGCTGAGGCGCGGGATGCGCAGCGTCGGTTGGATCCGGATGCCGGGGTGATGGTGCAGGCGGTGTGGTGCGCGGAGGCGGACCGGCTGCTGGTGATGGCGCATCACCTGGTGGTGGACGGGGTGTCCTGGCGGGTGCTGCTGCCGGATCTGGCTCGCGCGTATGAGGGTGTGGAGCTGGAGCCGGTGGGCACGTCCTTCCGCCGCTGGGCCCAGGAACTCACCACCCTCGACCGCACGCACGAACTCCCGCTTTGGAAGGAGCAGTTGACCGGTCAGGACTCTCCCCTGGGTTCCCGGCCGCTGGATCCGGCCACGGACACGGCGTCGACGGTGGAGCATCTGCATCTGTCGTTGCCGGCGGAGGTGACCGGTCCGCTGCTGACGGAGGTCGCGTCCCGTTTCCGGGCGGGTGTGAATGATGTGCTGCTGACGGCGTTCGCTCGTGCGGTGGCCGGCTGGCGCGGCGACGCCACCACGCGTGAGGTGCTGGTGGACCTGGAGGGTCACGGCCGGGAGAACGTCGTGGACGGGGTGGACCTGTCGCGCACGGTGGGCTGGTTCACCAGCATGTTCCCCGTCCGCCTGGACGCGGGAGCGCCCGGCGACGACCCGGGCCGTTCGCTGAAGCGGGTCAAGGAGCAGCTGCACGCTCTGCCGGACCACGGCATCGGCTACGGCCTGCTGCGCCACACCACCCCGGAGACGGCGGCCGTGCTGTCCCAGCTGCCCTCTCCGCAGCTCGGCTTCAACTACCTCGGCCGCTTCGAAGCCTCCACCACCGGTGAGCCCTGGTCCCTGGTCACGGACGTAGACCTCGGCGACGGCCGCGACCCCGGCATGCCGCTGACCCACGTCCTGGATCTGAACGCGGCCACCCTCGACACCTCCGAGGGCCCGCAGCTGAACGCGGACTGGTCCTGGCCGTCCGCCCTGTTCACCCCCGGCCAGGTCCAGGCCCTTGCCGAGGCATGGTTCGCCGAACTCCGCGCCCTCGTGGCGCACGTGGCCGACCCGCACGCCGGCGGCCTGACCCCCTCCGACGTCCGCCCCCTGGTGGCCGTCACCCAGGACCAGATCGACCGGCTGGAGGCGGACCACGGCCGGCTCGCCGACATCCTGCCCCTCTCCCCGCTCCAGCAGGGCCTGTTCTTCCACGCGGTCTACGACGAGCACGGCGAGGACGTCTACACCGTCCAACTCGCCCTCGACATCGAAGGCCCCCTGCGGCCGGACGCCCTGCGCGCCGCCGCCGAGACGCTGCTGCACCGGCACGGCGCGCTGCGTGCCGCGTTCCGCGCAGACGGCCTCGACACACCCGTCCAGGCCATCCCCGCCGACGTCGAACTCCCCTACACGGAGATCGACCTGACCGCGCTGCCGGAGGCCGAGCGCGAGGACACCCTGCGTCGCTGGACGGCCGAGGACCGCGCCCGGCGGTTCGACCCGGCCCGGCCGCCGCTGATGCGGTGCACGCTGATCAGGACCGGCGAGGACCGGCACCGTTTCGTGCTGACGAACCACCACATCCTGCTCGACGGCTGGTCCATGCCCCTCCTCGTCAAGGAGCTGCTCACGCTCTACGGCACGTCCGGTGACGCGTCCGCCCTGCCGCGGGTGGCGCCCACCAGGGACTATCTGGCCTGGGTCGCCGAGCAGGACCGCGGCGCCGCCGAGGAAGCATGGCGGCAGGTGCTCGACGGGCTCGACGAGCCCACCCTCGTCGCCCCGGCGGGCCGTGCGGCGGGTCCGGCGGTCCCCGAGCGGGTCACCGTCGATCTGCCGGCCGAAGTCACCGAGCGGCTCACCGAGTTCACCCGCCAGGGCGGCGTCACCCTCAACACGGTTCTCCAGGCCGTGTGGGGGATGATCGTCGGGCAGCTCACCGGCCGTGCGGACGTCGTCTTCGGCGGCACCGTGTCCGGGCGACCACCCCAGGTCCCCGGTATCGAGTCCATGGTCGGTCTGTTCATCAACACCCTGCCGGTGCGTGTCGCCCTGGACCCGGCCGAGACGTTCGGCGCGCTGCTGGACCGGCTCCAGGCGCAGCAGGCTGCGCTCATGGACCACCAGTACCTCGGGCTCACCGAGGTGCAGCAGGCGGCCGGTGTCGGCGAACTGTTCGACACGCTGGTCGTCGTCGAGAACTACCCCCTCGACGCGGACGTCCTGGAGGTCGGCGGCGGCCTGACGGTCGCCGGCATCGAGGGTCACGACGCCACGCACTACCCGCTGATTCTCACGGCCGTCCCCGGCGAACGCCTGCACCTGCGGCTGGACTTCCGCGCCGATGTCTTCGCCCCCGAGGCCGCGAACGGCCTGCTGGGGCGGCTGGTCCGGGTCCTGGAGTCCGTTCCCGAGCAGGACGCCACGCCCGTCGGCCGGATCGCGCTGCTCGGTGACGACGAGCACCGGCGCATCCTCGACGTCCTCGACGCCACCGACGACCGTGAGGAGCCTGCGCACCGGATCGTGCCCCGGCTGTTCGCCGACCTCGTGGCCTGGTCCCCGGACACGGAGGCCGTGGCCGGCGCCGGCGGCTCGCTGTCGTACCGGGAACTGGACGCCCGCGCCAACCGGCTCGCGCACCGCCTGATCGCGGCCGGGGTGCGTCCCGAGGACCGGGTGGCGCTGCTGATGGAGCGTTCGCCGGACCTCGTGGCGGCCGTGCTCGCCGTCCTCAAGGCGGGCGGCGCGTATGTGCCGCTCGACCCGCGCTTCCCCGAGTCCCGGATGCGGCACATCCTCGCCGAGACGGGCGCGGCCGTGCTGATCGCCGACTCGGCGCCGGCGGCCGCACCGTTCGCCGACGGTACGACCGTGATGGAGGCCGGGCCCGCGCTCGCCGACGGCCCCTCCCACGATCCCGCGGTCGAGATCCGGCCGGACCAGCTGGCCTACGTCATGTTCACCTCCGGCTCCACCGGGCTTCCCAAGGGCGTCGGCGTCGCCCACCGCGACATCGTGGCGCTCGCCTACGACCGCCGCTTCGAGTTCGGGCACGAGCGGGTGCTGCTGCACTCGCCGACCGCGTTCGACGCCTCCACGTACGAGCTGTGGGTGCCGCTGCTCACCGGTGGCACGGTCGTCGTGGCCCCTGCCGGTGACCTCGACGCCGTGCGGCTGCGCGAGACCGTCACCCGGCACCGCGTCACCGCCCTGTGGCTGACGGCCGGTCTGTTCCGGTTGATCGCCGAGGACGGGCCGGGGTGCCTCGCCCGGGTCACCCAGGTGTGGACCGGCGGTGACGTCGTACCGGCCGCCGCCGTGCGCCGGGTCCTGGAGGCCTGCCCGGGGCTGGTGGTCGTGGACGGGTACGGACCCACTGAGACCACCACGTTCGCCACCACCTACCGCATGGACTCCGTCGCCGAGGTGCCGGACGCCGTGCCCATCGGCCGCCCCCTCGACGGCATGCGCGCCCACGTCCTCGACGCGGCCCTGCGTCCGGTGCCGCCGGGTGTGGCGGGGGAGCTGTATCTGGCGGGTGCGGGTCTGGCGCGTGGCTATCTGGGCCGGCCGGGGCTGACGGCCGAGCGGTTCGTGGCCGATCCGTTCGGTCCGTCCGGCAGCCGCATGTACCGCACGGGTGACCTGGTGCGGTGGGGTGCGGACGGGCAGATCGAGTATCTGGGCCGTACGGACGACCAGGTGAAGGTGCGCGGGTTCCGTATCGAGCTCGGTGAGATCGAGGCGGTGCTGGCCCGGCACGAGTCGGTCGGCCAGGTGGCCGTGGTGGTCCGCGAGGACCGTCCGGGCGACCAGCGGATCGTCGCCTACGTCGTCCCGGCCGCCGACGCCACGACCGCCACCGCCCCGGACCCCGAGGGGCTGCGCGAGCACGCGGCGGCCGGACTGCCCGGCTACATGGTTCCCTCCGCCTTCGTCACCCTGGAGACCCTACCCCTGACCGGCAACGGCAAGGTGGACCGGCGTGCCCTGCCCGCCCCCGGACCCGCGTCGGCCGCGGGCACGGGACGGGCGCCGCGCACTCCGCACGAGGACATCCTCGCCGGGCTGTTCGCCGAGATCCTCGGGCTGCCCGCCGTGTCCGTGGACGACAGCTTCTTCGACCTCGGCGGACACTCCCTGCTCGCCACCCGGCTGGTCAGCCGCGTCCGCTCGGTGTTCGGCGTGGAACTCGCCGTCCGTGCCCTCTTCGAGGCCCCGACCGTGGCCGCCCTGGCCGGCCGGATCGCGGGCGCCGACCGGGCCCGCGCCGCGCTCACCGCACGGCAGCGGCCCGACGAGATCCCGCTGTCGCCCGCCCAGCGCCGGCTGTGGTTCCTCAACCGCTTCGAGGGGCCGAACGCCTCGTACAACCTGCCGCTGGCGCTCCGCCTCACCGGCGAGCTCGACCCCGCCGTGCTGCGGGCCGCCCTCGGCGACGTGGTCACCCGGCACGAGAGCCTGCGCACCGTCTTCCCCGAGGTCGACGGCAGGCCCTGCCAGTCGGTGCTGCCCGCCGACGCCGCGGCACCGGCGCTGCCCGTCACCGAGGTCACCGAGGACGCCCTGCACACCGCGCTCGCCGAGGCCGCCGCCGAGGGGTTCGACCTGACCCGGCAGACGCCGCTGCGCGCCCGCCTGTTCCGGATCTCCGCGACCGACCACGTGCTGCTCGTCGTGCTGCACCACATCGCCGGCGACGGCTGGTCGCTCGCGCCCTTCGCCCGCGACCTGGGCATCGCCCACGACGCGCGCCGCGCCGGCCGGGCCCCCGACTGGGCGCCGCTGCCGGTCCAGTACGCCGACTACACGCTGTGGCAGCGTGACGTCCTCGGCGACGAGAACGACCCGGACAGCCCGCTCGCCCGGCAGATCGACCACTGGCGCGGCACGCTCGCGGGACTGCCCGAGGAACTGCCGCTGCCCACCGACCGGCCCCGGCCGGCCGACGCCACGCACCACGGCGAGAGCATCGCCCTGCACGTGCCCGCGGAGGTCCACGAGCGGATCGTGTCCGTCGCCCGCGAGCACCGGGCCAGCGTCTTCATGGTGGTGCAGGCCGCCCTCGCCGCGCTGCTCGGCCGGCTCGGGGCCGGGGAGGACATCCCCCTCGGCAGCGTCATCGCCGGCCGCACCGACGAGGCGCTCGACCCGCTGGTCGGCTTCTTCGTCAACACCCTCGTGCTGCGCACCGACCTGTCCGGCGACCCGGACTTCGCCGAACTCCTGGACCGGGTGCGCGAGACGGACCTCGCGGCCTACGCCCACCAGGACGTGCCCTTCGAACGGCTCGTCGAGGTGCTCAACCCGGCGCGCTCACTGTCCCGGCACCCGCTGTTCCAGGTGATGCTGGCCTTCCAGAACAACGCCGAGGCCACCCTCGACCTCGACGGCCTGCGCACCGAGGCCGTGCCGCTGACGCTCACCGCCGCCAAGTTCGACCTGCTGTTCTCCCTCCAGGAGACCTTCACGGCCGACGGCGGCCCAGCCGGCCTCGAGGGGGTCGTCGAGTACTCCGCCGACCTCTTCGACCGCGCGACCGTCGAGGCCATCGGCGACCGCCTGGCCCGGCTGCTCGCCGCGGTCACCGCCGACCCCGCCCTGCCGGTGGGCTCGGCCGACATCCTGACCCGCGAGGAGCGCCGCCGGGTCCTCACCGAGTGGAACGACACCGACCGCGACCTCGCCGAGACCACGCTGCCCGAGCTGTTCCAGGCACAGGCCGCCCGCACCCCCGACCGCCCGGCGGTGCTGCACGCGGGCGAGGAACTCACCTACGGCGAGCTCAACACGCGCGCCAACCGGCTCGCCCGGCGGCTGATCGCCGAGGGCGCCGGGCCCGAGACCTTCGTCGCCCTGGCCGTCCCCCGGTCCGCGGACATGATCGTCGCGCTGCTCGCCGTCCTGAAGGCCGGCGCCGCCTATCTGCCCGTCGACCCGGGCTACCCTGCCGACCGCATCGCGTACATGCTCGACGACGCACGCCCCACCCTCGTCCTGACCACCGGCGAGGCCGCCGCGGCACTGCCGTCCGGCATCCGCGCCCTGCTGCTCGACGACGCCGGACTCATCGGCTCACTGGCCGAGTTCGACGCCGGTGACCCGACCGACGCCGACCGGGTGCGCCCGCTCGACCCGCGCCACCCCGCGTACGTCATCTACACCTCGGGCTCCACCGGCCGCCCCAAGGGCGTCGTCGTGCCGCACCGCAATGTCGCCGACCTCGCGGCCTGGGCCGCCGCCGACATCGGGCCCGAGCGGCTCGCGGACGTCCTCGCCTCGACGTCGCTCAACTTCGACGTCTCCGTCTTCGAGATGTTCGGCCCGCTGCTGTGCGGCGGTCGCATCGAGATCGTCCGCGACGTGCTCGCCCTGCTGGAGGCCGAGCCGCGCACCTACAGCCTGATCAGCGCCGTGCCCTCGGCGCTCGCGCACACCGTCGGGCAGAGCGGCGCGCCCCGCTTCGGCGCGGACCTGCTCGTGCTCGCCGGCGAGGGCCTGTCCGCGCACACCGCGGACACGCTCCGCGCCGCCGTGCCCGGCTGCACCCTCGCCAACATCTACGGGCCCACCGAGGCCACGGTCTACGCCACCGCCTGGTACGACACCGGCGACACCGCAGTCGACCGCACCCCGCCCATCGGCCGCCCCCGGCGGAACACCCGCGCCTTCGTGCTGGACGCCCGGCTGCGTCCGGTGCCGCCGGGTGTGGCGGGGGAGCTGTATCTGGCGGGTGCGGGTCTGGCGCGTGGCTATCTGGGCCGGCCGGGACTGACGGCCGAGCGGTTCGTGGCCGATCCGTTCGGCGCGCCCGGCAGCCGGATGTACCGCACGGGTGACCTGGTGCGGTGGGGTGCGGACGGGCAGATCGAGTATCTGGGCCGTACGGACGACCAGGTGAAGGTGCGGGGTTTCCGCATCGAGCTCGGTGAGATCGAGGCGGTGCTGGCCCGGCACGAGTCGGTCGGCCAGGTGGCCGTGGTGGTCCGCGAGGACCGTCCGGGCGACCAGCGGATCGTCGCCTACGTCGTCCCGGCCGCCGACGCCACGACCGCCACCGCCCCGGACGGGACCCGGCTGCGCGAGCACGCCGCCGCGGCCCTGCCCGAGTACATGGTCCCGTCGGCCGTCCTCACCCTGGACGCCCTGCCCCTCAACCCGAACGGCAAGCTCGACCGGCGCGCCCTGCCCGCCCCGGACTTCGCCGCCGCCGGCGGCACGGGCCGGGCCCCCCGCACCGCGCAGGAGGAGACCCTGACCGAGCTCTTCGCCGAAGTCCTCGGCGTGGAGCGGGTGTCGGTCGACGACAGCTTCTTCGACCTCGGCGGGCACTCCCTGCTCGCCACCCGGGTCGTCAGCCGCATCCGCTCGCTGTTCGGCGTCGAACTCGCCGTCCGCGCCCTCTTCGAGGCCCCCACCGCCGCCGCCCTCGCCACGCTCCTGGGCGACGCCACCCGGGCGCGGCAGGCCCTCGTGGCCCGGGTGCGCCCCGAGCACGTGCCGCTGTCGCCCGCCCAGCGCCGGCTGTGGTTCCTCAACCGCTTCGAGGACCGCACCGGCACCTACAACCTGCCCCTGGCGGTCCGCCTCACCGGCTCCCTCGACCCCGCAGCGCTCGAAGCCGCCCTGGGTGACGTGGTCGCCCGGCACGAGAGCCTGCGCACCGTCTTCCCGGAGACCGACGGCCGCCCCCGCCAGGAGGTACTGCCCGCCGGCACGGCACGTCCGACCCTGCACACGGCCGCCTACGACGAGAACGCCGTAGCCGCCGCGGCGGCCCAGGACTTCGACCTGGCGACCGAAGTGCCGCTGCGCGCCCACCTGTTCACGGTGGCACCCGACGAGCACGTGCTGCTGCTCGTCGTCCACCACATCGCGGGCGACGGCTGGTCCATGGCCCCGCTCGCCCGCGACCTGGGCGACGCCTACCGCGCCCGGTGCGCGGGCCGGGCCCCCGAACTCCGGCCGCTGCCCGTCCAGTACGCCGACTACACGCTCTGGCAGCGCGACGTCCTCGGCGACGAGGAGGACCCGGGCAGCGAGATCGCCCGGCAGGTGGCCTACTGGCGGCACACCCTGGCCCGGCTCCCCGAGGAGCTGAGCCTCCCGGCGGACAGGCCGCGTCCCGCCGAGATGAGCTTCCGCGGCGACACCGTCGACCTGACGATCCCCGCCGACACCCACCGCCGCCTCACCGTGCTCGCCCGGGAACAGCAGGCCAGCGTCTTCATGGTGCTCCAGGCCGCCCTCGCCGCGCTGCTCGGCCGGCTCGGGGCCGGGGACGACATCCCCCTCGGATCCCCCATCGCGGGCCGCACCGACGAGGCACTGGACGACCTGGTCGGATTCTTCGTCAACACCCTGGTGCTGCGCACCGACATCTCCGGCGACCCCACCTTCCGCGACCTCGTCGACCGGGTCCGCGAGACCGACCTGGCGGCCTACGCCCACCAGGACGTGCCGTTCGAACGGCTGGTGGAGATCCTCAACCCCGAGCGCTCGCTCGCCCGGCACCCGCTGTTCCAGGTGATGCTGTCCCTCCAGAACAACGCGGAGGCCACCCTCGGACTCGACGGACTGCGCGTCGACCCCCACCCCGTCAGCGTGGACGGCGCCAAGTTCGACCTGTCCTTCCAGCTGGCGGAGCACGTCACCGACGACGGCACACCCGCCGGACTCGGCGGTCGCATCGAGTACGCCACCGACCTCTTCGACCGCGCCACCGTCGAGGAACTCGCCGCCCGCCTGGCCCGCGTCACGGCCGAGCTGGTCGCCGCGCCCGACCGCGCGCTGTCCGAGACCGACGTCCTCACCGCCGAGGAGCACCACCGCGTGCTCGTCGCCTGGAACGACACCGAGCGTCCCGCGGCGGACGACACACTGCCCGCCCTCTTCGAGCGGCAGGCCGCCCGCACCCCGGACGCCACCGCGCTCGTCGCCACGGACCGGCGCCTCACGTTCGCCGAACTCGACGCGCACGCCAACCGGCTGGCCCGGCTGCTGATCGCCCGGGGCATCGGCCCCGAGCAGTACGTCGCCGTCGCCCTGCCCCGCACCGCCGACCTGGTGGTCGCGTTCCTCGCCGTCACCAAGACGGGCGCCGCCTACGTGCCCGTGGACCCGGCGCACCCGTCCGGCAGGATCGCCCAGCTGCTCCAGGACGTGGACAGCAGCGCGCTGCTCACCACCTCCGCCAGCCGGGAGACGATCCCGGCCGGCTGCGGCGGACTCCGCGTCGACCTCGACGCCGAGGACATCGCCGACGCCCTGGCGGCCCTGCCCGCCACGGCACCCGGCGACACCACCCGGACCACCCCGCTGCGGCCCGACCACCCGGCCTACGTGATCCACACCTCCGGATCGACCGGCCGGCCCAAGGGCGTCGTCGTCGCTCACCGCAGCCTCGTCAACCTGTTCCACCACCACGTCGACGAGCTGTACGCGGCCGAGATCGCCGACGCGGGCCGCCCGCTGCGGGCCGCCCTCACCGCGGCCGTCTCCTTCGACGCCTCGCTCGACCCGCTGCTGTGGCTGCTCGCCGGGCACGAACTCCACATCGTCGACGACGACACCCGCCGCGAACCGGACGCGCTCCTCGCGTACGTACGCGACCACGGCATCGACTTCATGGAGCTCACCCCCTCCTACGCGGAGCAGCTCCTCGAAGCGGGCCTGGTCCGCGACCCCGAGACCCGCCCGAGGATCCTCGCCCTCGGCGGCGAGGCCGTCGGCACGGAGTTGTGGCGCGAACTCGCCGACACCCCCGGTGTCACCGGCTACAACCTGTACGGCCCGACCGAGACGACGGTCGACGCGCTCACCACCCGCACGACCGAGACGGCACGCCCGCTCATCGGCCGCCCTGTCACGAACGCCCGTGCCTACGTCCTGGACGAGCGGCTGCGGCCGGTCGCGCCGGGTGTGGCGGGGGAGTTGTACCTGGCCGGTGCGGGTCTGGCGCGCGGCTATCTGGGCCGACCGGGGCTGACGGGTGAGCGGTTCGTGGCCGACCCGTTCGGTCCTGAGGGCGCCCGGATGTACCGGACCGGCGATGTGGTCCGCTGGACCCGCGAAGGTGAGCTGGAGTACCTGGGCCGCTCCGACGACCAGGTGAAGGTGCGCGGCTTCCGCATCGAACTCGGTGAGATCGAGACCGTGCTGCGCCGCTACGAGGACACCGCACAGGCCGCGGTCGTCGTCCGCGAGGACCGGCCCGGGGTGAAGCGCCTCGTCGCCTACGTCGTGCCGCGCAGCGGCGCACTCGACGTCGCCGCTGTGCGCGCCCATGTGGCCGCGGTGCTGCCGGAGTACATGGTGCCGGCTGCGTTCGTGGAGCTGGGTGAGTTGCCGTTGTCGGTGAACGGGAAGCTGGACCGGCGGGCGTTGCCGGTGCCGGAGTTCTCGGGCACGGGTGGGGGTGCGCGTCCGGGCACACCTGAGGAGGAGATCCTGTGCGGGTTGTTCTCCGAGGTGCTCGGGGTGGAGTCGGTGTCGGTGGACGACGGCTTCTTCGAGCTGGGTGGCGACAGCATCGTGTCGATCCAGTTGGTGAGCCGGGCGCGTCGTGCGGGTTTGGTGTTGTCGGCGCGTGAGGTGTTCCAGCACCGTACGCCGCGGGCGCTGGCGGCGGTGGCGGTGCCGGTGTCGGGTGCGGTCGTGGAGGAGCCCGGGGCTGGTTGGGGTGTGGTGCCGCAGACGCCGATCATCGGGTGGCTGCGGGAGCTGGGTGGTCCGGTGGACGGCTTCCAGCAGGCGATGGTGGTCCGCACCCCGGCGGACGCTTCGCGGGAGCGGCTGGAGGCGGCGTTTCAGGCGGTGCTGGACCGGCACGACGTACTGCGCTCCCGCCTCCTGAGGGAAGGGGATGCCTGGCAGTTGGAGGTCGCGGAGCCGGGCAGCGTGTCCGCCTCGGACGTGCTGTCGCTGGCGACCGGTGATCTGACTGCTGAGGCGCGGGATGCGCAGGGCCGGTTGGATCCGGATGCCGGGGTGATGGTGCAGGCGGTGTGGTTCGCGGAGTCGGGCCGGCTGCTGGTGATGGCGCATCACCTGGTGGTGGACGGTGTGTCCTGGCGGGTGCTGCTGCCGGATCTGGCTCGCGCGTATGAGGGTGTGGAGCTGGAGCCGGTGGGCACGTCCTTCCGCCGCTGGGCCCAGGAACTCACCACCCTCGACCGCACACACGAACTGGACCTTTGGCAGCAGCAGTTGACCGGCCAGGACTCTCCCCTGGGCGTTCGCCCGCTGGATCCGGCCACGGACACGGCGTCGACGGTGGAGCATCTGCATCTGTCGTTGCCGGCGGAGGTGACCGGTCCGCTGCTGACGGAGGTCGCATCCCGTTACCGGGCGGGTGTGAACGAGGTGCTGCTGACGGCGTTCGCTCGTGCGGTGGCCGGCTGGCGCGGCGACGCCACCACGCGTGAGGTGCTGGTGGACCTGGAGGGTCACGGCCGGGAGAACGTCGTGGACGGGGTGGACCTGTCGCGCACGGTGGGCTGGTTCACCAGCATGTTCCCCGTCCGCCTGGACGCAGGAGCGCCCGGCGATGACCCGGGCCGTTCGCTGAAGCGGGTCAAGGAACAGCTGCACGCCCTGCCGGACCACGGCATCGGCTACGGCCTGCTGCGCCACACCAACCCCGAGACCGCCGCCGTGCTGTCCCAGCTGCCCTCTCCGCAGCTCGGCTTCAACTACCTCGGCCGCTTCGACGCATCCGCGGGCCAGGGTGAGCCCTGGTCCCTGTGCGCGGATGTCGACCTGGGTGACGGCCGTGACCCCCGCATGCCCCTGACCCACGTCCTGGATCTGAACGCGGCCACCCTCGACACCTCCGAGGGCCCGCAGCTGAGCGCGGACTGGTCCTGGCCGTCCGCCCTGTTCACCCCCGACCAGGTCCAGGAACTGGCTGAGGCCTGGTTCGCCGAACTCCGCGCCCTCGTGGCGCACGTGGCCGACCCGCACGCCGGCGGCCTGACCCCCTCCGACGTCCGCCCCCTGGTGGCCGTCACTCAGGACCAGATCGACCGGCTGGAGGCGGACCACGGTCGGCTCGCCGACATCCTGCCCCTGTCCCCGCTCCAGCAGGGCCTGTTCTTCCACGCGGTCTACGACGAGCACGGCGAGGACGTCTACACCGTCCAACTCGCCCTCGACATCGAGGGAACCGTCGACCGTGAAGCGCTCCGCGGAGCGGTCCGCACCCTGCTCACCCGGCACGCCAACCTCCGTGCCGCGTTCCGCGCAGACGGCCTCGACACACCCGTCCAGGTCATCCCCGCCGACGTCGAACTCCCCTACGCGGAGGTCGACCTGACCGCCCTCCCGGAGCAGGAGCGCTCCGCCGCGGCCGACCGGTTCGTCGCCGAGGACCGCGCCCGGCGGTTCGATCTCGCGCGACCGCCCCTGATGCGGTTCACGCTCGTGTCGACCGCCGCCGACCGGCACCGGCTCGTGGTGAGCCATCACCACCTGCTGCTCGACGGCTGGTCCATGCCCGTCTTCCTGGGCGAGCTGTTCACGCTCTACGGAGCCGGCGGCGACGGCTCGTCGCTGGGCCGCCTCACGCCGTACCGGGACTACCTGGCCTGGGTCGCCGAGCAGGACCGCGGCGCCGCCGAGGAAGCCTGGCGGCAGGTGCTCGACGGGGTGGACGAGCCGACGCTGCTCGCGGCGCCCGACCCGTCCCGTGCACCGGTGGCGCCGGTGCGCACCCGGGTCGAGCTGCCCGAGGCGGAGACCGCGGCGCTGGCCCGCTGGGCGCGGGAGCGCGGGGTGACCGTCAACACCGTGGTGCAGGCGGCCTGGGCGGTGATGCTCGGGCAGCTCACCGCCCGCGACGACGTCGTGTTCGGCGCCACCGTGTCCGGGCGCCCGCCGCAGGTGCCCGGTGTCGAGTCCATGGTGGGGCTGTTCATCAACACCCTGCCGGTGCGGGTCGCCCTCGACCCGGCCGAGACGTTCGGCGCGCTGCTGGACCGGCTCCAGGCGCAGCAGGCCGGGCTGATGGACCACCAGTTCGTGCCGCTCGCGGACGTCCAGCGCGCCACCGGCGTCGGTGAACTCTTCGACACCCTGGTCGTCTTCGAGAACTATCCGCTCGACGCGGACGGGCTGCGTGCCCAGGCGGGCGGACTGGGCATCGTCGGCGGCGACAACCACGAGAGCACGCACTACCCGCTCAGCCTCACCGTCGGCCTGGGCCGTTCCCTGGGCCTCGACCTGGCCCACCGGCCCGATCTGATCGGCCAGGACCGCGTCGACACGCTCGCCGCCTGTGTGCTGCGGCTGCTCACGGAGGCCGCCGGGCAGGCCGGCACCCCGGTGGGGAGGCTGCGGCTGCTCACGGACGCCGACGAGCGGCTGGTGCTCGGCGACTGGTCCGGCGAGGCTCTGGCGGAGCCGGGTGTCGAACCGCTGCTCGCGCGGTTCGCCCGCCGCGTCGCCGAGAACCCCGGCGCGACCGCCGTGATCTGCGGCGAACAGCGCCTGACCTACGCCGAGCTCGACGACCGCGCGACCCGGCTGGCCGGACTGCTCGGTGAGCGCGGGGCCGGCCCCGAGCGGCTCGTCGCCGTCGCCCTGCCCCGCTCGGCCGATCTGGTCACCGCCCTGCTCGGCGTCCTCAAGTCCGGCGCCGGCTACGTCCCACTGGACCCGGAGCACCCGGCGGAGCGGCTCGGCCATGTCCTCGCCGACGCCCGGCCCTCCCTGCTGATCACCACCTCCGGTACGGCGGAGGCCCTGCCCGAGTCCGGCACCCCCGTGCTGCTCCTCGACGCACCGGACACGGACCGCGCGCTCGCCGCCCGGCCCGCCGACGCGTCGGCGCCGCCCGCCGCCGACGGCAGGACACCGGCGTACGCCATCTACACCTCGGGCTCGACCGGGCGCCCCAAGGGCGTGGTGATCCCGCGGGCGGCCCTGGACAACTTCCTCGCCGACATGTCCGCGCGGGTCCCGATGGACACCGGCGACCGGCTGGTCGCGGTCACCACGGTGTCGTTCGACATCGCCGCACTGGAGCTGTACCTGCCGCTGCTCGCCGGTGCCTGCGTGGTCGTGGCGAGCCGGGACGAGGTGCTCGACCCCCACGCCCTCGGCGCGCTGATCACCGAGCACGCGGGGACCGTGCTGCAGGCCACCCCGTCGCTCTGGCAGACCCTGGTGGACCAGGTGCCGGGGGCGCTGCGCGGGCTGCGGATGCTGGTGGGCGGCGAGGCCGTGCCGGCCGCGCTCGCCGAGTCGATGGCCGCGTACGGGCAGCGGGTCGTCAACGTGTACGGGCCGACGGAGACCACCATCTGGTCCACCACCGCCGAACTCGACGGCACCCGGGTGCCGCCCATCGGCCGGCCCATCCTCAACACGCGCGCCTACGTCCTCGACGGCGCCCTGCGCCCCGTACCGCCCGGCGTGCCCGGCGAGCTGTACCTCGGCGGCGCCGGACTGGCCCGCGGCTACCTGGGCCGGCCGGGGCTGAGCGCGGAACGCTTCGTCGCCGACCCGTACGGGCTGCCCGGGGCGCGCATGTACCGCACCGGTGACCTGGTGCGGTGGGGCGCCGGCGGCGACCTGGAGTACCTGGGGCGTACGGACTTCCAGGTGAAGGTGCGCGGGTTCCGGATCGAACTCGGCGAGATCGAGGCGGTGCTGGCCCGGCACGAGGGCGTGGCGCGGGTCGCCGTGGTCGTCCGCGAGGACCGGCCCGGGAGCAAGCTGCTGGTGGCGTACGTCGTGCCCGACGGCGCCGCCCCCGACGCCGACCGGCTGCGCGCCCACGCGGCGGCCGAGCTGCCCGACTACATGGTCCCGGCGGCCTTCGTGACCCTGGATGCGCTGCCGCTCAACACCAACGGCAAACTCGACCGCAAGGCGCTGCCCGCGCCGGAGTTCGGGGCCGGCCCGGCCGGACGGGCCCCGGCGAACCCGCGCGAGGAACTGCTCTGCGCGCTGTTCGCCGAGGTGCTGGGCCTGCCCCGGGTCGGCGTCGAGGACAGCTTCTTCGCGCTCGGCGGCGACAGCATCGCCTCGGTGCGGCTGGTGGGACGGGCCCGGCTCGCCGGGCTGGTGCTGACCCCGCGCGAGGTGTTCCGGCACAAGACCGTCGAGGCGCTGGCGGCGGCCCTGCCCGAGGACCCCGGCGAGCAGGTGCTCACGCCCGACCCGGAGGGCGCCGACCCCGCCGTCGGTGCCCTGCCCGCCACGCCGATCATCCACTGGCTGCGCGAACTGGGCGGCCGGGTCGACGGGTTCAACCAGTCGGTGGTGGCGCCGGTCCCCGGCGATCTCACGCAGGAGGCCCTGGCCGCCGTGCTCCAGGCCGTGCTGGACCACCACGACATGCTCCGTGCCCGCCTGGTGCGCGGGTCCGACGGCTGGGGACTGCACGTGCCGCCGAAGGGTGCCGTGTGCGCCGGCGATCTGATCCACCGGGTCGACGTCGCCGGGCTCGACGAGGCCGCCGTGGCGGCGGTCGTCGACACCGAGGGCCGTGCGGCGCAGGACCGGCTCGACCCCGACGCCGGGATCATGGTCCAGGCCGTCCGCTTCGACGCCGGTCCGGACGCCCTGGGCAGGCTGCTGCTCGTCGTCCACCACCTGGTGGTCGACGGGGTGTCCTGGCGGATCCTGATGCCGGACCTGATCGCCGCCCACGAGGCCGTGGCCGCCGGGCGGGAGCCGGTCCTGGAACCGGTGTGGACGTCCTTCCGCGAGTGGGCGCGGGGCCTGGTCGCGGCGGCCGCCGCACCCGAGCGCGCCGCCGAACTCCCGGTGTGGACCGGCATGCTGGCCGGCCACACGGAGGAACCGCTCGGCGCCCGCCCGCTCGACCCCGCCCGGGACACCGCCGCCACCGCGCGCGGACTCACCCGCACGCTGCCCGCCGACGTGACGAGGGCGCTGCTCACCACGGTCCCGGCGACGCTCGGCACCGGTGTCAACGAGGTGCTGCTCACCGCGTTCGCCCTCGCCGTCACCGAGTGGGACCGCGACCGGGGACGCGACCGCACCGGCGGTGTGCTGATCGACCTGGAGGGGCACGGCCGTGAGGACCTGCTCGCCGGTGTCGTGCCGGACGCGGACGTCTCCCGCACGGTCGGCTGGTTCACCAGCCTGTTCCCCGTCCGCCTCGACCCGGGCCTGGACGGCGAAGACCTCGCCGGCCTGCCCACCGGCGGCCCCGCCGTCGGCCGGGCGCTGGCCCGGGTCGCCGGACAGCTCGCCCTGCTGCCCGACAGCGGTGCCGGCTACGGGTTGCTGCGCCACCTCAACCCGCACACCGCGCCCGTGCTCGCCGCCCTGCCGGAACCCCAGATCGGCTTCAACTACCTGGGCCGGTTCGGGGCCGGGGACGGCGACGAGGGCGGCCAGGGACTCGGCGGCAGCGATCCCGCGATGCCGGCCGCGCACGCCCTGGAACTGAACTCCCTGACCCAGGACCGCCCGGACGGACCCCGCCTGGTCGCCTCCTGGAGCTGGCCCGACGGGCTGTTCGCCGAGGACGAGATCGCCGCGCTCGCCGACGGCTGGTTCCGCGCCCTGCGCGCCGTGGCGGCCCACGCCGCACAGCCGGGCGCCAGGGCCGTCGAACCGGTCGCGCTGCCCGCGGCACGGCCGTCCGCCGCGCCGTCACCGGCCGACCCGCTCCTGGATCTCGACCAGGACGAGATCGCCGCGTTCGAAGAAGACTTCGAGTTCTGAGTGGAGACAAGCGACATGACCGATGCGAAGCCGCGGCTCGAGGGCATCCTCCCGCTCTCTCCGCTCCAGCAAGGGCTCCTCTTCCACGCGCAGTACGACGTGCAGGGGCCGGACGTCTACACCATGCAGTTCGTCCTCGACCTGGACGGCGGCCTGGACACCGACGCGCTGCACGAGGCGTGCGCGGCCGTGCTGCGCCGCCACGCCGGACTGCGCGCCGCCTTCCGCTACCGGAAGAACGGCGAGCCCGTCCAGCTCATCCCGTACACGGTCGCCCCCGACTGGACCGTGGTGGACCTGGCGGACCTGCCCGCCGGTGAGCGCGGCGCCGCGGCCGAACGCGTCGCCGCCGAGGACCGGGCCCGCCGTTTCGACCTGACGCGCCCCCCGCTCATCCGGTTCACGCTGGTCGGCCTCGGTGACGGCCGCCACCAGTTCCTCGTCACCGCCCACCACATCCTGCTCGACGGCTGGTCCCGGGCCCTGCTCATCGGTGAACTCTTCGAGCTGTACGGGCTGATCAGGGCGGGCCGCGACGAGACCGCCCTGCCCGCCGTCGCCCCCTACCGCGACTACCTCGCCTGGGTGGCCGCCCAGGACCGCACGGCCGCCGAGGACGCCTGGCGGCAGGTGCTCGACGGCGTGGAGGAGCCGACGCTGCTCGCCGCGCCCGACGCGTCCCGCGAACCCGTCCCCCCGGCAGGCACCCGCGTCGAGCTGCCCGCGGACCGCACGGCCGCGCTGACCCGGTGGGCCCGCGAGCGCGGAGTGACCGTCAACACCGTCGTCCAGGCCGCCTGGGCGATCGTGCTCGGCCGGCTCACCGGACGCGACGACGTGGTGTTCGGCGGCACCGTCTCCGGCCGGCCGCCCCAGCTGCCCGGCGTGGAGTCGATGGTCGGCCTGTTCATCAACACCCTCCCGGTGCGGGTGCGGCTCGACCCGGCCGAGACCGTCGGCACCCTGCTGGAGCGCCTCCAGGACCAGCAGGCCGGCCTCATGGACCACCAGTACCTCGGACTCGCCGACGTCCAGCGGCTCACCCCCGTCAACGGTGAACTCTTCGACACCCTGCTGGTGTTCGAGAACTACCCGGTCGACACCGAGGGACTGCGCCGCTCGGCGGGCGGACTCGGCGTCGTCGACGGCCGCAGCCACGAGGGCACCCACTACCCGCTCGGCCTCATGGTCCACGCCGGCACCACCCTCGCCCTCGAACTGAGCCACCGGCCCGACGTCGTCGACCAGGCCGCCGCCACAGAGATCGGCGAGACCCTGCTGCGCGTCCTCACCGCCCTCACCGGCGCCGAGGACACCCCCGTCGGACGGCTCGACCTGCTCACCGCCGCCGACCGCGCCAAGGTGCTCACCGAGTGGAACGACACCGCACGACCCGGCGCCCCCACCACCCTGCCCGCCCTGTTCCGCCGGACCGCCGACCGGCACCCCGACGCCGTCGCCGTCCAGCACGCCGGCACCGCGCTCACCTACCGGGAACTCGACGCCCGCGCGAACCGCCTGGCCCGGCAGCTGATCGCGCACGGCGCCGGACCCGAGCGCACCGTCGCCCTCGCGCTGCCCCGCTCCGTCGACCTGATCGTCGCCCTGTGGGCCGTCCTCAAGTCCGGCGCGGCCTACCTGCCGGTCGACGCCGCCTACCCCGCCGACCGCATCGCCCACATGCTCGGCGACGCCCGCCCCGCGCTCGTCCTCACCGACTCGGCGACCCGACCACGTATCGCGTCGGCCGCCGCGGACGCCGACATCCCGTACCTGCTCCTCGACGACCCCGCCACCGCCGCCGCGCTCGCCGCCCTGCCGGACACCGACCCGGCCGACGCCGACCGGACCGCGCCGCTCAGCCCGCTCACCCCGGCCTACGTCATCTACACCTCGGGCTCCACCGGCCGCCCCAAGGGCGTCGCCATGCCCGGCGGCGCCCTCGCCAACCTCATCGCCTGGCACGAGGAGGAACTCCCCGGCGAACCCGGTGTGCGCACCGCCCAGTTCACCGCGATCAGCTTCGACGTCTCGGCGCAGGAGATCCTCTCCGCCACCCTGTCCGGCCGCACCCTCGTCATCCCCGACGAGGACACCCGCCGCGACCCCGCCGCCTTCGTGCGCTGGCTCGACGCCCACGACATCCACGAGGTGTACGCGCCCAACCTGGTCATCGACGCCCTGTGCGACGAGGCCGTCGGCCAGGGCCTGGACCTGCCCGCGCTGCGCCACCTCGCCCAGGCGGGGGAGGCCCTCGTCCTCAGCAAGCGCGTCCGGGACTTCCACCGCGGCACCGGCCGGCTCCTGCACAACCACTACGGGCCCACCGAGACCCACGTCGTCACCGCCACCACCCTGCCCCCCGACCCCGACGCCTGGCCCGCCCGGCCCACCATCGGCCGGCCCGTCCGCAACACCCGCGCCTACGTCCTCGACAGCGCCCTGCGTCCCGTGCCGCCCGGTGTGCCCGGCGAGCTGTACCTCGCCGGCGCGGGACTGGCCCGCGGCTACCTCGGCCGCCCCGGCCTGACCGGCGAACGCTTCGTCGCCGACCCCTACGGCCCGCCCGGCACCCGCATGTACCGCACCGGCGACGTGGTGCGCTGGACCGGCGACGGCGAGCTCGACTACCTCGGCCGCGGCGACCACCAGGTGAAGATCCGCGGCTTCCGCATCGAACTCGGCGAGATCGAGGCGGCCCTGACCACCCACCCCGCCCTCGCCCAGGCCGCGGTCGTCGCCCGCGAGGACCGGCCCGGCATCAAGACCATCGCCGCCTACCTCGTCCCCGCCGACGGACACCCCGCCCCCACCCCCGCGGAACTGCGCACCCACCTCGAGGGCAGCCTGCCCGACTACATGGTGCCGTCCGCCTTCGTCGTCCTGGACGCCCTGCCGCTCACCCCGAACCGCAAGCTCGACCGCCGCGCCCTGCCCGTCCCCGACGGCGCCGCAGCCGAGGGCCGGGACCCCCGCGACGCCCGCGAGGCCGAGTTGTGCCGCCTCTTCGCCGACGTCCTCGGCCTGGACCGGGTCTCCATCGACGACAGCTTCTTCGACCTCGGCGGGCACTCCCTGCTCGCCACCCGCCTGATCAGCCGCGTCCGCACCGCGTTCGGCGCGGAACTCCCCGTCCGCGCCCTGTTCGAGGCGCCCACCGCGGCCGCCCTCGCCGAGCGGCTCGCCGCCGCCGGCCGGGCCCGCACACCCCTCACCGCGCGCCCCCGCCCCGACGAGATCCCCCTCTCACCCGCCCAGCGCCGGCTGTGGTTCCTCGGCCGCTTCGAGGACGCGGGCGGCAACTACAACCTGCCCATGGCCGTACGCCTGTCCGGAGAGCTGCGCGTCGAGGCCCTGCGCGCCGCCCTCGGTGACGTCGTCGCCCGCCACGAGAGCCTGCGCACCGTCTTCCCCGAGACCGACGGCCGCCCCCGCCAGCAGATCCTCACCCCCGAACAGGCCGTACCGCGCATGCCCGTCATCGGCGTCGCCGAGGAGGACCTGGACCGCGCCCTGGCCGCCGCCGCGGGCAAGGAGTTCGACCTCACCGCCGAACCGCCGCTGCGCGCCCGCCTGTTCGCCCTCAGCGGCACCGAGTACGTGCTGCTGCTGGTCCTGCACCACATCGCCGGCGACGGCTGGTCCATGGCCCCGCTCGCCCGCGACCTCGGAGATGCCTACCGCGCCCGGTGCGCGGGCCGCGCACCCGAACTCCCGCCGCTGCCCGTCCAGTACGCCGACTACACGCTCTGGCAGCGCGACATCCTCGGCGACGAGAACGACCCCGGCAGCGAACTCGCCCGCCAGATCGACCACTGGCGCCGCACCCTCGACGGGCTCCCCGAGGAACTCACCCTGCCCGCCGACCGGCCGCGCCCGCCCGAGATGACCTACCGCGGCGACACCGTCGACCTCACCATCCCCGCCGACACCCACCGCCGCCTGACCGCTCTCGCCCGCGGCGAGCAGGCCAGCGTGTTCATGGCCGCCCAGGCCGCCCTCGTCGCCCTGCTGCACCGCCTCGGCGCCGGCGACGACATCCCCGTCGGCACCCCGGTCGCGGGCCGCACCGACCAGGCGCTCGACGACCTCGTCGGGTTCTTCGTCAACACCCTGGTGCTGCGCACCGACGTCTCCGGCGACCCGACGTTCCGCGAACTGCTGGCACGGGTCCGCGAGACGGACCTGGCGGCCTACGCCCACCAGGACGTGCCCTTCGAGCGGCTCGTGGAGATCCTCAACCCCGCGCGCTCGCTCGCCCGGCACCCGCTGTTCCAGGTGATGCTCTCCTTCCAGAACAACGCCGAGGCCACCCTCGACCTCGGCCCCGTCACCGCCACCGGCCGCGCCGTGGGCCTGAAGACCTCCGCCTTCGACCTGTCCGTCGTCCTCGCCGAACGCTTCACCGAGGACGGCACCCCCGACGGCATCGACGGCGGCATCGAGTTCGCCACCGACCTGTTCGACCGGGAGACCGCGCAGGACCTGGCCGACCGCCTGGTCCGCCTGATCACCGACCTGGCCGCCGAACCCGACCGCCCCCTGTCCGCGACGGACCTCCTCACCGAACACGAACGCCACCAGGTGCTGGTCGAGTGGAACGACACCGCCCACGACCACCCCACCGGCACCCTCCCCGGCCTGTTCGAGGAGCAGGCGGCCCGCACCCCCGACGCCACCGCCCTGGTCTTCCAGGACATCAGCCTCACCTACGCCGCGCTCAACGCCTGGGCCAACCGGCTCGCCCGCCACCTCATCGCCGAGGGAGTCCGGCCCGAACAGACCGTCGCCGTACGGCTGCCCCGCTCCGTCGAGCACATCGTCGCGCTGCTCGCCGTCATGAAGGCCGGCGCCGTCTACCTGCCCGTCGACCCCGGTTACCCGGCCGACCGCATCGCCCACATGCTCGACGACGCCCGCCCCGTCGCCGACCTCGCCGACCTGTCCGAGCTGCACGCCCTCGACCGCGACCACGACTGGTCCGGCGCCGACCTCACCCCGGAGGAACGCGGCGGCGCCCCCCGGCCCGACAACGCCGCCTACATCATCTACACCTCCGGCTCCACCGGCCGCCCCAAGGGCGTCACCGTCCAGCACCGCAGCGCCGTCAACCTCTTCCACGACCACTTCGGCCAGCTGTACGGCCCGGTCATCGCGACCACCGGCGGACGCCGGCTGCGGGCGGCACTCGCGGCCTCCTTCTCCTTCGACGCGGCGATCGACCCGCTGCTGTGGATGCTCGCCGGACACGAACTCCACCTCATCGACGACGAGGCCCGGCACGACGCCACCGCCCTGTACGCCTACGTCCAGCGCGTCGGCCGCATCGACCACTTCGACACCACCCCCGGCCACTTCCAGCAGCTTCACGAACTCGGCCTCACCGCCGACCCGGAGCTGCGCCCGCTGATCGTCGGCCTCGGCGGCGAGGCCCTCGGCGAGGCACTGCGCCGCGAACTCGCCGGCCTCGACCTCCCGGTCACCTACAACCTGTACGGACCCACCGAGACCACCGTCGACGCCCTCGGCCAGCAGATCACCGACAGCGACCGCGTCCTGGTCGGGCGCCCGCTGGACAACTACCGCGCCTACGTCCTCGACGGCGCCCTGCGCCCCGTGCCGCCCGGTGTGCCCGGCGAGCTGTACCTCGCCGGCGCGGGACTGGCCCGCGGCTATCTCCGCCGCCCCGCCCTCACCGCCGAGCGGTTCGTCGCCGACCCCTACGGCCCGCCCGGCACCCGCATGTACCGCACCGGCGACCTGGCCCGCTGGACCAGGGACGGCCGCATCGACTGCCTGGGCCGCATCGACGACCAGGTGAAGATCCGCGGCTTCCGCATCGAACTCGGCGAGATCGCGACCGCGCTGGAGACCCACGACGACATCGCACAGGCCGCCGTCGTCGTCCGCGAGGACCGCCCCGGCATCCGCGAACTCGTCGCCTACGCCGTCCCCGCCGCCGGACGCCCCGCCCCCACGCCCGACGCACTCCGCCGGCGCCTCGCCGAACGCCTGCCCGACTACATGGTGCCGTCCGCCTTCGTGGCCCTAGACCGGCTCCCCGTCACCGTCAACGGCAAACTCGACCGCAAGGCCCTGCCCGCCCCCGCCCCGGCCACCGCGGCCGAGGGCCGCGCCCCGCGCACCGCCCAGGAGAAGGCGCTGTGCGACATCTACGCCGAGGTCCTCGGCCTGGAGCGGGTCGGCGCCGACGACAGCTTCTTCGACCTCGGCGGGCACTCCTTGCTCGCCACCCGCGTGACCACCCGCGTCCGCTCCCGGCTCGGCGCCGAACTCGCCGTACGCGCCCTGTTCGAGGCCCCCACCCCGGCGGCCCTCGCCGAACGCCTGGGCGAGACCGGCGACACCCGCCCCGCCCTCACCGCGCGCCCCCGCCCCGACACGGTCCCCCTCTCACCGGCCCAGCGCCGTCTGTGGTTCCTGAACCGCTTCGAGGGGCCGGGCGCGACCTACAGCATCCCGCTCGCGGTACGCCTCACCGGCCCGCTCGACCCGGCCGCCCTGCGGAGCGCCCTCAGCGACGTCGTGGCCCGACACGAGAGCCTGCGCACCGTCTTCCCCGACCAGGAGGGCCGTCCCTACCAGCGGATCCTGCCCGCCGGCGAGGCCCGTCCCGAGCTCGACACGGTTCCGTACGACGAGCGCGCCCTCGCCGCCGAAGCGGCCCGCGGGTTCGACCTGGCCACCGACCTCCCCGTGCGGGCCACCCTGTTCCGCCGCGCGTCGGACGACCACGTGCTGTTGCTGGTGGTGCATCACATCGCGGGTGACGGGTGGTCGATGGGTCCGTTGGCGCGTGATCTGGGTGAGGCGTATGCGGCGCGTGTGGGGGGTGTGGCTCCGGTGTGGGAGCCGTTGCCGGTGCAGTACGCGGACTACACGTTGTGGCAGCGTGAGGTGCTGGGTGAGGAGGACGATCCCACCAGTGAGTTGTCGCGGCAGGTGGATTACTGGCGGGGTGCGCTGGCGGGGCTTCCGGAGGAGCTGGTGCTGCCGGTGGACCGGCCGCGTCCGGCGCGGATGAGCTACCGCGGCGACACCGTCCCCTTCCGCGTCGGCCGCGAGACCCACGAACGTCTGCTGGCCCTCGCGGCGGAGACCCGCGGCAGCCTGTTCATGGTGGTCCAGGCCGCCCTGGCCACGCTCCTGCACCGCCTGGGCGCCGGCGACGACATCCCGTTGGGCAGCGTGACGGCCGGCCGCACCGACGAGGCACTGGACGACCTGGTCGGCTTCTTCGTCAACACCCTGGTGCTGCGCACGGACCTGTCGGGCGACCCGACGTTCCGTGAGCTGCTGGAGCGGGTCCGCGAGACGGACCTGGCGGCCTACGCCAATCAGGACGTCCCCTTCGAACGCCTGGTGGAGATCCTCAACCCCGAGCGCTCCATGGCCCGTCACCCCTTGTTCCAGGTGATGCTCGCCTTCCAGAACAACGCGGAGGCCACCCTCGACCTGGACGGCCTGCGCATCGCCCCGGAACCCCTCGCCTACGACGCCGCGAAGTTCGACCTCTCCTTCCAACTGGCCGAGTCCGAGGACGGCTTGGAAGGCAGTGTGGAGTTCGCGGTGGATCTGTTCGACCGGGTGTCGGTGGAGGTGCTGGCGTCGCGTCTGGTGGCGGTGCTGGAGGCGGTGGCCGCGGATCCGGGTTTGCGGGTCGGTGGTGTGGAGGTGTTGTCGGAGGCGGAGCGTTCCCGGGTGGTGGGGGAGTGGTCCGGTTCGGTGGTGGAGCTGGCTCCGGTGACGTTCGCTGGGTTGTTCGAGGCGGCGGTGGATCGTTGCCCGGATGCGGCTGCTGTGGTGTCCGGTGGGCTGGTGTTGTCGTATGCGCAGGTGGAGGCGCGGGCGAACCGGCTGGCGAACTGGCTGGTGGGTCAGGGTGTGGTCGCGGAGAATGTGGTGGCATTGGTGCTGCCGCGTTCGGTGGACATCGTGATCGCGCAGCTGGCGGTGCTGAAGGCGGGGGCGGCGTATCTGCCGGTGGATCCGGAGTATCCGCAGGAGCGGATCGACTACATGCTCCAGGACGCCCAGCCTGTGCTCGTGCTGCGGGAGTTGCCTGAGCTGAGTGACGTGTACGGGCCTGAACGGCCTGGTGTGTCGGTGGAGTTGTCGCATCCGGCGTATGTGATCTACACGTCGGGTTCGACGGGCCGGCCCAAGGGTGTGGTGGTCACGCACGAGGGCATGGCTTCGTTCGCTGCGGCGCAGGTGGAGCGGTTCGCCGTCTCCGAGGGCTCGCGGGTGCTGCAGTTCGCGTCGCCGAGTTTCGACGCGTCGGTGCTGGAGCTGGTGATGGCGTTCGCGGCGGGTGCGGCGCTGGTGGTGCCGCCGCCGGGTCCGCTGGCCGGGGAGGTGCTCGCCGAGGTCCTGACCGGTGAAGGCGTGACACATGCGCTGATTCCGCCGGCCGCGCTGGCGAGTGTCCCGGCAGGGGAGTTCCCCTCCTTCCAGTCGCTGATCGTGGGCGGTGACGCCACCTCTGCGGAGCTGGTGCAGCGCTGGGCTGTGGGCCGGCGGATGGTCAACGCCTACGGTCCGACCGAGTCCACCGTCGTGGCGACGCTGTCCGCGCCGCTGACGGCCGAGGGCGGGGTGCCGCCGATCGGCAGGCCAATCCCCAACACCCGCGTCTACGTCCTGGACGAGCGGCTGCGGCCGGTCGCGCCGGGTGTGGCGGGGGAGTTGTATCTGGCGGGTGCGGGTCTGGCGCGCGGCTATCTGGGCCGGCCGGGACTGACGGCGGAACGCTTCGTCGCCGACCCCCACGGAACTCCTGGCACGCGCATGTACCGCACCGGGGATGTGGTCCGCTGGACCCGCGAGGGTGAGCTGGAGTACCTGGGCCGCTCCGACGACCAGGTGAAGGTGCGCGGCTTCCGCATCGAACTCGGCGAGATCGAGACCGTGCTGGATCGCCACGAACTGGTCGCCCGGACAGCGGTGATCGTCCGTGAGGACCAGCCCGGCGTCAAGCGCCTGGTCGCCTACGTCGTCCCCGCCCCCGACCGCGCCCTCGACACCGAGGCGCTGCGCGCCCACGTCGCGGCCGCCCTGCCCGACTACATGGTCCCCGCCGCGTTCGTGGCGCTGGACGCCCTCCCGCTCACCGTCAACGGCAAACTCGACCGCAGGGCCCTTCCCGCGCCCGAAGCCGACCCCGCCTCCGGCGGACGCGGGCCGCGTTCGGCGCAGGAGGAGGTGCTCTGCGGGCTGTTCGCCGAGGTGCTGAACGTGGAACGGGTCGGCATCGACGACAGCTTCTTCGAACTCGGCGGCGACAGCATCACCTCCATCCAGCTGGTCAGCCGGATCCGGTCGGTGCTCGGGGTGAAGATCGGCAACCGGGGCATCTTCGAGACGCCCACGGTGGCGCAGCTGACGGAGAGGCTGGGCACCGGCCAGGACGGGGACGGCTTCGAGATGCTGCTCCCCCTGCGCACGGGCGGTGACCGCCCGCCGCTGTTCTGCGTGCACGGAGCGGGCGGACTCAGCTGGCCCTACTCGACCCTGCTGAAGCACATCGGCGCCGAGTATCCGGTCTACGGCCTCCAGGCCCGCGGACTCGACGGCCGGGAGGACATCCACGGCAGCGTGGAGGAGATGGCCGCCGACTACGTGGCGCAGATCCGCACCGTGCAGCCGTCCGGGCCGTACCACCTGCTCGGCTGGTCCTTCGGCGCCCTCGTCGCCCACGAGATCGCCACGCTGCTCACCGAGGCGGGGGAGAGGGTCGCGCTGCTGGCGAACCTCGACCAGACGCCGTACGACGAGTCGTGGAAGGACGACGACTACGTGCCGCCGACGGAGCGGGACATCCTCGAGACCCTGCTGGACTTCGTCGGTCACGACCTCGACGAACTGCGCGGCGAACCGCTCGACCACGCACGGGCCATGGAGCTGATCCGGGGCCGCGACAGCGCGCTCGGCAGCCTGGAGGAGCGCCACATCACCGCCTTCATGAAGGTCGGCATCAACAACCACGAGCTGAGCGCCCGTTACCGGCCGCGGCGCTTCGACGGCGACCTGCTGCTGTTCGTGTCGACGGTCGGCACCGACGACCCGGTGCGCAAGACGGCCGAGTCGGTCGCCGCCTGGCGGCCGCATGTCGCGGGCGCCGTCACCACGCACCCGGTCGACGCCCACCACGGTCATCTGCTGCAACCGCAGCCCGCGGCCGAGATCGGCCGCGTCGTCCTGGAGCGGCTCGGCGAACTCGCCGCGGAACCCGCCCGCTCCTGAGCCGCCGTGCGCCCACGGCGCAGGCGACCGGACCCCACCGAACCCCGTACCGATTCGTAACCAGAAGGAGTGGCCGTCATGGAAACGGCAATCTCGGCGGAAGGCCTCCGCAAGCGCTATGGCGACCACCAGGCGCTGGACGGCATCGACCTGTCCGTGCCCACCGGCAGCGTCCTCGGCGTGCTCGGCCCCAACGGCGCCGGCAAGACCACGACCGTGCGGATCCTCACGACCCTGCTGGAGCCCGACGAGGGCCGGGCGGTCGTCGCGGGCTACGACCTGGCGACGCAGCCACGTCAGGTGCGCGCCAACATCGGCCTGACCGGCCAGTACGCGGCCGTCGACGAGCGGCTCACCGGCCGGGAGAACCTGCAGCTCATCGGCGTCCTGCTGCACCTGGGCCGGCGCGGGGCGCGGGCCCGCGCGACGGAACTCCTCGAGAGGTTCGACCTCGTGGACGCCGCCGACCGGCAGGCCAAGACGTACTCCGGCGGCATGCGCCGCAGGCTCGACCTGGCGGCGAGCCTCGTCGCCCGGCCACCGGTGCTCTTCCTGGACGAGCCGACCACGGGCCTGGACCTGACCAGCCGGCTCACCCTGTGGGAGATGATCCGCGAGCAGGTGCGGGGCGGCGTGACCGTGCTGCTCACCACCCAGTACCTGGAGGAGGCCGACCAGCTGGCCGACCGGATCGCCGTCATCGACCGGGGCCTGGTCATCGCGGACGGCACCCCCGACGAGCTGAAGCGCAAGGTGGGCGGCGAGCGGCTCCAGGTGTCCGTGGCCGAGGACACCGACCTGGCCGTCGTCACCCGCTGCCTGGCCGGCGTCGTACCGGGCGATCCCGCCGTCGACCTGCAGAACCGCACCGTCTCCGTGCCGCTGGCCGACGGCATGCGCACCATCAGCGCCGCGGCCGCCGGCCTGGAGGCCCTCGGCGTCGAGCCGGAGGACTTCGCGGTGCACCGCTCCTCGCTCGACGACGTGTTCCTCGCCCTGACCGGACAGCAGGGCCGCACACCGGCCGCGCAGCAGTCCCGCCGCCCCGGACAGCCGGACCCGGCCGGCCCGGCGGCGGACCAGGAAGACCAGGCAGCCCCGCACACGATCAAGGAGAAGCAGGCCGTATGACCGAGGCACTGAGCGATTCGTTCGCACTCGTGGGCCGCCAGATGCGGCACATCCGGCGGATGCCGGAGCAACTCCTCGGCATCACGGTGATGCCGGTGGCGTTCGTGGTCGTCTTCGGCTACCTCTTCGGCAGCGCCATGCAGGTGCCGGGGGAAGGCGGCTACAAGGAGTACATCATGGCGGGCATCTTCGCCCAGGTGATGCTCGCCAACATCACCACCACCGCCGTGGGCGTCGTCGGCGACCTCAACAACGGCCTGGTGGACCGCTTCCGGGCGCTGCCGATCTCCCGCTCGTCGGTGCTGGTGGGCCGTACCGTCGCCGACGCCGTGCTGGTCGCCTGGACGTGTGCCGTGATGGCGGGCGTCGGCTATCTCATCGGCTGGCGGGCGCACAACGGGCTGCTGCAGACGCTGGCCGGTTTCGGGCTGCTGCTCCTGATGGGCTTCGCCATGTCGTGGCTGGGCGCCCTGATCGGGCTGACCCTGCGCAACGCGGAGGCGGTGAGCGCGCTGGCCGGTGTCGTCATGATGCCGCTGGCGTTCCTGTCCAACGCGTTCGTGCCGCTCGACGGCCTGCCCGGCTGGCTGCGCACCATCGCCGAGTGGAACCCGGTGAGCGCCGTGGTCTCCGCGAGCCGTGACCTGTTCGGCAACGAGCGGGGCGCGAGCGGCGGCGCGTTCCCCGCCGAACACCCCATCCCGACCGCCCTGGTGGTGCTGCTGGTGCTGATCGCGGTGACCGTGCCGCTGGCCGGCCGCGCCTACCAGAAGGCAGCCGCACAGCGCTGAACCCGCAACGCCTGGAGCCCGGCCCCCCGTTCACCGGAGAGGGGCCGGGCTCCACGCTTCGCACACGCCGTCAGCGGCGCGGGCTGACCATCATGAACAGCACCCGCAGCACCAGCACACAGCTGATCACCAGCAGGTTGTAGCCGAACAGTTCGAACAGCTCCAGGTCCTCGCTCAGCCGGGGCCCGCCCGGCGTCCGCAGGAACTGCACCCCGACGAGACCGATCACCCCGCCGAGGAAGGCGAGCAGCACCTCGTGCACCAGGGAGCGCACGAACCTGCGGTCCTCCGGGTCGCCGAACATCCTGACCGAGACGGTGAACCGTCCGCTCTCCACCGCGGAGCCGATGCGCTCCACCCGGCGCGGCAGCCGGCGCAGCATCGGCACCAGCCCGAGGACCTCCTCGGCCAGCGAGCGTCCCACGGCCTCCGGGCGCAGCTTCTGCAGATGCTGCGTCACGGCGAACGAGCGGGCCTCGGCGACGATGTCGAAGCCGGGCACGAGCCGGTCCAGCGAGCCCTCCATGGTGGCCAGCGCGCGGAACACCGCCGCTATCTCCGGCGGGACGCCGATGCCGTGCCGGGAGACGATGGCGAACAGGTCGGCGAACATCTCCCGGTCGGGTTTGACGCCCGGCGCGAAGTGCCGTGCCAGGAACTGGCCGAGGGACCGTTCCAGCCGGCGCTCGTCTATGTCCTCCGGCTGCACGACCAGGGCCAGCAGGGCGTCGCACAGCGCGGCGGGATCGCCGCGGTGCAGCGCCAGCAACATGCCGCGCAGGGTGGAGCGCAGGGCCCGGTCGATGCGGCCCACCGAGCCGAAGTCGAGCATCCCGAGCCGGCCGTCGGCGAGCAGCAGCAGATTGCCCGGATGCGGGTCGGCGTGGAAGACGCCGCTGGTCATGATCTGGCCCAGCAGGCACTCCAGCATCGCCTTGGCCAGCGTGTGCGCGTCCAGACCGCGCTCGTCGAGCAGGCCGGAGACGCTGTGCAGCGGCACGCCCTCCATCCACTCGGTGACCAGGACCCGCTCGCCGGACAGATCACCGTGCACCCGGGGGACCTTGACGAGGGTGCTGCCGCCGGACTGCTCGATGGCCGCGGCCACGGACAGCGTGTTGCGGGCCTCGATCCGGAAGTCCAGCTCCTCCCGGAGCGACACCGCGAACCCCTGAGCCAGCGTCAGGGCTCCCACGGTCCGGCCCCACTCCGTGTGCTGCTCCAGCTTCGCGGCGAACCGGAAGAGGATGTCGAGATCGTCGACGACGATGTCGCGGGCGCCGGGCCGCTGCACCTTCACCGCCACCTCCTCGCCGCCCAGCAGCACCGCCCGGTGCACCTGGGCGATCGAGCCGGCGGCGAGCGGCTTGGGCTCGAACTCGGCGAACACCTTCTCCGGCGGTGCCCCCAGCTCCTCGTGCAGCACGGCCTGGATGGCCTCCCACGACTCGGGCGAGGCCTGGTCCTGGAGGGTGCTCAGCTCGGTGATGAACTCCGGCGGCAGCAGGTCGTAGCGGGTGGACATCACCTGGCCGAGCTTGACGAAGGTCACCCCGGCCTCCTCCAGCGCCAGCCGCAACGACGGCGCCAGGGCGGCGCGTTCGGCCGCGGCGCCCGGCCCGCGCCGGGACCTGCCGCTCATCAGACGGCCGAGGCCGTGCCGCATGAAGATCCGGCTCAGCCGGGCGTAGCGGCGGGTGCGCGCGAATCTGCGGAACACCGACCGGGGGAAGCGCACCAGCCCGCGCATCGCGCCGGACGGCAGCAGCACCTCGGTCGCGGCCAGGAACAGCATGGAGACCAGCAGCGCCAGCCCGATCTCCAGGGTGATCAGGGCGAGCGGCTGCACATCGCGCAGCGGATAGCTGACCGCGCTGCCGGTGGCGAGCCCGACCGCGCCGGTGACGACCGCGCGCCCCTTGCCGACCTCGACACCGAGCAGCCGCCGGGCGCCCGAGGTGAGACCGGCGACGAACACGGTCAGCGAGAGTGCCGCGAGCAGGACGAGGACGGCGGTGCTCATGGCCGCCGTCGGCGCCGCAGGGCGTAGGACACGGTCACGACGGCGAGCAGCGGGCCCCACAGCAGCAGCGGGGCGTACATCCAGCCCATGAACGTGCGGTGCCCGCCGCTGAGATTGCCCTCGTCCACGGTGTCCCACACCATGTACTGGCTCACGGTGATCGCCGTCATGGCGAGCGCGCCCAGCGCCGCCGGGACGACGGCGGCCCAGGTGCGCACCGGCCGGCCGCCGATCAGCGGCACCCAGTGCGGGACCACCAGGCCCCACTGGCTGACCAGGCCGAGCGTCAGCAGCGCCACCGCCTCCTGGAGCAGGCTGATCAGCGGCAGGATCAGATACCCGATGCCGGGAAGGTCGTAGTCGGTGCGCAGCACTTCCTCGCTGTAGCCGACCGGGACACCGGCCGCCATGGCGAGGCGCCACAGCGAGGAGGGCAGCGCGACCAGGGGGACGGCGTGGGCCGCCCAGCGCGCCCAGCGGGGCGGCGGCGGGGTGGCCAGGGCGGCCGCGTGGGCCGGGGAGACGGGAACGTCAGTGGTCATCGGGTGAGGCTGCCTATCTACTCGGTGCTGCGCGTGCGCGGTTCAGCAGGCAGAGCCCGGCCCTGCCGGGCCGCGGAGGTGCGGCACGGCGGGGCCGGGCTCGGGGCTGCTGGGGCGGCGGCCTGCGGCTGGAACACGGGCGGCTGGACCATGGGACGCCTCCAGCGGGTGAGTGCGGTGGGGGGTCGCGGCGAGTGTAGGAAGCGGAAGGCGCCGTCCTCTGCGTCCGTGGCAGCTTGCTGCCAAGTGCGCCGGCGCACGCTCCGGTCGCCCTCCGTTCCTGGCCGCGCCCCCGGCCCGCCGATGCGGCCGCAGGGCGTACGGGTCACACAGGTGTGCGGTCGTCGTCCCGTACCCGGACCGGTGCCGTCTCCGGACCGGGGCCGATCTTGTGCCCGGGCCACCATGCGCGGCGGCCGAGCAGCGTCGTCAGCGCGGGCACCAGCAGCATGGCCATCACGAAGGCGGTCAGCAGGATGCCGAACGCGACCGCGAAGCCCATCTGCTGGAGCATCGAGTTCTCCGCCAGCATCAGCACACCGAAGGTGCCCGCCAGGATCACCGAGGCCGCGCCGATGGTCGGCACGCACCGGGCGACCGCCCGCGCGGCGGCTTCCCGGGGCGACCTGCCCTGCTCGATCTCCTCGCGCAGCCGCGCCACCATCAGGATGTTGTAGTCGGTGCCGATCGCCACCACGAACAGGTACACGATCACCGGCAGGGTGAACAGCAGCCCGTCCTTGCCCTGGCTGTTCTGGAACAGCCAGACGGTGGCACCGAGCGTGGCACCGAAGCCGAGCGCCACCGAGACCATCAGATACAGCGGCGCCACGACACTGCGCAGCACCAGGCCGAGGATGAGCATGATGGCGGCACCCGCGACCGGGAACACCACCTTGTAGTCGTGGCTGACGGCGTTCTCGATGTCGGCGAGCACCGCCGTGGTGCCGCCCACCAGCGCCTCGGAGCCCTCGGGAGAGGCCCCGTGCGCGGTGTCCCTGAGCGGGCCCGCGACCAGCTCGATGGCCTTCTGCCCGGACGGGTTGTGCTCCAGGACCACGCTGTACTGCGCGACGCGCCCGTCCTGTCCGGGCACGGCGGGGGAGACCGTGTCCACGCCCTCGACCTTCCCCAGCTCGGCGCCGAACGCCTTCAGTTCGGACGCCGTCAGGGCGGGCCCGCCGTCCTTCTCCAGATAGACGGTGGTCGGGTCGGCCTGACCCGCGGAGAAGCCGCGCTCCATGTCCTTCATGGCCCGCACCGACTCCAGGTTCTGCGGCAGCGAGCTGTTCATGTCGAACTCGGCCCGGAAGCCCAGCACCCCAACCGACAGCACCGCCAGCACCCCGCCGGTGACGGCCGCGACGGCCCCCGGGCGCCGCGAGGCGAGCGAACCGACCCGGTCCGCGAGGGCGTGCTTCGGCTCCGCGCGCCAGGACTTCGACGGCCAGTACGCCTTGGTGCCGAGCAGCGAGAAGACGGCCGGCACGAGCGTGAGGCCGGCGAGCAGGGCCACCGCGACGGAGATCGCGAGCGAGGGGCCCATCGTGCGGAGCATGCCCATGGTGGACAGCAGCAGCGCCATGAAGGCGACGATGACGGCTCCGGCGGCGGACGCGATGGTCTCACCGACCAGTGTCACCGCGGTGATCATGGCCTGCTTGGGAGCCTGCCCGGAGCGCAGTTGCTCGCGGTGGCGGAACAGCAGGAAGAGGATGTAGTCGGTGCCGACGCCGAACAGCACCACGATCAGGATGGCGGTGATGGAGCTGTCGGCCTTGAGCCCGCCCAGCTCCGCCGCCGTGGCGATCAGACCGGTGGCGACCATGAACGCCAGCCCGATGATCAGCACCGGGAGCACGGCGATGAGCGGGCTGCGGAAGATGATCAGCAGCAGGACCACGATGAGCACCAGCGTGGCCGACATGATCATGGCGTCGGTGTCGCCGGACGCCTCCTGGGAGTCGAGCGCGCTGGCCGCCTGCCCGGTGACGCCGAGCTTCAGCTCGGTGTCCTTCAGCAGCGGCCGGGCCTCGGCGCGCAGTTCCTCGACCGCGTCCATCAGGTCCGGGTCGTAGGGGTCCTCGACGGTGGAGACGACACTCGCGAGGGCGATCCGCCCGTTGGGGGAGACCGCCTGCTCGTTCGTCTCGACCCGCTTGACGTGGTCGATGCCGAGGGCCTGGAGCCGGGAGGAGACCTGGGCGACGTCGGCCTTGTCCGCGGCGGTCAGCCTCCCGCCGTCGGACCGCTGGAACACCGCGATGGCGGCCGGCTGCTCGTGCTGCGGGAACGCGCGCTCCTGCACCTCGGCCGCCTGCACCGACTCGTAGTGCGACGGCAGGAAGTCGGCCTGGTCGCCGGTGGACTTCAGCTGCGGGGCGAGCGCGGCCAGCGCGACCGCCGCGACGATCCAGGCCGCGATGGTCAGCCAGGGCCGGAGGACGGCTGCCCGTCCGATCCGTCCGAACATGAGACTCCTTGTGAACGTGGAATGCCCGGACCTGCCGACGGGGCAGTTCGGTGCGGTGAGGGGTTTCGGCGAGTGTAGGAAGCGCGCGCCCTCAGGTGTTGGACGCGTGGCAGGTTGCTGCCACGCAGCAGGTCAGGCGCAGCCGTGCCGCCAGTTCCAGCCGACGAAGGTGTGGCGCAGCTCCACGTCGAAGCGGCAGGAGGCGGTGCCGTCGGCGGCGAGGTCCACGTACGAGTGGTGGGTGTTGGCGTACCAGGTGCCGGTCGCGTCGAAGATGCCCCGGTAGCCGAAGTCCGCGTGCGCCTCGGTGCGGGAGACCGCGCAGTCGGCGGTGCAGTCGGTGTCGCTGCGGGCCGACGTCAGCGACCAGCCCGCGTTCCACGGTTCGCGGTTCCACTGCTGGGTGGCCTCGGTCGAGGCGCCGGTGACCCGGCCGCCCCCGGTGGTCCACTCGGAGGCCGTGTACAGGCCGGTCATCCGGATGTTGCAGCAGTCGTACATCTCGTTCCAGCCGGCGACCCGGTGCGTGCCGTCCGCGGTCGCGCCGGACACGCCGGAAGCGGCGGTCGCCGCCCGCGCGGCGGCACCCTCCGCCTTCTCGGCCGGCACCATGCGCACCGCGCCGAACCGCGCCGTGCAGTCCGCGCCGATCGACACCTCGCGCTCCACCGCCATCCCCGCGGGCGGCACCGGCAGCGAGCCCGTCAGCCGCAGCTCGCCACAGGACCGGTCGGAGGACCGTGCGCCGTCGCCGGCGTCGGCCGCCTGGGCGGAGGGTGCCGTGAGGGTGAGCACGGCGGCGGCGAGCATGGAGCCGAGGGCGATTCGGGTACGCAATTCCCGTCCCTTTCGAAGAAGTTCAACGCGGGCTTTTTACGGAAGGGAACGTAACGTCGCGCCCGGGATTGCGGGGCGGTCACCCGGAATGTGGCAGGAAGCTGACGTCCCGCGTTTCCCCGGAGCCGCCCCGCACCGGGTGGCACCTTCATGTCAGCGCAGTTGAGGCACCCCGGGACCGGTACGGACAGTGGTGATCCGAATGTGCGCATTCGGCAATGCCCCCTCCCGTATCAGAAGGGTTTCCGATGAGCGTGCGGCATCTGAGCGGGACCACGGCGGAACCTCGCCCCGGACCGAGGGAAACAAGTCTCCTCGACCGGCTCGCGCTCGACGAGACCGAACTGAACGACCGGTTGCGGGAATCCCTGGAACGCGTGGAGAAATGGCTTTTCGCCGTGGCGCAGGACGCCGCCGATCCGCGCGTCGGCGCCGTCGCCGGGTACCTCGCCGAGGCCGGCGGCAAGCGGCTGCGGCCCCTGCTGGTGCTGCTCGGCGCCGAGTTCGGCGAACCCTGGCGCGACGGCGTCACCCAGGCCGCCGTCATCGCGGAACTCGTGCACATCGCCTCCCTCCATCACGACGACGTCATGGACGGCGCCGGCACCCGCCACGGTGTGCCCAGCGTCCACGCCCGGTTCGGGGAGCGCGCCGCGGTGCTGGCCGGCGACTGGCTGCTCGCCCGCGCCTCCCAACTGGCCGCGCAGCTCGGCCCCGAGGCCGTACAGCTCAACGCGCGCACCGCGGGCCGCCTGGTGGCCGGGCAGCTGCGCGAACTGACCGGTCCGGCCCCCGGCGAGGACCCGGTCGCCCACTACTTCCAGGTGCTCGCGGGCAAGACGGCGGCCCTGCTGTCGATGTCGCTCGGCATCGGCGCCCTCCAGTCCGGCGCCCCGCCCGAGACCGTGACCGCGCTGACCGAGTACGGCGAACACCTCGGCGTCGCCTTCCAGATCGCCGACGACCTGCTCGACCTGCGCTCCCCGGCCGGCGTCAGCGGCAAGGAACCCGGCACCGACCTGCTGGCCGGCGTGCCCACCCTACCGGTGCTCCTGGCCCTGGAGGGCACCGACCCGGCCGACGCCGAACTGCGCGCACTCCTCGCGGCCGGCCCCGTCCCCGCGGACTCGGTCCGCCGCGCCCTGGACCTGTTCGCCCGCTCGCCCGCCCTCACCGAGACCGAGGCCGTGCTGCACCGCCGGCTGGACCGGGCCAGGACGGTCCTCGGTGCGCTGCCCGAACTGCCCGCCCGCGGCGCGTTGCTCACCCTGTGCGACTACGTCGCCCACCGAACCAGCTGAACCGGCAAGGGAGTCGGCCATGACCCTGCACGAGCGGATCGCCGAACTCGACCGCATCCGCCGCGACGTCCTCGACGGCCCGAGCGAGAAGGCGACGGCGGCGCAGCACGCCAAGGGCAAACTGACGGCGCGGGAGCGGATCGAGCTGCTGCTGGACGCGGGTTCGTTCCGTGAGGTCGAGCAGCTGCGCCGGCACCGGGCGACGGGCTTCGGCCTGGAGGCCAAGAAGCCGTACACGGACGGTGTGATCACCGGCTGGGG
>NZ_JBFAXA010000031.1:0-13263 GCF_040689265.1 Streptomyces sp. NPDC052012
TGTTGCGGCTCGCTTGAAGGTGAGCAGGGCAAGGTTCTCTGAGCTGGGCCTTGCTCACTTTGGAGAGCGGATCGCTCTGTGAGGACATGGTGCAGACGGCTTGAGATGGCCGTAGGTCAGCTCGTCTATAGAGCCGTTGGCCTGCGTTTTTCACCCTGTTAGTTGGCGGGGGCTGCGTTGCTCACATGGAGCGAATGCTGCGCAGCTTCACCGGGCCGCCGGTGCAAGTGATCGAGTGTCCACGGTGGCAGCGAAGAACGGGGCGGGAAGCCAGCAGGACTCTGCAACAGACCCCGACAGGAATCTGGTGCCTGGCATCATCTCTGCTCACGTCGAACGTCGTTGCCAGTGTCGGGGGTTAGATGGCGTTGCTCTATCGATCCGGAGCCACTGCTGGGCCAAGCCCCGGCCCACCCTCCCGGCTGCCCGCAACGCCTGGCTATGACCTGTTCCGCAGATGACAGCGGAGCGACACCTGGCACCAGGGTCCTGCCCAGCTGCAGTCTCTGGCGGACGCCAAGGGCGCGATCGCGCCAGAGCTGTTCGCCGCGCTCATCGTCCGGCCCGCTGCGGCTCGGCGGGACCGAATCGCGGCACCCAAGCCGCCCATAGCGCGGCGAGCGGAGTCCGGATGCCCAGGAACCCCTCGTCTATCTATTGATCATTCTGAGCGGGGTGCGGTGGTCTCAGGGCCGGTGCGGGTGGTGTCAGAGACCGGTTGAGAGCTCGTCAGTGATCTGCCGACCGCGCCGGTCTCCCAGATCGTCCAGCGCCTGGGCGGCGGCAATGCACCAGTCGAGCCAGTCCGGATCACCCCGGTAGTCCTCGATCAGTGTGTGCAGTGAGTGAACGGCCGCTTCAGGGGCCAGGGGTGCGAGCCGCCTTGCCGCGTCGAGGCGGTCGTCGAAGGGGAGGTCCGCCGCTCCGGCCAGGTGTTCCAGGGCGCGGCAGGCGCGTTCGTCGCCGGAAGACAGGAATACTTCAGCAGCCCGTACCCGGACGGAGCCGTACAAGTGGGGATCGTGGACGAGTCGGTAGCAGGCCTCTTCCCCCCGCGGCCGGTCCAGCTCCAGCAGCCATCTGGTAGCGAGGAGACGGCAGCTGAAGCCTGGGCTGTGAGGGTCATCGTTGAACTCATCGTCCAGACTTTGATCGTCCGCCAGCGTCTCCAACGCAGTGGTGCCCTGCTGCAGGTCCAGTTCTGCCAGCACACTCGCCGCCCAGACGCGTGCAGTGGCCTCGCTGTCGGGATCTGCGCTCGCTGTTGCCATGGCCTGAGCGGCCGCTTGGACCAGTGGTTTCCACTTATCGGCGAGCAGGGTTCCCAGGGACAGCAGGGTAGCGATCAGCAGGCACCCGCGGATGTTGTCGGGCACCGCCAGCGCCTCGAGGCAGGGGGCGGGATCGTTGGGCGGGGCGGTCCCGGGGTCGATGAGGAACCCGATGTAGGAGGCGGTGTTCAGCGGTGCACCCCACGGGTTTGTTCCTCCATCTTCCTTCCAAGGGCCGAGCAGCTGGTTGAGTTCCCGGGCATGGGATGAGGGGTCGCGTGCGAGGTGGCGTGCAGCGCAGTACTCCTGGAGGGTCTGGTGGAGGAAGGCGAAACCGTCCCCGTTGAGCGTGAGAAGCCCGCTGCGCCCAAGGACCGAGGCCAGGAATTCTTTCCAGTCGTCTTCTGGAACGGCGTGCGGGCGCCGGGCGCCATCCAGGGCGGCCAGTGCGCCGGCCCAGGACGCTGCGCTGCCGCTGTGATGGCCGAACGCCAGGCTGTCGATCGTCTCCGGCAGGTGATCGAGCAGGTCATGGGCCCGCGACATGGCCGTGGGGCCGAAACGCCTAAGGGCGGCCTCGGCCTGGCTCCGGACGCCCGACTGGTCCCTGCCGCTCATATGGCGGTGCAGCAGGTCGGTGAACTTCGCGTACAGGGCCCCGCGGGTGTCCGGCAGCGACTGCCCGGGATCTGCGGCATACAGCTGGCACAACATCGTGGCCATGAGCGGAGTGCGGGCGAAATCGGTGAGGTGTGCGTCGTCCAGCACACGGACGAACCGGCGTGCCGCGTTCCGGGAGTCGGGTACACCCAAGCCGTCCAGGATGCGCTGGGCCGCCTCGGACAGGTCGCTGCGGGAGAAGGGCACCAGTTGGTAGCGGGGCACGCAAGGGCCCAGGACACGGAGTTCCTTCTCGGGAAGCGGTCGGCTGGCCACGACGAACCGGTACACGGGGTCGGGCTCGGCGGCGAAGTTCGTCAGAGTGCGCAGGAGGTCCTGCCTGTCGTCCCGGTCGGTGATCTCATCGAGTCCGTCGACCAGCACGAGCCAGAAGGCGCCTGGAGCAGGCCTGTTGAGAAAGAGCTCGTCGGACAGCGTCCGCTGCAGTGCGAATGCGGCCAGCTGTCTGGTTGCCGCTGCCGCCAGAGCACTCGGCAGGGGAGAGCCGAGCAGCGCCGTGGCCGGCACCATCACCCCGAGCAGCCCCTGGCCATCGGGGGTCGGCCAGCGCTCGGCCGAGTCGGCTTGCACAGCGCGAAGGAGGCTGGACTTCCCGCCACCCGGGCCGGCAAGCACCAGACACACGGGCGCGTGCCCCGAGAGCGCTGCGGCGTCTGCGACATCGCCAGGAGACGGACCTGCCCCACTGCCGCTCGGCTGACCGCTCTCAGGTGCGATCCGGTGCAGGCGCTGAGGCACGTAGACGGAACTCAGCGTCGGCATGCCCGGCGACTCGGCCCCGGAGTAGGGATGTACTTGTGCTGCGCGCCGGCTCGCGCGCACGTAGTCGGCCAGGTCCGGGCGGTCCAGGCGCAGCGCGACGTCGCGGAGTTTCTGCGGCGTCAGGCGCTTGCGTAGGACCTTCTCCGGTACATCGAGCTGCGTCACCAGCGCCTGCCAACGCGGCCCCAGACGTCCACCCATCGCGAGCCTGACCCGGTTGAGGAGATCCGCGTGCAAAGCCTCGGCTTCTCCGACCCGAAGATGCGGGGCCAGATCGAAGAGCACATCGCGGTTGCGGCGCTCCAGCTCGTAACGGTCCGGCAGCTCCTCGATGCGAACCAGCCGCAGAAACTCCGCAGTCTCGGCAGCGTCTGCACCGAGGTACCTGGCGATCCTGTCCAGCCGCTCTGCGCTGTCACCTCCCCGCCCCTGTGCGACGGCGCGCACATCAGCGTCGGAGCTCAGCACGCCCTCCACACCGACCGTCAGGACGTATGTCAGGTCCTGGTGCTCTCTCAAGACCCGATGAGTGCGCAGAAGGCTCGCCAGAGCCTTTCTCCTGAGCACGTCGGACAAGGTCCAATTCTTCTGAAGCTCACGGGACTTGATTTGCTGGAAGTCCCACAGTGCCCCTTCGCCCGGCACCGTGCCGTGGTTCCGGGCGACCAGGACATCCTCGAAATGCTCACACGTCACATGGAGTACTCCGCCGCCCGCCAGCATCTCCAGCACAGCGCGGAGGGCGGCCTGCGCCTGATAGACGAAGCGCTCCTCGTTCGCGGAACCCGTGTCGTCGGGCGCCGGAAGACGGCCCGGATCCTGCATCCCCGACATCCCCCCTCTGGACCGGTCCCTGGCACCGCAGCATAGTGACAACGTGTCATGCGGACTGCCGGTCGGCGCAGCCGACGCCGGACGCCGACTGGAGGAATGCCCGTGACCGGACCGATGCCTGCACCCGAGAGTCACCGCGCGCAAGAGGAGTACCGGAGCACCTGCCATCGGAGCGCACACCGCGTCCTTGGCGCACGCAGTTACGGATCTCTTCATGCAGACAAGTCGATGTAGGCGGCCAGCTGTTGCTGCCAGATGGCGTCCTGTTCAGGGAGCACAGCGCGGCAGATGCGCTGGAGGGTGCCGTCGTCGCGCCAGCGGAGAAAGCGGAGCCGACAGGCCTGGAAGGGGCCGAGGGCTGGTGGAAGACGCGTCCATGCCTGCCTGGTGCACGCGATGTGGACGATGGCCTCCAGGATCTGCCGTTCGCTGCGGGGGCGGCCGCCGGTGTGCGACTGCTGGGGCAGCACTGCGGACAGGGTCCGCCAGGCGGCGTCGCTGATCCGCGGCTGCCACACCGGCACTTCGCCGGCCAGCGACAGCAGCTCATCGACCAGGGACTGCTGCCGCGGCTGCAGCAGCGGTCGTCGCGCACTCTGCTCGCGCAGCCAGGCGGCGGCGTGCTCACCATTCGGTGCGGCGGCCCACCATTCAAGACCGTCAGGGAGCCCGGTCAGGTGGTGGCGGCAGGCCCACCACATACGCTGCCAGGCCACTGACCAGGGCGGGTTCCACCATGCGTCCAGGGCCGTCAGATGGTGGCCCAGCCTGGTGGGCCGGCCGAGGCTGCGCTGGCGTTGACGCTGACTGCTGAGCCAGGTGCCCAGCGCGAAGCCGTCGACGATGAGGGGCCGGGACACGGCGAGGTGGCCGTGACGGGCGGCATAAGCACGGGCGACAGTCAGGCCATCGGCGGTCGGACGCCGCCGTCCGGGCCAGGCGTGGAACCGTTCGACCTCGCCCGCAGTCAGACCGAGCTCGGTCAGCAGCACCTGCTGACCCTCGTGCAGTCGTTCGTAGTGGGTGATCTGGTGGCGCAGCCACCGCTGAAGCCAACGCGGCAGCCCGGCCAGGTTGTCGCCGCCGTGTACTGGCCCCTGCTCGTGTACGTGGGCGCGGGCCCGGTACCAGGCACGCTGCCAGTCGACGGGCCAGGGTGGGTTCCACCACGCATCCAGGCGTCGAAGCTGCTCCGCCTGTTCCATGGTCAGTGACGTCGCATCGGCACGTCGGTTGGCCAGCCACCGCCCGAGATCAAATCCCTCCTGCACCCCGCCATCGGTGTGCGGGACGGCCAGATGCCCGAACCGTTCCACATGAAGACGAGCCTGCTCGAGCCCTTCGGCGAACAACCGTGCATGCCGCTGCTCCAAGCCCCGGCCTAGCCCGGCCCGCCGCGGCACCCTCAACTCTGCCCGCCAGTCTCCTTGCGCCGCCGGTTCGCCATGTCCTGCCGCACCGGAACCCCCACGTGCGCCAGGACCTGCGCTCGGAGGGGCTGCCGGCCGGCGCAGGCCCATTCCTACTTCCACCGGCCGGTGCGCGCTGTGCACCCACCACAGCCCATACCGCCTCTGTTGCGCCATCGACCCCGCCGGGCGGCGCTGCTCACGGACCACCGCGTGAGCCCAGAACGCCAACGGCCCGCCATGGCCGTCCGCTTCCAGCTCAACCAGCCACTCCCTTCCCAGCCGCTTACCCAAAGCGGCAGCAAACCGTTCACCGCTACCCCAGCCGCGGATCAGAGCACCCGCACGGTTCTCAGCGGCCAGCTGCTGCATCCGCGGGTCCACCAGAGCTTGCGCCACAGCGACGACCTCCGGGAATATCACCACGTCCCGCACCAGCAGCCGCCACTGCTCAACGCCCCAGCCCGCCGGATCCGGACACCACCGGCGCGTAGCCGCCACCAGCTGCTCTACGCGCGGCCCCCATAGCGTCTCCCGCTCCCAGAACTCCTCCTGCCCCCACCACCTGCACACCACCGCACGCGCTAGCCCGAACACCTCACGAGGCGCCGCGTCGGCCGCCTGCCCTGTCCGCTCCACCCGGTCCCACTGACGTTGCGCCCGGATCAGCTCGATCACCAGATCCCCGGCATCGATGAACTCCAGCGGATGACCTTCGCCCACCTCCAGCAGGTACCGGCTGTGCCGCGCACACAGCCGCCGCCACTGCGGTCGGTACGCCCAGACCGGCGCTCCACCGCTGCCACGCCGGGCCGCGCACAGCCTGCAGCCGAACACCACCGGCCCCCACTGCGAAGCTCCCGACCGCCACCTCGCCCACCCCTGCCGGTCCCCGCCACCGCCGGCCAGCTGCGTCGGTCCTGCCGTCCAGGACGGCAACGCCCGCGCGAGATGGCCTGCCGGCACATGGCACCACCTGGCCAACTGCCCCTGCGCCACTGCGTCGAGGAGCACCTCACCGTCGGGACGCACACCATGCCTGTGATGCACGGGATTTACCCACCGCCACCACGCCGTCAGGTCGGTTACCTGCAGCCGGTAGGCGGACGCCACCCGGTGCAGAAAAGACCACGTCGTTTCCCCGGGAAGGGGTGTCACCCGCAGGACCGCCTCCATCGCATCGCTCTTCGCCCGATTCGCTCTTACCCGCGCGAGTGGTGAGGGCCGCGACGCAGAAGCCCTGCGCTCCAGGGCCATCAGCTGGTGTGTGACCTGCATGGACGGTTAGCACGGGACCTGTTCGGCGCTGAGACGGATCTGACCTCGTCGTCGGATCGTAGTCACCAGCAGTGGGCAGGCCGGAGTGGTTGGCCCTGGGCACCGTGGCCCCCTGCTGGCAGGGGGCCTGTGCCGCAAGAGCGTGGCGCTGTCAGTGGGGCGCCATACAGTGGGCAGCGCTCATCATCAAGATCGGGGAGAGGCGGGGCGTTGGGCAGGCTAGCGGGGCAGGGAGCGGTGGCGACGGAAGGGCGATACCTCTACGAGCGGTTGGGGGAGAAGACATTCCAGCGACTGTGCAACGCCCTACTCGCTCATGCCCTGAGCGATGTGCGCTGTTACCCGGTCGGGCACTCCGACGGCGGCCGCGACGCCACCCGCAGTGACGGCGGCCGACTGGCCGTCTACCAGGTCAAGTGGACCAGCAAACCCCAGCAGAACCCGGTCGCGTGGCTGAATGCGGCGATCAACGGCGAGGCGAGCAACATCCGCCGCCTGGTGAAGGAAGGTGCCGAGGCCTACTACCTGCTGACGTCGGTGGCCGGGACGGCCGTTCCGCAGCGCGGCTCCATGGACTCCATGGATGTGGTCTTGGCCAAACACAGCGCCCAGTTCGGCATCCCCATCCATATCTGGTGGCGTGCTGACATCGATGCACGCGTGGATGCCGCGCCCACCGAGCTGAAGTGGGCGTACTCGGACATGCTCGCGGGCCAGGACCTGGTGCGCTATCTGATCGACGGGGCTGGACAGGCCGCGCACGACCATGCCCTGCGCACGCTGGCGATGAAGGTTATTGCCGCCCAGTGGGACGAGGACGCCAAAGTCAAGTTCAAGCAGGTCGAGCTGACCTCCCACCATCTGGGGGACTTGTTCATCGACGTCGAAGCCCAGCGCGTGGCGAAGCCGGCGGCTGTGCGCCGGGCCCGCTTCGAGCAACTGGAGAGCGACGAACTCGGCGGAGCGGTCGACTACCTGCTGACCGCGAGCCAGCCGTTTACCCTGGTGCGAGGCGAGCCCGGACAGGGGAAGTCGACCCTTGGCCAGTACCTGTGCCAGCTGCACCGTGCCGCCTACCTCTGCGATGAACAGGTCACGGCCAACCCCCCCTCGTTCCTGGGCCGAGCCCCCCTCACCGATCCCCGCCTACCGGTGAGGATTGACCTGCGCGACTACGCCTCGTGGTTGGCCGGGAGCGATCCCTTCAACGACGAGGACCGTCCTGCCCGCCCCACGCTGCGCAAGCAAGGCTCCTTGGAAGCCTTCATGGCACACCTGTTCGCCGCCCGCAGCGGAGGCCTGCCCGCCACCGTCGCCACGGTCAATGACATCCTCGAACGCCTGCCCGTCCTGGTCGTCCTCGACGGCCTGGACGAGGTCGCACGCCCCGAAACCCGTCAGCGCGTTGTCGACGAGATCGACCGCTTCACCGCCCGGCTGCGCACCGCCTTCCGCGCCCAGGTCATCGTCACGACCCGCCCCAACGTGGCGGGACTGGCCGAACCCAGTCCAGAGCGCTTCGAGACGATCGCCCTGAACCGGCTCAATGAGACGCTGAGCATCACCTACCTGCACAAATGGGCGCGGGCGCGATCCATCCCCGACAAAGAGCACCGCACGCTGGAACGGATCTTCCGCCAGCGTTCCGCGGAACCGCACATATCCCAGCTCGCCGACAACCCCATGCAGCTGACCATCCTGCTGTATCTGCTGCACAAGCGGGGCAACTCGGTGCCCGCCAACCGCACCGACCTCTACACCTCCTACATGGAGACCTTCCTCGACCGGGAGGCGGAGAAAACCGCCGCGGTCGATGAACATCGCACCGACCTCGAAGAGGTCACCGCCTACCTGGGATGGCATCTGCAAAGCCGCGCCGAAAGGGACGGCGGCAACGGCCAGCTGCCGACCCGCGAACTCCAGCGTGCGATCTTGAACTATCTGTTCAGCGTCGACAAGAACGTCACGCTGGTCGATGACCTCTTCACCGCCGTCACCGACCGCGTGTGGGCGCTGACCAGCAAGGCACAGGGCACCTTCGAGTTCGATGTGCAGCCGCTGAGGGAGTACTTCGCCGCCCGCTACCTGTACGAGTTTGCCGGCGCCGATCAGCGTAGCTTCGACCGGGCCGAAGTCCTGCGTGAACTGGTGCGCAGAGGCTACTGGCTCAACACCAGCCGATTCTTCGCAGGATTCGCCAAACCCAATGAACTGGCGGGGCTGGTCGAAACCCTGGAGGAAGAGCGAGACGACGGCAGCCGCCCGCGTCAACTACGGCTGTCCGCCTGGGTCCTGCTGGCCGACGGCGTCTTCAGCGGCCGTTCCCGCACCCAGCGGCGCGCTGCCGAGCTGTTCCTGGACGATCTCAGCATCCGCTTCATCCACCACGAACTGACCACCAACGACGACCTGCCTCTGCCCACCGCCGACCGCGGGGCCCAGCACCTGGCCGAGCAGTTCCTGCAGCAGGTAGCAAGCGCCCCCAACTCGCCGGCGGCCGCCGAACGCCTGCAGCTGGCCGTACTCCTCCTGGACGACGCCCAGGCCTTCCTCGCTTGGTGGTACCCGTGCATGCAGGCGGCCCTGGGCACCAACCAAGAGGCGGCCTGGCTGACCATCGGTACTCCGTTCCACTGCGCCGCCCAGCTCGCCGAGTCCGACCTCGAGCACCTGACCCTCGCCGACGACACCACGGCCGCCGCAGCTCTGCACGCCGGCCTGGCCCCAACGTCCGGCTCCCGCCACGAACAGCGACTCGTCCAGGCAATCCTCAACGGCCACGCCAGTGAATCCAGTTGTCCCGCCCCTAGCTACCCCGCTGACCTCCTGCGCATCCTCCGCCCGCAGAACTTCCTGCGCATGGCGGCCAGCGACTCCGTTCCCTCGCTCCTAGAGGCGGTCGGCCACCGCGATCCCGACCTACGTGCCCAGCAGCGGCAGGCAGCGTTGACCCGGCTGAAAGACCGCGACCCGCGCTTTGACACGTTGCAGACCGCTCTTGCCTTCCGCAAGGGCCAAAAGCGCACCACCTCACCCTGGGGCAACGCGGCCCGGGCTGTCAGCGCCCTGCTGGGGCCGTGCTGGCTGGCCGCAGAAATCACCGTGATCGGCGCTGCAGCCACCGCCTTCACCACTGGCGGCGACATCACCGCGGGATCGCAGCCCCTGGGACCTGAGCCCGACTACGGTCGCCTGCTGCAGGAACTGCGCCGCCATCGCACTACTCCTGCCTGGTGGCGCGAGCAGTTCACCGCCCACACTGATCCGCTTTCCCGCGCTACCTGGGCATTGGGGCTCCTTGCCATCGCCGACGAAGCCGTCGTCTCCGCCTACCTGCCCCACATCGACGAAGCCCTGCGAGGCCTACCCGAGGAGGCGCGCCACGCCCTGCTCATGAGCTCAAGCCGACTGGGCGCCACATTCGCACGCCGCCTGTCCCCGGCCGTCCTCTCCACGGCCGCTCTCTTCGCTCCGTGCACCACTCTTGCCGTAGCCCACTACGTCACCCACCCCGGATGCACAGTGCACGAACAAGAGCTGCGCCCCTTGTCCGACGCCACGCTGGCCGACATGGCCCCCTATGGAACGGCAGCATGGCCCGCTCACCTGGCACTGACCGCGCGCATGGCCCATACCCCCACGCCAGAAACTCTGACCGCGTTCAAAGCACACGGGCCCCAACCCCAGGTAACGGCCATGTCGGTCCGCCTCACCCCCGAGACAGCCGCCAACATCCTCGAGTCCCCGTTCGACTACCCCATGACCTTCGTGCTCGCAGCAGACAAGGCGGCACGCAGCGGCGCGGACGCCTACCTGGCCGATGTAGCCGACGACGCCAAATGGTTCGCCTCCTGACCCCAGCATCCCGCCCCCCAAGCCGTTCCCCGCGCGCGTCGGCACCAGTCCGATCCCCGCGCGGGAACACCCAGAGGTGAGCCCGGACCGATGCCCTTGTCCAGGTGTGCGGTGGGTGCCAGGTTCAAGCTGTCGGTGCCGAGCGTTGTGCCTGGCGAAGGTGGCCGCGCAGCTGAGACCAACCGGAGCAGAGGAAGGCGGGCGCCCAAAGCGTCGAGGAAGTCCGGGACGTCCCACGAGATCAGGGGGCCGGGGCGGGACATGTAGAGGCCAAGCCGATCGATGGCGTACATGTCGTCGTAGTCGAGCAGCAGGTATCCGGCGAGCTGCTGGATCGCGGAGCGGGGGATCGTGCGGGGGCGGATGGTGGCCTTGCAGTCGATCAGCACCCCGCCCACGATGAGTCTGCGTCGGCCCCGCCGAGATCACTGCTGCCGGCGAACACCGGCCCGCACACCCGCTGCTCGTCCGGCAGCCGACGCAACGGCGCGAAAGTCGCTTCGGCGAGCCCCATCTGCTCGGCGATGTCGTCCAGCACATAAGTCGGAACCGCCGCGGTCAGCTGATCCAGAGTGGTGCGCGCATCTGCCTGGGCGAGCAAGTTGTGGCGCCGGGAGAAGACGCCGATGAGGTAGATGGCCTCATAGAACCCCAACACGTGACACAGCCGGGGTCAGTTCCTGCTCACCCAGCCGCAGCGCACCCTCCAGGTGGGCGTGGAGCCGGGTGAGCAGCCGCATGCTGGCCGCGTGCAGGTCCGCACGCACCTCGGGCGCGGGGGCGCCATCGAGCGGGAGAGCACTGCCTACGACGAGTCCGCATCCGTTCCAGCTCTGGCGGCGAGTTGATCCCGCCAGTAGCTGGCGGCGTCCTGACCTGCCTGCATCGCGTTGAACTCGTCAGTCCGCTTCGAGAGTGTGGCGGCGGGCACCGTGCCCTCGATATAGGACTCGAGACCGAGGTTGAGTGCGGTGCCGCTCAGGAACTTGGCGTACTCGCGCACCGAGTCAACTATCGCGAAGCTGGTGGGGTTGCCGTGCACCAATGCATTCCGGACACGACGACGTCTGGCCTCCAGTACGGCACCTTCGGCGGTGTAGTAATCAATGAGGGCGCGGTACTCGGTGTAGTCGCTCACACTGGCGAGCATTCGCTTGATCCACGCGCGCTCCGACTCGATGCGGCAGAGCGAGAGCAGATCGCCAGATCGGTCAGCGACGAACAGAATCCATGGGCGCGACGGTTGGTTCGCGAGCCACTCGCGTGACAACTCGTTGCGCAGTTCGTTTCGGTATCCGCGGTGGAGCAGGCACAGGTGAACGGCTTGCCGCACATCGAAAAGCCACCGCGCATGGGGCCAGCGCCTGCCCAGGAGACGAAATAGATCGTTGGGAGCGAGCGCTGCGTGCGCAGCGACGTGTTGCACCACCCGGTCCGTGAGGGGGATCACGCTGGTGATGTCCGCTTCGGAGGGCTTGCGCAGTGCCATGTCGCGGCTGAATGGATGGTCGGCAGTTTTCTGCACTTCGAGTGCCGCCGTGAGGAAACGGGGAAGCTCTCCCTTTACCAGAGCCGAGGCGATGCGCGGCCCGTGTTCCTCGATCGCTCTCGCGGTGATGCCCGCGCCGTAGTGATCGTCGGGGAAGCCCGCCTCACGCCGGGAGACCATGAGAGTGAGAGTGGCGACCTGACCGGAGCGCAGGATGCCGTGCTGGGCAAGGTGCGGCCGAATCCCACCAGAGTTGTGGATCGAGACGCTAAGGATCGTTTCCACCATGCGAAGCGCACGGTTCAGCGCCCCGGCTGCCGTGGTTCTGCCAAGGTCGACGCGGACCAGGAAGTCCACGTCCGACTCTTCATCGACCTGCTTTGCGACCTGGAACAGGTCGCCGTCCTTCACTAGTTCCCAAAGCTCTGCCCTGTGCTCGAAGTCCTGACGCCCGGGCGCGGCATTGGGCACCGCCCAATGGGCATTCATGAAGGACACCCGCCCAGCGGACATCTGCGGGAAAGCCTGGCTGCCTTGGTAGCCGAGCCACACCACGATCCGTTCGACTTCGGCCGGAGTGCTGACGTGAGTTCGGGCTCTCGAGATCCTCTCCGTCAGCGGCACGTTCTTGTGGCCGAAGGGGGTGTCGTGAGGATCGCGACCATAGGCCAACATCGAGACGAGATCGCGGAAGGTCCGCTCCGCGTCGAGGCCGCGCCAGCGCAGCTGGTCGAAGAGCAGTTCAGCGATCGGGCGGTACTCCCGGCCGTTCAGCGTGCGGTCCCGGGCCGCGGCCACGAGGTCATCCCAGCTGGCGCGGGCGGCTGCATCCGAGCCCAGTGCGTCGAGAAGATCCGTTGCTGCCGTGGTGACGTCGGTCCATGCGGCGTCGGTGCGGGTGCCTGGTGGTTGCTCCAGGACCGATGCGGGGCTGCGGTCGAGCCGCGAGAAGGTGGTTTGGAACTGTGCGAGTGATGGGGCGATGCGCGTTCGAAGCGATACCCCGAGTGCACCGATGGACTGATCGAAGTCGCGTCTCAGTGACCTTCGGTTGGCGCCGTTCTTCCAGGCTTCGATGCCGCTGGCAAGCTCCAGCCACTCCAGGACCTCCTCTGCGACCACGGTCAGGGGCAGAACGGTGCTGACGCCGTGGCGACGGTCAAGTGAGGAGACCAGGGACTTCAACCAATCGGGGTCGTCAGCGGACCAGTGGTCGCTGACGTTGTAGTCGGTCATCACCTTGGGCCTGCCTCCCGCGCGGTCCTGACAGCAGGCCAGAAGGGCTGTTCCGTCATATCCCGTCCAGAATACGGGGGACGCTCGCTGCAGACGAAGAGTTATGTCGTTGCCAGCCTGCAGCGAAGCCGACTGACGCTCTGTCCTGCGTGCAGGGTCGCGCAGTGAGCGGCTTTGATGCCACGGGCGTGTGAAGGGGACGTTGGGAGGCTTGTCCCGGTGCCCTGGACTCGGCTGTGAGGGAAGCGGGGGAGGGGCCGTCTCATCGCTTGGGTCGGGAGCGGTTGTTGCTCTTCGGCGGCGGAAAGGAGGATTGGCCCCCACGACGCGGTTGTCGAATGCGACTCGGGTCAGCGTGCCGCTGGCGGCGTCGATGAGCTGGCCGGTGGCGCGGGCCGCTTGCGTTTGATGCTTCTTCGCCCACAGATGCCGGCGCAGCTGCGTGTGG
>NZ_JBFAXA010000031.1:13361-84297 GCF_040689265.1 Streptomyces sp. NPDC052012
CAGCGTGCCGCTGGCGGCGTCGATGAGCTGGCCGGTGGCGCGGGCCGCTTGCGTTTGATGCTTCTTCGCCCACAGATGCCGGCGCAGCTGCGTGTGGCGGGTTTTGCTGGATGGATCGGGCAGGCTGTGCCAGATCGGGCCGTTGATCCGGTTGGCGCCAGCTGTGACGGACACGGTGTGAGGACGGCCGTCCTTTGCCGTCAGCGTGCAGAGGTTCGGGGCGGTCATGCCGTGTGCCGTTAGGCCTTAGCCGCCCCGCCAAGCAGGGTGACCCCGGTGGAGAGCCACCCTGATCCGCCCACCGTGGCGAGCTCGTCGACCAGGGCCACTACGGAGCGATTGGCGAGTATGGCAGGTTTGGCCGGCGTGGGGGAATGGCCCAAGTGATGAAAGTACCAGCCGTCGAGACGGTCGGTCTTGCTGGTCAGCACAGTTGCCTGCTCCGCCTTGCGGCGGTTGTTGCGGCTCTCTTGGAAGTTACTGATTGGTAGTTTTCTGGTGCTGTGCTGAGTGTGTGTCTGTGAGCTGGCTCGAACGCGGCTTCCTGACCGGGCAACCGGGCTACCGTGTCGCCAACCTGAAGGAAAGGCTCGGTACGTGCCGGATCGAGGTCGTCGCAGCCTCAGGGGCCACAAGCCCCGATACCCACGTTCATATCGCCGTGGCCGAGGCACGGTCCACAACCACGTGTGAGTTCTGCGGAGCTTCGGGGCGCCGCCGTCGGCGTTCCGACGCCCCGAGCGGCTGGATCAAGACGGTGACCACTGCCACACCGCCTGGTCCAACCGCACCATCATGATCACTAACGGTGCGGTTGTCGGCGTACACGTGAACGTGCAGGGTCGCGTACGGATGAACGTGCAGGGTTCCTGATGTGCTGAGGTTCAGGGTTCGGCACTCTGCTGCCTGTTGGTCGAGGTCGCAGAGATGGGGTGGCCGTGGTCCTGGATCCGCAGCGCTGGCTGGAACTACGGCGTTTTCGTGGCCTGGTCGAGTCCGGAGCGATGAGCCTGACCGAGGTTGCCAAGGAGACGGGCCTGAACTGGCGGACGGTCAGCAAGTACCTGGCAGCCGACGGACCCGCATCGCCTCCGCGCCGGTCACCGAACGGCAGGTCACGGGCGAGGGTGATCGACGAGTTCGCGCCGCTGGTCGACTCGATGCTGCGGGCGGAGATCCTGATGAAGGCCGCTGTGATCCACGAGCGGCTCGCCCAGGAGTACGGGTTCACCGGCAACTACCAGCGGACCAAGCTCTACGTTCAGGAAGCCCGGCCCCGGATCGCCGAGGAACTTGGCATCACGCCGAATGAGCTGGCGGGCATGCACCGCCGCTTTGAGGTGATCCCCGGCGCCCAGGCCCAGGTGGACTGGGGCGACGAGGGAAAGATCTCGCCCACATGGGCATCCCGAAGGTCTACTCCTTCCACATGACGCTGTCGTACTCGCGCGACCCGTTCTGCTGCTTCACCACCAGCCAGGACCTTCAGACGTTCTTCGACAGTCACCGCCGCGCGTTCGCGCACTTCGGCGGCGTCCCGAGACCGCCGGACGGCTGACGAACAAGCTCGGCACCTACCTGCGGCCCGGCGTTCTCGTGGTCGACGAGGTCGGCTGCCAGCCCCTCGAACGCGCGGAGGCGAACTTGGTCTTCCAGGTCATCTCCAAGCGCTACGAGAAGGGCTCGATCACCCTGACCTCGAAGAAGACCTTCAGCGAGTGGGGCCAGGTATTCGGCGACGAGGTCCTCGCCACGGCGATCCTCGACCGCCTCCTCCACCACTGCGAAGTGATCTCCATCAATGGCCCCAGCTACCGGCTCAAGAACCGCCTCAAGGCCATCGAGCGAGAGAACGACGTGGCCTGACCAGCTGCGATCAGGACACCGGATCCTCGCCCGGCGGGATGAAGGCGTCGGCACCATCAGCATCCTCGACATGCCCCTGAGCATCGACCGTGATGGCCGTCGCCCGCCCCTGCGACGTGATGAGCCAGGCCAGGACCTGTTCCGTCAGTGGCGTTCCCCCTGGGCCCTCGTCCTTCCAGTGCACCCGCCACCCTCCACCAGGCACGGCGGCCACCACCTGGTCGGCCCGCTCCAGGTGGGAGAAGTCCTCCTAGTCCGTCACCGCACGCAGAGCACCACGCTTGGGGTCGACAACCAGGGCCGTCCCAGTCGTCTGGTCCCAGCCCTCCACACGCACCATGCGGCCGATCTCGGTGTCGGTGCCATTGAAGATCGCGGTCCAGCCGGTCTGATTGAAATAGCGAAGAGACACCGCCCCATCATCTCGAACCACGACGCTCGCGCTTCACAGGTCACCTTGCTCTGCACGTTCATCCGTACGCAGCTCTGCACATAGACGAGCACGCCGACAGCGGTGCGCACCCGAACCACCGACCCGGGCTCCTGAACCCGAGAATGGTCCGCCAGGTGGTGCCGCTGAACCGCACGGATTCTGTACAGCGCTTCGAGTGCTGCCTGTTGCCCTCTGGGTGAGACGTAATCCCTGGTTGGTAACGGCCACAGCTGTTCTGCTGCTGATGGCCTGGCTGCCCGGCCGCGGATGCGCAAACCCGCGGGCGCCCCAGCGGGGACCGATTCACCTGAAGCGGAGGTATGGCGTCGCGGCTGCGCTGGCAACGTTGAGCAGCCGACGGTGGGTTCCGTCACACCGCCGACCTGCCGGATGGGCACGGCGCGGACGGGGGCTGCCAGCCACCGGTCAGCGCCCGTTGCCGGGCCTGCTCCGCGATGCTCCGGGCGGGGAAGGGGCACAGAAAACTGCTGCGGTCGGTGTAGTGCACCGGCCGCTGAACGCCTGGCGGCACTGCCCAAAGGCCCGGTCGCCGGCCGGGACCGGCGGCGGGATGCACCAGCGCCTGGAGCCAGCACTGCAGGGGATCGACGGCGTCCCGGCTCCGGCCAGGAGGGCCCATGCGGGTGCATGCAGCCAGCCAGTCCGCCAGCCACGGCCGTCCGGTGCATCGGGAGAGTTCGGCGTAGAGCGTATCGGCAGCGGCCTGAAGACCACGGGCGGCGGCTGTGGCGGCAAGCTGCCGCTGCCGGCGCGGGCAGCCGAGGAGACGCGCCACCGTGACGGTCTCGGGGTAGGTGATCAGTGGATGCGCGGCAACCACCGGCACCTCGCAGTCCAGGAGATCGGCCAGAATCCGAGTGCGCCGCGCCCAGACGGTCTCCTGCGCCCAACCTTGTATCTGCCATGACCACACGACGGCTGCAGCGTGGCCGACGACGGCATCCGCATCCGGGTAGCGCTGGACGACGGTGGTGTGCTGGTGATGGGCCTTGAGTACTTCGGGCAGCCGGGTGAGATCGACAGCGGGCGAGTGCCGCAGCCCTGCCAGCAGCCAGCGCTTGTGACGCGGGCAGATGTGCCCGATCCGCCCGGGATACACCAGGACCGGATGCCTGCCGGATCCGGAGCGCGCGGTGCAGGCCGAGCAGGCGGCGACCCAGCTGCGGCGGGGTGTGTACCAGGCTGCCCGGGCGGGGGCGGCTTCGGTGAGCCGTTCGTGAGCGAGGCTGAACTCGGGCAGCAGTCCGCCGAGTTGGTCTGGGGGGATACCGGTGAAGCGGGAAAAGCCCATACGTGCTGGGCTGTTGAGGAACAGTTCGGCACCTGTGCGAGGCACACCGGTGATCTGCGGGGGGACCGGTCCGGTCAGGATGCCGCGCAACAGGTCCTGGCCGGACAGTGCGTAGGCGTGGGCCAGCCGGGCGAGCCAGGAACTGGTCATCTCGCCACTGACGGGCCGGACACGCTGAACTCCCGTGGCAGCACCGGTCATGAGCGGGGCTTCCGTTTCTGAGTGATGCGAAAGACGACGGTGCCGGCCCAAGGAGCACGGCGTATCCCCGCCCACCCCGGGCACGGGGGCGCCGGACGAGGCCGAGGCCGGTCTGGCACGGTCCGGTGGCGGCTGCCCGCAAGGACGCCGAGCCGTGCCAGTGGCAGGCGGGGCGGCCCAGGCGGGCTAGGGCCGGGGAGGCTCACCTGACGTCAGGTTTTCGCGTCGGGCGCATCGCGCGTGTCGCCCGCACGTCGAGCCTGACCTCGGCCAGATGTTTCTTGGTGATGGCGTGGCTGCCGTCCTCCAGGCAGGCCAGGGCCGCCTCGCGTACCAGCTGGGACAGGCTGGCCATCACACCGCCGGTACGCCGCTGGAGATAGCCGGCCAGCCCCACCAGGGTGCCGGGCCGGTGGGCACGCAGCCGCAGCGCCGTTTCGAGATCACGGACGAGCTGCCTCCAGGCTTCCTGCTCGGCCGCAGTGCCGTAGGGCAGGGGAGTGGCTCGCACCAGCTTGAACCGGGCGGCGAGCTGTTCCCCGCGCACCCCGGCCAGCAGGGGCGAGGTCTCCACGTCGACACCGGCCAGCACGAAGGTCGAGGGGATGCGCTCGGCCAGGTGCTTGATCTGGTCGGACGTCTCCGCGCCGGTCCGGAAGCGGGTATTGAGCAGGTGCACGTCGTCGACGAAAACCAGTTGGGTGCGCCGCTGGCACAGCACATGGCAGACGGCGTCGGTGATCTGCGCCTGATTCATGCGCTTGTGAAGAGGAATGCCTAGGAAGCGGGCGAACTCGCATACCAGGTTTTTCGGGGTGTAGGACGGAGGCACCATCACGTAGGCGACCGGCAGCCGGTCACTCTGGCCGGGGTGGCGGCGCTGATCGGCGAGGTGGGCGACACGCGCCAGCTCCATCAGGATGGTCGACTTTCCCGCTCCGGGAGGGCCGGAGACGATCAGCCCGCGCCGAGCGGTTCCCTGCTGCTGCTTGTTGAGCAGCGTCAGACGGCGCAGCTGCAGAGAGACTTCCCGCATGGCGGGGGTCGTCACGACCACGAACCGCGAATGGTAGTCCTGCAGCGCCGGAAGGCTCCAGCACAGATCGTCGGCCGGGGGCGCCTCGGGCCGGGGCCTGCTGACGAAGGCGTGAAGCCCCTGCCACGTCGTGATCGGCTGGAAGAAGCCGTCGTCATCATCGGGGGTGCCGAGCACGGTCACTGCAGCCACGGGTCGTCCTCCACAGTGATGTCGTTGCGGATCGAGGAGCTGGCCTGCTCGATGGACAGGGCCAAGTCGCCGGCCGGCTCGTCGTCCGCGCCGATGAAGTCGTCGTCCTCGTCCGGGAGGGTCTCGTCATCCTCGTCGGAAGCCGCGAACGCACCGGTCAGCCCGAACGAGAGAGTGGGGGACTGGAGCACGTCAAGGGTGGCGGGCGGTGCAGCCAGCGTCTGGGACGTGTGCGCTCGGGCCACCACGCGCCGCTCCCGGCGAGTGGCGCTGCCATCTCGTCTCGAGACCCTGCGCAGCAGGTCATCAAGGGCCCGGGTCAGCTCTTTTTCGTGCTCTTCGTAGCTGCCGTTGCCGGTGCGTTCCACCACGCGGCGGATGTGCCGCCAGGTGTAGTGGGTGAAGGGCAGACTCACCTCGCCGGCGTGGATCCAGGGCACTTCCTTGAACCCGTCCGGTAGACGTACCCAGATCCGGGTCGGATCGTAGGGATTGTGGTGGACCTCCCAGAGCCCGTGCCGGACGACGACGCCGGAGTCCTCGCCGCGAAAGCCGTTGAGGACGGGGCCGTCGTAGGTGCGGAAGTCGAATCGGATCCCGCAGTCAGTGATCGGTTGCCAGCGCACGGGCAGCAGTTCCACGTAGTCGTCCGCGGTCAACGGCACCGGCACGTAGCCGGCCACTGCGACCAGGGCCGCCCACATCTCGTTCGGGGTTAGCGTCCTCTTCGGCATCAGCGGATGGCGCAGGCTGTCATGCTTGCGGTTGTGCCAGCCGACCATCAGGAACTCATCCAGTAGTTCCTGCAGTTCGGGCAGGCTGAGGCTGGCCTCCTGCTCGACGTCCTGCCCCCGTTCACCGACGTGGGAGCCGGTATAGCCCGGCAGGTACTGGCAGAACAGGGAATTGAGGGAGCCCAGCGTCCGCTCCACGTGCCCCTTGGCCGGGCCGTTGCCGGGCGGCGCGGGCTGCACGGAGATGCCCAGGCTTTCGCAGGCGGCCAGGAAGGCGTCCGAGACGAAGACCTTGCCCTGGTCGACGATCACCGTTTCCGGCATGATCACCGGCCGGGCCGCAGCCTCCGCGAACCGTTCGTCCACGCTGACCAGCCGCTCATAGGGGATCACCGAGTGCTGCAGACGCAACGCCTCGCTCCAGCCCGGCCGCATCTGTGGCGGCGTCACCGCCTGCGCCAGCAGCACAAGAGCGTCCACGGATGCGGTGCCCTCCACTCGCAGAACCGCCCCGCACACCGAGCGCGTAGCCACATCCAGCGCGATGGTCAGCTCCGGCCGCGCCAGGCTGCCGTCCTCCAGCACGATCAGCACATCCAGCGGTGTGCTGTCCATCATCACCATCTCACCAGGCCGCAACGCAATGGTCCGCCGGAACGGTGGTTTCGGGCGCGCCGACCACCAACGGCGCTGCGCCATGTTCTTGCCACGCAGCCGCTTGTCCTCCAGCGCCGTCACCAACTTGTTGAAGGTGGACGTGGGTGGCACGACGATGCGCGGCCCGCCGCGCTTCTCCTCCTCCTCGGCCCGCCACTGAACCTGCTTGCGCAGCCGGGTCTTCCACCCTCGAGAACGGGAGCGGAACTCCTCCTCCCGCAACACTGCCCGGATCACTTCCACCAGCGCGGCATCGGCCCGCCCAGTCGCAGACACCTGACGCTTCTTGGGAACCAGCCCCCACACGCCGCCGTCACGGTAACGGTCCCGCATCCGCCGCACCGTGGCCACGCTGGCCTTGAAACCCAGACTCTGCAACTGCTGTGCCTTGGCGTCGATGCGCTGGCCCAGCGTGGTCGTCGACGGATCGAAACACGCCCTGACCGGTCCGTGCGCACCAGGTGAAGGCAGGCCCCACTCCACTTCTCTCAGATGGCGCTCCCAGGCCAGGGCGTCCTGACGTTCCTGCTCAGGAACTGTCTGCAACAGGCCCAGCTGCGGCGCCCGCAGCCGACCGGGCCCGTGTGCCGCCTGGAAGTCCTCCGCCTTCAGCAGCTCCGTCACGCGGAACTGCAGGAGAGTACCGGCATCGTCGAGCAACCAGCACAGCAGCGTAGTGACCTCGGGCGCGAGTGATCCCAGGCCGGCGACCTTCCACTCACGCCCTTGAAAGGCGACCGTATCGCCCACACGCAGCTCCGGACGAAAGGTCCCGATCACCGCTCCTCCGCCCCGGCAGCCGCACGCCAGACAGCCACTGTCCGGTCACGCAAGGGTCGTTCCAGCGAGGCATGCAGTGCCGTAGTCCACAATGCGTGAAAGATCGGAGGCCAGGCCGCAATCGGATCCCCGACAAGCGCCACTCCCTCGGCCAGCGGTCGGGGAACGGCGAAGCACTCCGCGATCCGGTCCAGCCATCCCGCACCGCACCGCGGATGCCGGTAACCGGCCAGCCAGCGCACATTGGCCGCAACAACAGGCGGGGGAGGGCCCAACAGCCGGTAGTGCCAGCCGATGGCTTCCGCTGCCGACTCCATGTGCGCAGCTCGCCGGACCAGCCTCCGACTGGCGCCGCCAGCTGCGGCGCAGTCCACGAGGATGCCGCTGCCATCAGCCAGCCGTGCCATCAGGTGCGGTGCGTGCGCGACGACTGCACCGCTGCGGCCGCGCCACAGCAGTTCCACCGGACGGCAGGCCAGCGCTACCACCGACGGATCATGATCCAGCATCATCACCTGGGTGCGCATCGCCCCGAAGCCGTAATGCACGAACCGGCCGGACGTCGCCGACCACCACCAGCCCGGCGCGATGCGTCGGCCGCGCAGCACAGGGAAACGCCGCACCGGCACACACGTCTCCAGCGCAAACTCCCGGCCCGCCTCCAGCCACGGCATCTCGTGCCTAGTGCCGTCGGCACCCACGAATCGCGCCGTCATACGAGCAGGGTCGGCCCGCCGGCTACGCGGCCACTCCGCGAGCGCACCGGGGGAGCGCCGCGGACCCGCAGACATGGTGGACATGAGAGATCACTCCTGAAATAGGACTGGGACATAACGGGTGTAAGGCGAGTAGCGGAATCCGAGTGAGGGCGGGCGGCAGGGGGTGCAATTCGGCAGGGGGTGGCAGCCACCTGCCCGTGCAGGCCCGCGCGTGCCAGCAGCACACCATCGCCGAGCAGGAAGGAAAGCAGAGCACGGCACCACTCGAGCGGATCCGGCAGTTGACGGCCGCAACGAGAAGAGCGGACCCTGCCGCCGGCGGAAGGCGGGCAGGGCGCGAAGATCCCCTGGCCGGAACGGGACAGGCAGGCGAGTGCTGACCCACTCTGTGTGTGGCGGCGCGGTGGACGACCGCACAGACCTGTTCAGGTCAGGGAGAGCAGGCGGTGTGCTCCAGAAGCCGGGTCAGGCCGTCCAGCACCGCGCAGTACCGGGAGGGGGAAAGCGCCCGCAACTCCCGATTCGTCAGTCCCAGCAGGGCATTCGGCTCCTGCTGCGACGCCGCGACGGCATACCCGATACCGGTCGCGGCGGTGAGGGCCGGCGCGGGCGAGATCTTCATGTCCTCGTCCCGGTAGACGAGCAGTGCCATCATCAGCCACTCGACAAGATACTGCCCCCTCCGTGGCTTCCCCGGGAGGTTCTGGTGGAGGCGGCGCGCGAGGACCTCCTGCCCCACAGGACCATCACTCAGAATCTGCCGAGCTGCTGCTGCCGACCAGTGCGGGAGAAACTGCCCCTGCAGCAGGAGACGCGCCTGCGTCTGGTCCTCTTGCCACCGCCGGACGATGTCCCAGCCGATACCGGTCACCGCGTACTTGCCGCGAGCACCTTCGAACAACCCGACCGAGGCCAGAAAACGCAGCACCTCGGCGACGGTCTCGGCTCCCACCGGCACCTCGGCGGCCACATCCGCACTGGCGATCATTCTGTGCCCCGGACCGCTGAGGCGGGCCGCAGCCTGGCCGATACGCCACTGTTGCGGATGACTGGCGCGATCACTGGGAGCGGGGCAGTCACTCCACACAGGAAGGAAATCCGCCGAGCCCTCCCCTGGGCCGGGGACGCCTGGGAGAACTGGAGGAGACAAGAACGAGGGGAAAACAGCGTTCATTCGCGTGAGGCCTCTTCTCATACCTAGGAGTGACACAGAGCGCCCTCACCGCAACTATCTGTATAGTGACGGGGCGCGTGAGGCCCAACCATGCGCACCGCAACACCGTCGGCCTTCCCAAAGTCCCGGCGGTGTTCGCGCATGTCTGGGCTACATGCTTCAGAAACTGTCGGCCGCCCTTGAGTCACTGCTCAGCTGGTAGGAGCCGACCCGGGGGCGCACGAGTTCACCTCGCTTGACCATCCGACTCAGCTCAGGGCTGGTGTTCTTGATCTTCACATCAGGCCGCACCTGCTGGATGTACGCGGTGATCTCGCCGTACGTTGCCTCTCCGCGTTCCTGCAACAAGGCGCGGATGGCGCCGGCGACGGTGAGCTGGGCGGGACGCCCCCGAGTCGTTGCGGTGCTCTCCGCGACGGTGGCAGAAAGGTCCCGTGCCGGCTCGGTTGCCGTGTGCTGACGCTGGAGCTGTTCTTTGATGGTGGCCAGCAGAGTGCTCGAGCTGCGCACCATGCCGGAGGTGAGGTCCACCGTGTCCTGGGCAGCCGCCAGTTCGGCTTTCGCCGCCTCCAGGCGCCGCATGGCAGCGTCCAACTGCGCCTGGTCCGCGGCGGCCAGTTCCTCGGCCTGCGGAAGCATGTGCTCCAGAACCTGCTGCACGACGCTTCCCTCCTCTCGGGCATCGGCCTCGTGATCGTAGGGCGGGACTTTAGTAGGCAGGCTCGGGCAAGCAGCACCAGTTGACTGAGCGGGCGTAGGTGGCGGCCCTGGCCTTTCACCTTGCTAAACCCGCCCGTACCTGGGGTCTTCGCACCCACGTATCCGCGACGAGGACTTCACCCGATAGGAGTAGGGATTTCCCTGCCCGGCTTTCAAGGCCCCTGGTCCCACGGTTCTCGCCTCACGGCAGGGCATTGCAGGTGGCTGACCACGTCACCACGGGCGTCACAACGCCCCTGCCCGTCCCTCGAAGGTGTGGTGAGCGACGTTGTTCTCGCAGGCATTTGCACAGCTCACAACACCGTAGAACATGCAGAATCGTTCACTGCGCCGACATCGCAGCCAGCGAGAAGGTGACAGGCTGCGCAGCGGAGCGGCCTTCCGCGCCGATCAGCGCAGGTTCGTTACTGGCGGAGTCACCTACCTGCCGTTCGGGCTGCCTCGACGCCTGCCCAGGCATAGTCATACCGCGCGGTCGAGTTGCCTCGCCCGGCAGCGCATCTCGCGCGCTGCCGGAGCACCCCCCTTTTTTTCTTACTTCTTGCAGACACCACTGTCCACCAGGCACTGCCACTGCACAACCGTCCTTTACGCAACAGGGCACGTCACACATGGACCAGCGCTTTACCGCAATCGATGACCTTCTCAACCGAGGCCCTCGTCCCCCTCAGTTGCCGCATCCGGACGAACGGCGCCACCTGCGCGAGGCGTGGGGCGCCTCCATCGAAGAAGTCGCCAACGCCCTCGGCAAGGAGCCGGAGACCATGGCTGCCTGGGAAGCCGGCCGTATCACCGCCGACCTTGCTGACACCTACGCCTACCTCCGCCTGCTCAACGGCTTCCGCGAGCGAATGCCGGTCGCTTATGAACCCGACCGGGGTCCACGGCGCTCGCCTTCACCACCCGCCATCCCCGCAACCCGCCCCCCTTCCGAACCAGTACCGGAGGCCACGGCCCCTGCCGGTATCAAGGCCGCTGGCCCCGGCGACCTATGGACACAGGAAGCCCGGGACTACTTGCGCGAGCGCTTCCTTGCCGGGGACGACCCCGCCGAACTGGCCCAGAAGCTGGGGCGCAGCGAGAAGGCACTGCGATGGCAGCTCTGGGATTTGAAGCTCACACCCTTCCCCGCCGACGACGTTCCCGCTCCGTCGAAACTCCCCGCGCCCAAGGCCTACACCGTGGAGGAAAAGCGAAAGGTCCATCCCAACGCCTACAGGCGGTGGACGAGTGAGGACGACGAGCACCTGGCTGACCGCTGCGCCGAGGGCGCCTCGCTGGCCGAGCTGTCTACCGAGTTCGGCCGCAATCTCGGGGCAATCGCCTCACGCCTCATCAAGATCGGCGCCGCAGGCCCGGCTCTTGAGGAAGCCGAGGAAAACGGTGGCTGAACCATCCGGCCCGGTACGTCCTCGCATGGGCGAAGGATGCTGGTACACAACTTCGTCGCCTGCCGGAACGCTCGATCAGTGGCCGCGGCAAATGCAGCATGCCCTGTCTCAGCACCGTCAACACTGGGGCTCGTCTTCAAATCAGCGACCACGAGTGGGATTTAGTGGCTCCGCTCGCGTCATGGCGTTGGCCGGGAACTGGTGGCGATGCCGCGGAATCAGTCGCCGTGCGAGGCGTGCTGCTGGCAGGACCATGGGTTGCGGGGTGCAGAGCCCGCGGCGCAGCAGCCGGCGCGGCGGGCCGGGCACCTGGTCCAGGACCGCGGCATCAAACAGCCGCAACTGCATGGGCGACGTGGGGCGCGGCGCAGTGCCTCGCGAAACGAGACGGATCAGGAGGTTCCTCAGTTCAGCTCCTCGCGCGGCTGAAGGAGGCTATCCAGGGCTTCACCCGCGCCCGCCCGCGTCAACCTCAACAGCCACTAGCAAGCGGCCCCATGCCTGCCAGGTAGCGGGCCACTCGGCGGCTAGACGGTGTCTTGATTGGTGATCGGGGCGGGGTCACAGCTCGCGCCACTCACCCAGCTCGCCAGACGCCCTGGTCTGGAGGAAGTTGCGAACGAGGGCCCACGCGAGATCGACAGCGACGACGCAGTCGCCACTGAACACGGCCAGGTCGTCCATGATCGGCACTTGCACGACCGCATCCGCTGGGGCGGTGCCATCGCCGGCGAGCAGGGACGCCTTCTCAGCAGCGTCGAACAGATGGATGACTGCTTGATCGTCTAGGAAGCCCAAGGTCAGCAGGGGAAACTCGCCTCCCGGCAGGCGGACTTCCAGATACCCCTGACCACGCGAGCGCAGTGTGGTGAAGTGATCCGTCAGATCCGTAATGTCGGAGCTTCGCTCAGTCGCGGAGAACTGTCGCGATTCGGGGTCCGTTGCTGTCCACGAGACGAGCATCCCTGCAACCTCCTGTTGCCTAGCATCCTGCTGGGAACTCTACGAATGTCCCGATCGGCGAAGGCGCCGGTAGCAGATCAGGACACTGGCGATGCCAACGAAGGCGAGGAAGTGGCTGGCCTTGCGCTCGTAGCGATTGGTGCAGTTGACGGCACCCGTTCAGCCAGGACATCGTCCGCTCGACCACCCAGCGGTGCGGGCCCAGCCGGTTGGCGTTTTCCACCCCGCGGCGGGCGATGCGCGGCACGATCTGCCGACGGCGCAGCCAACCTCGCAGGTGATCGAAGTCGTAGCCCTTGTCCGCATGCAGCCTGGCTGGGCGTGGGCGCCGGGGGCCAAAGCGGGAGCGGACCGGCACGATGCCGCAACGGACTGTCCCTTCTCGTCGGCGTCTCGGCCGTCAACACCCACGACAGCGAGCGCTGAAGCCCATGGTCGAGGGTCACCAAACGAGACACGACCCCCACCGCGGCCGCCACTTCAAGCCTCAGCGCCTGCAACCGATAAGGCGTATGACACCCCTCACCTGCGGAAATGGTTACGCCGCAAACGCATCGGCGTACGCATCGCCTGTAAAGGCATCGAGTCCAGCGAACGCCTGGGCCGCCGTCGTCGGGTGATCGAGCGGACGATCTCCTGGCTGTCCGGTTACCGCCGACTCAGCCCCCGCTACGAACGCGATCCCCGCAACTACCTGCCTCTCGGCCTCGCCGCAGCCATCTGCTGCTACAAGCGACTCCTCCGCCTCACCACATAGGACACCGTCTTACTGCCATGGCCGTGTGGGGGTGCCATCGGGGTTCAGTCCATACGGCCACCACACTTCGATCCGATACCCGTCCGCAGCCCCTTCCCTCACCCACATCCGGGCTAGGTCTTTCAGGGCGGTGGTGTGGCCGGCGTCGGCGAGCTTTCGGGCCAGGGCTTCGGCCCTCTCCCGATCTCTCGCTAGTTCCCGCAGCCAGGTTAGGTCCAGTCGGGCGCCCGGGGCGTCAGCGTCGACGGCCCGGCTGTGGAGAACTTCGGTGCCCTCCTGCTCCTTCACTAAGTTCAGCAAGCTGGCCCAGCGCAGCAGGTCGCCCAGACCGCCGGTGTCGAAGGTCGGGCGGTAGAGAGATTCGACGAAGCTACGATCCTCCATCCACTTGCGAGTCGTGGCCCAGCTCAACAGGGCGGTGGTGTGGCCGGCGTCGGCGAGCTGCCGCGCTAGAGCCTCGGCCCCCTCTCGATTCCCTGCGCTCTCCCGCATCTTGGCCAAGCTCAGCAGGGCATCTGGGTTGCCGGCTTCGGCTGCTTGCTGGGCCAACGCCTCGGCGCCTTTTGGATCACCCGCTGCCTCTCGCATTTCGGCCAAGGAGGCCAGGGCTCTCGTGCTGCCAGCCTCTGCGGCGCGGTGGTGGAGGTGGTGGGCCCACTGGAGGCGATAGCGATCATGGGCCGCTTTGGCGAGTTCGTCGAGGTAGTTGGGATTGATGAGGTGTAGGTGGGCGGCGTTCCAGAAGGAAGCGGGCGGGCATAACCATCGGCGGGTGGTGCGGCCGTGCTGTTCGAGGTAGTCGGCGAGCTGAAAAACCGGCCCTGCTTCCGAGCTGGGCGGCGTGGCTGGTGGGGCTCCTGGCGGGTCGTGCGCGGGGCGGGCGGGGGCATGGCGCAGGGGTGCCAGTTTTCCGTGGACGGGCTGGGCGAGTTCGGCGATCACGGCTTCGGTCCAGTCGTCGGTCAGTTCTGCGTAGTCCGTGTCAGCGAGGTAGCCGATGGCTGCGTCGGTGAGGAAGGTCTGCGGCAGGTACAGCCCGACGCCGAGGCGGCGGGCGTCCATCGCCGCTTCCAGTAGTGCTCGGGCTGCTGGCGTGCCGTGGTGGTAGCGGCGCATCAATTCGGGGGCACCGGCCAGGTCCTGTGTCACCCGTCCATGAGCGCTGGCTCTTGTGAGTGCGTCCCCCAGCAGCTGGTCGCCATCCTTGGCAAGGGCCGATGCGGCACGCAGCGCCGCCGCGTCGAAAGTGTCCGGAACGAGGAGCGTGCGTCCGGCCAGGAGTTCCCGCGCACGGCTGTGGGCGTCCGGCTGGCCGGGCTTGGGCAGAACTGTGTACTGGCGTTCGTACTCCGGCCAGAGGGTCCCCAGGACCAAGATAGGTGCTTGGTCTGGGTTGGTAAGCAGCGCGTGGAGGGCCGCGGCGATCCGCTCGCCTGTCTCGGCGTCACCAAGATAGTGCTGGGCTTCGTTCAGCCACAGCACCGTCCGCGGGCGGACACGTTCGAGGTCTTCGAGTGCGGCCTCGGCACGAGTCGGGTCGAAGGGATGCCATAGCCGCCACTCTTCATCCGCGAGCGGCTGGACGGCTTCCCAGCAGGCTCGGGTCTTGCCCGTCGATGAGGTGCCGACCAGGAGAAGCATCCGGCTGCTGCCCGCCTTGGCGTCCTGCACTGCTTGCGCCAGGACTCGGTCATGAGCCCGCTGCACGTAGCCCGGCAGCAGCCGCTGTGGTGACTCACCCAAGCCGCACCCGTCCTCGGCGGCTCCGGCAGGATGGACCTCCAGGTCGTGAGGCTCCCACTGAGTAATCGGCCTGCCCAGTCGTGACTCGTCCTCGACGGCCGGGTTGCCCTCCTGGGCCACCGCAGTCCGTCGAAGCTCGAGCAACTTCTCCAACGGCAGCCCCAGATGACGAGCGAGCACTGCCACCGTCCTGGCAGACGGCACAGGGCCGCCGGGCTGGAACGCCTCTGACACAGTCGTGCGCCCCAACTTCGCACGACGGGCGAGCTGCGCTTTGTCCAGACCCGAGGCGGCCAAACCATCGCTCAGCCGCATGCGCAGCTCGGTCAGAGCCGCGTTGGGCTTGCTCGGCTTGCGGTTGCTCTGATCGCTGTGCAACGTGCCCACCCCCAACTGTCATGCGTGCGCCACCGTTCATCTTCATCCGGGCGGACCCCGGCGAACACCGCTGGCGCGACCTTCGACTACGTCAACGTCCCACCGTGTACAGGGGGCCTACCGTGTCCGAAGTCGCCGCCGTTCTGCTCATCGCCATGCTCGTGCTGGTCCTCGCGGTGCTGGGCGCCGCCGGCGCAGGCAAGCTGGCCCGCTTGGACGGCGCCAGCTATCCCACCGCCCTCAGGCAGGCAGCCGCCGCTTTCGCCGCCGTAATCATGCTCGCGGCCGCAGTAGCTGCCGCCGCTGGCGAAGTGTGCTGCTGAACCCTCGCCGAATATGGTCGATTCAACGGAGTCCGCAGGGATCGATGTGATGCGGAGTGATCCCCGAACCGGGGTAGTTGCCCGGGAGTGCTACAGCACGGTCGACCGCTGTCGCCTTTCTGAAGGCGGCACCCTCGTGCGATGCGGGGACGGTTGCCAGAACACCTCGTCCGTGTGTTGGCTGTGATGCCAGGCCGCCAGTACGCGCATGGCGACCAGCCGGTCGAGCAGTTCTGCGGTCTGCTGGGCTGAGTGGCCGCACAGACGGGTGAGGATGTCCATGTCGGCGCTATTTTCGGCTTGGCCCGAGGTGTGTGCGGCCAGTACCAGGGCAGTCAGCCGCAGGGCGGCCGTTGCGGCCGGCAGCGCCAACGGAGTTGGGTGCAGCGCCCAGTGAGCCGCGCGGCAGCGGGCACGCCGCCCAGGCACCTGGTCCAGCACCGTGGCATCGAGCAGTCGCAGCCGCAACGGCGCCGACCGGAGGTCCGGCAGTTCCAGCCAGCCGGCCTGGGCCAGTTCCTGCCACAGCTCGCGGTGCCCGCGCAGACGCATACCGCGCAACAGCCCTGTACGCAGCCGGACATGACCCCGGGTATCAGCGCGCAGGGCGCACTGCAGGGCCAGCAGCCGGGCGGCAGGAGAGGTGAACCGGGGCAGCGCGGTGCCGAGGTAGGTGAGCATTTCCCGCACCCGCACCCGCTCCTTGAGCCCGTGGCGGAGCGTGCCGTGCGCAGCCGGCGGGGGGCAGGTGGCGGGATGCGGGCGGGACGGGCCGAGCAGTGTGTCCGGTACGACGGCGGTACTGCTGGTCGCCGATGCGCAGGCTGAGCAGGTGTCGGCCAGCCGCCAGGAGCGGCCGCAGCGGTCGCGGGTGAGAGCGAGCAGCACCGGCCCGGCGCAGCCGCGGTGACGCGGATGCCACACGCAGCCCTGCGTTCGGCACTGGCAGCTGCGCAGATAGGCCGGCAATGCGTCGGCGCGGGCGTGGCAGGCCAGATGCGCCAGGGCGGCTGACCGCGCGGAGGAGGCCTTGATGGCAGAGGTATGGGCGGTGCAGGAGGGGCAGACGAGCGTGAGGCCGCCTGTTTGCGGACGCAGCTCCACGGTCCAGATACGCCGCACTGCGGCATGCGCGCCGGCAAGCCTCATCGGCTGGTCGTCCTCCCAACTGTCCGCGCCGCGATGGTCGGTGCCCCGGCGGCAGGAGGCCAGGGACGGACGCACCGTAGTGCAGATTCCTGCACCGTGAACGCCGCTCCCATCCCGGCAAATAGTGCAGAAGTCTGCACTGACAGGGCAGGTCTCTGCACCGTCGGATGGTGGAGTGACGATCTTGCCGCCCGACCCCGACCTCTCCGCGCTGCGCCTGACGCTGACGCGCCTGCGGGGCCAGCGCGGCTGGACCTTCGACGAGCTCGCCGAACGCAGCGGCCTGGCCCGGCGCACCCTCATCGACCTCGAGCACGGCCGCACCACCGGCAGCGTCACCACCTGGCACGCCCTCGCCCACGCCTTCAACGTGCCGATCGAGCACCTGCTCGGCACCCTCTGCGACAACCACACCCCGCCCGGCACGCCCGACGCCTGACCCTTCACCCCGCCCCGGTGCGCACCCGGTAGCAAATCACCCGAACCGACGAGCAGACACCGAACCTCCGACCCCACCCTGTCCATGCGTTCGAACCCACTGGGCCAACAGCGGGACACACCACCCGACACGCTGCCCACCGCCGCGTGTCACCTGGCACGGTCCCGGCCATGCGCCCCACCCCCTCCACCGCGGGCTGCCCCTGGGACGGCAGCCCCCGCACCACCCCGTACGCCCGCCCCCTGCGCGTGGCCCCCACCAGCCCCAGCCGCCTGCTACGCACCGGCCACAGCAGCCGCTGCCGCCACTGCGGACACCGCATCGACCTCTACCAGCGCACCGACCAGCGGCCCGTCGCCCTGCACCCCGCCGAGCTGACCGCCGCCCACATCCCCGCATCCTGTCGCTGGCACCTGAGCGGCGGCATCGCCCACCCCCACGGCGACGGCAGCTCCTGGTGCCACGTCTCGCACGCCATCCTGTGTCCCGCCCGCACCCCCACCTGCCCGCTCAGCCCGTACCTTCACGCTGCACGCCGCCAACTCGCCGTCCGCACCCGTCGCCTGATCGACACCGGCGCCTTCACCCCCACCTCACCGACCACCAGCAGTCTTCCAGCCGCCGACGCCGCCCACCCGATCGTGCAGATCCTGCTGGTCTACTACCTCGCCGCGGGCCCCCTCGACGCCATTCGCTGTGTGGCCCAGACCCGGCACCGCCACCGCTGCCTCGAGTCCGTCCAGACACCCGAACGGCCAGCCGGACGCTGGAGGCTCCTGCCCACCGGCCCCCACCACGGCCAACCCGCCCTGCCCCGCACGCTGATGGCCGTCTACGACCTTAGCCACTTGCCCCACACCGAGCAGCTGCGCTGGCGTGCCCAGCGCTGCCCGACGCACGCCGCCTCTGACAGCGCCTCCGATCTCACCCTGGCCAGCTGGCAGGTCTTCGACCCCCTCCTGCACGCCGCCCATGTCCGCGCCAGCCTCCCGCACCCGTCGGCATCCCACAGAAGCAGAGGCTGACCATGCCGCATTACGCCCTGGAGATCACGCTCACCCGCCCCCTCTCCCCGGCAGCCCTGCACCGCGTCGCGCGCAAACTGCCACTCGCCGTCAACCACGACGCCACTCGCCTCATGGCCCTCGTACCCGCCAAGACTCCCCACCGGGCTGCACGCCGACTGCGCCACCGACTCGAGAACCAACTGCCTATCGACGTGATCACGACGCACTACCCAGACGCCGACCACAAGGTTCTGCTCAACCTCGCCTTCCCGCCCACCGTGCACGCCGCCCTCACAGCCCAAGCCCGCCACAAGGGGCAGAGCCCGGAACGACTCATCGAACTGGCCGTGCACCGGGCCGTGGCCGAACACACCGGCCAGGAAATCGACCGCCTCGACCGGGCGATGCGCGGACTGCTGGCCCACACCACCCCTACCAATTTCATCTCTGCCGTCGGTCACGTGCTCACCCGACTCCCCGAAAGCGCGCGATGAAGCCCACCGACGAACAGACGGCTGCAGTCGACGCCTTCACGGCCGGCGACCATCTAGCCCTGCAAGCCGGCGCCGGCACCGGCAAGACCACCACTCTGGCCCTGCTCGCCCACGCCACCAAACGCCGCGGCCGCTACCTCGCCTACAACCGGGCCATCGCACAGGACGCCACCACCCGCTTCCCGCGCACCGTCCTGTGCAAGACCGCCCACGCACTCGCCTACGCAGCCATCGGCCACCGCTACACCCACCGCCTCCACGCACCCCGCCGCCCCGCCTGGCAAACCGGACAAGCCCTCGGCATCACCAAAGCCGTCCGCATCGGCGACCGCGAGGTCTCTCAACGTGCCCTGTCCAACGCCGTCCTGCGCACCGTGACCCGCTTCTGCCACACCGCCGACGAAGCCATCACCCGCCGCCACGTGCCGCGCCTGCGCGGCCTGGAAGACAGCGACCACCACGCCGAACTCGCAGCCCACGTCGTCCCGTTCGCCCGCAAGGCCTGGACCGACCTGCAGTACCCGAGCGACGGCACGGTCCGCTTCGACCACGACCACTACCTCAAGATCTGGGCCCTCACCCAGCCGCGCATCGACGCCGACTACCTGTTGCTGGACGAAGCCCAGGACACCAACCCCGTCGTCGAACAGATCTTCCTCGCCCAGCGTGACCACGCCCAACTGGTCATGGTCGGCGACTCCGCACAAGCCATCTACCACTGGCGCGGCGCCAAAGACGTCATGACCGGCTTCGACGGCACCCAACTCGCCCTGTCGCAGTCCTTCCGCTTCGGCCCCGACCTCGCCGAAGAAGCCAACCGCTGGCTGCACCTGGCCGACGCCCCGATCCGCCTCACCGGCACCCCCGCCATCCCCACCGAACTCGGCCCGGTCACTCAGCCGGACGCCGTGCTGTGCCGTACCAATGCCGGCGCCATGGCCCAGGTCATGAGCCTCATGGCCGCCGGACACCACGTCGCCATGGCCGGAGGAGGAAACAGCCTGCACGCCCTGGCCCTCGCCGCCCGCGACTTGAAAGAGGGCCGCCGCACCCACCACCCGGAACTGATCCTCTTCCCCTGCTGGGGAGATCTGCAGGACTACGCCGCTCACGACCCGGCTGGACGAGACCTGCAGCCGCTGGTCAGCCTCGTCGACACCCACGGCACAGACGCCATCCTCACCGCCGTCACCCAACTGGCTCCCGAAGCGTACGCCCAGGTCACCGTATCCACCGCCCACAAAGCGAAAGGACGCGAATGGCCTCGCGTGCTCATCGCAGACGACTTCGCCCCTGCCAAAGACAACAACGACGACCAAACAGACACCACCACGCCCCCCGACCCCGTCGACGACGCCGAAGCCCGCTTGGCCTACGTGGCCGTCACCCGCACCCGCCAGCGCCTCGACCTGGGCGGCCTGTCCTGGATCCGCGACCACCTCGAGGGCTCACCGCTCTGGTGACAGCCGAGCGGCACCAGCATCGCGGGGTGTTCACGCGCTCGGTCGTGGTCTGCGCCTCGACTCAGGCGGGCGGCCGGCGGCCGGCTTCTGCCCCCCGGTCGCTGTGCGTCGTTGGCCGGAGCGTGAGGCTTCGGTCCAGAGACCGGTCTCCCGCTCGAAGGAAGTCGCGCTCTGGCGCGGCGACTTCATACGCAGACCGAGGTGCGCACCGGTGACGGGGTGTGTCACCGTGGACGCAGGCGGGGTCCGTCACTTCCCCCGTGGTGGCGGATCACGGCTGCCCGATGGCAGGCTCCGGTAAGGAGGCTTCCTCTGGAACCGGCCGCAGGTCGGTGTACATCCGTAGCCGTACTCCGGGTTGGCCAGCGTCCCTGGTCTCCCCTCGACGGTCGAAGCCGCCCCACCTGCGCGATGCCTGCAAGCGGCGAGCGGCCACTGCTGCGAGTCAAGGCCGAGAAATACGGCCAGGACTACGACTACCAGACGGTGCCCAAGCAGAAGGTGGGCGGGCGTGTCTCACCCTCGCGGACTTGAGCGTCGCGTGCCCCACGACAGCCGGGAGCCGTCCGGCTGTCGTGGGCCGGGGGGGGAGAGAGATCTTGTGGTCGGCTGTAATCGCGGCGGGGTGCTGGACACAGACAGTCTGCGAGCATCATCGGAAGGGGAGGCCGTGTGGGGGAGATCGCAGATGAGTGGTCTCGGTTCGAGGCGGTGTACCGCGACTCGTATCACGCTGTAAGCAGGTACTTGAGGCGCAGGCTGCCACCGGACTTGGTCGACGATGCGGCTTCGGAGGTCTTCACGATCGCCTGGGAGCGCTGGTCGACGCGGCAGGGCGCCGCTTTGCCGTGGCTGTACGGCATTGCCCGGCGGGTCGCCGCAAACGCGCGGCGGTCGAAGGGCCGGGCTGACCGGCTGGCAGATCGATTGCGCGATGAGGAGGACGCCCGTGGCGGCGAACCCGGCGTGGACACCGAGGTTCTGGAGCGCATGGGCGCTGCCCGAGTACTCGAGCGGTTGCCTGAGAGGGACCGTGAGGTGCTGATGCTGGTGTCCTGGGACGGCCTGGACCCGCGTGAGGCCGCCCAGGCGCTCGGGTGCAGCAGGGCCGCCTTCACCGTGCGTCTGCACAGGGCTCGGCGGAGGTTGGACCGCGAGCTCGCCAGCGAGATGCCGGCAGCTGCCGGCCATGGCTCTGTAGCGGAGAGGACAGCGACGTGAACCGAGACGTGGAGCGGGTGCGGGCACTGCTCACCCCAGCCAACGATCCGGCGGCCCGCCCGATGGAAGACACCGGTACTCTCCTGACGTCGCATGCGGAGCACACCCTGCAGACGTTGCGCCAGACCCGGCGCCCGCAGGGGGTTCGTCTGGGACGGCGGCGGCTTCTGGCGGGGGCGGGCCTCGTGGCCGTCGGCTCGGTGGTGGCCGTGGGAGGCAGGAACCTCGTCCCGGACGCCGGGGCACCGGCACCGGTCGCCTACACGCCGCCGGTGTTGTCCTTGCATCCGGTTGAAGGGCAGTCGGCCCGCGCGTTCCTCCTGGCGTTCGCGCGACGCGTCGAGACGCTTGAACCCGAGGCAGCGCAGGGCGACTACCAGTACTCGAAGACGTGGGGATGGTGGCTCGACACAGCCGGGGACGTTCCAGGGGGCGTGGCGAACGCTGCCGTTCCGACGGTGACCGAGTCATGGGTGGCCGAGGACGGTTCCGGACGGCAGCGCAGCGCCTACGGCGAACCGCTCTACCCCAACCCGCAGCAGCGCAAGGACGCCGAGGCGGCCGGGCTGGCCGCCGGCACAGGGGTCGAGGACCGCACCTTCGGGCCTGGAAAATTCCCTGCCCCAGAGGGCGGTGACTGGGGCGCGGTGGCGCCCTTCTCGACCGATCCCCGAGTGCTCGTACGGCAGTTGACCAAGGTCAACTGGGAGGGCGGGATGATCATCCACGGGGTGCGGGACATGCTCACCTACGCGAACAGGACCGGCCCGGTCGACCCGCGTCTGCGTGCCGCCGCCCTGCAGGTGCTCGCCGACAACACCAGCGTGACCGTGGCGACCACCACGACATGGAACGGACGGCGCGCGGTCGCGGTGTCCCAGAGCGAGACGCTGGACGGCAGCACACAGCGGGAGACCGTGCTGTTCGATCCGGAGACGGGCTACCCGGTGGGCACGGAGTCGGCCCTGTTCGGAAACGCGCGGCACCTCAACGTCTCCGTCCCCGCCACCCTCGCCGTGAGCGAGACACTCGAGCGGGGCAGTGTCTCCACGACCCGCGGAAGGCTGTGAGCGATGCCGGAGAGGAAATACGACAGGCCCTCCGACCTGAAAGCGATCCGGCTGCCCGGACCGACGACGAGGGACGTCGCCGGGGCACGCGACGAGCTCATCCGGCACATCCGCGACGGCCTGGCCGCAGGCCGCTACGTCTTCGGCGACGTCCTGCCCACCACTGCCGAGGTGCGGCACCAGTACGGACTGCCGGAAGAGGACGTTCACCGCGCGATCCGCGAACTGCGCAGGACAGAGCACCTGCAGCTGCACGACACCTACCGGAACACCTACGTCCTCGATCCCGGCCCCGACCATCCGAGAGGCGCACCACAAGAGGACCTCGCCGAACGTGTGACCAGACTGGAAGCGATGTACCGCGACCTGGCCGCACGCGTCGAGGCGATCGAGACACCGCCCCCTCGACCCTGATAGGGCAAAAGCACAGCGGGGCGCCCCGGCCCAAACCCGGAGCGCCCCGCCGGCCGGTCAGATCCGGCAGGCCCTGAAGCTACTGGCCTTGTTGTCGTGGAACGAGTCCACCCGGCTCACCTTGGTCCACGGCTGTTCCCGCCACAGCGTGTCGACGAACCACCCGTCGAAGACGGTCACCCTCATCCCCACGTTGTCCCGGTTCCTGGTCGTGTTCACCCACCCCGTGGTCTTGTTGTCGAAACCGTAGTCGGAGAACCTCACTCCCGTTTGGCAGTGCGCCCAGTTCCACTGAAGCCGGCGCCCCTCGAAGCCCCCGTACTGGTAGAAGCAGTACCAGCGGTTGTCGTCGGCACCTGCCGGGCAGCCCTCCCAGTCGACCTGCGGTTCCACATCGCTCGTCGAGCCGAGCCCCTCGGCATCCCGCGCTGCGGCGCTGGAGGGCGGAGCCTTGGTCTCCCCGGGAAGGGGGAAGACCAGAATGGGCTCGCCGCCGTTCCAGGCGATCTCGTTGGCGCTGATCTGTACGCCGCCGTTGCCGGTCTCGGCAAGCGTCGCGTCGATCTCCGCCTGCAGCTCCTGCCGCTCGTCAGCCGACAGGGCACGCACCTCGGAACGGTTGTCGGCAGCTGCGACCGCCGGAAGGACTGGGCCTGGTTGTGCCTGGGCCGTCGTACCACCCATGATGGCCGTGGCGAGGAGACCCACTGCCCCAGCGAGCGTTGATGCAGTACGGATCGAACGTCTCGTGCGCATCTTTCCCCTTGGTGATTGGCGTGCGTTGGTCAGTCACACAGGCGTCACAGTAGGCACAGAAATGCGAACAGACGTGTGAAGTGTGGAGGGTGGCGGGAAGTGGCGGCACCGCTGCGGGCCTCGGAATAACGCCGTCCGTTCTGATCCGGCAACGGATGTTGTGGGATAACCTGCGACGATCATTGAGTGCTTGGGCGGAATCCTCGCTTCTATGGCTTGCTACTTTGGGTCTTCTCCGCTTTCGCATCGACCGAAATCAGGCCTTGGCCGGTGTGCTCCGAGCGCTGCCACAGCTCCTCCGGGCGCTGTAGCGGTGCTGAATGGACGGGCTCCTTCACGTTCGCCTGCCGCAGTGCCGCCAAGTCCAGGGGGCCGTCGTAATGCCACCAGCCGCCGTCCACCCTGGTGTGTCCTGGTGAAGTGCTGCTGGCCCCCCGGCTCTGCGCGGCCATCGCCGACCGGCTGACCATGAACGCCGCCATCATCCAGGCCGGACCGCGCCCTACCGCTTGCTCATACCAAAGCTCGAGCTGAATGAGCCCAGGTCAGTTGACTGGGCGCTACGGGGGAGGGCCGTCGGATCGCCAGTCCCACCGTGAGCCGCAGTGGCTGATGCTATGGCTGCTCGGTTGCAGCTGGCAGGTTGTGCCATGCATGTCCGCAGGCGCCTTGGCAGTAGGTCTCTCGGCGGCGGGTGTCAGCAATGGCGAACACGGAAACGAGGACACGGAATGCCTTGAGGTGTTCGGCCGTGGGGAGGCCCGCGAACCCGTAGCGGGGCGGGTCCATGCAGATCATGACCGCGGGAGTGGCCGTGGGCTTCACCCCGGACCGCGCGACCCCCGCACGGCCGTCCGCGGCTGTGATGTGCGCCTGGAGCGCGTAGCCGGCGACTTCCTGCAGGACCTGCTGCTGGCGCGTCGGGGCGAGGCGGGAGAACCAGCCCGCACCAGCGTCCAACGTGCGCAGCCCCTGGGCGATCTCGTTGACGACCTGCTCGGTCTCGCGTCGGAAGGCGGGGCCGTTGTCGCTGTTCAGTTCCGCCATCGCGTGATGATTTCACAATGCCCGTTCCGGGGGAACGCCGGTGTCCGCACCTGAGAGCCGCAGGCGGGAACCGGGAACAGTCCGCTCCGGAGGTGGCAGTGCCGCAGCACTTTGAGACACACATCAGAAGTCGCCGACAACGATGACGCATGTCACCGTCGAAGGACTCCAGAAGAAGTTGGCACGGCCGGGCTGTCGTAGTGGCCTGGCACACTGCCCGCCATGGACACCGAATCGTTCTGGCGCGTGGTCGATGCCGCGCAGGACAGTGACAAGCCGCTCGACGTCGCCGTCGCCGATCATCTATCGGCCCTGCCCGCCGAAGCGATCCTCGCGTTCGAGCATTGCTTTTCCCGTCTGCGTGACGCGGTCTACCGCTGGGACGTATGGGCAGCCGCCTTCCTCATCGGTGGTGGCTGCTCCGACGACCGGTTCGACGATTTCACGGCGGGTCTGGTGGCGCTCGGACGTGAGTGGTATGAACGGGCAGCTGCCTGCCCAGACTCCCTTGCCGAGCATCCTGCTATACGTACCGCGGCAACTGCTGGGGACCAGGACGTCATCTTCGACGAAGCCTTCAACTTCGTAGCGCCCAGGGCATATGAGCGACTGACCGGTGACCCGGATGCCTTCTGGGAGGCATGGGAGGGCTACGCCGGCGCTTGTACCTCGACCGACGAGGAGGACCATGAGGGCATGGGCGAGCCGTTCGACTTCAACGATGATCAGCAGATGCGTCGGCGTCTGCCGCGGCTGACGGCGCTCCATCTCGGTCCTGTACCTGGCTGACTTGAAACGAGAAGCCGTTTGCGCCGGACATCCCGGAGCTGGCAGTGGGGGAGGACATGACCGAGGACGAACTGATCACGGTGATAAGGAAGCAGACGCCCGCCAACAATCTGGCACCGGTCGCCACAACCACCGTGATTGCCGCCGTCGAGGCGGAGGTCGGTCATCCGATGCCCCGTTTCCTGCGCAGGCTCTACGCCGAGGTCTCCAACGGCGGGTTCGGCATCGACGGCTGGGAGTGCGCCTCACTGAGTCCGCTTCCTGACCAGTACTTCTGCGACAGCGAGGACATCCTCGAGCTCTACCGCAGTTTCACCACTCCCACCGAAGACCCGGACGACGAGACCGTGCCGCCAGGCATCGTTCCGATCATGGATCGAGGCTGCACGATGTGGACTCTTGTCGACTTCCGCACGCCCGGCGGCCGCATCTGGGTCTGGGACGGGAACGAGTGCTGCCGCAGGCTCCTTCCCACCACCATCATGTCTGTTCGCGCCTACTTCGCAGAGGGCATCGCGGGCCGACTGGACGGCCCCAGCCCGCTGAACAGCCAGTTGGTACGGGAGTTGTGCGAGCACTGAGGATGGCGGCCGGTGTCTCGAACACGAGGCAGGGGCGCCATCTCCTGATCACAGGCCGCGGGATGGCCTCGTGTGAAGGACGCCCCGGGCGGTCACGGCAGCGCGGATGCGTGAGGCCAGTTCGGCTGCCTCCTTCGGCGGCACGGACAGGACTCCGTTCTCGGTCATCAGGGCGTGGAACTGCTGCTGCTCGTAGGGGACGCCGGCGGGCAGGGCGGCGATGTGCCAGTGAAGATGCGCATTGCCCTGCTGACTGCCGAGGGAGTACAGGTACGTCCGCTCGGATCCGCAGACGCTTTCGACGGCCAGGGCTACCTCGCGGACGACCTGCATGAGCCGGAGGTAGGCAACTTCGTCCAGGTCGCGGACCACGTGCTCGATGTGCGTCTTCGGCGCGACGAGCACCTTCCCCCACACGGTGGGCCATCGATCGAGGAACGCGACGTGGTCCTCGTCTTCAAAGACCGTCTCGTGCAGGTAGTTCGGATGTCCGGCCAGGAAGGCGCATACGAAGCACGGTCCGTTTCGTGCACGGGCCGTATATGCCTCGAGGTCCATAGGCTGCCGGTCAGCTGACACGTGCACTCCTCTCATCGGGGTGCCTCTCAGTCTGCGACAGTCACCCGACGCGAAGCTCGCATGCAGGGCCTGCGAGCAGGAATCACGAGTTACGGCTGGAGCACTAGGACTTGTCCGGCCGATCATGTGCGGAGCCAGATCGCGACGGCCGCCGCGGTGGCGGTGCCGAGGAAGACGTAACCGCGCTTGTCGTAACGAGTGGCGACCGCCCGGGACTGCTTCATGCGGTTGATCGCCCGCTCGACGGTGTTGCGCTTCTTGTAGCGGTCCTCGTCGAAGCCAGGCGGCCGTCCACCGCGTGCGCCTTTGCGCAGGCGGGCGGCCTGGCTGTCACTCTTCTCCGGAATCGTGTGGCGGATACCCCGCCGTCGCAGGTACTCGCGGACGGGGCCGTTGCTGTAGGCCCTGTCGGCCGCAAGGCTGTCGGGCTTCTTGCGTGGTCGCCCCAGGCCCGGTCTGGGGACTCGGATCTTCTCCAGCACCGCGATGAACTGGGTGCAGTCAGCTCGCTGACCTGGCGTGACGATCAGGGACAGCGGACGGCAGCGGCCGTCCGCGCTCAGGTGGAGCTTGGTGGTGAACCCGCCGCGCGAGCGGCCCAGGCCCTCGCCTCCAGCACCACCTCCACCAGGCGGGCGTGCAGATTCTGCCACGGTGCTTCGTCCTGATGTTCTGGCTCTTCGACCCCCTTTGAGCCGGGCGCCGACGGTGGGTCGGTGCGAGCGCCCGCCGCATGCTGATGCGCCCGCACGATGGTGGAGTCGACCGAGATGTCCCAGTCGATCTCGCCTGCGGCGTCGGCCGCGGCCTGGACCTGCTGGAGGAGACGTTCCCAGGTACCGTCCGCCGACCACAGGCGGTGGCGTTCATAGACGGTCTTCCACGGACCGAACCGTTCAGGCAGGTCACGCCACTGAACCCCGGTCCGCACCCGGTGCAGGATCCCGTCGATCACCTGCCGGTGATCCCGCCACCTGCCACAACGCCCGTTGCTGACCGGCAGGAATGGCCGCAGCCGTTCCCCCTCGGCATCACTCAGATCACCCCGCCCCATGCTCCATTCAACGGCTGGAACACGCTGGCCGTCACGTGGCCGGCACGACACCTTCGTGCTGCGCGTTCTTCGGCCTGGAAAGAAAGATTCGGCGGGTCGGGAGGTCGATTTCCGTGACGATGACGGTGATCTCCTCTCCGGCCTCGAAGTCTTCCACCGGACTCACCGCGGGCCGACCGTCGATCTCTCTGGAGGGGATGAGCCCGACGAACCCGTCTCCGAGCTCGACGAAGACGCCGATGGGAACTGTCTTCTCCACTGTCCCGCGGATTTCCTGACCCACCGTGCGGTCGGCGAAAGCCCCCAGGGGGTCGGGCTCCAGCGCCTTCAAGGAGAGTCTGGCCTCCAGGTTGTAGGTGTCGAACTGGAGGAACTCGCACGAGACCCTCTGGCCTACGTGAACGACATCGGTGGGGGCATCGATGTGCCGCCAGGACAGTTCGGGGATCACGATGAACCCGACACCGGGGAAGAGGGGATGGGCAGGTCCGTCGTCCAGGGCCACGAAGACCCCGAACCGCTCGATCGCCGCAACCGTGCCAGACAAGATGTCGCCACGGTGCAAGGTCTCCAAAAATGCCCAGAGTTCCGGGCTTTCCGACTGCCAGTCCATACCGTCACCCTGGCACACGACATCGCAGGCCGTTTGACCTCGACAGACTGAAGCCCCGCCGTGCCCCCAGCAACCGGACCCATGATCGGCCGGACAAGTCCTAGAGGGCTGGCTCGTAGGTCACAGCCTGGTCGGGGCATGCGGCTGCCAGATCATTGAGGGCGCTCTGCTCGGCGCCGTCGATGGTGAGGGTCCAGCGGAGTTTGGTGGCGACCCATTCGGCGGCGTAGCGGCAGTGAGCGTCGGCGGCTGGCGGCAGCCACTGGGCGGGATCTTGGTCAGCCTTGCTTCGGTTGGATCGGGCAGTGACCGCGACCAGCGATGGAGATGCACCCTGGTCGTTGGCGTAGGCCTCACGGCGCTCAGCACTCCATGTTGACGCGCCTGAATCCCAAGCCTCGGCGAGCGGAACCATGTGATCAATGTCCAAGCCCGAAGCTGATGTCACCCAGATTGCGTCGTAATACGAGAACCAGCGCCCGCCCGTCAAACGGCAGCCAGCCCCCACGGTGGGAGCCTCGACGGCCTCGGCAATGAGAACCTCGGCGCGTGTGTTGCAGCCGTCCGCCGGATCGGCGCCAGCATTCCAGTGACGGAAGCTGCCGCGGCTATAGCCGTCACGGGATTCGGCGCCCAGAGGCAAGCGGGCGACGGCTTCGGCCAGTGGCATGGTTTCCGCGGCGTGCGCAGAGAAGGGAACGACGGCGAGGGACAGGACCGCGAGCACGGCAGCAGTGAGGCCGCGCAGCACATTGGTGACCATGAGCTGTTAATAGCGGCCCGGGGGACCCGAAACGGGTCACGGCCGGAGGTATCACTCGTGTGAGGGCAATGGTCGTACCGCACTGGGTTCGTCCGCCCGCTACAGGCTGCTGCGCCCGTGACCGCGGGAGGAGCCGGTCCGTTGCCAAGGAGATGGACGACGGTGAAGACCTCGACCTGCGATGAGACCGAGTTCGCCCCGGTGGATCACACGGTAGAGCGAAGCGACTGGCGCTGCTAGCGCCGGATGAGGCGCACGATCTACTTGAATCTGGCCGCTGCTTGACGATCACGCGGGAGGGACAGGAACCACTGCCGTGTGAGGCAACCGACTGGCGAAGGAGATCGCCACGCGTATCCCTTCCGAGAACTGAACCGCCATCATCGTCGGCCCAGGCGGTACCCGCGTCGCACAGATCACGAACATCCGTCGACCAAGCCAACATCATCCCCGCACCGAAGCGTTGCCGGCTACGACCCCATCACGCTGAGCGACGTGGCCGAGCTGCAGTCTCGACCGAGGAACGCTCGCCAACGATTCGTTTGCTTTCGTGACGGTAGGGGGTCCCTGGTGCGGCGGGAGGCGTTCGACCACGCAGATGCGAGTCAGCGGTCCGTCGAGCTGGGGGCCCGGCGCCTCGGTCGGGCTGGTCGAGGGCGCGAGGTGCGGGGGCAGCCGCTCACGCGAGAAGCGTGAGGCTGCGCGCACGCATCGGGCGGCTGTTGAGACCGCGGCGAGTCCAGGAGACCTTGCCGGTGACGTGGTCAGGGCGCTGATGGGCCGCTCCTGGACCGCGAACGCGGGCAGTTCACTTGAACGTGGGGCCGCTCGAGGCGCCTGGCGCGCATCGAGGGGCGAGCACCCGTTCCTGGAGCGTCTGTTTGGTGGTGCGGCATCTCGAAAGAGGTGCGCGATCGTTCCGTGCGCCCCTTCTCACTACCCTTGCGCCGCTTCACCCCGCTCGAGCCGTCCCCGCGTGAGATCGCCCGCCATTCCAGGCCTCCTGGCCGGTGCCGGGAATCACGGCTCCGGCCTGAGGGAGAGCGGACGGTGCGCAACCCGCGGACGGCGGCATCACGAGGGGGAGCGGCCGTAAACGCGTGCGGGAGACGGGGGGGTAATGTCCTAGCCATCTCCCTCGGCGTCGGGTGCCGGGAGGCGAGAGCAGGTGGCCCCACGGGCCAGCTGACCTCGACCCTCCGTAGCCGCCGCAGAGGAAAGGAGGTGGCTGTGCGCTCCGCCCCAGATCCGCCGGATCCTCGGGACGGAGACCAGCGTCGCGTGTGACCCGGCTCTGATAGCCGGAGAGCCTCCCCGGGCCAACGGAGAGGCTCTGCGTGACGGTGGTCGCCGGCCAGGGTCCCGCGGATTAGCGAAAGCAACTGCGACCGCGGGGCCCGCCCCTTCGTGGCGGCCTTGAATCGTCACCCGTTCGGACTCCACTGTCGTCCTCCGGAGTGGCTCCCCGGGAGGGGGCAGTGTCCCTTGATGGAACGCTCACCCTGCTTGCGGGCTTGCAGGCAAAGCGATTGACCCCCTGATCCCTGGGTGCAACGCACGTAAAATGTACCGCGCCGAAGCGAGAGGGGCCTGTTGATGGCGAGAGGTTTGGCTGTCATGTTTTCCGGCGCCCGTCTGCGCCAAGCCCGTTCGAAGGCTCCACAGGGCCCCCTGAGTGCCGAGGAGCTGGCTGCGAAAGTCGGTGCCAGCAAGGCGCAGATCCTCGCCTACGAAAACGGCCGGCGCGTCCCCGACCCACCACGCATCCGCCGGCTTGCTGACGCTCTGGGAGTCCACCCGCTGGAGCTGGCAAACCAATCTGGCATGAAGCATTGGCAGTTGGCTGACCTGCGACGCGCTAACGGCTTGCGGGCCAGCGACCTGTGCAGCGAACTAGAACTGAGCCCGCACAGCTACCGCAGACTGGAGACGATGGGCTTAACGGCCGAAGGCCGATATGGCCTGAGCTCACGTCTGGCAGCCGTCCTGGGCGTGTCGATGCGTACGCTGGAACGGCACATAGCCAATGCGCCCGCAGTCCGCCAGCGCCTGGACAGCGTCCGGGGAACTCTCACTGCTCTCATCGAGACACACCTGCAGCCTGGCCGGACAGACGTGCCGGAGACTGAAGACCGAGCGGTCAAAGAGATTGCCGCCTGCTATGCGCGCGCCGCGCCGACAGTCGTCCGCGTTCTGCGTCAGGAAACACTGGCTCTCCGGGAGATGCGTCGCCGCCAGGCCACCGAAGCAGCCACCGCCTTCTACGGCCCCACCGCCCAAGAACAGCGGCGAGCGCGCCGCCGCATGGAAAGCGAGGAAGCCAGAATCAATCAGCTGATCGCCAGCCTGCCCCGGCGCCTGGACGTCTTTTTCCGCGCCCAGCTTGCACCCGGCAGCTGGGAGACGCTGAGCCAGCTCCACCTTGCTCGCTCCGGGGAACGAGCACTGGCCATGATCTCTCCCGCACTCATCCAGGACGCCACCCTTGCCCGACTGATACGGCCTCTCCCGGGGCAGACCGACGAGACCGGCTCCGGTCTGTATGACATCTCCAGGGAAGGCCAACACCACTACCTCAGCTTCAAGCACTGGTACGACGCCCTATATCCCTGGGTGGACGACAGTCTGCGGCACTTTGAGCAGCAGACTGCTGCGTGTGATCCGCCGGAACTGACCTGGCTGCGGCAGTGCTTCGCTCGGTCTCAGACCGTCCTGTTCAGCTTCGACGGCATCCTGTGCCGCCTGTTCGCCGACAATGTGCGTTCGGTATCCGGCCACTTGGCACAAGCGGTCAGCGGCCTGCACCTGGATACCGACCTCAACGGAGCCGCTGACCCTGTCGCCCTACTTCGCTCGGCGGTCGACCAGGGGTCTCCGGAGCAAGTCCGCCAACTCGACGGCATCCTGACTACCTATGAGACGGCGGCGGCACGCCGTGCGGAACCATTGCCCGGTGCTGCCCAACTCCTGGGTGCACTGAGCCGAGGACCCTGGCGCTTAGCGGTGGTGACCGATCACGCGACCGCCGCCGTTCAAACGTTCCTCACACACCTGCATCCCGAAACCGGCAGTGCACCGCAACTGGGAGTCTTCGGCCGCCCGTCCGACCCACGGCTGATGAAGCCTCACCCACATGCCATCTTTCTGGCCACCAGCCATCTGGGAGGCGACCGCTCACGCACCGTCCTCATCGGAGAGTCGTTGGCCGACGCGCTGGCCGCGCGAGCCGCGGGCGTCCAGTTCATCGGTGTCGCAACACGGCGAAGCCATGCGCGCAAGCTGAGGGAAGCCGGGGCAGCCAACGTCGTGGAGACGCTGAGCACCCTCCTGGCAGCGGTCAGCAGGATCAAAGACGCCCGCATATGAGCATGGGGCGGCTACCCACGAGCCGTGGGAAGACTGTGCAGCGCCCGCTCCGCTCTTCGTGCGTGGGCATGCCTATCTCCCAGCGACGACGACAGCTCCGCGTAGACGTGCTGGAGGAGGGCCTGAGCCTGAGAGGTGTCTCCCACGTCCCGCAGAGCGCATCCAAGCCGGTAAGCCGTCGACAGTGTCTGCGGGTGCGCTGTCCCGAGAACCTGTGACCGGGCGGCATACACGCTGCGGAACTGCCGCAGCGCGCTTTCCAGCCGCCCCTCGTCCAGCGCCAGGCAGGCGAGGTTGTGCAGCACGGTCAGCGTCCGGGGATGGTTGTCTCCCAGGCTACGACGCCGCGCTCGCAAAACCTGCCCGTACTCTTGGCGCGCCTCCTCCCACCGGCCCAGATCATGCAGGACCCGCGCCAGCTCGTGCCGGGCGGACAGCGTGTGACCGTGCTCGTCTCCCTGAATTCGTCGCTGGCTTGCCAAAACAGCGGACAGGTGTTCCTCGGCTTCCGCCAGGCGCCCCATGTCGTGCAGCACGCGACCCAGCTCATGCCGGGCGGTGAGCGCATGTGGGAAGGTCTCACCCCGGACGGCACAGTGGCCCTGCCATACCGTCCTGTAGAGGGCCTCGGCCTGGGCAAGATCACCGATGTCGTGCAGGGCACCAGCAAGATTGTGCTGCGCCGTGAGGGTCTCCGAGTCCATCGGGCCCAAAAGGCGCGTGCGCCATTCCGTGACTTTCTCGAAGACAGCACCTGCCTGCCGGGACAGCCCACGGGCCTGTAGATAGCGGGCGGCCATCTCCGCGGCCCCGATGCCGGCAACCTGCAGCTCGAGCGGCGCTCCTTCCAGGGCGGCTTCCTGCTCCACCAGCCGCAACGCATGCGGAGCCAACAATGACCACGCAGCCCACGTATCGGGCTCCTCGGGCTTGCCCGCCTGCTCGCAAGCCTGCCCCAACAAAGTGATGACGAGGGGGAAGTAGCGCAGAGTGAAACTGAGATCCCTGATCAGTGGATGTACACGCACGCTCTCAGGAGCACCCACGGGTGGCCCAGCAGAAGGATCACCACGCTCCGCAGAGCAGAAATCGATCAAACTCAGTGCTCCCAGAGCACGCAAGGTCCTCCACACAGTACTGCCGTCGATGCCCTCGAAACCGGGCTGCCCGTTCAAAAGGGGAGCACGCAGGACAAGGGTGTATGGAACAGGAGCGTCAGCGAATCCCGACAGCAACTCCAAAACAGCGGAAGCGTACTGGTAACCCCGCCGCTCAAGCATGTCGAGTGCGAGACGCCAGGTGTCCGCGATCACCGGCGCCGGATTCAGGTCCTGGCCGACCGGCTCCTCCAGCGCCCGCACGAACGCATCGAACTCCGCAGGCATGTCAGCGTCACGAAAAGCATCCGGCATCCCATTCACCTCAGCTAAGTAAGCTCCCGCCATCCGCAAAGCTAAAGGCAAGCCGCCTAATCGGCGCGCCAGGCGAACAGCGCCGCCTACTGATCCAGCATTCGGCCCAGCATGATCGAACAGCACACGGACAGCATCCCCTTCATCCAACGGCAACACCGGATGCAACACCGCTCCCTGGCCCCAGATCTCCGCTGTCCCGTCGTACGTGGTGACCACGACCAGCCCACACGGACACGAGTGCGGCCTGACCCAACCGGTACCAGCCGCCAACCGACCAGGCCCGTCAAGCAGCGAAGGATCACCTACTCCGTCAACCACCAGCAGCCACGGCCATTCCGCCTGGCTCAGCCGATGCCACAGCACATCAACCATCTCCCCGGCATCGACCACATCACCGGGAAGACCCAGTCTCCTGGCCACCGACCGCAGCCCGCCCTCAAACAGCGCAGCCTGCTGGGCATCGATCCACCACGCACAACGACCGAAAACCATCCCGAACTGAGCCTGCAGCCTATGAACAAGCTCCAGCGCCAAGGCCGTCTTCCCGCTGCCACTCAGCCCGTGCAGAACATGCAGTCGGCCATCACCCCGCCCGTTGCACTGTTTCTGAAGGTCATTCAGCAGTGCCGCCCGGCCTCGAAGTGGGCGCTCAGGATGACGCAAGCCCATCGGAGACGCCAGCGTCATGACCTGCGGGCTACCTGGCGACGGCGCCGTCACCACCAGCTGACCCACTTCAAGGCGCCCCGCGGCTACCGCACCATTGTGCGCAACCACCTGCCCCGTGGACTCCGGGGCTGAAGTCAGCCCTGGCCCCGCCCCTCGGAAGGGAAAGGGCCCGCCAGATGCACACCGCCTTCCACCTGCACCACTGCGCCGGCCACCGAGCCGTTCTCCGCTGCGACACGTACATCTCCGCCCGCAGCCACACCACCCGGCGAAGCCTGCACCGCGCCACCGACAGACCGCGCAGCGGCGACTACCTCGGCCAGTTGAGCGGCGGCAGCAGCACGACCTCGAGCATCAAGCGCCTCGAGCAACATCTCCAGCCGGGTCTGCCACACCGCCTCCCACCGCCTCCTCTGATCAGCGGCGTCCTCCTCCGCCGTCAGGTCAACCTCCATCTGGTCCAACCGGGTCAGCTCAGCAGCTTCTCGCTCTGTGCTTCCCCGCCCCAACAGTCGGGCGACTGCCTGCCGAACCCGCACCCACGCATCCGTCCCCGCAGCCTGTACCACGGCCATCCCGCCAGCCGCAGCTAACGCCGTCATCGCTTCCGCAGACACTTCCACCCCCGAGTCCGACAACAGGCGACCAGTTGAGCGACCGCCGCCACGGAGAACATTCCGCAACGGTGCCTACATCACTCCTTCCTGACCGCCTGCCGAATCTGATTGATCAAAACAAGCCGCTGGCGCGTATCCATGTGGACACCCCGAGACTGAAAAAGATCATGATGCCATGCGAGACCCTCCGATAAACGCCCACCGGAACCCCTCCCGCTACAGTCGGCGAGAAGAATCCGCAGGGACGGCCTCTCCAGCGCCGACTGCTGCTGGCGCGTTCTTCGGGAGGAGCAGCCGCCTTGATCATCCGTCCGCGTCGCGACAAGCGGAATCGGGAAGCCCGACTGGCGGAACTCCGTAACCAGTACAAGAAACAGGTGGGCCCGCTGAGGCTGTTCCTGCTCCTTGAGTGCGCCCCCCTCGTCATCGACCCGCTCGAGGTCGCAGACGAAGCGTTCACCCGCGCATTTGCCGAACCTGATCGTGTCTTCACCTACTGCGACATCCGGAAGATCGCAGAAGAGATCGTCCGTGAGAGACGAGCGGAACCAAGCCTGCAGAAATATGCCGACTACAGACTGGAGGAAGTGTTCGACGAATACCTCTCCGACGACCTGCAGCCTGTCCGCGAGGTGCTACGCGCGATCGACGCCCTCAGCCTTGGAGAGCGCCGTGCAGTGGAAGCTCAGCTGATCCATCTGCTGACCTGTGAAGGGCTGACTGAAGCGGTCGGAGGTGCGGCAGCGACCCGAAGAGTTCAAAAAGCAAAAGGTCTCGCCAAGCTGGCCCAGGCGGATGTCAACCTAGACCTCCTGGAACCCTTTTTCTCGACCATGAGAGGAGCATGCAATGGTCAGCAAGACGGATAACGACCTCGCCCCCATGATCTACCGATACTACTGTGTCCTTCAAAACCGGGTGGCCGGTAGCGAAGAAGACCTTGACCGTCGGTTCGACGACATCATCAATAGAGTCGAACGGCGGAAAAGGAAAAATTCTCGGAGCAAGTACGCCAAGAAGTTCTGCGCTTCCCGCATGCGCGGCGTTGTGCAGAATGTGCGCAGGTCCGCCCTCGGCCAGGTCAGCGCAAGCGGTGCCTGTGCTGCTCTAGTCGCCAAACTCACCCAGTACGCCCAGGGCTGGGCCAACCTCGCTGCCACAGTGGCCACTGGAACCCTGACAGCGATCGCCGTCGTGGCAGTGATGGACACCCGCAGCCTCAAACGATCCGGGCGAACACGTCGCCGGAGGGAAGACGCCACGCCTCCTCCTCACCCCTGACCTCGCCCGAGTGGTCCTTCAATCGTCAGCGGCGGTGTTCCCGCACCCGGATCAAGCGGATTCTCAGCACATCCGCTACTCGCAGGGAGGTCCGGCATGTCAGGAGCACGGCAAAGCAATCAGGTGGTTCAATGCCGCTTCGTGCCGCGCAGCCCAGGGGGCCGTGAAGTTCTGCTCGCTCCGGAAGGGGCCGGCGGGCGGCCCCAGTCGAGGACATGGACACCTGCGCTCTGGATGAGGGCCGCGTCCAGGCACAGGAGCTGAATGGGGGAGCGGCCGTGACGCCGCAGCCATCTGAGCCGGCGCCGCTGCTCCGCTTCGCTCTGCTCGTGCCACCAGTCGTAATGGATACCTGGTGGACCGCTGGGATTTTCGTGGGCCCACGCCCGTACGAGAGCTGCCTCGTCTGGCGCGCAGGAGAGGGCGATCAGGATCCATGCGGTGTCGTACGGCAGTGTCGGCCCGTGCCGGGCCATCAGCCGGTGGGTGCGCAGCTGACGCAGAGGAGCCAAGAGCCATCGTGTGCTGTGTAGGTTCATTCCGGTGGGCTCCCGGGATCGTATGAGGCCTGCCAGCGAGCAGCAGCGGTCTTTAGGTCGTGATAGCCCAGAGCGCTTAAGGTCTGGACGAGGGCGTGGAGGAAGACTTCGCGCTGCTGGGGGGTGTGCAAGGTGGTGACAAGTCGGTCGGTGAAGCGCCGGATGTCACCACGGACGTCGTCGCCTTCGGGTGCGTATTGCACAGGGAGCCCCTGCAGCGCATCCGTGAGCTCCTCGAGGTTGGTGAAACGGTCCGGGAACCGGGCGGTCCACCACACCCGACGCAGGTCCGGATCGGCCAGCACACGCTGCAGACGGATCAGGCGGTGCATCTCTTCCTCATGCTCGAGATCCGCCGCCTGTTGTCGGCGGGCGTGTTCCTCAGCCAGATCACGGTCGCGGGCCGGGACGTCCAACTGCACCACACCGGCGGCCTCCAGCCCGTGTGCAAGGGGGCTCCAACGCATCAAGACCGCGTTGGCTGCGTCCTGGGCCGCCTCGAGTTCCAGCACAGAGTGCTGGCGTAGGATGCGCCCGGCCTGGCGACGCAGGTGATCACGCGCCAGGACGGCCGGGGCCTGGTGACCCGCCAAGCTGGGATCCGTCCAGCGCCAGCCTCCGCTGAGGCGGACCGTGAAGGACACACTGGCGATGCGGCTGGCCATCCGCTCGTCCCTCAGGACAAGAGGAGACGCCGAGTCGGTACCAGCCGCACCCGCAGGCCGAGCAGTTCTGCGGCGCCAAGGCAGGAAGCTCACGCCGTCACAGGGGGGCCAGCGGGCCCCGGTTCGCGGTGAGAGCGCACCTGCTCGAGGATCAGCTGGTCGAGCAGTCTCCTGCGCCTCACCCGTCCCAGGTCGGAGCTTGCAGGCGAGCCCACCAGCAGCTCAGCAGTGCCGGCCTGACCAATGCACCCGCGTAGTACCGCTGTTGCCAGTGGCAGCACCTGGTCGTCCGACAATCGGGAGGAGTCCAGCCAGGCCGCCAGATGACTGTGCGCGGTTTTCGCTGCACTGGGTTCCAGCAGGGCCGCGCGCCAGCCGCGGACGAACAGCTCTGCGGCCGATGCGTCGGCGGCGGCATCGTCGTCTTCCTGCGCCGCGGGCAGCGGCAGAAGAGCCTCGCTGGTGATGTCGGTCAGGGCCAGGAACGTGTTCGCTCCGGCCTTGCGGGTCGTGCGGTCAGCGGACTCGGCCCAGGCGACGATCTCCGACAGCACCAAGGGGCGCTGTTCAGGAGCACAGGCCAGAGCCTGCACCGCGTCGGCTACCGCCTCGCGGGCCGCTTCGTCGTCCCGCGAGGCCAGCAGACGCAGCCGGGTCAGAGCAATCCGTGGATATTCCCGGCCGAGCCGGCCCGCGCAGATTTCGGCGACTGCCTTGATCAGCTCCTTGCTGGTGGTCCTCTGATGAGCCCAGTCGTACAACTGCTTGCGGACAGCGGCACCCCTGACTGGGTGGAGTGCCATGGTCTCCAGGACTTCGACTGCTAGCTGCCGATGCGCCATGCGGCCGGTGTCGATCCAGGCGCTCGCCACGGACAGCACTGTCGAGCCGCCGGGCAGCAGGGACAGCTGCACCAGACAGTCGGCGATGCGCCGCAGCTGGCGCACGGCGATCCCGTTGGGAGCGCTGATCTGCGAGGCCCAGTCCAGCAGCACGGGCCTGAGCTGCGGCCTCTGTTGCCACACGTACTTCAGGACCGCTTCGGGCAGTCCGTGCTGCGCGGCGTCCAGGGAAATGCCTTCTCCGTCCACCCTTGAGGCGCGGATGGTGTTGAGTCGTTCGTCCAGGTCACGGCCGGCCAGCCCACCGCCGGGCGGTAGCTCACCACCGACCTGTGTGAAGAACTGGTCTGCTGCTTTCAGTACGACGCTGGCTGGTGCTTTCTCCAGCAGAGCGGCGGCCACCAGGAGCGCCCGCTCGGGCAGGTCTTCCGGTGCGGAGTGCTTCTCGAACCAGCGCCCCAAGTGCTCGCGCCAGTCGGTGAACTCCTGTTTCACCGCGTCCCTGTCGTTCTCTTTGGCGTGCGCCACGAGGCGGGCCAGGCGAGCGGCGTCGGATACAGGGGTTGCAGGGGTGAGCAGTGCGTCCAAAGGATCACTCGTTAGCCAGTCCAGCCTGCTGGCCGCGAAATGCCGCAAGTGGGCCTCGGCGACCTGCGGCGCCGGCGGACGGACCATATGCACCGTGGGCACAGTAGCGAGTGCCCCGGGCCTCCAGGTGTTCGGGTCGGCCAGGATGATCAGGAACGCGGCGTCGGTTTCGGCCTTCTTCTGGTAGTCGGCCAGTCCGGTGTAAAAGTCCTCCGGCAGTATCCGGCGGTCGGTCGTTAGGTCCAGGACGAAGCCGTGTCCCTTGAAGTGGGGGAGCTGTTCGGTACGTGGTTGGTCCCAGTCCAGCACCAGCCAGAGGATGTGCTCCCGAGGCACCCCCGCGTCGCGTAGCACGCGCAGCGCGGCGGTGCGGCGTCCTGTGCCCGTCTCGCCGCACAGCACCAGCGTGTGGCTGCGACCGTAAGGACGAGTGAGCATGCTGACCGCGTGCTTCACCTGGCCGGTACCGGTTGAGCCGGGACAATCGACGAAGGCTTGCTCCACCAGGTCCATCTCGGCGTCGTCCACGCCAACTCCGCGCAGGTACTCCCAGCCCCGCACGTATCGGTGGTGGTGCTCCTCGTAGTCGCCGGCGACCTGTGTCACGTGTGCGTGACCGGATGCCTCGACCTGCTGGACCGGCACCATTGCGATGTCCTCAACGCCTGTCATGACTGCTCCGCCCCGGTGATGTAATCGCGGCCGACCTGCACCAGCCGCGCCTTGCCGCTGGCCTTGCCCCTCTGCCGCACCCCGTCCTGGCGCCCGTCGCTCCTGGCATTCGTCGCCCCGCGCTGCGCGGTGTGGTCCGGCGGCCCGGGCGGCTTCGCACCGTCACCATCGGTGAGATAGGGGCTGACCACTGCCGGGACCAGACCGGGAACGAAGAGCCAGCATGTCTCCTCGAAACAGGGCTTGTTGTCGACGCGAGCGGTACTCCGCTGGAAGTGCTGCTCCCTGAGAGCGGGAGTGCGGCCGGCACGCACGGTGCGGCGGAACACCGTGTCCGAGACCGCAGCAGACAAAGGAACACCGTGATCCACGGCGGCGGCCAAGGCCTGGCGGGCTGCGTCACTGTCGACCAGGCGGCAGGCGTCGTTCGCCGCGTCACCGCGATGGTCCGGCGGCTCCAGAGGACCGACGTGCACGCTTGCACGCAACCGAATCGGTGGCGCGCTGGCCAGGCGGTTCTGTTCGTGACGGTCCAGCGCCTGGCTGAGGTGCACCAAGAAGGGGTCGACCAGCCTTGCTGCGTGCCGGGCGGGCAGTACGAAGATGGCGCCGTCGCCGCGGTCCTTGACGGCACTCTCGAGAGTGGTGACCTCACCGATCCCGCTCTGCGCGAACACAGTGGCGAGAATGTCGTCCAGATCGGCCCGGGTGGGTGCCATCTTCGCCTCAGGGATCTGGCTGTACTCCTTCATATCGACGACCAGGAGGGCAAGCTCCGGCGGTACATCGACAGCGTCAGGCGGGACAAGAGCTGCCATAGCGCGGCCTTTCGTCGCATGCGGCGGTGTGGGTGCCCCATGCTGGCCGCGCCCCGGACGAGGCGGTGCCCAGCAGTGGGCACCGCGTAGGTGTGCTCGGTCACCTGTGGGCGTTCGCGTGTGACTGGATCGATGCGATGTCGCGGATGACGAGTCCGCCGGCGGCCTCTGTGACAAGCCAGCCCTGTTCGCGCCACGGTCTGATTGCCGCACCCACGGCGTTGCGGGACGCGCCGATCATCTGTGACAGCTCCGCTTGCGTCAGACGCACGATGTACTCGGCGCAGTCCACAGAGGCGGCTCGCAGCAGACGGCCGAGGGCTGAAGCCAGGCGCACCGGCACCGGCGCCGTTGCCATCTCCAGGCGTACCGTCTCCGCTTCACGGACCCGGGTGATGGCGTGACGCAGCAGCGGAGCCAGCAGGCCGTGACGATCAACGAAAGAGAGAAAGTCTGGGGCCGGAATGATGTGTACCCGGCAGTCCTCGGCGGCGATGACCGACGCAGTACGCGGCTGATTGTCCAAAACGGCCAGCTCACCCAGCAGTTCACCGGCGCCGCGTACGGCCAGCAGCGTCCGCTCCCCGTGAGATCCGGACAGCGTGACCAGAGTGGACCCAGAGGCCAGCAGGATGACATGGGTGCCGGGATCTCCTTGCCGCAGCAACACACTTCTGGCCGGCCGTATACGGACAGGAGCCAGGTCGCACAGTTGGGACCACAGGTGCTGACCGATGACAGAGACATGCGGCTGATACATACGCCCCCCGAATGCGGTAGCCGTCACGCCGCGATGTTCTCAAGCAGTGATGTACAGGATCAATAACCCAAATCCGGCCACCGCTAGGGCGGTTGTTGTGAGATCAACCGCCCACTTGACGGCCCGGAACTTCCTCTGCGCCAACACCTTGAACAGCGCGAGCCGTTCAGCTTCCGCACGTAGACACTCCCTGACACTCATCACGGGGAACCCGGGCACACCTTCTTCCGGTCGACTGCAGCAGGGAGCAGACCACGCGAAGACCTTGAGCTCACCGCCCCGCGGCAGGACAGGCCGGAGCGCAAACATCGCCGCGACGAGCGCCATACCGAGAAAGACAGCAGCACACGCCAAAGCAGTCAGCGGCACCCAACTGGACCTCGGCATGCTCGGCAACACCGCCGCATCCACAGCCAGCAGACCACCCGCCACACCGCACAGCGCTGTCGCCTTCGTATCGGCCCGCTGCACTTCCATGAACATCCCCGCTGCCTCAGCCCCCAGCCGACGCACAGCATCAGCCGGACTGGCGCCCCCACCGGTGCCATCTGACATGGCACTCCTCTCTCAGTCTGTGCCGCTGCGTCCGTACCCGTTCACCGTGCAGGAACTGTGTCAACGCCCGTGCCCACCGCAGGGCACCACGCATGCGGACCTCGTCACAGACAGTCGCGTGATGGCCAATCCGACGGCCGCGCAACGGCCGGCACGCCCCGACAGCGCCTTACACCCTCACCACAAAAATACTTCGAAAGAGTTAAATAGATGGTTAAATTCAAGGATAAGCGCTGCTAGTCTCCGGGCGGAGGTAGACGAGTATGGCAACCCAAGAAGAGCTGTTCGCGTCCGTTGACTCGCTGCTGGAGGAGGAACCACAGCTTCCACCCCCTGCGGAGCGCGCCCGGCTCCGTGAGGCCGCCGGCATCACCCAGGCCCGCCTGGCCACCGCGCTGAAGACGTCGACGCAGTCGGTGAAGAACTGGGAGAACGGCCGCTCCGAGCCGAAAGAGCCGCGCCTGTCGGCCTATCAGCGCCTCCTGCAGGGCTGGGCGACAAAGTACCCAGCGCACAGCACGCCCGCCGCTGCGCCCATCTCGACCACCGCCTCCCAGCCAGAGCCGGTTGCACAGACCGTCACCAGTTCGACTGCCACGCTCAGGGCGGGAAACGCTACCTCGACGAAGAACGCAGCAGCCGCAGCCCTCCAGCACCCGGCGAGGTCACCGCGTCGCCCGACTCCGCAGAAAGCCGTCAAACCCGCAACTGACCCACGCTTCCCCCACGGTCCACTCGCTGTACTGGACGGTGACGGTTGCGCATACGGCATCGGCGGCACCGTACTGGACTGCCCCGCTCGCACCATCCCGGAACTCGTGGAGTGGACACTCCGTGAGTCCGGTCTCGGGACAGCGAAGCTGCACCGGCACGGCAAGGACTCCGACCCACTGATCGTGCTCACCGCCGCAGCCGCCGTGAAACTCGGCCTGCCAGAACGCCTGGAGGGTCACGAGCAGCGCCGCTCCCTGCGCCTGCCCGCAGACCATCCAGTCATCAAACAGATCACCAAGGCAAAGTGGCAGCTCACGCAGCGCGGGTTCGGTCCCTGGGCAAGGATCTACCGCAAGGCAGAGGGCAACCAGCGGCAGTGCGTGCAGCTCGCGATGTTGTCTTGGGACGCCCTTGATCAGCGATCCTGGCCTGGCGTCTCCGAGATGGAGCCGGCCGACATCGCCCGCGTCCTCGGCGTCTACGCCCAGCGGGTCATCACCCCGTGCGGTTCCACCGCCGTGTCAGGCCTGGAGCTGATGACCGCGCTACGCCCGCCGACGAAAGCCGTGCGGGACCCGGAGACCGGAAACTGGGTGCCCGGACACAACCCGGGCAGCCTTGGCACGAAGCCCATGGACCCTGCACCCCCGGAAGCTACTCCGGAGCACCCGGTCGTCGTCCAATCCGGTTGGACGGGCGGATTCCTCAACGAGGAGGCATATCAGTGGGTACGCGACGTCAACCTGCTCACCGACGAGGAATGCACGCTGCCGTTCGTCGTCGGCCTGGACCTCAACACGGCGTTCCTCGCGGCTGCGGCGCGCCTGGTCGTCGGCCTGTCCGCCCCAGACCACTTCCATGCCCCGAAGTTCAACCCCAAGATCCCCGGCTCCTGGTTCGTGGACCTGTCGCCCATTGAGCTGGATCCGCGCCTGCCCAGCCCGTTCACGCCAGACGGCGCCCGCCCGACGGGACCTGCCTGGTACCAGACGCACACCGTCGCCTACGCCCAGGAGCTCGGCTACGACGTCCATCCGATCGAGGCGTACCTGCGCCGCGAGACCGGCGCGTACCTCGACCCGTGGCACGACCGCCTCAAGAACGCCTACGTCGACACCCTCGCCGACCTCGGCGTCACCCGGGAGCTGGACGACCGGGCCTTCCTTGACGCGATGGAACGCCACAAGCAGATCGACCCGGCCTTGGCGGCAGTCCTGGCGGCCATCAAGGCGACCGTGAAGGGCGGCGTTGGCAAGCTGCGCGAACGCCCGCAGGGCAAGAACTACAAGGCGGGGGAGCGGTGGCCGGCCCTGGAGCGCCCGACCTGGCGCCCCGACATCCGCGCCGCCGTCATCTCCAAAGCACGGGTGAACATGCACCGCAAGCTGCGCAACATGGCGGCGATGACGGGCCTGTACCCGCTTGCCGTGCTGTCCGACTGTGTCGTCTACCCGAGCCCTGGAGGCAGCCCTCTGGACTTCCTGCCCTACGCCACTAGCGGCAAGCCCCAGCCCGGCGGCTTCCGCCTCGGACCGACGCCTGGCCTGGCGAAGCTGGAAGGCGTCCAGTCAATGCTGTGGGCGGTCGACCTGATGGAGAAGGGCCTCAACCCAGCCCGCCACATCAAGGGCGGAGATGCCGTCCTGGACGAAGGGGAATGACCAACCGATGGGAGAAATCGAGGACGCCATCGAGCGGGCCGACCGGGAGGCCTTTACCCGCGAGCCGCCGAAAACGCTCAAGGGCCAGATCCGCTACCTGCTCAAGCAGATGGGCAGCACCAAGGCCGTCGCTGAGGAGATCGGTGTCACCGCCGACTCCGTGAACCGCTACCGGCGCGGCGCCCGCAAGCATGCCCGCGCCGACATTGCCGCGAAGATCGACGACGCGGTACGGCAGCGGTGGCAGCCGCAGGTACGCAAGCGCCGGCAGCGCCAGGCCGCCACAACCGGCGGGATCACGGTCGAGACGCGGGCCCGCTTCGGATACACCGCACCGATCGGCACGACCGACGACGGAAGGTTCCGACGACTCACAGTGCACCTTCCCCCGGCCTACGCACAGCGCTTGTTCGACGCCCGCGACGCCGGGGCCAGCGAGCAGCAGATGCGGCAGGTCATCGCCGACGGATTCAAAGAGGTCTATTTCCAGGACAGCGGAGCCCGCGCAACGGGGCTTTCAGACGTCGCTATCAACGACATCGACTACCTAGAGCTGGATTTCTAGGAGATCATTCCCCGCAGCTGCGGGTGGACGGGGTGAGCCGCAGCATGTTAGGTGTCACAAAGGCAGGATTGTTGTCACAGGGTGCCTGGCCTGTCGCTCGGGCTGAGGTCTGCGAGGACTGCGACGCGCGGGAGCTGTTCCTGTTCCACGAGTTCGGTGGAGTATCGGTAGTTCTTCGACTGCTACGCCACGGAGTGGTCGCGGGTGGGAACTAGCTTGCCGTCCGCGTTACGCACGGTGCCCCTTGACGAACCGCTTGTGGGGCTGGAGCGAGCATCGGCACAAGGTGGTCGATGATGCGGTCCGCCGCTCACCGAGCTGCTGACCCCCGTTGTCGCCGTGATTGCCAACGATCATCAAGCCGTGGGGTGTAGTGTGCCCGACCTCTCGGGCTGAAAGGAGGGAGTTGGGCAGCGGGGCCGTGAACTATGCGTTTGCTTTGTGAAACTCTGGTAATGGTTGTACGAATCCTCTGTGAGAAATAGCACGAGTGAGTGTGCGTCAGTGTTCGTTGTGACTAGCGCCTGCATGGGTGGATTTCCCAGTCTTGATCGCCTCCTCAGTTGATCTCTAACCTGCCGCGACTTGTACGTTTCTGCAGGCAGTAGGGGTTGCGGATATGGGAGTTGGGCAGCATCGGCGCCGGTGGCGTCGGCCCGTCTCAGGTGCGATCGGGGCTGCACTGTCAGCGGCCGTGCTCGGGGGCTTGCTGGGTGGGCCTCCGGCGGGTGCGGCTGAGGGCGATGGCGGTGTCGAGGCGAGCGCCGGTGCGGCCTCTGCGCATCCGGCGGATGAGGCAGGGAAGGGCAAGGCGTTCTGGGAGGATGACGCCCTTCCACAGGCGTCTGCGGAGCTGAAGGCTTCACGCAGGGCGGCCGAGACCGGTCAGCGGGTCGAGGTGAAGAGCCTGACGTCTGAGACGAATCAGGTTTTTGCCAATCCGGACGGGACGTTCACGGCGGAGTCGTCCGCGGTGGTGGAGCGGGTTCGGAAGGGCGATGCGTGGACGCCGGTGGACACCACGCTGGTACAACAGCTTGACGGCAGTCTGGTGCCCAGAGCTGCGCATGACATGACCCTGTCCGGCGGTGGCCGGGATGAGCCGCTGGTGCGGTTCGAACGTGATGGCAACGTCTATGAGGTGTTCGCGCCGTGGTCGTTGCCGGAGCCGGTGCTGGATGGGTCGCACGCGGTGTACAAGGCCGTGCGTCCCGATGTGGACCTGGTGGTGCAGGTGCTGCCGGACGGCTTCACGCAGAACCTGGTGGTGCACACGCCTGAGGCCGCGGCCGCACTGGGCAGGATCGACTATCCCGTCAGGACCGAGGGGCTGCGGACCCGTACCGAGGGCGGCGTGACGGCGCTGGTCGACGAGGGCGGGCGGCCTACGTTCATCAGCGGATCCCCGCTGATGTGGGACTCCGGCCCGTCAGGAACGGCAACAGTGCGCATGGCGGCGGCGAGCGCAGCCGACTCCGCGGATGAGGATGCCGTCGATCCGGTCGATGCGGTGACCCCCCACGCGCAGTCCCGCACCGCGGTGGCGGAAGCCTCCCTGGCTGCCGACAAACTGACCGTTGTGCCGGACCAGGAGTTCCTCACCGACCCGGACACCTCGTACCCGGTCGTGATCGACCCGCCGACCGTGTCTGCCAAGCTGGTCGGCTGGACATCGCTGTGGTCGAACTTGTCCGGTACCTCGTTCTGGGGCACCAGTCATGCGCTGGGTGTGGGCTACGACGCGTACGTGGACAACAAGAAGGTGCGCTCGCTGTTCCAGTTCGACACCCGGGCGGTGGCCGGCAAGAAGATCCTCCATGCCGACTTCTCGGCGTACGAGATCTGGTCGGCCAACTGCACGAAGAAGGACGTTGAGCTGTGGCGCACGTCCTCCATCAGTTCTGCGCGGACGTGGTCGAGCCCGCCGTCGTGGAAGTCCAAGGTGGACACCGTTTCTGCAGCCAAGGGGCACTCCTCCAGCTGCCCGGACGGCTCCGTGGAGTTCGATGCCACCTCTGCTGTGGCCTACACGGCCAAGGCGAAGGACACCACCACCACGCTGGGACTCCGTGCGGACGAGAGCGACCCGATCGCGTGGAAGCAGTTCATGTCGCCCAAGGACGACCGCATCACGGCGGAGCGCAGGCCGAAGCTGTCGATCGCGTATGTCAGCGTTCCGAACGCTGCGCCGTCCTACGTGAAGATCGCCGATCCGAGCACGTCCTGCTCCTCCTCGAGCTCACCGCCATACATTCGGGACGAGACGCCCCGGTTCACGGCCACCCCCACTTCGGCGGACGGCTCCCAGGCTGTGGTACGACCGCACTTCGAGCTCTACACCGGCAGCAGCACGACACCCACCAGCTATCGGCCGTCAGCGTGGACGAGCAGCGGCACCGCCGGCACCTGGACGCCGACCTTGGACAGCGGCCAGACGTATCACTTCCGGGCCCGGACCCAGTACAAGGTCACCTACGACGGAGTCACCGAGTATCTGTACGGACCCTGGTCGGCCTCCTGCTACTTCAAGATCGACTCTGACGGTCCGCCCCAGCCGACGGTGACCTCCGTCAACAATGTCTACCCGGAATGCGCGGGGGAGACCTGTGTCGGTTCGCCGGAGACCGGCAGCGTCGGGATGACCGGCCAGTTCAAGATCACGGCGGGGGCCACCGACGTACGCCGCTACGTCAGCTGGCTGAACGGACTCAAAGTCGAGGACAAGGCCTACACCGCGAACACGGCCAGCCACACGGTCTCGATCACGCCGAACAAGCGCCTGACCAACACACTGCGCGTGCAGACGTATGACGCTGCCGGAAACCCGGGCACGAGCAAGGACTACCTGTTCAACGTGGCCAAACCCTCGGCCCCGGTCGCGGTGTGGAAGCTGGACGAGAACACCGGTACCACCGCCGCCAACGCCCAAGGCACCAACCATCCGCTCACGTTGAACACCGCTTCCTGGGCGTCCAAGGGCCGCAATCAGGCCGCCTGGAAGGGCACAGGCAGCAACTCTGCCGCCACCACCAGCAAGGTCGTGGACACCACAGGCAGCTTCTCCGTCTCCGCATGGGCCAAACTGGCACGCACCGATGTCATCGGCACTGTCGCCAACCAGAACGGCACCAACATCGGCGCCTTCCAGCTGTACTACTCCGACTCCTACGGCAAGTGGGTGTTCAACCGCTACGACCAGGACACCTCCACCGGAGCCACGGTCGTGCGGGCCATCTCCACAACCCCACCCGTGACAAACGCCTGGACGCACCTGCTGGCCGTGTACGACCGGCAGGAACAGCAACTGCGCCTGTACGTCAACGGCCGCCTCGAGGCAACCACCCCCTACACCGCGCCGTGGGCGGCGAACGGGCCCTTCGAGATCGGCAGGATGAAGGGATCCGCCGGCCCGTCGTCGTACTTCAACGGCGAACTCGACCACATCCAGGCCTACAACCGGGTGGTCTTCCCCGACGAACTCGCTGCGCTGGTGAACCTGGAGGACCCCGCCACCGGACACCCGAGGGCCGAACTCCTCGCCCACTGGCAGATGGACGAGACCTCCGGCACCACCGCTGCCGACGCCACAGGCCGCGGCAACACCCTCACCCTGCAGCCCGGCGCGACGTTCACCCCGACGGACGACTACGGGCACGGCAACGTCGTCGAACTCGACGAACCGGCCGGTGGTCACCTCACCGCGCCGGTCCGGGTGGACGAATCCGGCAGCTTCACCGTCGCCGGCTGGGTCAACCTCGCCACCCAGAGCCGCCTGGAAGACACCACCCGCGCCCACTCGCCGACCGTGTTCGCTCACCCAGGTGACCAGCGCAACTCCTTCCGCCTGTGGTACCGGCAGGAGATCGGCGAGGCCATCGGCGACTGGAACTTCGGCACCTACGAGACCGATGTGCTCAACGGCCCCGCCGCAGCCGTCGCCTCCGACGAGGTCAACCCGCCCGGCAGCTGGATTCACGTCGTCGGCGTCTTCGACTCGGCGAACCAGTCGGCCAAGCTCTACATCACCGGTGAGCGCCAGGGCGCCGAGGAAGGCGTCCTGGTCGACAGGATCTTCCAGCCCACCGGTCCGCTGATGATGGGCCGCTCACGGCGCCATGACAACGGAGCTTGGGGTAATCCGCTCCCCGGCCTGCTCGACGATCTGCGCGTGTACGCCGGCGTGCTGTCCGAGCAAGAGATCAGCGAACTGTCGAAGGTCGACGAACCGCCCGTCGACATCGGCTGACCCGCTTCGCTGCGTGCCCTTGGAACGCAGCGCCCGATTCCAGCGGTGTGCCGGGCCGACCGGCCCGGCACACCGCTTCATTTCGAGATCGAAGGAACCCACTGTGACAAGGCGCAGATTCGTGCTGCCCTCATGGTCGTGGCACCGAGCGGGACGGCGCAGGCTGACGGCAGTCAGCCTGCCCGTGGCCGCAGCTGTGACGGCCACCCTGCTCGGGGCGGCCCCACCCGAGGATTCGAGCCGCAGCCACACCAAGCTGCCCAAGCCGGAGTACGGCAAGGCCGTGGCCTTCCAGGCCAAGAAACGAAAGATCAAAGATCCGACGGATTCGGCCGCCGCCAAGACACGAAAGGCAGCCGCAGCCAAACCTGTCTGGCCGGCGCCCGGCTCCGCAACCGTCGAGCTTCCCGCCAGCGTCGGCAAGACGGCCAAAGCCGACAGGCTGCCGGTGACCCTGGCCGCACCGGCCAAGGCGAAAGCCAAGGCGAGGGGCGCCAAGGTCACGCAGGCCCCCGACCGGGCCAAGGTCACCGTCCTGGACCGCAAAATAGCCAAGAAGCTGGGCATCGAGGGCCTGGTGCTGTCCGTGCAGCGCACCGACGGCGACACCAGCGCCTCGAAGATGTCCCTCAGTGTCGACTACAGCGGCTTCGCCAACGCCTACGGCGGCGCCTGGTCAAGCCGGCTGAGAGCCGTTCAGTTGCCTGCATGCGCGCTGACCACACCGAGCAAGCGGCAGTGCCGCACCACCACGGTGCTGCCGACCAGGAACGACACCAAGGGCAGCACGCTCACCGCGCAGGTGGCTACCCGCCAGGCCAGCAATGCGGCCGGGACGACCATGGTGGTGGCCCTGGCCGCAGCAGCCTCTTCCGACCAGGGCAGCTACCAGGCCACCCCGCTGTCGCTTTCCTCCACGTGGGCAGGCGGCGGCTCCAACGGCGACTTCACCTGGTCCTACCCCATGGACGTCGTACCCGCCCCGGCCGGCACGGCACCGACTGTGGCGCTGGGCTACTCCGCGCAGAGCGTCGACGGCCGCACCTCCTCCACCTCCGCCCAGCCGTCCTGGGTGGGTGAAGGCTTCGACCTGCCGACGTCCTACATCGAGCGCTCCTACGGCTCCTGCGACGACGACGGCCAGGACGGCAAGGCCGACCTGTGCTGGAAAGAGGACAACGCCTCCGTCGTCCTCAACGGCAAGTCCAGCCCGCTGATCAAGGACGCCAACGGCTGGCATCTGAAGAACGACGACGGGGAGAAGGTCACCCGCGGCACCGGCGCCGTCAACGGCGACGACGGCGACGCCGGTGACCAAGGCGAGTACTGGACCATCACCGCCACCGACGGCACCCAGTACGTCTTCGGCAAGAACCGCCTGCCCGGCTGGTCCGACAACGGCACAGCCGCCGACGATCCGGTCACCAACTCCACCTGGTGGGTACCCGTCTTCGGCGACGACGCCGGCGAGCCCGGCTACTCCAGCGGCACGACCTTTGCCGACCGCGCCAAGCGCCAGGCCTGGCGATGGAACCTGGACTACGTCGTCGACCCGCACGGCAACGTCACCAGCTACTGGTACACCAAAGAGGGCAACTACTACGCCAAGAACGCCTCCACCGGCAATGGCACCTACTACGACCGCAGCGGCTACCTCAAGCGCATCGACTACGGCCAACGCTCCGACACCATCTTCAGCCAGCCTGCCGCGGCCCGTGTGAAGTTCAGCGTCGCCGAGCGGTGCATCCCCGTCTCCGGCGGAGAGACCTGCAGCTCCCTCACCGCGACGAACAAGGCAGCCTGGCCGGATGTGCCGTTCGACCAGATCTGTGCCGCCAGCACCACCTGCACCGACCGCAATGCGCCGTCATTCTTCACTCGCAAACGGCTGACCGACGTCACCACGCAGGTCTACAAAGGCACCGGTACTGGCGCGGACACCGACTACCGCGATGTCAACACCTGGCACATGGAGCACTCCTTCCCCGACCCGGGCGACGGCTCCGCACCAGGCCTGTGGCTGAAGAGCATCCGGCACACCGGCAAGTCCGGCACCACCCCGGTCACCCTCCCGGCGGTGACCTTCGACGGCATCCAGCTCCACAATCGCGTCGACAAGACCGGCGACGACGTCGTGCCCTACATCAAATGGCGGGTCCGCAGGGTCACATCCGAAACCGGGTCGGTGACGACCGTCAACTACTCCGACCCCGAATGCCTGGCGGACACCAACCTGCCCACGGCACTCGACAAGAACACCAAGCGCTGCTACCCAGTCAAGTGGATCCCGCCGACCAACCCCACCGGCGGTGAGAACCCGCAGCCGCGCACCGATTTCTTCCACAAGTACGTCGTCACCCAGGTCACCGAATCCGACCCCACCGGCGGCGCTCCCTTGAAGGAGACCAACTACAGCTACACCGGAGGCGGCGCCTGGGCCTACGACGACGAATCTCCCATCTCCCAGGCGAAGTACCGGACCTGGAATATCTGGCGGGGCTACAACACGGTCACCACCACCGTCGGTGAAGCCTCCGGCACCCGCTCCAAGACCACCGCGCTGTACTACCGCGGCATGCACGGCGACAAGCAGACGAGCGGCACACGCAGCGAGACGATCACTGACTCCCAGGGCGTGTCCAAGACCGACTCGGAGGAGTTCGCCGGCCAGCTCCGCGAGCAGATCACCTACAACGGCACCTCCGGTCAGGAAGTCTCCGCCAAGGTCATAACTCCCTGGTCGCAACAGACCTCCAGCGACAGCCACTCCTACGGCACCGTCCGCGGGTACATGGTCCGTACCGGGACCGAGGTCACGCGCACCCGCCTGAACAGTGGCACCACGATTTCGGCCACGTCGACCACCACCTACGACGCGAAGAGCGGCCTGCCGCTGACCGTGGAGAAGGACGCCGGCGGCGCCAAGGACTGCACCCGCACCTGGTACGCCACCGACGAAACCACATGGATGCTGTCCTATCCCAGACGTGTGGAGAAGGTGTCCGCCGGCTGCTCGGTGACCCCCAACCGCACCGACGATCCCAAGACCACCGACCTGATCTCCGACACGCGTACCTCCTACGACGACCAGGCCTACGGCGCCGCCCCGACCAAGGGCGACGCCACCCGCACCGAGCGCCTGGTCGGCTACAACGCCGACGGATCCGGCCGCTACCAGACCGTCACCACCGCCGCATACGACGCGCTCGGCCGGCCGACGGACACCTGGAACGCCAAGGGCACCCGAACCAAGCACATCGCCTACACGCCCGCCACCGGCGGTCCTATCACCCAGACAGAGACCACCAACGCCGCCGGCCACACCGCTACTGCCGAGCACGCCCCGGACTGGGGAGTGGACATCGCCCGGACGGACGCCAACGGCAACCGCACCGAGCTCGCCTACGATGCCCTCGGCCGCCTCACCGATGTCTGGCTGGCCGACCGTAGCCGTGCGAGCGGGCAGAGCCCGAGCCAGAAGTACGAGTACAAAGTCCAGGCCGGTGCCGCATCGTGGGTGGCCTCCAAGTCATTGAACAACGATGGCACCACCTACCTCACCCAGTACGCCATCTACGACGCACTGCTGAGGCCCCGGCAGGTGCAGGTACCCGCTGCCACAGGCACCGGCCGGGTGATTTCCGAAACCAAGTACGACTCCCGCGGTCTTGCAGTCGAAACCGCCGCACAGTACATCGACACGACCGCCCCCAGCGGCATCCTGGCCACGCTGATCACTCCGGGGCCCGCCGGCACCGAGACCACCTTCGACGGCGCGGGACGCCCCACAGTGCAGAAGAACCTCGTCAACGGACAGGAGCACTCACGCACCACCACCACCTATGACGGCAACGCCACTACTGTTCTCCCGCCTGCTGGCGCTCCCGCCGTCCGCGAGGAGTACGACGCCCGCGGCCGCCTGACGGAGAAGCGTGAGTACAACGGCAATACCGTCACCGCCGACTACGTCGGGTTCACCTACACCTACGACCATGCGGACCGCCTGCAGACGGTCAAGGACAACGACGGCAACACCTGGGACTACGGCTACGACCTCCTCGGCCGACAGACCAGCGCAACCGATCCCGACGCCGGTAAATCAACCACCGAGTACAACGAACTCGATCAAGTCGTTGCCGCAACCGACGCCCGCAACAAGACACTCGGCCACACCTACGATGTTCTCGGCCGGCAAACCGCTCTGGTCGACGGAAAGGTGCCCGTTGTAGACGGGGTGCCCACCCCGGACGACACCAAAATCCTCTCCCGGTGGTCCTACGACACGATCGCCAAGGGACAGCTCACCTCCTCCATCCGCTACGTCGGCGGCAAGAGCGGCGACGTGTACGCCAAAACCAACGCCGCATACGACAAGCTCAACCGCGTACTGAAGGAGCAGTACACGATCAGCACCAAAGAGGGAGCCCTGGCCGGCACCGGCGTCTACGTCATCAACAACGCCTACAACCTCGACGGCACGCTGCAAAAGCGCACCATCCCCGCCATGGGCGGCCTCGGAACCGAGACCCTCACCTACGGCTACACCGCCACCAGATTGCCGGACACCCTGCAGGGCCTGACCGGCATCGTGCAGAACACTGACTACCTCCCGGCCGGCGAGCAGACCCGCACCACCCTGGGCGTATCCTCGACCGCCGACTGGACCGAGATCAACTATTCCTACGAAGACGGCACCAAGCGCCTGGCCCGCCAGACCGTCGTCTCCGAAACCCACACCGGCACCGACGCAGACATCCACTACCGCTACGACAAGGCCGGAAACCCGACCGAGATCGACGACCGCTCCACCAGCCCCGGCGACAAGCAGTGCTTCGCCTACGACGGCCACCGCCGCCTGAAGACCGCTTGGACCGCCGCCACCGACTGCGCCACCGCCCCCACCGCCACTGCGGTCGGCGGCCGCGCACCGTACTGGCAGAGCTTCACCTACGACTCCGCGGGCAACCGCAAAACCGCCACCGACCACCTCGCCACCGGAGGCCCCTCCACCACCACATACACCTACAAGACCACCGACCAGTCCCGCCCTCACGCCCTGACCAGCACCGTCACGAGCCGGGCCTCGGGCACGCAGACCGCTGACAGCTACACATACTGGGAGAACGGGGCCACCAAGACCCGCAACCTCAACGGGACCACACAGACGCTGGACTGGAACGTAGAAGGCAAACTGGAGAAAGTCACCGAGGCCAGCGGCGCCACCACCACGTTCCTTAACGACGGCGACGGCAACAGGCTCATCCGCAGGGACACCACCGGCACCACCCTGTACCTGGGCGAGACCGAGCTCCGCCTCGACAAACTGAGCGGCCAGGTCACCGCCACCCGCTACTACACCCACGCGGGCAAAACCGTAGCTATGCGCACTCCCGGTAACCTGACCTGGCTGTCCACCGATCACCATGGCACCGCCAGCCTCCAGATCGATGCCACCACCCAGGCCCTCACCCGCCGCCCCACCGAACCGTTCGGCGAAGACCGGGGCACCGCCAAGCCCGCTGCGTGGCGCGGCGAAAAGGGCTTCGTCGGAGGCACCGAAGACCCCACCGGCCTCACTCACATCGGATCCCGCGAGTACGACACAACTACGGGGCGGTTCGTGAGCGTCGACCCTGTCGGTGACCTGAAGGACCCCCAACAGATCAACGGCTACGCTTACAGCAACAACAATCCCGTCGCCTTCTCCGACCCGACCGGTGAATTCTTCACTCAGCTGATTGGCATCATTGTCGCCGTCGTGGTCGCGGTTCAGATCGTTAAAGCTGTTACAGGCGGCAGCGGCAGCGTCGCCACATCATCTGGCGGGACATCCAGCACCGGCAGCGCTAATTACGGCAAGGGTGGCAGTGCCGGTAATACGTGCTACAACTTTTCAGGCGGATACTCCATCCCCGTCTCCTGCTACAGCAACGAACCGCGGAATCCAGAAAAACAGGGAGGTTGGAAAGAAGCATTCGCAGCAGTCGGGCACTGGGTAACAGAGGCTGCCGAAGGTATGTCCAAGGCGAGCCCTTGGTGCTGGATCGAAGACTGCTCTGGAGCCACAGACGCATACCAAGAATTTGTTGACAGCAAAGGCATAGACACCGACTCGAAGATCTACAAGGACACGCAGACCCGACTGGACGTCTACAGCCTCTTCAGCGGCGGTGGAGCTGTCCGAACGCTAGGCAAGAAGCTCCTGAGTTCTGTCCGCAAAAAGAGTGACGTTCCCTGCGAATGCTTCCTCGCTGGTACGGACGTCCTTATGGCGGACGGGACCACAAAAAACATCGAAGATATCGAGCTGGGTGAAAAGGTGTTGGCCGCCGACCCAGCGACAGGAGAACAAGGTTCGCGTGAGGTGACGAGCGTCATCGTCACTGAAAATGACAAGCACTTCAATGAACTCTCTATCGGCACCGAAAACGGCATCGAGAAGATCACGGCGACTCATGAACATCCATTCTGGTCGCCCTCTGAACTTGACTGGGTGCCGGCGAGCGGCCTGAAACCTGGAATGACCCTGCGGACCGACGAGGGCGACACGGTCATTGTCACTGCTAACAGGCCACACACAAGGAAATCCCCTACGACCTACAACCTCACCGTCGACGGCTGGCACACGTATTATGCGCTGGCGGGTCATACCCCGGTTCTCGTGCACAACTGCAATAAGAATCAGGGTGTGTATATCTTTGACGATATTTCCAAGCCCGGGCATGTATACGTTGGTAAGACAAACAACTTCGACGTGCGGTTGAGGTACCACGCTAATGTCGGTAGGCGTGAAAAGGATGGTCCTGTCATCTGTATGCACGTCTGCGGTAATGACGATGCCCTCAGAATTCGGGAACATATCATCAAGGTTCAGCTTCAGAAGATGGGCATCAAGCTCAGCAGTGACATCGAAGGACGGGGTCGCAATCTCTACAATGATCGCCAGGAGAGGGCGAATCAGCTCGAACTACCCTTCGAAGAGTAGAGTCGGCGAGACGTCAGACGGTTGTGACAAAGGAGATGATTGTGGGTACATGGGGATATAGACCGTTCGAGAACGATACCGCTGCTGACTTCGTTGGCGATCTAGACGGTGTGCCGCAGTCTGAACGGATTGAGATGCTGCGTGCGGCACTCGTGTCGGTGGCGCACGATGACAGTACCCATGTCGACGGAGGCAGGGCTGAGGTTTCGATCGCCGCTGCCGCTTTGGCTGTTCGAAAAGCGGAGGGTGGTGATGAGTTCCAGCCGGAGGTGTGCGGTATGCCCTTTGGTGAACTCCCGGAAATGCCGAAAGATCTGGTCTCCTTGGCATTCAGTGCGGTATCTCGCCTGCTCGTCAAGGATAACGATCTGTGGGACGACTGGAGTCGAAGAGAGGACGGAGCGAAATGGATTGAGATGCTCCATCGGCTGAGGTCGGTACTGGATAGGGAGAGTGGCGCCCCCCAGGATTCTCTCTGGTAGGAAAGGAATTCAGGGGGAGGCTGTTGATCGCGAAACGAAGCGATTTTCCCTCTCGCGCGTGTACTATCTCTAGTGAATTTGGCGCTTGAGGCTCGGCGAGAGCCGTTGAGCGTTCGGAGATGGTCTCACTCTCCTAAGAGTGTCGTCGACAGTCCATTAAGTGCAGCAGAGGCAGAAGCCCCGCCGGGCACGTCCTGGCGGGGTTCTCTGCGGTGGGGCGACTGCCCCTGCGGCGAGTGGCGCGGCCAGGTCTCGCGTGCCGAGCGGGCGCGCGCAAATGGATCCCCGTGGTGAGGCGGTGCGCGCTCTCCTCGAGTGGGTTTCGCCGTTGACCCCGTCGCAGAGCCGCCCCAGCGCTGTAGCTCGATAGGCCTCCGTGAGAAGTTCGACCTGACCTTGGTCGGCCGGGACAACCTCAGCCGCGTCGTGCTCCGTGAGCGCCCTGGTTCGGGTGCGGTTGGCAAACCGCTCGCTCCGCTATGGAGAGTCCGCCTGCTCGTCTGACTGTGCCGGTGGCTCAGCCTCCCTCGCGATCCGTATCAGGAGTCGAAGGCACTGGCGGCGGCGAGCGACGCCGGCTCAGTCGGCGAGGGCGAGACCCACCGCGGCGAGAGTCGACCGCAACCGTTTCGTCCACCTGCTGTGTTGCCGGGCCCTGACCGTGAACGCACCGCCGAGGGTTGGCGATCACGAGCCCGACCACGATGATCAAGATCGGGCGTGGCTTACCCGGTTACGGCCCCTCTGACCATGTCCCCGCCTGGCCGCGTGCCGCGTTCCCGGAACGGGAGCCTTGGAACGGTGGAGGGCAGGTTCTCGTTGCGGGCGCCGTTGTGGCTGTGTCATGTGCCTCCGAGTGGGGTGATGGTGGCGGGAGGTGCGGGGGTGCGCTGGCGCAGGGCGTCGGTGAGTGTGGTCAGTGGCCGGCGGCGCTGGGAGTCCGTGGGGTGGGGGTCTTCGGCGCGCTTGTGGAGGAGGCGGGCGCGGCCGTCTTCGACGGTGTGGTCTTCGGTGAGGATCTTGCTGAAGGTGTTCAGCACGGTGTCGGGTCCGCTGGTGTAGCTGCGGGCAGGCGGTGCCGGGGTGCGCTCGAGGCTGAGGGTGTGGTCGCGCCGGGCAGGCGGCTGCAGGTGTGCCGGGTCCTGGGCGGCTTCGTGGTGGGCGTTGTCGAGGAGCTGGTCGAAGTGGCGGATGTCGCCGCCCAGGAGCCGCACGAAGGTGTGCAGGACACCGCGCGGCGGCAGGACGGTGGCCTCGAGGAGGGAGGCGACGGCGCCGGCGGTCAGTGCCCAGCGGCTGGCGACCGCTATGTCGCCGGCGGTGGGGCGGCCCGCGCGCAGGTGCAGCGTGCGGATGGCAGCGCGGAGGTGTTCGGCGGCGGTCTGGCCGTCGGTGTCAGGGACGATGGCACGGTCGCTGGACTTCAGGCGGAGTTTCTCCGTCTCCCACACGGCGCGCAGCACTTCGGGGTCGGCGCCGCAGGCCTGGGCGAACTTGCGGGTCAGTTCCCAGGTGGGGACGCGTTCGCCGGACAGGATGCGGGACAGGTAGGAGGCGGAGCAGCCGATCCGGCTGCTGACCTCCTTGTTGGTCAGCTGGGCGGTGCGGACCAGCATGGACAGGATGGGCGAGAGCCGGTTGTACGCGGCTCCCGAGGCGTCGTCGGGCACGGACTGCTGCTCCGGGCCCTCGCCCCGGTCGCCGGCGTCACCGGCCTCGCTGCTCCCGTCGCTGCCGGCGGAGGTGTCCTGGGGGCCCGTGGCGGCGGTGCCGAAGAGGCCTGCCAGGGTGGTGAGGGCGGTCTGGGAGCGGTTGAAGCGGGCGAGGCGGCGCAGGATGTAGCGGTCGGTGTAGCGGTGGCGGGCGGTGTCCTCGCTGATCCGCAGGATCGAGCTGATGGCGGCCCAGGTGACGCGCCGGTAGCGGGCCCGGCCGACGACCGCCGCGGTCAGCCCGTCCAGCTGCTCCTGGAGCTGGGCGACGCGCCGCACGGGTTCCTCCCCGCCCAGGGACGGCAGGAGGCGGGCGAGGTCGCGGGCGCCGTCCTGGATGTCCCGCGCGAGGTCGGCGAGCATAAGGTCCCCGGCGCTGGGGCCGTGAGCGCCCGAGCGCGGAGCCATGGCGCCCCGCGGCGCACCGGCGTGCTCGGCCGCCGGATCGGGCGGGGCGGAGGGCTCCTGGGCGGGCGCGGCAGCGGCTCCGGTGCTGACGCGGCGCCGATGGGCGGCCTGGCGGCAGGCGTCACCGCAGTACTTCCGGGGCCGTCCCTTGCCGGGTCCTCCGCTGAGAGCGGAGCCGCAGAACTCGCAGATGTCACTCACAGTTGTTTCCGTCCGTAACGAAAAGGGTTCACAGCGGGTTTCCTGGCGCTGATACACCCGGAAATCCCCGGGTTTCATCACGCGCCGCTCACGGTGGGGAACGGGCCGGGCCTGCGCGGCGGCCCGTTCCCCACCGGGCGGGCAGGAGGAGCACCGGTGGCACCGGCCGGTCTCCTGCCCGGGGCCCTGTCAGTGCCGGTAGCGGCGGTTGTGGACGAGGCGGAACACGGCGCCGGAGAGCGCACCGCCGAGGATCGTGACGGCCTCCGCGGAGACCGTCACGTGAACGGACGGACGGAAGATGAGCAGGTATCCGACGAAGACCAGCCCGATGAACGCGGCAATGACTGGCTTGCCAAACCGGTTCATGTCACGGAACTTTTCGTTACGGACATTACGCTTGGTACGAACGAAGCGGCCGGAAGACGGTTTCGGCCGGCGACGCCGGGGGGTATGGCCCATAGGGCACTCCTTTGGTGTCGGGCGTGCGGGACTTCGGACGGGGTTTGGACGACGTTGTGCGAGGTCCCGCACGCAACCTGACGGTGAAGCTACCGACACACAGTGCGATTAGCTAATCACCCATATGCCCCACCGGGGGGCATAATTTTGGTTGCTCCAGGACGGCGGATTTTTGTAGCCGAGAGTGCCGAAATCTCCCTGGATTCCGTAGCTCCGCGTGTCGGCCATGGCCCATTTTCGACGTCGAACATTCCTGTTCACGGACCGCTGCAGAAGCGCATCGAAAGCAGTCGTATCACGGATACAGGCGTGCATGACGCGCGGGAACTCGCACAGAAGATGTGCTCACTCGATCACGCATGACGCATAGCACGACCGGAAACGTGCAATTGCGCGATCAAACCTGTTCTCCACGACACCCGCATGCAAGACCGACGCTTCCCCGGGCACCTCGTGGACCACCGACTGCCGCGCCGGTACCAACCGCACAACGAGTAACAGGCAAGACGAGGGCCCGGGCGTCTCCCCGCGGGGCCCTCGCTTGAGACTCGCCTCCCCGCTGCTGGATGATCCACTCCACGCCCATCCGGCGGACGCCTGGCATGCAGTGTCGGCGGGTGCCGCGTAGGTATGGCGTGTGGTGCTGACCCCTCCGCTTCAGCCGATGCTCGCCGAGGCGTGGCGAACGCTGCCCCCGGAGGGTGCGCTGCCTGGTGGCCTGGCCATGGAGCAGAAGGCCGACGGATTCCGTGCCATCGTCTTCGCGCAGCCCGACCGGGTCCTCGTGCAGTCCCGCCGCGGAGCCGACCTCACGCCGGCGTTCCCGGACATCGCGGCCGCGGCGGCGCGGCTGCCGGAGACACTGGTGCTCGACGGCGAGCTGGTGGTGCCCGCCCATGGACGACTCGACTTCGGCGAGCTGCAGCGCCGCACCCGGCGGCGCGGGCGTAGCGCCGTCCAGGCCTCCGACGAGCGCCCCGCCTACCTGATCGTGTTCGACGTCCTCGAGGAAGGTGGGACCGAGCTGTTGGGCCGGCCGTACCAGGACCGGCGGGCCGTACTTCAGGACCTGTTCGCCCGCGGCGTCCTCGCCGCTCCGTTCACGCTGTGTCCCAGTACGACGGATCGCGCGGTCGCGCAGGACTGGCTGGACCCATCTTGGGGTGCTGCTGGGATCGAGGGTGTGGTGCTCAAGGGCCTGGCGCAGCCGTACATGCCGGGCACACGTGCATGGATCAAGGTCCGCGCTCACGTCACTTCCGAGGCCATGGTGGGAGGGATCACGGGGTCGCTCGCCGCCCCGCAGACGTTGCTGCTGGCCCGCTACAACGCCGGGGGAGACCTGCGGCTGGTCGCTCGCACCACCCCGCTGTCCACCGCGTCCCGGCGGGATCTCGCCCACCGCTTGACCGCCGCCGGCCCCGAGCACCCGTGGCACGGCCGCCGGTTCAGCGCGGGCTGGGGCGCCGCCGGGGAGCTGGACTACCACCCCGTGCAGCCGGAGCTGGTGGCTGAGTTCCTCGCCGACACCGCCGTCGACGCGGGCCGGTTCCGTCACCCGGTCCGCTTCCTGCGGCTGCGTGACGACTTGGCACCTGACCAGGTACCGCTGGTCGACGGCTGATGCCCGGGCCCTTGGCCCTCACAGCCGGGTGTGGACGCGAGGGGCGTCCAGGGCGAGAGGTCCGGGCGGCTGTACCCGGCGAGGGGTTCCCTGTGCTCCTCACCTCGGTGATCCCGTGGTGGTCGATGGGCGGTCGGGCCTGTCAACGGGCAAGTAATTCCCCAGTGGCAGCGCCACCGTCCTCAGGCGGGTGTTCGACCGAAAGTGTGGCGGAGGGCCGGGCCCCGCCCGCCTGGAAAGTGTCCGGGACGCAGCGGCCTGTCAAGGACGCCTGCGGCGCCGCTAAGGGCTGTCCCGCAATGGCCAGGGAGGCTCGTGGCCCTGTCGTCCTGCAGGTTGGCAGCGTGGCTGTGGGAACAGTTGAATGCCCTCGTGACGGACTGGACGCAGGTGGTCGATGCTCACGGGGCGGTTGGGCGGGTGCCACTGCTCCTGGATCAGGTGGAGCGAGAGGAAGTTCCGGAGGCGTGGGACGAGCTGTGGGACCGTCTCTGTCTCCACGGTGAGACGGTCTCCGCGGCGAGCTTCGCAGCTCTACCGCGCTTGGCAGCTCTAGCTCCCGCGTGTGCCCAGGCACTCGAACTGGCCAGTGCCATCGTGCGTGGCACGTTGCGGCACCCCGACGGTGAAGCCCTGCTCGCGGCCTGTCCGAACGAGGTCGACCGGTTGCGGGAACTCGTGGACCAGAGGCTTCGGACGCGTCCGGCCGACTACAACCGCATCTTCGGTGATCTGCTCGCCCTTGCAGGGCAGTACCACTGGAGCGCCTCCTTGGGGGACTTCGCCGACGACTTCTATGCCGTGTCCTGCCCCGGCTGCGAAGCGGAGGTGACCATCGCCGTCGGTGCCTACGGCTGCTACGCGGCCATTCGAGACTGGGATCAGGGCGACATCGAGCGGCGGTCGCTGCGGCCCGCCCCGGCCGAGGAGCTTCGCGAGCCGGGTCGATGGATGCACGCCACAGCCGGCCGGGACGGGCAGCAGCGGCTCGCCGAGGGGATCAGATACGTCTTTGGCCGTGCAGAGTGTCCGGCGTGCGCCAGTGTGTTCAACATTGCGGAGGCGCACACGGCCGCGAACCTTCCTCCAGCCCTTGAAGCGTACTGAACAGGGAGAGGCGGTCCGGCCGCTTGCGATGATCTTGAAATGGCTGGCGTCATCACGGCTTCGGATCCCGCGTGGATACCCCCGTTCAGCGGGCTGAGCCCGAGGCAATTCGGCAAGCTGATCACCGCGCTCCGGCGCGAGGGCGCCGACCCGGTCCGCAGGGGCCGGCCGTGGGGCCTGCCGCTGGAGGACCGGGTGCTGCTGGTCGCCGCCTACTGGCGCACCAACCTCATCCTGCGCCAACTGGCACCGCTGTTCGGGGTGTCCAAGTCCGCGGCCGACCGCATCATCGACCACCTCGGGCCCGCGCTCGCTCCCCAGCAGCGCAAGCGGTTCCGCACGGACACCGTTCTGATCGTGGACGGCACCCTGGTCCCCACCCGCGACCACAGCATCGCCGAGCAGTCCAAGAATTACCGGTACTCCACCAACCACCAGGTCGTCATCGACGCCGACACCCGACTCGTCGTCGCCGTCGGCCGGCCGTTGCCCGGCAACCGCAACGACTGCAAGGCGTGGGATCTGTCCGGTGCCAAGGCCGCCGTCGGCCGCACCATGGTAATCGCCGAGGGCGGCTACCAGGGCACCGGCCTGGTCATCCCGCACCGCCGCGCGCACGGCCAGGATGGCCTTCCGGCCTGGAAAGAGGAGCACAACCGCTCACACCGCAAGGTCCGTGCCCGCATCGAGCACACCTTCGCCCGCATGAAGAACTGGAAGATCCTCCGCGACTGTCGTCTCAAAGGTGACGGCGTCCACCACGCCATGCTCGAGCATCGCCCGCCTGCACAACCTCACCCTCGCCAGGTGACCGGGGAACGGCGATGGTCAACCAGCATGCCGTAGATCATTTACGGGACAACACTCAGCGCGGTGAGCTGCGCTCATCCTTGACAGTCCGCCGTGTCCCTCAAGATCAGGCTGGCTATCGGGCGGCCCGGGAAAGAGCGGCGTCCTCATGGGGATCGAGGAGCAGCGTCGGGATCCCCATTGGGGAGTGTTCGGCGTTTCGGCTGGGGAATTACGCGACGTTCCACAGGGCCCGGCGTGATGCGGCGCCGGGCCCTCTCTGTCAGGGTGATGACCCTCCTCGGCACGACCCTTGCGGCGTGCGGCGGATACGGCGGCTATCTCTTTCAGCTTCAGCGATAGTGCGGTCCTGGTCCGCCGGAGTCCTGACGAGCCTCGGCGGCCCCCAGGGCGAAGACTCCCGCACACCGCAACGACGCTGCGGCCCCCGCTGTCACGCGGTCCATGACGATCGAGACCGCACTCCCGGAGCTGCTGAGCCTGACCGATCCGCTTCAGGCGCTGTCGTCTTCTCGAACGGTGAGGAGGGACACGACGTCGGCGTCCGCGTGAACGCGTTGGGCGTACTCGACGCTGTGTGTCTGGTCGGAGGCGTAGTCCAGCCGTTCCCGTTGCGTGCGCAGCCGCTCCTCACACGCGTCGATGATCGCTCCCCAGGTGATGATGCGGATGGTCACCCGGTCGTCCTTCTTGACGTATCCGTCGGGGTACTGCCACTGCACCACGTCATCGATGGAGTTGCCGACCAGCCAGAATTCCCAACGGGTCTCTTCATCGTGGTTGTAGCGCTCGTCCTGGGTGACGGCGTAGGCATAGCTGTTGATCTGGGCGACTTCCGTCTCGGACAGCACGGTGCTCGGTCGCTTGAGTTCGACGACCAGGTGTTGCTTCGTACGGCCGGCGCCTGACACGCAGGAGAGCAGAAGATCGAGCCGCCCGCCGGTTCCGTTGTGCAGCTGCACCCTCTGCTGGGGCACTGTCCTGCCCTCCAAGCGGGGCAGATGCCGGTTGAGCGCCTTCGTCAGCCCTATCTCGGAGACCGCGTGGCTGTACTCATCGCCGAAGATCCACAGCTCTTTCTCCAGCATGCGGTGCAGCTGGTCCTTCTCCCGCAGCGTGTACCGGGAGTCGAACTCGAACAGCAGCTGGCGCAACGTGTTCAGGGCGTCAATACGGTCCACAGTCTCCGCGTTCGCGGCGATCAGGTTCGCCAGCGGGGTGCGATCGACCAGATCCTCCAGCCGCTCCCTCTGCGGTCCCGACAGGGTGAACAACTCATCGAGGACCTTCGGCATCGCGGTGGGCTGGCGTCGCAGCGCCTCGCGGAGCAGCACCATCTGCGTACGGCGCGCCGACTTCGGCCCCTTCAGCTGGCGACTGACGAGACTGGCCACCTCGTTGAACGTGTCCCGCTCGGCCACCTCCACCGGACCGCTCGGCTCTCCGCTGTAGGGGTAGATGCCTTCCTCGATCCACTGCTGCACCAGTTTCCGGGTGCGCTCCCGCTCCTGCTCGCGGAAGTAGGCCCGCAGCCGGGTACGCGCGGCCTTCACCGTCCTGCCGAGCAGGGAATCGGTGTGCTCGAACTCCCCCTCCAGCAGGTCGTGGTCGGTCAGATTCGCAAACCTGTCCCACAGCACGTAGGCGGTGAAGTGGAAGTCGGGAGCCTGGATCTGGGCCAGCATTGTCATACGATGCACACCGACGGCATCGCAGATGAGCAGCTCCCGCCGCGGGGGCTTCGTCTTCCACTCAACGATGCGCAGGAGCGGCCCCGGACCGCCGGTGTCGATGCCGATATCCAGTTCTTCCTCGAAGGGCTCGCCCTGGATCGCTTCGCTCGGATCGAGAGCGGCACCGCGCCACCACACGGTCGCGGAGGGGTACTTGCTCAGGTACATCGCCAGCCGACTGGTCAGCTCTTCCCGGGCCCTGTCGGCCGTAAGACGCAGCTTGCGCTGGGCTTCTCCGGTCACCCGTACGGTGGTGCCCGGCTTCGCTGACGGCGCCGGCGCGCGTTCCTCGACATCGAAGTCGCTGTCCCCGTCCTGGAAGCGAATGACGACCTCGGTCCTTCCGCCGGGACCGTCGGAGACGGAAGTCCAGGTGGCGGTTGATCCCAGAGCGAGCACCCGGAAGCGTCCGTAGCCGTGACGGCCGTGTAGCTGACGGCCGCTCTCGGTGCCTGGCGCCGTGCGCTTCCACGAGCCTCCCATTCCCTTGAATGCGGACTCCACAGTCGCTGCCGGAATGCCGTGCCCGTTGTCGCTCACGACAACCGCTTGGACGCCGCCGAAGTCATCGAGCTCTAACTCGACACGCACGTCGGTGGCGTCAGCATCCAGACTGTTCCAGACCAGCTCCTCTACGGCTCCCAGCGGGTCCGTGCGGCGGGCAACCTTCTCGATGAAGTCAGGACGCACTTCGACAGGAATCCGCATGGGCGAAGCATGTCACCTTCCGTGGCCAGTCATCTACAGGCCCAACGTCCATGATGCCGGGCAAAGGGCCCGACTTACGGACCGTCGGGGCGCAGCGCTTGGCGTAGCGCGGCGATGCGAGCCCGGGAGGCATGGATGGCTGCGCAACGCGGGTCGGTCTCACGGTCGATCTCTGCGTAGATGGCGGCGAGGGCCTGCAGGCCGTGCTCGTACTCGTCGAGGCAGAGGCGGGAGGCCTCCGCCGCCGGCACTCGTCGGTCCTTCCAGTAGGCGTACGGTCCGCACTCGCGAAGGCGGAGCCTCAATAACCCGAGCATGGAATCGGCGTTCACCCATTGCGGGTGCGAGCGCAGGAACTTCAGTTCCTGCGGTGCCGTGGCTACCTGATCCCCCTTGTACACGACCGACACGCGGGCTCGGATGAAGCGGGGCGTGGCTTGTACTGAAACGAGGAAGCGGTCAGCTTCGTTGGGCGGCAGCACCTGGGAGATCCGCACTGTCTGGGGCTGATCCCGGGGTTCCTTGGGGGGGCCCGGTAGACGTGCGACGGGGTGGCCCGACTTGCCAGCGTCGGGTCGGCTTTCGGGAGCTCAGGCTGGAAGCCGTCGACGCTGTTGCGCAGGTCGAGCGTGAGCTCATAGAGGTAGGCAGTCTCCCCGCCGCGGTTCCGCAGTTTGAGGTCGAGGACCAGCCCCGTCTCAGACTCCCCGGCCTCGCCCTCCAGCAGAGCAGTGCGCTCTGACGGGTCGAGGTCGTTGGGCGCCACGAAGGAGGCATCGACGAACTCAACATCGGCTTTCCTCGGCTTCGGGGTGATTCGGGCCGTCGTCAAGGCTGCTCGTTCGGCCGTTCGAGCGGCCCGCATGGTTGCCCAGGACCCCAGAGCCGCGCCCAAGAGGCCTGCTATCGCCGCGATGATGACTTCGAGCATGGCGGGGCCCTACTGCTGTGCACTCCCTTCGGGGGCTACTTGCCAGCTGCACCATCCCAGGTAGGGCCGATCAGGCACACAACCGGAGGAAGCTCGGCTCCTGCGGCGGCCGACCATCGCGCTTTGTGGTCCTCTTCACGGCACCCACACGCAAGACCGGCGCTCCCCGAGCACCTCGCAGTCCACCGACTCCGGATCCAACCGCTCGGTGGCGACCTGGTCGTAGCCGACGCCGTCGACCGGGGGTCGGGGCGCGCGAACGCACACCCGGTGCCCCGCCGCCTCCATACCGCCATCCTCGGACGGGCTACGTCCGCGCTCTTGCCCGGGCCAGCCGTTCCGCTGGAGTGGTCACTCGCCTTCGTGGTCGTCGTCGGCGGCCGCGTCGTCTGTCCCATCCGCGCGGGCTTCCGAGGGATCAGGATCCGACTGCTCAACTTCATCAACGGCTTCGTCATGGCCGCTTGGTTGGTGCAAGTCGGCAGCGATATCCAGCTTGGGCATGGAATCTGCCACTTGTCGGGCGAGACGGTGCAGTGGGTTGTCGATCAGCGCCAGCTGGTCGGCCGCAATCTTCCGGGCGAGACGCTGGGCGGGGGAGTCGATCAGCTTCAGATGATCGGCCGCCTGCTGGGCGAGGCGATGGGCCTGCGTATCGAAGAGCTTCTGCCGGGCAGCCATTTGCTGAGCGAGGAGCTGCGCGGGGCCATTGATCAGCGCTGCCTGTCGAGCGGCAGCCTGCAGGGCGAGCTGGTTGGTAGCCGTGTCGAGTTTCGCGAGGGTGGGCGCGAGCTGTTCGGCGACCATACGTTCAACGGGAGTCTGAACCTTGCGTTTGGCACCCGCCACGATGTCAGCGACCCGCATTTTGAGCCCCTGCAGAACCCTCATGCACGACTCGTCACTGGTGTCTGGTGGTGACGGCTCCTCCGAGGTGAGTAGAGTCGGAGCCTCGTCGTCGCGAGCGGAGAACAGAACCTTCATCGACCACACGCAGGCGATGTAGCCGACCGGCGCCTCGACCTCGTCGACGGCAGGCCCGTACAGCATCCATTGCGCATTGGCCGTGTACCAGACGTCGCTCTCGATCTCGTGGCCCGTGACGTCCGTGACGCTGAGCAGCTCGACCTCGGGCTGGGCGAGCCACGCGTACCAGTCTTCCGCCGCTTCGCGGTCGCCAAGGCCGACGAAGCCGGTGAGAGAACCGAGGTCCATCGCCGTCTGCGCCACTCGGTCCCGAACGGCTGCCGACTTCAGCAGCTCGGTTGCGGCAGCCTCCGCGTCTGCCCCGGACACCTCCCTGGTGAAGTGGGAGACGACCTGATCGAAGTTCTTCAGCAACGTGAGCTGGTCCTCCAGACCGCGGATGTCCTCATTCATGGGGTACCTATAGGCCGACCCGTCGCCGAAGTCGTCGCTGTTGTTCGTGACGAACCATACGTGCTCATCGGGGTTCTGCTCTAGGAACTCCAGGACGGAGAACCAAATCGCCGCGTCGCGGCCCCCCTCCGAATGATCCTTGACCCGCTTCGTCGGGGGCAGCGCCATCGCCTCACGCTGAAACGCCCTGCGGATAGCCGCATCGCTGGTTTCGATCACCTCGAAGATATCGCGGTAGGCATCCCGCCAGTGATCGAGAAGGCGCTCCAGGTTCAGCGGCTCCAGCGAGCTCTTCGGCTTCCAGGGAAGATACGCCTCCAACTTCGCCAGAGTGTTCAACACCGCCTGGTGCTTGTCGGGGTAGAGGCGAGCTTGGTGGGCGGCCATCTCTTCCAGCACCATCCAGGGCACACCGACCCGATGATGCTTCGATTGCCGCAGCTTCCGAATGAGGTCAGCACGCGGACTTGAAGGCGACAGAAGGTTTACCGCGTTCGTGTCGAAGATGATCAAACAAGCCTCCCTGCTCGTACGGACGCAGTATCCCAGCGGGAGGCCGTTGACAGCCGCTGGCTGGCGCCCGGATACCGCGCGAGGGGCCATGCCGGAGTCGGGGCCCTCGCGCGGTATCCGGGCGCTACCTACACGGCGGCCCAGTCGAGTCCGAGGCCGGCCAATGTGGCGAGTTTGTCGGCGGTGAGTTTGGCGCGCCTGGTCTTCTGGTTCATGATCCACACTCCGAGCTTCACCTCACTGCCGTCCGGTAGCTGCTCTACGTGGCCCCGGGGGACTTTCACGGAGCCTGTGCGGGCTTTGTACTGGGCCAGGGCCGCCACGCCCCGCTCGAAGGCGCTCAGGGCCGTCTTGGGGGCCTTGGTGGGCGGCTCCTGCTCGGGTGGCAGCGGCGTGACGCCGATCGCCTCCAGGAGCTGGCGTTGCCCGTCCATCAGCCCCGCCCAGACCGTGTGCTGGCGCTGCTTGGCCAGCCACCGTCCGATGTCCATGCCGTGGACGGTGACGCCGGGCATCACATCGGCCTGGTCCTCGTCGGCGACCAGCTCCCGTACGGCGGCGTAGTGGCGTTGCCAGTCCGCCGGCCACTCCGGGTTCCAGTCCGGGTCGACGGCCTCCAGCGCGGCCTTCCACTCGGGGTGGTCGTCCAGCGCACCCGGCCGCCTCAAATTCGAAAGCCATTGCCCGACCGGCCGGTCCAGCATCGTCGCGGATCGGGGTGCGCACAGTGTCCAGTGCTCGTCGTAGTACGCCTTGGCGGCCTCCAGGTTCTCCTGGAACCGCGCGTCCGCGAGGCTCCAGACCATCCCGAGCTTCTCCAGCCGCCGGGCCCGAAGGCCGCTCATCTGCCCCGCCCCGTAGGCCCGCCGCTGCTCCGCGACCCACTGCCCAAGCGGGTACGCGCCCTCCTTGTGCCCGTACGGAACCCGGGCGTGGCCCTCACGCTCGGTGTACTGCTTGAGCTTCGCCCAGCCGCGCGCCCAGTCCTGCTTCTCCGTGTCGATCACGTTGAAGCTGACCCACTCCGCGACCATCACCGGATCACGCGGCACGGCAAAGCGGAGCAGAAGACGGGATTCTTCCTCGCCTTCCTCGGGCGGCGGACCGATGTACTCGGAAGGCTGTGCCACGTCCTTCTGCGGCTCCTGCGGAATCGCAAGAAGTTCGATGGCCTCTTCATCGTGAGCCCGCAATCCTTCGAGGACCTTCACCAAAGGCCGATACGATCCCGAGGTGAACATATCCTCCGGCTTTTCTCCCGGCTGGAGAAATACCGGCACAATCAGCGAAGCGAGTTTCCCCTGTCCCGGCTTCTGACGCAGCGCCCGACCGATGGCCTGGACGATGTCGTGCGGCGCGCCCTTGGGATCCAGCAGGGCCACGGAGTCCACGGCGCGGATGTCGACGCCCTCACCCAGGACGCGGCAGTTCGACAGCACGGCCCGCCGCGCCGTGGTCCCGAAGCCGCTCAGGACCTCCCGCCGGCGCTCAGGGTCGTGCTCGCCGCACAGCCAATCCGCCCAGATCTTCGCTGGGTACTTCTCGGGCTCGTTGGCGTGCAGCTTCTCCGCCACCCGCTGAAGGCCCTCCGCGTACGCCTGAGCCTCTATCGTCCGGTGGTGAAACGTGATGCACGTCGACAGGTTGTGCTGCGCCATCGTGTGCAGCAGCGCGGCCTGGAGCGCCCCCAGGCGCTGCCCGCGGACCTCCTCGGTGTGCCGGTCCTCGCCCATCAGCCGCTCAGGTGTGACAACCGGGTCCTGAAGCTCCAGCACGATGATCTGGTACCGCGCCAGCAACCCGCGCGACACGGCCGACGCCAGCGACAGCTTGTACAGGACGGGACCGAAGACCTTCTCGTCGTCCATGGAGGCCGCCATCTCACGCGGCAGCGGGTCGCGCACCCCCTCGGCGACCTCGCGGTTCAGCCGCTCCTCCCAGATCCGCGGCGTCGCCGTCAGGTACAGCCGGCGGTACGCCGGGATGACGCCCTGGTCGTGGATGTCCGCCCACGCCTTACCCATCGAGCCCGAAGTCCGGTGGGCCTCATCGACCACGGCCAGGTCCACCGGGGCCAACTTCTGGCCGTAAACGCCCTCGAACGCCTCCGCCAGCACGCCCAGCGAGGCGTACGTCGCGTAGATGGTCACCGGGCCCTGGCCGTGCCACAGCGCCAACTGCACCGGGTTCGTGGTGGCGCGAACACCCAGGGTCCACAACTCCGGGTCGTCCTGGAGCGAGCACACGGCAACCGCCGGCCCCGTGTGCCCGGCCTCGTGCCACGCCTTCACCGTCTGCGCCAGCAGATCCAGCGTCGGCACCAGCACGAGAATCCGGCCCTTGGGCACGAGCCGCTTAGCGGAAGCCGCCGCAATAATCGTCTTCCCCGTACCGCACGCGGCGTGTACCTGCCCGCGAAGACCGTTCCAGGGAATACCGCCCGGCGGGATATCGAAGCCGCGCACAATGGCAGCAACGGCCTCGATCTGATGGTCACGCAGTTTCACGGCCATGCCCCGTTTTCTCCTTTTCGCGGAATGTGGCGCGTAATCAGAAAGGGAATCCCGGCGCGAGGTACGCGGCGCTGGGGATGCGGTATCTGATCCCAGACTCTACACAGCCACGACCCGTGATGCATCACTCCCGCGCCAACACCGCTCCCCATGGTGATACATGACTCAATCCCGCCCACCAACGGCCGGGTCGTGCTGTATGCTGGCGGGGTATAAATGAGCGTGCCGGGGCGGTTTCGAGGGTGAGGGAGGGGTTCGGGTGGAGCGCAGCGGAGCCCGTCACTGCGGTGGGGCCGGCACCCCGTCAGGCCGACGGTCCGTCACCTTCGTTGCGGGGATGGTGGCTGGGAATCCCAAACCCTACACAGGCGCGAGCGCGATGCACCTCCCCTTGCTGCCAGCCTCGGCACCCGCGCTTGCGCGGGTGCTCACAATTCGCGCTTGCGCGAATTGCACTGCATTTAGAATTCCGCTTGCGGAATTCAATTCCCGCGCTTGCGCGGGAATTCGGCGGAGCGTCAGCGGAGCCGTCACTACCGCGCGGCTTGCCGCGCGGTATCCCGCGGAGCGGGATAC
>NZ_JBFAXA010000032.1:0-44903 GCF_040689265.1 Streptomyces sp. NPDC052012
GGGAGTCGGGCGGCGACCACACCGACGCCCTGCTGGGGGGCCTGGCCCCCTGAGACACGGGCGAGGGCCCGCCACACACGGGGCGGGCCTCGGCCCCCTGCCCTCAGCGCCGCCGCGCCACGCCCTCGGAGCCTCCGCGCCGCGCTCTCCTGAGGCATGACACGGGGCCCGCCACACACGGGGCGGGCCTCGGCGCCCTGCCCTCAGCGCCTCCGCGCCGCGTGCTCAAGGACCCGCGCCCTGTCCCCAAGGATCCGCGCCGCGTCCTCAGAGCCTCCGCGCCCTCCCCCTCAGACCAGTGCCGGGGTCCTGCGGCGGGAGCCGCCCGGGGCCGCGTCGCCGGCTGCGATGCCCGTGGTGCGGTAGGCCTTGACCGTCTTGCCGGCCGGGTGACCGGCGGTCCTGCCGAGCCAGTCGACACGGACCCACAGCAGGTGCTCGCCGGCTCGCTCCAGGCGGCCGATCCAGGCGGCCTTCAGCCACAGGCCGACGCCGCACCCGGCGAGCAGCAGGCCGCCCGCGGCCGGGGCCGCGAAGGCGCTGCCCAGTGCGGCGAGAAAGGCGAGCAGCAGCCACCAGCGGTGCCCGCGACGCCAGTTGCGGGCGGTCACCGCGCGGTCCTGGAGCACGTCGTGCTTGCCCGCCCGGGCCGCCGCGCGGGCCAGGGCGCGGTAACGCCCCCGGCGCAGGCCGGCGACGACGGCCGCCGCCACGATGAAGAGGGCCGCACCGGCCAGGACACCGATCCGGCGCCCGGTCCATCCCGGTACCAGCAGCCCGATGCCCGCCGCGAACACTCCCAGCCACCACAGCGGCGCGGCCCCGGCCCGTACGACGACGGCCACCCGAGCCAGCCCCTGACCTCCGCGCGTCACGTTCAGCCTCCCGTCTCACATTCGGTGCACGGTTCGGAAGCGGTACCAGAAGAAGTACCAAGAGACGCACGCTAGCGACAGAAGGTGAGACGAGTCTGAGAACTCCGGCCGTCACGCACGGCGGAGGTCACTCCACGAACAGCCCGCGGGCCACCGCCTTCGCGTCGAACTCCTCCAGGCGCGCCTGCGCGTCGGGCAGGTCGTCGCACATCGCCTCCAGCAGCACCCGGCCCAGCAGCATCGGCGCGCACGCCGTGTCGAAGGCGAGCCCGGTGCCGACAGCGGCGGGCAGCAGCAGGTCGGACACCTTGGCGACCGGCGCGAAGGCGGAGTCGGCGACGGTGACCACGGTCAGCCCGGTCCCCTTGGCGTGCGCGAGGGCGTCGACGACCTCGCGGGGATGCCGGGGCAGCGCGAAGCACAGCAGGGCACGCGCACCGGCGCGGACGGCGGCGTCGATGCGGTCGTGCAGCATCGTGCCGCCCTCGTCGAGCAGCCGCACGTCCGGGTGGACCTTGGCGGCGAAGTAGGCGAAGCCGTGCGCCTGGGCGGCGGCCGCACGCAGTCCGAGCACGGGCAGCGGCCGGCTGCCCGCCAGGATCCGCCCCGCTCGCTGCACGGGCACGGGATCGGCCAGCGCCTCGGCCAGGTGCCGCAGGTTCTGGATCTCGGCCTCGACGGCCTGCTGGTACTCGTTGGCGCTGCCGGACTCCGGCACGGGTTCGGCGGGGGCGACCTCGCGCAGATGGCGGCGCAGGGCGGGGTAGCCGTCGAAGCCGAGGGCGACGGCGAAGCGGGTCACGGAGGGCTGGCTGACCCCGGCCAGTTCGGCGAGTTCGACGCTGGACAGGAACGGCACGTCGGCGGCGCGCCGCACCATGCTGTGGGCGATGCGCCGCTGGGTCGGCGTCAGCCGGTGCCCCTCGAAGAGCGCCTGCAGGCGCGCGGCAGGGCTGTCGGCGACGCTCATGACGTGCTCCCCCTCGGAACTATTCACTCTCCGCAACTTCTGCATGCCGTTATACAGCCGCGGCGCCCGCCGCACGACCGCGTTCCGGTCCGGGGGCCCGGCGAACCCGAGGCGGAGAAGGGGGCTAACCCCAGTGCCGGTGGCGCCCGGCCTGCCTACCGTGGACCGTATGACCGGAATGGACGCGCGGGACACCGAGCTGAAGAAGGAACTCGACGCCACCCTGCAGGCGCGCAGGGAGCTGGGCGAGGAGTACGAGTCCGCGCTGATCGACTCGTTCCTGGAGAAGGTCGACCAGCGCATCGACGGCGCGGTGGAGCGCCGGGTGCGCCGCCAGATCGCCGAGCAGCAGATGACGGTGGCGCGGGAGTCGAAGGCACCGAGGGCCACGGACAGCTGGGGCGACCGGTTCGGCTTCGCGATCGTCTCCCTCGTCCTCGCGGTGCCGCTGTCCGCGATCGGCGGGGGCCTGGGCCATCTGCCCGGCCTGCTGGTGGCCTGGCTGGGCATCGTCGGCGTGAACGTCGCCCAGGTCGCCCGCACGAACCCGGGCCTGTTCGACCGGCGCAGGAGCCGGCGGGACGGCGACTGGGAGGACTGACGGGCACCGGTACCGGTATCGGTACCGGCACCTTGCCCCGCGCCGGGAACGTCATGCGCGGGGACCGCCGCACCCCCGTTGCCGGGGGGCGGGACGACGGCGGTCCCCGCGAGGGACGCGGGCCGGGCCTGAGCCGGGATGCGCGTCCGTGGCGTCGGTGGAGGTCCGGGAGCCGCTCCGGAGGTCCTTGACGCCGTTTCACGCCGGCCGGAACGGGGAGCCGCTCCCGTTCCTTCCGACGACCACCAATCTGCCGGACGCGTGTTAAGCGAGTGCTGCGCGAACGTGACGCCCTCGTACCACTTCCGCGAAGTCCACGAAGATCACGTACGGCTCAACAGCCTTGCGTTCAGCAGCCGTTCACCAGGGCTTCTCCCGAGGTGCCGGGCTCACTTCCCGCCCTTGGCGAGGAACGCGAGCAGGTCCTGCCGGCTGACGACGCCGGTCGGCTTGCCCTCGACCAGGACGATCGCCGCGTCCGCCTTGCCGAGGACGGCCATCAGGTCGGCGACCGGCTCGCCGGAGCCGACCTGCGGCAGCGGCGGCGACATGTGCTTCTCCAGCGGGTCGTCGAGCGAGGCGCTCTTGCTGAACAGCGCGTCCAGCAGCTCCCGTTCCACCACCGAGCCGACGACCTCCGCGGCCATCACGTCCGGGTGACCGGCGCCCGGCTTGACGACCGGCATCTGCGAGACGCCGTACTCGCGCAGCACGTCGATGGCCTGGCCGACCGTCTCGTCGGGGTGCATGTGGACCAGGGACGGCATGGAGCCGCCCTGCTTGTCCTCCAGGACGTCGGCGACCCGGGCGCTCGGGCCCTCGTCCTCCAGGAAGCCGTAGTCGGCCATCCACTCGTCGTTGAAGATCTTGCTGAGGTAGCCGCGCCCGCTGTCCGGCAGCAGCACCACCACGACGTCGTCCTCGCCGAGCCGCTCGGCGACCTCGAGTGCCGCCACGACCGCCATGCCGCAGGAGCCGCCGACCAGCAGGCCCTCCTCCTTGGCGAGGCGGCGGGTCATCTGGAAGGAGTCCTTGTCGGAGACGGCGACGATCTCGTCCGCGACGGTCCGGTCGTAGGCGGTCGGCCAGAAGTCCTCACCGACGCCCTCGACGAGGTACGGGCGACCGGAGCCGCCGGAGTACACGGAGCCCTCGGGGTCGGCGCCGATCACCTTGACGCGGCCGTCGCTGACCTCCTTCAGGTAGCGGCCGGTGCCGGAGATGGTGCCGCCGGTGCCGACGCCGGCCACGAAGTGGGTGATCCTGCCCTCGGTCTGCTCCCACAGCTCGGGGCCGGTGGAGTGGTAGTGCGAGAGAGGGTTGTTGGGGTTGGAGTACTGGTCCGGCTTCCAGGCGCCCGGCGTCTCACGGACGAGGCGGTCGGAGACGTTGTAGTACGAGTCGGGGTGCTCGGGAGCCACGGCCGTCGGGCAGACGACGACCTCGGCGCCGTAGGCCCGCAGGACGTTGATCTTGTCCGTGGAGACCTTGTCCGGGCACACGAAGATGCACTTGTAGCCCTTCTGCTGGGCCACGATGGCAAGGCCGACGCCGGTGTTGCCGCTGGTCGGCTCGACGATGGTGCCGCCCGGCTTCAGCTCGCCGCTCTTCTCGGCGGCCTCGATCATGCGCAGGGCGATGCGGTCCTTCACGGAGCCGCCGGGGTTGAAGTACTCCACCTTGGCCAGGACGGTCGCCCTGATGCCCTTGGTCACGCTGTTGAGCCGCACCAGCGGGGTGTTGCCGACGAGGCTGATCATCGAGTCGTGGAATTGCACCGTTGTCTCCGGATGCTGCAAAAGGTGTGGTCGTAGTGGTTCCGCCAGCCTAGGCCCTTTCCCCGCCACTGCCCGGGCGGGTCGTTCACCCGCTGTTGAGATTGGGCGACGGTCCGTACGGGGCAAGCACAGGGTGTACGGGTTGGAGGAGGTGGCGGCGAGGCATGACGCGGATGTCGAGGGCGAGGGTGGCCCGGCGGATCGCGGCCGGCGCGGCGTACGGCGGCGGCGGGATCGGGCTGGCCGGCGCGGCCACGGTCGGTCTGCTGCTGGCGGAGGCGCAGCTGGCGCGGCGCCGGGTGGGCAACGGCACGTCTCCTCACGTACCGAACGCGGACGGGCTGTACGGCGCGGCCTATACGGTGCCGGGCGAACCGGCGCTGCGGCTGACGATGCTGGGCGACTCCACGGCCGCGGGCCAGGGCGTGCGGCGGGCCGGGCAGACGCCGGGGGCGTTGCTGGCGTCGGGGGTCGCGGCGATCGCCGAGCGGCCGGTCGGGCTGAGTACGGTCGCGGTGCCGGGCGCTCGCTCCGACGATCTGGACCGGCAGGTGACGCGGGCGCTGGCCGATCCGTCGCGGGTGCCGGACATCTGCGTGATCATGATCGGTGCGAACGACGTCACGCACCGGATGCCGCCGACGCGCTCGGTGCGGCATCTGTCCTCGGCGGTACGGCGGCTGCGTACGGCGGGTGCGGAAGTGGTCGTGGGCACGTGTCCCGACCTCGGCACGATCGAGCCGGTGTGGCAGCCGCTGCGGTGGCTGGCGCGGAGGGCCTCGCGGCAGCTGGCGGCGGCGCAGACGATCGGGGCGGTCGAGCAGGGCGGGCGCACGGTGTCGCTGGGGGATCTGCTGGGGCCGGAGTTCGCGGCGAATCCGCGGGAGCTGTTCGGGCCGGACAGCTATCACCCCTCGGCGGAGGGGTACGCCACCGCGGCGATGGCGGTGCTGCCGACGGTGTGTGCGGCGCTGGGGCTGTGGCCGGCGGAGGAGGAGCGGCCGGACGCGTCGCGGCGGGAGGGGTTCCTGCCGGTGGCGCGGGCGGCGGCGGAGGCGGCGTCCGAGGCGGGGACGGAGGTCACGGCGGCGATGCCCTCCGGGCCGCGGGGGCGGTGGGCGCTGCTCAAGCGGCGGCGGCGTCGGAGGGTGCCGGAGCCTGTGGAGCGGGCGGCCGTTGCGGAGTGAGCGGTGTCGGGGCGGGCCGGGGGTGGGTCGCGCAGCCCGGCGCTCACGGGGCACCGCCCGCGCCCACCCGTGCCGCCCCGCGGCACGACTGCCCGCGGGAGGGACGGGCTGGGCGATTCGGCCGCGCCCGCCACCCGGCTGCCCGCCGGACGGGCGATCTCGGCCGCGCCCGCCGCCCGGCTGCTCGCGGAATTGCCGGGGGAACGGTGCCAAGCAAGCGCTTAGACATCTGCGGTCCATGTCACATGCCGTGGGCCGTGACCCAGGTCCTACGGCCCGGTAATTTCCCAAGGAGCCCTGCACCAACCCACCGGTATGTCCTGGAGCCGTGATGCCCGAAGCCGTGATCGTCTCTGCTGCTCGTTCGCCCATCGGTCGTGCCTTCAAGGGGTCGCTGAAGGATCTGCGGCCGGACGACCTGACCGCCACGATCATCCAGGCCGCCCTCGCCAAGGTGCCCGAGCTGGACCCCAAGGACATCGACGACCTGATGCTCGGCTGCGGCCTCCCCGGCGGCGAGCAGGGCAACAACCTCGGCCGCATCGTCGCCGTGCAGATGGGGATGGACCACCTCCCCGGCTGCACCGTCACCCGCTACTGCTCCTCCTCGCTGCAGACCTCCCGCATGGCCCTGCACGCCATCAAGGCCGGCGAGGGCGACGTCTTCATCTCGGCCGGTGTCGAGACGGTCTCCCGCTACGCCAAGGGCAACTCCGACAGCCTCCCGGACACGCGCAACCCGCTGTTCGCCGAGGCCGAGGCCCGTACCGCCGCCGTCGCGGAGCAGGAGGGCACCACCTGGCACGACCCGCGTGAGGACGGCCTGCTGCCCGACCCGTACATCGCGATGGGCCAGACCGCCGAGAACCTGGCCCGCTGGAAGGGCGTCACGCGCGAGGAGATGGACGAGTTCGGCGTCCGTTCGCAGAACCTCGCCGAGGAGGCCATCAAGAACGGCTTCTGGGAGCGCGAGATCACCCCGGTGACGCTCCCCGACGGCACGGTGATCAGCAAGGACGACGGCCCCCGCCCCGGCGTGACCATGGAGGGCGTGGCCGGGCTCAAGCCGGTCTTCCGGCCCGACGGGCTCGTGACCGCCGGCAACTGCTGCCCGCTCAACGACGGCGCCGCGGCCCTCGTCATCATGAGCGACACCAAGGCCCGCGAGCTCGGCCTCACCCCGCTCGCCCGGATCGTCTCCACCGGCGTCTCGGGCCTGTCCCCCGAGATCATGGGTCTCGGCCCGGTCGAGGCCTCGCAGCGTGCCCTCAAGCTGGCCGGTCTGACCATCGACGACATCGACCTGGTCGAGATCAACGAGGCGTTCGCCGCCCAGGTGATCCCCTCCTACCGCGACCTCGGCATCCCGCTGGACAAGCTGAACGTCAACGGCGGCGCCATCGCCGTCGGCCACCCCTTCGGCATGACCGGCGCCCGCATCACGACCACGCTGATCAACTCCCTGCAGTTCCACGACAAGCAGTTCGGTCTGGAGACCATGTGCGTCGGCGGCGGCCAGGGCATGGCGATGGTCATCGAGCGCCTGAGCTGAGCACCGCAACGTAGCCGCGGCGGCACCGTCCGTCAGGCTCGGGCCCGGGACCCCGTGTTTCACGGAGTCCCGGGCCGATCTGTGATCCAATCGCCCCCAGGATGTGACCTATCCCTCGTGGCGCGGGGATCGACGCAGGTCAGCGCCCCACTCCTACCGGCCCCGGAACCGCAGCCCTGTCCGGTTCGTGACGTTACGCACTGACAGATGGTTAGTCCGCCCTTCAAGCTGATGTAGGAAGTCGGGGGTCGACTTTGAACCGGGAGTACGTCAGTGAGCGCCATGCCGATCGCCCTGCTGATCACCACGGCCGCCACCGGCGCTGTGGGCGTCGCCGTCCTGCGCAGCATCCTGGTGCTGCGCCGGCAGGTCGCCGCCCTGCACACCGAGCTGGCCGAGAACCGCGCCGCGACCACGCGCGCCCTCCTTCCGTCCGCCCGCACGGCCGACGCCGACGAGATACGCGCCGCGGTGGCCGAGGCGCTCGCGGAGGAGCGGGAGCGTGAGCTGGCCGAGGCGCGGGCGTTCTGGGCCGCGCAGGAGGCCCGTGACGCCTCCGACGCCCCCTCCCTGCTGGGTCTGGCCGACAGCGAGCTGTTCCTGCCGCGGCAGGCCGATTTCGTGGGCCTGGAGCCGGTGACCGAGCCGGGCGCCGACGCCGAGGAGCACGCGGGGGACTCCCCCGAGCTGGCCGCCGCCCGCCGCCGTCACCCCTCGCACCCGGACTTCGTACCGAACCCGTCGCCGGTCGTGAACGACCACGAGCGCACCGTGACCACGCTGGAGGAGCTGGCCGCCGAGCGCGTGGAGCTGACGGACGTGCGCCCGGGCCCGCTGGGCACGCTGGACGTCTACGTCTTCGCGAACGGGACGACGCTGTGCATGACCCCGGGTCACCGGGAGACGGCGGAGCGCCTGGCGGCGGCGGTGCGCGCGGGCGAGGCCCCGTATCTGCTCGGCGGCTCCGGGATCTCGGGCGCGTACACGCTGACGTTCTCCTGCGGCGAGGAGAACGTGTACATCCTGGCGGACCGCGTCATCGCGTCCCTGTAGACCTCGAGCTGAGACGCCCTCAGACCCCGGCGCGCTTCTGCGCCTCCTCCACGAGCCGTACCGCCTGCTCGACTTCGTCCTCGCTCTTCAGTACGAGGGCCAGATCGTGTCCGGCGACGGTGATCTGGTCGGCCGCGGCGAACATCCCGGCGTCGGGCATCTCGCGCGGCTCGGTGCCGGGTTCCTCGACGAGCTGGGCCCGCCGCGCCAACTCCCTGGCCAGGGCGAGGGCCTCGGCGGCCGCGCCCCGTTGCAGCCGGCTCTGCGGCGCGGCCCTCAGTCGGTCGGCGAAATGATCCACGGCACGGGTGAGAGGCGTCGTATCAACCACGCGGCGAGCGTACGCGGCGCGGCAGCACTGTTGCCAACGGGCGAACGCTCAGGCACGGTGACCTGAAGGACCGGCTTACATCCCATGCGTCCGGAGGCGCCGATGTCCCAAGTCTTCTCCGAGGAGACCCATCGCAATCTGCTCGCCCGCATCCCCCATTGCACCGGTCGTGAGATCTCCGACTGGCTGCGCACCGTCGAAGAAGGCCCAGCTCTCTTCCGCTTCGAGGAAAAGGTCAGCTGGCTCCGTCACGAACACAACCTGGCGTACGGCCACGCCAAGGCGATCATCCACGAGTACGACCTGAGGAGGGCCGCGCGCAAACTGCTCTAGGCGCGCTCTTTTCCGCATCGATTCGCACCGTCCGACGACGACGAAGGGCCCCGGGTGAACCCGGGGCCCTTGCGCGCGACTCGCTCGCGAACGTCGCTAGTCGTTGCTGTTGAGGATCGAGATGAGCCTCAGGAACTCGAGGTAGATCCACACCAGCGTCAGGGTCAGGCCGAACGCGGCGAACCAGGCCTCCTCGCGGGGGGCACCGTAGGCGATGCCGTCCTCGACCTGCTTGAAGTCCAGGGCGAGGAAGCAGGCACCGAGGATGATGCCGATGACACCGAAGACGACGCCGAGGGCGCCGCTGCGGAAGCCGAGGCCGTCACCGCCGCCGAACACCGCGAACAGCAGGTTCACGGCCATCAGCAGGATGAAGCCGAGCGCGGCCGCCATCACGAAGCCGTAGAAGCGGCGGTTGACGCGGATCCAGCCCGCCTTGTACGCCACCAGCACACCGGCGAAGACCGCCATGGTGCCGAGCACGGCCTGCATGGCGGCGCCGTCGGCGATGCGGTTGTCGACGATGTTGGAGACGACGCCGAGGAACACACCCTCGAAGGCGGCGTACGTCAGGATCAGCGCCGGCGAGGGCTTGCGCTTGAAGGACTGCACGAACGCCAGGACCATGCCGATCAGGGCGGCGCCGATGCCGATGCCGTAGGACCGGCCGATGTTGGCGTCGTCCACGGGCAGCAGAGCCCAGGAGAGCGCGGCGGTGAGGATGAGCACGCCGAGCGTGCTCGCCGTGCGCATGACGACGTCGTCGATGGTCATCCGGCCGGTGGTGACCGGAGCCTGCGGCGGCGCGCCGTACTGCTGGCCCTGCTGTGCATAAGGGTTCTGCGCGTACGGGTTCTGCGCGTAGGGGTTGCCCGTCGGCTGGGCGTACGGGTTGCCCTGCGTGGCGACAGCGGGACCCCCGGCCTGCGGCGCGGTGTTGAAGCCCGCGTAGCCGTTGTCGCGGCTGAACCCCCGTCGCGAGAAGACCGGGTTTCTGCTCCTCATTTCACTCCTCCATGGCCATCACAGTGCGGCCTTGGCTCAAGAGTAATAGGTAGGCAAAGGATTGACCCTAATGCTTGGGGAGGATCTTTCCCTCGTTGTGCTGCGCAACACGCTACGCCGCCAGGTGATTCCCCTCACTGGAGGGGGTGCCCCGGGCCGCCGGGCTCAGTCCAGGGGGAAGCCGGTGTAGGCCTCGGCCAGGTCGGTCTCGGCGGCGCGGCAGGAGGCGATGCGCTCCAGCCGGGCGAGCTGGAGGCGGGCGTCGAAGGGGGTGGCGTCCGGGGCGCGGTGCAGCAGGGTCGTCATGTCGTAGGAGAAGCGCTCGGCCTGCCACACACGGCGCAGGCACGTCTGCGAGTAGGCGTCGAGCAGCTCGGCGGAGCCCGTCTCCCGCTGGTGCACCAGCGCCCGCGCGAAGGTCACCACGTCCCCGACGGCGAGATTGAGCCCCTTGGCCCCGGTGGGCGGCACGATGTGGGCGGCGTCCCCGGCGAGGAAGAGCCGGCCGTGGCGCATGGGCTCGTGCACGAAGGAGCGCATGGGGGTGACCGACTTCTGGGTGAGGGGGCCGCGCTGCAGCGTCCAGTCGTCGGCGGTCTCGAAGCGGCGCTCGAGCTCGTCCCAGATCTCCTCGTCGCCCCACTCCTCCGCCTTGGTGCCGTCGGGCACCTGGAGGTAGAGGCGGGAGACGCTCGGGGAGCGCATGGACAGCAGGGCGAAGCCGCGGTCGTGGCGGGCGTAGACCAGCTCGTCGTGGGAGGGCGGGACGTCGGCGAGGATGCCGAGCCAGCCGAAGGGGTACGTCCGCTCGAACGTCCGGCTCAGCTCGGCCGGGACGGCCTTGCGGGCGACGCCCCAGAAGCCGTCGCAGCCGACGACGTAGTCGCAGTCCAGGACGTCCTCGGTGCCCTGGTGGCGGAAGCGGACGCGCGGGTGGTCGGTCGCGGCGTCCTCCACCGCCAGCGCCTCCGCCTCGAACAGCAGCGGACCGCCCTCGGCGAGCTGGAGGGCGATGAGGTCCTTGCAGACCTCGGTCTGGGCGTAGACCATCACGGACCTGCCGCCGGTGAGGGCGGGGAAGTCGACGCGGTGGCGCTTGCGGCCGTAGCGCAGTTCTATCCCGTCGTGCCGCAGCCCCTCACGGTCCATGCGCTCGCCGGCCCCGGCCGCGCGCAGCACGTCCACGGTGCCCTGTTCGAGGATCCCGGCCCGCTGCCGCTGCTCGACGTAGGCGCGGTCGCGGCTCTCCAGGACGACCGAGTCGATACCGGCGTTGTGGAGCAGCCGGGCGAGGAGGAGCCCGGCGGGTCCGGCTCCGATGATGCCGACGGTGGTACGCATCGGTCGTTCCCTTCGTTGGGAGGCGTGGCCGCGGTGAGAGCTGGTTCAAGCTGTTCGCACAGTGAAGTTTTTTTCACCATGACGTCGCAGTGGAGTCTCCGGCCGTACGCCTGCCACTGTCAACCCTCAGCGGTCCCGGACGAGCGCATGATGTCCCGACACGTCGAGGGCCGGGCCCGGCAGCGGGATCCGTACCGGCCGGGCGGTGCCACCGGTCGTTCCGGCGGGCCGGCCGAACCCGCTGCCGGAGCCCCAGGCCCACAGGCCGCCGTCGGTGTCGACCGCGTACCCCGTGAGGTGGAAGGCGGAGATACGGCGGACCGGGGGCAGCCCGGCCACCCGGACCGGGCGGGCGGAGACGTGGTCCGTGGTGTCACCGTCGCCCAGCGCGCCGCTCACGCCCCGGCCCCACGCCCACACGGCACCGTCCCGGTCGAGCGCGTACGCGACATCCGCCCCGCCGGCCACCTGCACGATGTCCGTCAGGCCGCGCACCTGCACCGGCCGGCCGCTCTGACCGCCGGTCGGCTCGACGCCGAGCAGTCCGTGCGCGTTGTTCCCCCACGCGCAGACGGCGCCGCCCGCCGTCAGGACCACCCCGGCACCGCCCGCCGTCGCGACGTCGACGGCTCCACGGACGTCGGGGACGACGCCGATCCCGGTGCTGTTCCGGTCGCCGAGGACATCGGTGACGTTGATGCCCCAGCCGAGGACCCGCCCGTCACCGCGCAGGGCGAGGACGCTGAGCTGCCCCGGCCCCATCGCGACGACGTTCCCGGCCCGCGGCACCGGCCGGGGCACGGCCACGCCGTCGTACCCCTCACGCTTCCCGCCCCGGACGAGGAACCGGTCCGAGCCCCAGGCCGCCACGGTGCCGTCCCGGAGCACCACGAAGAACGTCGGCCCGCTGCTGTACACCGCGCGTGCGGGGCCGATCCCGGTCACCTGCCGGGGCTCGGCCCGGTGGACCCGTTCGAGGGAGCCGTGCCCCAGCGAGCCCTTGACGTTCGTGCCGTAGGACCAGACGGTGCCGTCGGAGCGTACGGCGACCGTGGTGTGCCCGCTGTCCGCGAGCGAGACGACGTCGGTCAGACCGGGGACGGCGCCCTCGCGGAAACTCCCGGCGGGAGCACCGAAGTGCGGCCCGAAGGCGTACGCCGTCCCCGGGGTCGCCGCCCGCGGCACCGGCCGCGCGGCCGGCCCCTTCGGACACCCCGGCGCGAGCATGACCGCCCGGTCCGCCTTGCTGCACCCGGCCACCGCGAGCACGGCGACACCGGCGGCCAACGCCCGCAGCCACGTCCTGGCCCTCATGGAACACCCCCGTCGCTCTGCCTGGGCTCACCCTGCCGCGGGGACGGCACACGCCGACAGCGCACGGCATCTCAGGAGCACCTGAGTAGAAGAACTCACCCGGCGGGCGGACGAACACGGGGTCCGGGGCGGAGCCCCGTGGCGGGGGCCGCTCGACCCACCGAGACGGGCGGGCGGGGTGCGTGAGAGCGCGGCGGACCCACCGTGACGGTGGTTTTGCCCAGCCATGACGCGCGCCGGGGACTGTCAAGCGGCCCGGCTGGTGTTTACGTGGTGAGGACATTCCGGGATTCCCCGTCACGGAGGTGTACACCATGGCAGACGCCGCCTCGCGGCTGAAGGGCCTCGTCGAACAGTTGCTGGGCACACCCCTCCCCCTCCGCATCCGCGCCTGGGACGGATCGCTGGCCGGTCCCGCCGCCGCACCGACCCTGGTCGTCCGCAACCGCCGCGCCCTGCGCCACCTGCTGTGGAAGCCGGGCGAACTCGGCCTCGCCCGCGCCTGGGTGGCAGGTGACCTCGACATCGACGGCGACCTCTACGCCGCCCTCGACCTCCTCTCCGGTCTGATCTGGGAGCGCGGGGAGGACGCCCGCACCCTCGGCCAGGCGCTGCGCGAGCCGGAATTCCGCTCCGCCGTCCGCGGCCTGGTCACCCTCGCCGGGCTCCCGCTGCCGCCCGCCGCGCCCCCCGAGGAGGCCCGCCGCCCGCGCCGCGGCCTGCACACCAAGCGCAGCGACCGACGGGCCATCAGCCACCACTACGACGTGGGCAACGATTTCTACGAGATCGTCCTCGGCCCGTCGATGGTGTACTCCTGCGCCTACTGGCCTGCCCCGCCCCCCGAGGGCACCCTCGAACAGGCCCAGCGCGACAAGCTCGAACTGGTCTGCCGCAAGCTCGCCCTGAGACCGGGTCAGCGCCTGTTGGACGTCGGCTGCGGCTGGGGCTCCATGGCCCTCCACGCCGCCCGGGAGCACGGGGCGGACGTCGTCGGCATCACCCTCTCCCAGGAGCAGGCCGCCTACGCCCGCAAGCGCGTCGCCGACGAGGGCCTCACCGACCGGGTGGAGATCCGCGTCCAGGACTACCGTGACGTCACCGACGGCCCGTACGACGCGATCTCCTCCATCGGCATGGCCGAACACGTCGGCTCCGAGCGCTATCTGGAGTACGCCACCGTCCTGCACCGGCTCCTCAAGCCCGGCGGGCGGCTGCTGAACCACCAGATCGCCCGCCGCCCGCAGCGCGACGAGACGGCGTACCACGTGGACGCGTTCATCGACGCCTATGTCTTCCCCGACGGCGAACTGGCCCCCGTGGGCACCACCGTGTCCAACCTGGAGCGCGCCGGGTTCGAGGTGCGCGACCTGGAGTCGATCCGCGAGCACTACGCGCTCACCCTGCGCGCGTGGGTGGCACGTCTGGAGGCCGACTGGGAGCGGGCGGCCGGCCTGACGAGTCCCGGCCGCGCCCGGGTGTGGCGGCTGTACATGGCCGCCTCCGCCCTCGCCTTCGAGCACAACCGCATCGGCGTCAACCAGGTCCTCGCCGTGAGGACCCCCGCCTCCGGCGACTCGGGCCTGCCCCTGCGCACCCGCGACTGGAACTGACCGCCACCCGCACCTCCGTACACGGCGACGGGCCCCGTTCCCCTGCGCCAGGGGAACGGGGCCCGCCCATGCCGGTACGGAAGGAGCTACTCCGCCTTGATCGCCTGGAGCATGTTCAGCCGTGCCGCCCGCCGGGCCGGCCACAGGGCCGCCAGGACGCCCACCGTCGCGGCCAGCAGCAGGAAGACCGCCATCCGGCCCCAGGGCAGGACCAGTTCGTAGGTGGCCATCCTCGTGCCCAGCAGCTCACCGGCCGCCCAGCCGAAGAACACGCCCAGTCCGATGCCGAGCACCCCTCCGAACAGGGAGATCACCAGGGACTCCAGGCGGACCATCCGCTTGATGCCCTTACGGTCCAGGCCGATCGCGCGGAGCATGCCGATCTCCTGCGAGCGCTCGAACACCGACATGGCCAGGGTGTTGATCACACCGAGGACCGCGACGATCACCGCCATCGCCAGCAGACCGTAGAGCATGTTCAGCATCAGCGTGAACATCTGCGCGATCTCCTCGGAGAGGTCCTTCTTGTCCTGGACCTTGATCGCCGGGTTGGTGCCGAGGGCCTTCTCCAGCGTGTCCTTGACAGCTCCGGAGGCGCCGTCGGCGGTCTTCACCATGACCATCATGTCGGCCGGTTCCGACTCGTGCGGGGCGAGCGTCGCGGTGTCGATCATGATGCCGCTGATCATGTCGTTGCCCTGGTAGATCCCGGCGACCGTCAGCTGCTGCTTCTTGCCGTCCTCGAAGGCCACGGTGACCTCCGAGCCGGCCTTCCAGCCGTGGGACTTCGCGGTCTGGTCGTCGGCGACGATCTTCGAGCCGCCGACCTCGAAGGCGCCGTCCTTGACGTCGAAGTCCGTCAGCCGGGTGATCGTGGCGCCGTTCACGCCGGTCAGGAACTCGGTCTCGCCGTCGATGCGGGAGGGGGCGTTGCGAAGGGGGCTGGTGGCGGTGACGTCACCGGCCTGCCTCAGCTTCCGCTCGACGTCCGGCGAGAGCGGGTTGCCGTTGGCCATGGAGACGACGTAGTCGGCCTTGATCGCCTCCGCGGCCATCTTGTCGATGGACTTCTGCAGGCTGCCCGCCATCACCGTCATGCCGGTGATCAGGGTGAGCCCGATCATCAGCGCGGACGCGGTGGCCGCGGTACGGCGCGGGTTGCGCACGGAGTTCTGCCGGGCGAGCTTGCCGGAGACACCGAAGGCGCGCAGGACCGGGGCCGCGGCGGCGATCAGCGGGCGGGACAGCAGCGGGGTCAGGATGAACACACCGATGATCAGCAGCACCGCGCCGAGACCCATGGGGGCCTGGCCGTCGGAGCCGTCCATCGTGGTGGCCGCGAGGATCACCGCGACGCCGGCCGCGGAGAACAGCGCGCCGAGGGTGTTGCGCAGCACCAGCGACTTGGTGGTCGCCTTGGCGTGCACGGAGCTCATCGCCGCCACCGGCGGGATCTTCGCCGCCCGGCGGCCCGGCAGCCACGCGGCGAGCATGGTGACGAGGATGCCGACCGCGAACGCGGTACCGATCGTGCCCGGCGTGATCACCAGCGGCCCGTCCGGCACGGTGGCGCCCAGCGTGCCCATCAGGGAGCGCAGTCCGACGCCGATGCCGATACCGGCGGCCAGACCGGCCACGGCGGCGACGGTGCCGACCACGAACGCCTCGATCAGCACGGACCGGGTGACCTGCCGTCGCGAGGCGCCGACGGCGCGCAGCAGGGCGAGTTCCTTGGTGCGCTGGGCGACCAGCATGGTGAAGGTGTTGGCGATGATGAACGTGCCGACGAACAGCGCGATGCCGGCGAACACCAGCAGGCCCTGCTTCAGCCCGCTCATCGAGGAGGCGATGGTCTCGGCCTGGTCGTCGGCGAGCTTCTCGCCGGTCTGCGTCTCCACGACGCCCTTCGGCAGCGCCTTGTCGAGCTGGGCCTTGAGCGCGGCCTCGGTGACGCCGTCCTTCGCCTTGACGTCGATCTCGTCGAAGGTGCCCGCCTTGCCGAACAGCCTCTGCGCGGTCGCCGTGTCGAACAGCGCGAGGCTGCCGCCCGCGGCGACATTGCCGTCGTCGGTGGTGAAGATGCCGGTGATCCGCGGCGTGAGGACCGGGCCGTCGACCGACAGCCGTACGGTGTCGCCGACCTGGTAGCCGGTGCGCTGCGCGGTCTCGGAGTCGAGGAGGATCTCACCCTCGCCCTTGGGGGCGTGGCCCTTCGTCAGCGGGTAGCGGGGGTCCTCGGTGCCCCAGTAGTTGCCGCCCTGCGACTGGAAGCCGTCGCCGATGAGCTTGCCGTCCTTGCCGGCGATCGCGGTGAAACCGGTGACGACGCCGATGGCCCGCTCGGCGCCCGGCACGCGGGCGCTGTCGTCGACCATGGCCCGGGTGAGCTCGTGGCTCTTGCCGACCTTGTCGCCCTCGGCGTCCTGCCACTCGGGGGTGACGGCGACGTCGACGTGGTCGAAGCCCTTGGCGGAGCTCTTCTGCAGGGCGCTGGAGATGGTGTTGGTGAAGACCAGGGTCCCCGACACGAAGGCCACGCCGAGCATCACGGCGAGCACGGTCATCAGGAGCCGGGCCTTGTGCGCGAGCACGTTGCGCAAGGCGGTACGGAACATGGATCTTCTCTGTCCGGAGGGATGTGCGGAAGGCGGGCGGCGACGGATCGTCAGCTGGTGCGGCCCTTGGCGTCGAACTGCTTCATGCGGTCCAGCACCGAGTCGGCCGTCGGCCCGTACATCTCGTCGACGATCCTGCCGTCCGCGAGGAAGATCACCCGGTCCGCGTAGGCGGCGGCCACCGGGTCGTGGGTCACCATGACCACCGTCTGGCCCAGCTCGCGCACCGAGTTGCGCAGGAAGCCGAGCACCTCGGCGCCGGAGCGGGAGTCGAGGTTTCCGGTGGGCTCGTCGCCGAAGATGATGTCCGGCTTGGAGGCGAGCGCGCGGGCGACGGCCACGCGCTGCTGCTGGCCGCCGGAGAGCTGCGAGGGCCGGTGGCCGAGCCGCCCCGACAGGCCGATCATCCCGATGACCGTGTCCAGCCACTGCTTGTCCGGCTTACGCCCCGCGATGTCCATGGGCAGGGTGATGTTCTCCAGCGCGGTCAGCGTGGGCAGCAGGTTGAACGCCTGGAAGATGAAGCCGATCTTGTCCCGGCGGAGCTTGGTCAGCTGCTTGTCCTTGAGCGTGCCGAGCTCGACGTCACCGATGCGCACGGAGCCGGAGGAGAAGGTGTCCAGGCCGGCGACGCAGTGCATCAGGGTGGATTTTCCGGAGCCGGAGGGGCCCATGATCGCGGTGAACTCGGCCTGACGGAAGTCGACGGAGACGCGGTCCAGGGCGATCACCTGGGTCTCGCCCTGGCCGTAGATCTTCGAGAGCTCCGTGGCGCGTGCGGCCACGGTGGTGGTCCGGTCGGCGATGGGGGCGGTGGTCACGGGATGGACGCTCCTGTCGGGACGACGAGTACGACGTTGCTGGGATGCGTCCATCGTTCCGCGCGTTTCTCACCGTGGAGTCAGCCGCTGCTCCGGTTCCGGAGGCAGACTCCGGGCGGACCGGGGGCGGCGGTGTCATACCTGGGGCTGATGCCGTCCCCCTACCGGAGAAGGGCGGCGCACTCGCGGGGCGCTCCGGGGGTGCTCGTCCGTCCGCACTCGAAGAACCGGCCGAACGCCCTCGCCCGGACGGTGAAATTCCGTCATTTCACATGCGGACCCCTCGTTCACCCGCAAGGCTGCTGGCAAGTGCTGATGGCCTGTCCGAGAGCTGATGCTCCCTCAGCTGCCAATAAAATAAGACAACATGGGTTTGCCCACTCCCTGAGCGGAGGGGCCGTGCCGATAGGCTCGGAGCACTCGACGCGGAGCCCATGGCCTGCCCGGATGGTGGAATGCAGACACGGCGAGCTTAAACCTCGCTGCCCCTACGCGGGCGTGCCGGTTCAAGTCCGGCTCCGGGCACTTCGCGCCTTCTCGGCACCCCTCGAACCTCCTCCCGGACACCCCGGACAACGCCGAAGGGGCCGCCCGCACCACGGATGGCGGGCGGCCCCTTCGGGGTGTCACAGGACCGGGGTCAGGAGGCCTTGGCCTTCTCCTCGGTCTTCTGCGGCTGCGCGGAGGCGGGGACCGGGGCCGGCTTGGCGGCCTCGTAGAACTCCTCGCGGGGGGACTCGATCGCACCCAGCGAGACGACCTCGCGCTTGAGGAACATCTGCAGGGTCCAGTCGGCGAAGACGCGGATCTTGCGGTTCCAGGTGGGCATCGCCATGCCGTGGTAGCCGCGGTGCATGTACCAGGCGAGCCGGCCCTTGAGCTTGATCTTCATCTTGCCGAAGACGATCATCGCGACGCCCTTGTGCAGGCCGAGGCCCGCCACCGCGCCCTTGTTGGCGTGGCTGTACTCCTTCTGCGGGAAGCCCCGCATACCGGAGACCACGTTGTCGCCGAGGACCTTGGCCTGGCGCAGCGCGTGCTGGGCGTTCGGCGGGCACCAGGCGTTCTCGTTGCCCGCCTTGCGGCCGACGAGGTCCGGGACCTGGGCGTTGTCGCCCGCGGCCCAGATGTAGTCGGTGCCCTTCACCTGGAGCGTGGGCTCGCAGTCGACGTGGCCGCGGGGGCCGAGCGGCAGACCGAAGCGGGCCAGGGCCGGGTTCGGCTTGACGCCCGCCGTCCACACGATCGTGTTGGAGTCGACCTCGAGGCCGTTCTTCAGCACCACGTGGCCGTCGATGCAGGAGTCCATCGAGGTGGACAGGTAGACCTCGACGCCGCGGCTCTCCAGGTGCTCCTTGCCGTACTTGCCGAGCTTGGGACCCACCTCGGGGAGGATCTTGTCGGCGGCGTCGACGAGGATGAAGCGCATGTCCTCACGGGACACGTTCTTGTAGTACTTGGCCGCGTCGCGCGCCATGTCCTCGACCTCACCGATGGTCTCCGCACCGGCGAAGCCGCCGCCCACGAAGACGAAGGTGAGCGCCTTGCGGCGGATCTCCTCGTCGGTGGTGGAGTCGGCCTTGTCGAGCTGCTCGAGGACGTGGTTGCGCAGGCCGATGGCCTCTTCGATGCCCTTCATGCCGATGCCCTGCTCGGCGAGGCCGGGGATCGGGAAGGTCCGGGAGACCGCACCCATGGCGATCACCAGGTAGTCGAAGGGCAGCTCGTACGCCTCGCCGACCAGCGGGGCGATCGTGGCGACCTTGCGGTCCTGGTCGATGGTGGTGACCCGGCCGGTGAGGACCTCCGCCTTGGGAAGCACGCGTCGCAGCGGGACGACGACGTGCCGCGGGGAGATGCTGCCGGCGGCGGCTTCGGGGAGGAAGGGCTGGTAGGTCATGTACGACCGCGGGTCGACGACGGTGACGGTCGCCTCGCCGTAACGCATCTTCTTCTGGATGCGCCGAGCTGCGTACAGGCCTACGTACCCACCGCCTACTACGAGGATCCTGGGACGCTCCGTGGTGCTCATGCCATCGAGTATCCACCCGCCTCAGGGGGGTGGCTCGTGCGCCCCTTCACAAGCTCCGGCAGGGGCTGTGTTACACTCCCCGACCCGCGTGACTTAGATCATGTCCAAGTACGGGAACCGTCACGCGCGCCGTACGTTGTCAATGCCGCGTGAGCTGCCTCTCTGGACATCGGGCGGGAGTGTGAGCCGCCGGAAACACGTTCCCTGGTACGCGATCCGCAGGCCCCTCCTGAACATGTTCAACGACCCCGCGGACCCCCGGAAGGGCCAACGGACCCCCCTCGGGACCCCGCGATGACCGAAATCCTTGTGAAGAACTTCACGAAGTTTCCCGACGACACGTCACCGAGGGGCCCCAAAAGGGCCCCTCGGGGTCGCTCATACGCTATCCGTACTGCTCAACCGTAGGCTACCGGCGAGTAACAAAAGAGAGCTACGCCACCGACCACGCGATGCCGTCGAGGATGTCGTGCTCGCTCACCACGACCTCCTCCGCACCGGTCCGCTCCATGATCGACAGCAGCACCAGAGCGCCCGCGCCGATCACGTCCACACGGCCCGGGTGCATGGAGGGCACCTTCGCGCGCTCGGCGTGTGTGGAGCGCAGCAGCCAGTCGGTGATCTCGCGGACCCGGTCCCGGGAGACCCGGGAGTGGTGGATGGCCGCCGAGTCGTACTCGGGGAGGTCCTGCGCGATGGCCGACACGGTCGTGACGGACCCGGCCAGGCCGACCAGGGTGCGGGCCTCGCGCAGCGGGACCGTCTCCTCCGCAAGGTCGAGGGCGGCCTCGATGTCGGCCCGCATCGCCGCGATCTGCTCCTCGGTGGGCGGGTCCGTGACCTTCCCGTCGTGCACCAGGTGCCGCTCGGTCATCCGTACGCAGCCCACGTCGACGGAGCGGGCGGCGCGCACATGGTCGTCCCCGACCACGAACTCCGTCGAACCGCCGCCGATGTCGACCACCAGGTAGGGCTTCGGGAGGTGATCGTGCTCGGCCAGTTCCTTCGTCGCGCCCGTGAAGGAGAACTCGGCCTCCTGGTCACCGGTGATGACCTCGGGCTCCACGCCCAGGATGTCCACCACGCCGCGCACGAAGTCGTCCCGGTTCTCGGCGTCGCGGGAGGCGGAGGTCGCCACGAAGCGCAGGTGCTCCGACGCCCCGTGCCTCTTGATGATCTCCGCGTACTCCCGGCACGCGGCGAAGGTCCGCTCCAGGGCCTCGGGGGCGAGCCGGCCGGTGCGGTCGACGCCCTGCCCGAGGCGCACGATCGTCATACGGCGGTCCAGGTCGACCAGTTCGCCGGTCGCCGGATCCGCGTCGGCCACCAGCAGCCGGATGGAGTTCGTGCCGCAGTCGACGGCGGCGACCCGGGTCATTCGGCGTCCTCCTTCGCCTCGTCCGCGGCCGTCACGCACGGCCCCTTGCGCCACCACTCCGGCAGCATCGCCAGGGCCTCGTCACCGAGCGGGTTGACGCCCGGCCCGGCGGCCAGCGAGTGGGCGACGAGCACGTGCAGGCACTTCACCCGGTCCGGCATGCCGCCGGCGCTGGGGAAGTTCTTCAGCTCCTCGATCTCGTCGCGGCGCCGGATGTAGTCCTCGTGCGCGGCCCGGTAGGCGGCGGCGAGCTCGGGGTCGGTGGCCAGCCGGTCCGTCATCTCCTTCATCACGCCGTTCGCCTCCAGCGTGCCGATCGCCGAGTTGGCGCGCGGGCAGGTGAGGTAGTACAGCGTCGGGAAGGGGGTGCCGTCGGGCAGCCGCGGGGCGGTCTCCACGACGTCCGGCTGTCCGCAGGGGCAGCGGTGCGCGATGGCGCGCAGCCCGCGCGGGGGCCGGCCGAGCTGCTGCTTGAAGGCCTCGACGTCCGCGTCGGTGGGCTCGGTGCGCGGGGTCGTGGGCGGGGGCGTTTCCATGCCTTACTTTCTATCGATCCGTCTGTCGATCTTCACTGGCGGCGGCGTCGGCCTTGTCGACCCCGTCCCAGACGTTCGCGTACCAGGGGCGGTCGGCGGCCTCGAGGTCGGTGCGGGACTGCTTGGCCGTGCCCGGGTCGATCACGATGTAGCCGGTCTCGCCGGGCATGACGTAGTGCAGCCGGCGGCGGATCTCCTGCTCGGCGTAGGCGTCGTCCTGCCAGCGCGCCTTGAGGTCGCGCAGCCGTTCGACGCGCTGCCGGGCCTCCTCCTGCTGCTGCTCCAGGTCGGCGATCTCGGCGCGCTGGGAGACGTACTGCCGCATGGGATAGGCGAGGGCCACGATCAGCGAGCAGACCACCAGGGCGAGCAGCGCGGCCCGGCCGGTCAGCCGGGAGCGGCGGGCCTGGCGTCTGGTCTGCGAGCGGTAGACCCGGGCCGCGGTCTGCTCACCGATCAGCCGGATCCTGGTCGCGGTGGAGAAACGGTCCCGGTCCTTCACGGCCATGTGGCTGGCGCCTCCCGTCCACGCGCGTACGTCCCCGCACACGGTACGGGACCGAGTACGGGGACGTACGTACGACGCTGCCTACTCACGGGGTTCACCCCGTGAGGGAGTTCAGCCCTTGAAGCGCGGGAAGGCGCTGCGGCCCGCGTACACCGCCGCGTCGTCGAGGATCTCCTCGATGCGCAGCAGCTGGTTGTACTTGGCGACGCGCTCGGAGCGGGCCGGGGCGCCGGTCTTGATCTGGCCGCAGTTGGTGGCGACGGCCAGGTCGGCGATGGTGACGTCCTCGGTCTCGCCGGAGCGGTGGGACATCATGCACTTGAAGCCGTTGCGCTGGGCCAGCTCGACGGCGTCCAGGGTCTCGGTCAGCGAACCGATCTGGTTCACCTTCACCAGCAGGGCGTTGGCGGCGCCCTCCTCGATGCCGCGAGCCAGGCGCTCGGGGTTGGTGACGAACAGGTCGTCGCCGACGAGCTGGACCTTGTCACCGAGCTTGGCGGTGATGGTCTTCCAGCCCTCCCAGTCGTCCTCGAACAGCGGGTCCTCGATGGAGACGAGCGGGTACGCCTCGACGAGCTCGGCGTAGTACTCGGTCATCTCGGCCGCCGAGCGCTCCTTGCCCTCGAAGACGTACACGCCGTCCTTGTAGAACTCGGACGCGGCGACGTCGAGCGCGAGGGCGATCTGCTCGCCGGGGGTGTAGCCGGCCTCCTTGATCGCCTCCAGGATGAGGTCGAGGGCCTCGCGGTTGGAGCCGAGGTTCGGGGCGAAGCCGCCCTCGTCGCCGAGGCCGGTGGCCAGACCCTTGCTCTTCAGGACCTTCTTCAGGGTGTGGTAGACCTCGGCGCCCCAGCGCAGGGCCTCGGAGAAGGACTCCGCGCCGATCGGGGCGATCATGAACTCCTGGATGTCCACGTTGGAGTCGGCGTGCGAGCCGCCGTTCAGGATGTTCATCATCGGCACCGGCAGCAGGTGCGCGTTGGGGCCGCCCAGGTAGCGGAACAGCGGCAGGTCGCTGGCCTCGGAGGCGGCGTGGGCGACGGCGAGGGAGACGCCGAGGATGGCGTTGGCGCCGAGGGAGCCCTTGTTGTCGGTGGCGTCCAGGTCGAACATGGCCTGGTCGATCAGGCGCTGCTCGGTGGCGTCGTAGCCGACCAGCTCCGGGCCGATCTGCTCGATGACGGCGAGGACGGCCTTCTCCACGCCCTTGCCGAGGTAGCGGTTCGAGTCGCCGTCGCGGAGCTCGATGGCCTCGAAGGCGCCCGTGGAGGCGCCGGACGGGACGGCGGCACGACCCGTGCTGCCGTCGTCGAGGCCGACCTCGACCTCGACCGTGGGGTTGCCTCGGGAGTCCAGGATTTCCCGGGCTACGACGACGTCGATGGACGGCACGAGCATCTCCTTCTTGGATGTGACGCGAGTGGGCAGGGCCATGGTGGCTCTGCGAGACCGAGCCTAACCGGCTCCGGGCGATCGGCCATCCGGTCGCCCATCCCATGGACAGAACCGAGCGTAAATTGTTTCCGAACGGAACAAATACGGTTTCCCAAAAAAGCCCGCCCCGGTGCGTACGGGGGAACACGCACCGGGGCGGGCGGACTGTGGGCGCGCCGCTCGCTCGCGGGCGCCGCGGGGCCGCTGCTTACTTCAGGTGCAGCTGCTGGCCCGGGTAGATGAGGTCGGCGTCCTCGACGATGTCGTCGTTCAGCTTGAACAGCTTCTCCCAGCCGCCCTTGACGCCGTGCTCCTCGGCGATGGAGCTGAGGGTGTCACCCTTGACGACCTTGTACTCGCCGTCGCCCTTCTCGACCTTCTCGCCGGTCGGGGTGGTGACGGTCTTCTTCTCGGCCTTCTTCTCGGCCTTCGGCGCCGGGCGCTCGGTGGAGCGGGACGCCTTCTGCTCGGTGGTGCGCTCGGCGGAGGTGTCGGCCTTCGGGGCCGGGGTCTCGGCGGCGGCACCGGTGTACGCGGCGTTGGACAGGTTCTTGCCGCAGACCGGCCAGGCGCCCTTGCCCTGGCCCGCGAGGACCTTCTCGGCGATCTCGATCTGCTGCGCCTTGGTGGCCTGGTCGGCGGTGGCGGCGTACTTCGTGCCGCCGTACGCGGCCCAGGTGGAGGCGGAGAACTGCAGACCGCCGTAGTAGCCGTTGCCGGTGTTGATGGACCAGTTGCCGCCCGACTCGCACTGGGCGACGGCGTCCCACTCGGAGGCGGTGGCGGCGGAGGCCGAGCCGGCCGCCATCAGCGGGGCGGCGACGGCGGCGCCGGTGACACCGGCGATGGCGATGGCGCGGGTGGCCTTGGACGGACGACGGTGCTTGCCCTTGCCGGAAAACAACATGGATGGATCCCCTCACCGACGCCTGCGAGGTGAGCTGTCGGGTTCGGGCCGGTTGAGTTGCCCGGCCACGTCCCTCACGGGACGCGGCTACACCCCGAGCCGCGATCCGGTGTCAACCACCGGAAAGGGCACTTACCTTGGGTCCCCCGCTCCTGCCTACGGCGCATGACGCGACGACTGTTCCCGTGCTGCCACTGGCAGGATTCGGCGTGGCGGCAGACGGGGCTCGCGGTGACGAGCGGTCACGACCGTAGACACGCGCTCGGCCGATTTTCAAAGACGATCAGGGCTTCTGAGACCTATCTCTCACCGCGTTTATATCGGGCATTCAGCTCGAACCGTGACGTCAACTACCGCCCGGTCCGGGCGTTTTCGCCCGTCACTTTTCGCCCGGTTCGACCCCGACCTCAAGCGTCTGACCGGGGAGGATGAGGTTCGGGTCGGCGCCGACGGTCTGCTCGTTGCCCGTGTACAGGGCGCGCCATCCACCGTCCACCTCAAGGGAGTCGGCGATGGACCAGAGACTGTCCCCCGGACGAACGACATACGAGCCGTCGGCGTCGTCCGCGGGGCGCGAGGCGTGACGGCCGGACGATTCCGCCGTACGGTCCCGCCCTTCGCCCTCCTCGGCACTGGGGCCGCGGTGGCGACCGGTGCCGGTGTCGGTCAGCGCGGAAGAGCCGTCATCCTGACCCGACTTGTCCGGTTCATCACTACCGGTGGCCTGTGAGGCGGTGAGCGAGGCGCTGGGTTCCGTCTCGACATCAGTGGACTTGTCCGACTTGGGCGATTCGCTGACCGAGGCTTCCGAGCCCTCGTTGCCTTCCGTGGCCGAGGGTGACGGCGAGGAAGAAGCCGACGATTCGCTGGAGTCGGGCATTCCGGACGAGTCCGTCGTGTCCGTCGCGTCCGGGGAGTCCGTGGGCTGCGGGGACTCGGCGGATTCCGCGGAGTCCGTGGGGGTCGGGGACGGCGAGCCCACGCCGGTGTCGACGTCCGCGGACTCGGAGCCCTGCTCCAGCCCGGCGAGCAGTCCGCATGTGCGCCAGGCTCCGACGCCCTGGTCGGCGAGGATCCGCTCGGCGACCGCTATCTGCTGGCCTCGGCTGGCCTGGTCGGCGCTGGGCGCGTAGTCCAGGCCGCCGTAGTTCTCCCAGTCGTCCTGGGTCAACTGCAGGCCGCCGTAATAGCCGTTGCCGGTGTTCTGGCTCCAGGAGCCGCCGGACTCGCACTCCGCGACCCGGTCCCAGGTCGCCCCGTCGGCCGCACTGGCGCTGCCTGCTCCGAGGAGGGGGATGGCGATGGCGGAGCCGGTCACTCCGGCCGCGACGAGGAGAGCCGGAGCCTGGCGGGGGCGGCGGTGCCGACCGTTCCCGGAAAGCATGCGGGGACCTTTCACACGACAGCAGTTACCGGCGCGGCGAACGGATATTGGACACCGCGTTGATGGGTGAACGTATCGGCAGACGATCACTTGTCACAAGTTCATGCCGCGCAGATCACGTGAAGATCACATAGTTGAACGCGCGTCATGTTTGCGCTGGTTGCGCTCGGGGCACGGTGGCCCGCCCGCCGGGACCGTCAGGTCTGCGGAGGCGTGAATTCCACCGGCAGGGTGCGCAGTCCGCGCATGATGAGCCCGCCGCGCCAGCGCAGTTCGGCCGGGTCCACGCCGAGGCGCAGGTCCGGCAGCCGGGTCAGCAGCGTGGCGAGCGCGGTCTGCCCCTCCAGGCGGGCGAGGGGCGCGCCGAGGCAGTAGTGGATGCCGTGGCCGTAGCCGAGGTGCTGGTTGTCGCGCCGGCCGAGGTCGAGCACGTCCGGGTCGGCGAACCGCTCCGGATCCCGGTCCGCGGCGGCCAGGACGACGAGCACGGGGTCGCCGGCCGCGATGGACTGTCCGCCGATGACGACCGGCTCGGTGGCGAACCGCCAGGTGGCGAGCTCCACGGGGCCGTCGTAGCGCAGCAGTTCCTCCACCCCGGTCGCCAGCAGCTCCCGCTCCCCCGCGGCCAGGGACCGCTGGAGCCGGGCGCGCTGCTCGGGGTGGGTGAGCAGGGCGTAGGTGCCGTTGCCGATGAGGTTGACCGTGGTCTCGAAGCCGGCGAACAGCAGGATGAACGCCATCGCGGCGGCCTCGTTCTCGGTGAGGTGCTCACCGTGGTCCGAGGCGCGGATGAGACCGGAGATGAGGTCCTCGCCGGGCGCGGGCTCGGCGGGCAGCGCCTCGCGCTTGCGGTGGATGAGGTCGGCGAGATAGCCGCGCATCTTCTTCACCGAGCGCGCGACCCCGCCCCGCGGCCCGCCCTGGTGACGGATCATCATGCCCGCCCAGTCCCGGAAGTCGTCCTGGTCCTCGCGGGGGACGCCCAGCAGGTCGCAGATGGCGTAGATGGGCAGCGGGAAGGCGAACTCGTGGATGAGGTCGGCGGAGCCCTGCGCGGCGAACCGGTCGATGAGGGTGTCGGTGAGCTCCTGCACCCTGGGCGCGAACTCGGCGACCCGGCGCGGGGTGAACGCCTTGCTGACCAGCCGCCGCAGCCGGGTGTGGTCCGGCGGGTCGATGTTCAGCAGATGCGTCATCAGCTCCGCCTTGCGCTCGCCGGGGATGCCGGTCTTGCCCTTGGCGTGCGCGGGCTCGTCGTGATGCGCCGGGTTCTTGGACAGCCGGTTGTCGGCGAGGGTCTGCTTGGCGTCGGCGTACCGCGTGACCAGCCATGCCTCCACCCCGCTGGGCAGCCGGGTCCGGTGCACGGGCGCGTGCTCGCGGAGCCAGGCGTAGGCGGGGTAGGGGTCGGCGGCGAACTCCCAGGTGAAGAGTTCGGGGGCGTGCTGCTCGGGCGGGTGGGGCTGGTCGGTCACTCCCCGACGGTATCCCGGGGCCTGCGGTCGGCCCGCCCCCGCTCCTCCGCGCGGGTCAGCGCCCCAGGAGGAAGTCGTACACCGCCTGCCGGCCCTCGTCGCTCGCCGCCCTGCTCTGGACCGAGTGGGCGACCCCCTCGACCACCACGGCCTCGGCGTGCGGGGTGAGCTTCTTCTGGTCGTGCAGCCACTCCACCGGCGTCGACAGATCGCGGTCGCCGCCGAGGAGCAGGACCGGTATGCCGCCGGGGAGCCGGCGGTGCTGCGAGGGCAGCGGGGGCACCGCGGTGGGCGGCCAGTGCAGGCAGCTGCGCATCGAGCCGAGGCCGGTCGCGGTGGCGGCGTCGAAGGGGCCGTAGTCGCGCGGCGTCAGCTCGGCGCCCGCCTTCTCCAGCGCCTCGCGCCGCCCGGCCACGGGGGCGTCCGCCCTGCCCCAGGGATAGCGGCCGTCCAGGCACAGCGTGGAGGCGTGCAGGCCCTGGCTCAGCTCCTCGGCGGTCGCCGCGTTGCCCTGCCGGGTGCCCGCGATCAGGCCGCGCAGCGGGCCGGGGTCGCCGTTCGCGGCCTTGTGCAGGGCGTCGATCATCGCCGCGTAGTCCGGGTCGACGAAGCCCCAGGTGGTCAGCGCGTCGAGGACGTCGACGCCGTTGCCGTAGGTGTCCACCACCTCGGCGAGATCCGCCGCGGGGTCGGTGGTGCAGTCGATCGCCGCGCACGCGTCCCGCAGCACGCGCGGCGCCGCTCGCATCGCGGCGCGGTCCATCGGGTCGTATCCGGTCTGCGGCACGACCGAGTCCAGCACCAGCCGCGCCACCCGGCCCGGGTGCGCGAGCGCGTACCGCTCGGCGGTGTACGTGCCGTAGGAGACGCCGTCGAGCGTCATCTTCCGCACGCCCAGGGCCCGGCGCAGCAGCTCCAGGTCGGCGACCGTGTCACCGGTGCTGTAGAAGCGGCGCTGCTCGCCGATCGCGGCGGCGCAGTCCTTCACCGCCTGCTCGGTGGGCGGCGTGAGGTCGGAGGCGCCCATCTCCTTCTGGAGCTGCGGGCATTGCAGCGCGCCCGCGCCGGTGCCGCGCTGGTCGATCATCACCAGGCGGTAGTCCTTCAGGACCGGCGCCATCCTCTCGCTGAGCCGCTTCACGTACGGCACGCCCGGCTGCCCCGGGCCACCCGTCAGGAACAGCAGGACGCCCCTGGGGGCCCCGGCGTTGTCCGCCATCGCCACCTTCAGGCCGAGCCGCCCCGGGGTGCGGCCCCGGTGGTCGAGCGGGACGCTCAGGGTCGCGCAGGTGAAGCCCTCCAGGCCGGGGCAGGCCGCGGCGCCGGAGAGTCCCCCGCTCCCCCCGGCCGGTGCCGCGGCCGCCCCGCCCTGCCGGTCCTGCGCCACCGACGTGCACGTGCCCGACAGCAGCAGGACGCCCGCGGCGGCCAGCGCCACGGTCACCCGTGACCGGGATCTGCGCGTGCCCCGCGCCTTCGGGGCGGCCGGTGTGGCCGCCAGCGCCTGTGTCCCCCGCACCCGTCGTGTCCTGCGCACGTCCGCCCCCTCGGCTTCGTCGACCGGGTCATCAGGGTGCGCCGGGGCGGTTGGTCACGGCGAGCGTCCGTGCCACGATTCGAGCAGGTTCGAAGAGTGGGGCGTGCCGAGGTGTGTGCTGGGGCGCGCCGGGGCGTGCGCGGTGTGCGCACAGGGCCGACCGGGGGACAGCAACCGTGATCGAACTCACCGTGGACGCAGCCGGGTTGGCCCGTTCCCGCTTCGCGGTCTCACCGCTGCACGAGGTCACGTCCACACTGCTGCCGTGGGGCCTGCGTCCGGAGTCCCCCACGGACCCGTGGGTGGCACGCGCCCGCCGCGTGCTGCGCCGGGCGCGGCTGCCGCTGCTGTCGGCGCTGGCGCTGGACGCCGGCGGATACGTACCGGACTTCCTCAGTCCCCATCCGTCCGGGCCCTCCCCCACCGTCGAGGAGGAACTCGAGCAGGTGCGCGCCACCCCGCCCGAACGCGTCCTGGCCGAGCTGGAGGCGCTGCGCGACGGCCGCCCCGGCAGCGGTCTGGCCGGTACGGAGCTGCCGCAGGAGGTGCGCTGCGCGATGTCTCGGGGCGGCGAGCGGGTGGCCCGGCAGGCGGCGGAGGAGCTGCGGCGCTACTGGGACCTGGCCTTCGCCCCGCACTGGGAGGCGGCGCGGGCCACCCTGGAGGCGGAGGTCGACCGGTGCGCGGGTGTTCTGGCCCGGCTCGGTGCGGCGGGGCTCTTCGACTCGCTGCATCCCGGTATCCGGTGGGCCGGGGGGACGCTGCGGGTGGAGAGCCGGTTCACGGTTGCTCTGCCGGTGCCCCTGGTCGTGGTGGTGCCGTCGTTGGTGGCGCCCGCGCCGGGGGTGGCCGTGGATCCGGTGCGGGGTGGGGGGCGGGCGCCGATGCTGGCGTATCCGGTGCGGGTCAGGGCGACCGCTCCGGCGACTCCTGCGGAGGAGCTGGCGGGGTTGCTCGGGCCGACCCGGGCCGGGTTGCTTGCGGCGTTGGGGCGTCCGGCGTCCACCGGGGAGTTGGCGGCGCGGCACTTTCTCAGTCCGGCGACGGTTTCCTATCACCTGGGGGTGCTGCATCGGGCGGGGCTGGTGAGTCGGACGCGGTCCGGTCGTTCGGTGCTCTATCGCCAGACCCCGGCGGGGGCACGGCTTGTGGAGCGGAGCCGCGCCAGGCCGTAGGAGGTTCTGTTCGGTGGGCGGGTGCGGGTGTCCCGTGGCTTGTCGCGCCCACGCGGCGGAGCCGCACCTCGATACAGCCCCGCGCCCCTTCCGGGGCGCTGCACCGCCCGGAGTTCGCTAGTTGCCCTCGGCTGCCCGCACCGCGTCCCGGTACGCCCGTGCCGCCGCCCGCAGGGCCGCCTCCGGGTCGACGCCCTCCGCCTCCGCACGTATCGCCAGGATCAGCAGGTCGTAGCCGATGCCCTGGACCTCGGGCAGCGGTACGTCCAGGGCCGCCGTGCGGACGCGGGACGCCAGCTTCGCGGCGAGGGCCAGGGCGGGCTGGCCGAGCGGGATGCCCTCGGTGACCGAGGTGCGGCGCTTCTCCACGGCCTTGGTGCGCAGCCAGTGCTCCTTGACCTCCTCCGGGGTCGTCGCCGTCTCGTCGCCGAAGACATGGGGGTGGCGGTGGACGAGCTTGGCGACGATGCCGCCGGCCACGTCGTCGATGGAGAAGGGCTCCTCGGGGTGCTCCTCGGCGATCCGGGCGTGGAAGACGACCTGGAGGAGGACGTCGCCCAGCTCCTCGCGCAGTTCGTCCCGGTCGCCCTCCTCGATCGCCTCGACGAGCTCGTACGCCTCCTCGATGCCGTACTTCGCCAGCCCCTTGTGGGTCTGCAGGGACGACCACGGGCACTCGGCGCGGATGCGGTCCATCACCTGCACGAGGTCGAGCAGCCGGGCGCCCGGCAGGTCGTAGGAGGCGGGCAGCAGTTCCAGCTCGGGCATCCGGACGCGGCCGGTGCCGGCGAGGCGGGCCAGTCCGTCGGTCAGCGCGGGCTCGCCCTCGCCGGTGGCCACGACCACCACCGTGCGCCCGCCGGAGCAGGCGTCGACCAGTTCCTCGGCGCTCGGGGACGTCTCCTCGACGGATATCCCCGCCTCCCGCAGATAGGGCAGCTGCGGATGGGCGCCGTCCGCGCACAGCACCCGGTCGGCCGCGTGCAGGGCCTGCCAGGCCGGCCAGGACAGCAGTCCGGGCGCGACGCGGTGGCTGGTGGTGAGCAGGACGACACGGCCGGGGCCGGCCTCGGCGGGGACGTCAGAGCTGGTTGCGTTCACGCTCCGAAACTAACCCACGCCGCGGACAGCCTCCGCGGTTGTCCACAGGCGGGGGACGGCCGGCGTCACGCCGTCTGCTGGGTTCCCGCCGAGGTCACGTCCCGCACCCAGGGGGTCTTGGCGTCCGTGCGGCTGCTCTTCTCGATGTCCCAGGTGCCGTAGCGCGGGTTGAGGTCGACGTCGAGTTCCTCGCCGGCCTCGGACAGGGCCTTCCAGAACTCGGGCCGGCTGGTGTCGGTGCCGAGCTTCTCGGCGAGCTTCTGGGCCTGGAGCTGGAGGCGGAGGTTCTCGTCCAGCCGCTGCGGCGGGATGCCGTACTGCTGGAGCCAGGCCCGCTCCAGCGCCTCCGCGCCGCCCGCCTGCTCCTCCAGGCCGGCCCGCATGCGCTGGACCTCCCGGGTCGTGACGCTCACCCCGGCGTCCCCGGCGGCGCGCTCCAGCACGCGGTCCAGGACCATGCCGTGCAGGGTGTCGCGGGTGAGGCTGCCGGTGCGGGCGATGGCCTGCTCGTACTGGGCCTCGTCGGGGACGGCCGCGCGCTGGGCCGCGCGGACCTCGTCGACCCGGTTCTCCAGCTGCGACACCGTGATCCGCTCGCCGCCGACGACGGCCGCCGCGCCCGGATGCGCATCGTTTCCGCAGGCGGTGAGCAGGGGTGCCGCCGCGGCGATCGCGGCGGTGAACAGGAGCGCGGTGCGACGGCGGCGGTGCAAGGAAACCTCCTGAGGGAGCTTGTGCGGCGGTGCACAAAGTCTTGCGGTGATCGATGGTAGGCACGGGGCAAGCTCTGGCCAACCCATTCGACCAACGATTCACCGCGACTTCGGGCACCGGCACGGGCACCGCCTCCACGGGCGCACCCGGATCGCGTCAGCCGCGCACCTGTCCCAGCCAATGCAGCGTCCGCCGGATCTCGGCGGCGAGCGGGTGCCCGGGGCCCTGGCTGCGCTCCACGTCGTGCAGCAGCCGGGCCAGCGTGTCGTGCGCGGCGGCCCGGTCGCCGAGGGCGAGCAGCAGGTGGCCGATGCGGCGGCGCACGTCGTGGGCGAGCTGCGGGTCCCCGGCCGCGACGTACTGGTTCTCGTAGTACGCCAGCAGCGCCCGGTACTCGGCGAGTGCCGCGGCCGGTTCGCCGAGCTGCTCCAGGCACTGGGCGGCCTCGTAGCGGTAGCGCAGGGACTGCGGGTCGGCCTGGCCGGCCTCGGCGGCGCGTTCGTCGGCGAGGCGGCGCAGCTCCGGCAGGGCTCGCCGGTACTGGCCGTCGTCGAGGAGGGTGGCCGCGTACTGCTTGCGCAGGGTGCGGACGACCGGGGAGTGCGATCCGTGCTGTTCGGCGGCGACGGGCAGGATCGCGCCGAGGATGTCGACGGCCTGGGTGATCCGGCCCTCGCCGAGGAGCCGCTTGACCTCGTCCACGGCGGCGGCGACGTCGGCCTTCTCCGCGACGGGCGCGGGCGGGGCGGCGGGTGCGGGCTGGGGCGCGGGGGTGCGTGCCCGGTCGGGCCAGGGGGCGTGCGGGCGCAGGAAGGGGCGGGTGGGGTCCAGGGGCGCCCCGGTCGGCGTGCCGCGCGGGGGCAGCAGCGTCTCCAGGTGCTCGTAGACCTCCTGTGCGGAGTCCGGGCGGTGCTGCGGGTCCTTGGCGAGCAGACGCAGCACCAGGGTCTCGAGCGCCTCGGGCACCTCGGGCCGGATGCGGCGCACCGGCACGGGCGGCTCGTACAGGTGCCGGTGCAGCACGCCGAGCGCGGTGGAGCCGGAGAACGGCACGTCGCCGCTGAGCAGTTCGTGCAGCAGCACGCCGAGCGCGTACAGGTCGGTGTACGGGCCGACCGCGCCGCCCATCGCCTGCTCGGGGGCCATGTAGGCGGGCGAGCCGATGGGGGTGCCGGTGTGGGTGAGGCGGGTGGTGTCGGCGTCCATGACGGAGGCGACGCCGAGGTCGAGCACGGTGACGGTGCCGTCCTGCCTGACCATCACATTGCGCGGCTTGAGGTCGCGGTGGACGATTGGCACCGCGTGCACGGCGCTCAGCACGGCGCACAGCTGCGCGGCCACGGCGACCGCCCACTGCCAGGGGTAGGGGGCGTGCTCGGCGAGGTGGTCGCCGAGGTCGGCGCCGTCGACGTACTGCATGACGAGGAACAGCTCCTCGCCCTCGCTGCCGGCGTCGTGCACGGTCACCAGGCCGGGGTGGTCGACCTGGGCGGTGACGCGGCACTCGCGCACGAAGCGGCGGCGCAGTTCGTCGGCCTCCTGCCCGGCCACCTTGTCCGGGCGCAGCAGCTTCACCGCGACCCGCCGGTCCAGCCGCTTGTCGTAGGCCGTCCACACCTGTCCCATGCCGCCCTGTCCGATGAGCGTGGACAGCTCGTAGCGGCCGGCGACGACCCGTCCTGTCGTCGTCACGCTCACCTTCCGCCCTCGTGGTGGCCGCCCTGCTGACCGCCTTGCCCGTCCTGGCGGCGCAGATAGTCGCTGAGTTCGTCGAGTTCGGCGCGCACCTGGTCGATGCGGGCCGGCGCGGGGCGCTGCGGCGGCGGTGCCGGTGCCTGGGGCGGCTGGGGCGTCGGCGCGTGGGGCGGTTGCGGGACGGGCGTGGGGGCGTAGGGCGCCGAGGGCTGCGGGTAGCCGTACGGGGCGTGGGTGCCGGCGCCATGCATGGTCGTGGCGTGCGGCGACGGCGGCAGCGGGCCGCCCGGGTACGGGTGCTGCCGTTGGTGCCAGCGGATGTCCATGGTCAGGAAGTACGCGCTCGCCGCCGCGCCGAGGATGAGGACCATGGCCAGGGCGACGTCGGTGCGCGGGTCCGTCTCCGGCAGCGAACCGACCACCACGAGGCAGACGATCGACAGCGGCAGACTCACCCACGCCAGCGTCCAGTCGACCACCCGCCCCCGCAGGAACGCGATCCGGAACAGCGGCACGCACGCCAGCAGACCGCACGACAGAAAGCCGACGGCGGCGAACAGCACGCGCAGGGTGATGACCGTTGCCGCGCTGCGGGTGGGCGGCGCCGCGCCGTGGCCGTACATGACTGCTCCTGGACCGGTGTAGCCGATGGGGACGGTAAAGCGGGTGTTCAGAACTCGGTTGGAAGTCCGAGCGTATAGGCCGACAAGGACAACCGGTCCCGGGTTGTACCGAACCGTTGTCGTCCTGATCACTTCGTCCTCGGTGACCGGGGTGCCGTGCGGTGCTCAGCCGGGCGGGATCGTGCCGTCGGTGAGGCCGTCGTACATGCCGCGGACGAGCTGTTCGCCGAGGCGGCCCGCCTGGCGCAGCGCCCGTTCGAACTCGTCCAGGGCGCGGAAGCGGGCGCCGTAGCGGCGCTGTTCGTCCAGGGAGAGCCGGGGCAGTTGGAGGCGGCGTACGTCGAGCCGGGTGGCGGTGGACGCATAGCTGCTGGCCTGGCGGTTGTTGGCGGTGCCGCGCAGGAACCCGGCGAGGAACCAGGCGTCGAGCGCCGCCGGATCGGGGCGCAGCAGCACCAGGTTGCGGCCGAGCGCGGCCCCGGCGGTCGCGTCGTCGATCACCCGCGCGACGGAGCCCCCGCCGAGCACGGGGACGACCACGTCGCCGGCTTCGGTGAGCACCGCGTCCTCGTCGCTCTCCGGCAGGGTTCCGGAGGGGATGGTTCCGGAGAGGACGTCGTGGTCGGTGAGCACCGGCACGCGCGCGTGGCCGCCGATTCCGCCGGTCCGCATCACCAGCGCGCCCCCGCGTGCGAGTTCGCCGACGGTGGTGACCGGCCGGCGCGGGGCCGCCCCCTGCCGCGTGGCGTCCACGGGCGGCGGGATCTGCCGGGCGGTCAGACGCAGGGTCTCGTCGAGGCGTGCGCGTACGTCGGTGAGCCGGCCGGGGCCGTCCGCGGCGGCCGGCGGCGGCAGGTGGCGGGCCGGGGCGAGGTCGACGTCGTCGTCGAGCAGTTCGATGACCGGTACGGAGCGGGCGAGGCCGGGCCGTTCGTCGAGGCGGCCGGCCCGGTCGAAGGCGTGCCAGGCGTCGAGCAGTGCCTCCCGCACTCCCTGCCAGTCGGGCCCGCCCCGCCCCTCGCCGGTGAACCGCCCCGCGTCGGCGAGCAGCAGCTCCGGCTGGGCGGGCGGCTGTTCGGGGCGGCGCAGCAGCCACAGGTGCAGCGGGAGGTTGTACGGCGGTGCCGCGCCGACCGGCAGGGCGAGCACGGCCCTGAGGGCGCCCCGGCGCAGCAGGTCGGCGCGGATCCGGCGACCGGAGCGGCGGGAGGCGACGGCGGGCGGCATCAGCAGGACGGCGGTGCCGCCGTCCTTCAGCCGGGCCAGCGCGTGCTGGACCCAGGCCAGCTCGGACTCGGTGCGCGCGGGGAACCCGTACTCCCAGCGCGGGTCGTAGGCGAGTTCGTCGTGCCCCCAGTTGCGCTCGTTGAACGGCGGATGGCACAGCACGGCGTCGGCGCGCAGCTGGGGGTGGGCGTCGGCGCGCAGGGCGTCACCGGCGGCGGCGTGCACGGGGGCGCGCGTGTGCAGGGCGAGGCGCAGCGCGGTGAGCGCGGCGAGTTCGGGGGCGCTGTCCTGGGCGTACAGCTCCTGGCCGGGACGGGGGGTGAGGGCGCGCAGCAGGGCGCCGGTGCCGCAGGCGGGGTCGAGGACGGTACGGACGGGACCGGTCAGGTCCGCCATGAGTCCGGCGAGGTCGGCGGGGGTGAGCGTGTACTGGCGCGGGTTGGCGTCGAGGTGCCGGCCGAGCAGGAACTCGAAGGTCTGCCGGGCGCCGAGCTCGGCGGCCAGTTCGGCGGCGCCGCGCAGGAGGGGGACGGAGGGCCGCAGCTGCGGAGCGGTGAGGTTCTGCGGGACGGCAGGGCGGGTGAGCACCTGGGCGAGCGCCTCGGGCAGGGTCCCGGCGAGGTGTTCGTCGGAGCCCGCGCTCGCCTCCAGCCAGACGGTGGGCCGGTCGTGGATCAGCAGCAGCACGCAGCCGGCGTGGAGGAGGGCGGTGACCGGTCCCTCGGGGTGGCCGGTGAGCTGCTGCCAGACGCGTTCCCGCAGGGGGACCTCGGCGAGCTTGCCGTGCCGGCGCAGCCAGCCCTCGACCTCGGTCAGGGCGAAGGAGGGGCTGGTCTCGGTGCCGCCGACGGGCTTGGGGAAGTCGGCGTGCCGGCGCCGCCAGTTGCTGACGGCGGCACGGCCGACCCCGGCCAGCCGGGCGATCCCGGCGGCGGTCACTTCCGTGGCCGTGTCCCGCGCCTCCTGCTTGTCCCGCGCCTCCTGCGTGTCCTGCGCTCGCTGCGTGTCCTGCGCTTCCCGCACCCGCCCGGCTCCCCTCGTGCCCTCAGTCGGCCGTGATCCCGTCCGTGTGCGCCGAGCATACCGACGCGTGTCGATTCATGGGTTCACGCCCGTGTACCAACACTCTCTCGTGAACCGTGTTGACTCGGTTCACAGTCCATGCTGTGATTGACCGCGTGAACGAGCGACCGCCGAAGGGCGGCGGTCGCCGCGTTGGGGAGGGACACAGCCATGGGCATGAAGACCAAGGTCGCGCTGGGCGCCGTCGTGGGGATCGTCGTCATCGGTGCCGTCTCGGCGAACTCCGGTGACACGGACGACGGATCCACCGGCAAGGGCTCCTCGGCGTCCGCGCAGCGGCAGTCCGGCGACGCCAAGTCCGCCAGGGACGCCGGTAGCAAGGGCAGCGACGGCAAGAACACCGAGAAGGCGTCCCAGGCCGAGCAGTTCAAGGCGTTCGTGCAGAAGAACGGGTCGCCCCAGGAGAAGAAGGCCGTCTCGCACGTCACCAAGGTCCAGGGCGCCGACGAGCAGAACGACATCCTCGACGCCGCCGACGTCTACACCGACTTCACCGGCGGGCTCATGGGCGAGGGCGCCGCCCCCGCCAAGCTCATCGCGTCCGCGTTCGCCGACTGGAAGCAGAGCGAGAACGGCCTCGTCACCGTCTACGATGCCAACGGCGAGCTGCTGGGCAACGGCAAGTTCTGACCCGTGCTCAACCTCCGTACACCGAGAACCCCGAAGGAATCCGCCATGCGTCGCACCGCGCTCGCCGCCCTCTGTCTCGCCGCCGTGGCCGGCGCCGGACTCACCGGCTGCCTCCCCGGCGAGGACAAGGCGTCGAAGTCCTCCCAGCAGCCGGAGGAGGCGAAGCACACGAAGGACTCGAAGGGCACGAAGGACTCGAAGGACTCGAAGGGCACAACGGACGCGAAGGGCAAGAAGGAGCCGTTCGCCGGGCTGACCGGCGGCGAGATCACCGACCGCGCCCTCCGGGCCACGACCGGCGCCTCGTCCCTGCGCATGAAGGGCGACGTGCCCGACGAGGAGAGCGGCGGCACGCTGCACTTCGACATGGCGCTGAACAAGCAGGGCGACTGCGCCGGCACCCTGGGCACGGGCGACGAGGGCGAGGCCGAGCTGATCAAGACCGGCGACACCCTCTACCTCAAGTACGACGAGGCGTTCCTGCGGGCCCAGAGCAAGGGCGAGCCGAAGGCCGACGTCGACGCGACCGTGGCGCTGCTGGCCGGGAAGTGGACCAGCATGTCCGCCACGGGCGCGGACGCCGAGGAGATCGCGAGCTTCTGCGACCTCGACCAGGTGCTCGGCGACGCGGAGGACGGCGGCTCGGACGCGACCCGGGGCAGGACGGCGAGCGTCGACGGCACCCCGGCGATCGTACTGACCGAGCGCGACGGCAAGGACAGTCACACCTTCTACGTCGCCACCGAGGGCGAGCCGTATCTGCTCCGGATCGACAGCAGGTCCGCCACGGACCCCGGTTCGATCACGTTCACGGACTACGAGAAGCCGGTCCCGGCGCAGAAGCCCGAGGGCGAGGTCCTGGACCTGGACGCCCTGAGCTGACCGGGACTCACAGAGGGTGCCTCGGCCGGTGGCTCAGCCGTGTGCGCGCAGGTATGCCTCCAGTTCGGCGGCCCCGGTGAGCATCGCGCGGGCGCGGGTGGACAGGCGGGTGTGCCAGTCGCGCAGTGCGGACTCCAGCGGCTCCAGGCCGCCGGCCGCTCGCACCTGGGCGATCAGCGGGGCGATCTGCTCCAGCGGGTAGCCGCCGCGCCGGAGTTGGTGGGCGAGCCGGGCGTCGCGCACGTCGGCCTCGGTGTAGACGCGGTAGCCGGTCCGCGGATCGCGGCGCGGGCTCACCAGCCCGGCGCGCTCCCACTTGCGCAGGGTCGCGGGCCGCAGGCCGAGCCTGCGCGCCAGTGGCCCGATGTGTGTCTCCCCGGCCGTCGGCTCCGGTCCGGACGCCTGCGTGAACCGCAGGTCGTGCAGGGCGCGCTCCACCGCCTGGAGGGTCCGGCGGTCGTCGAGGAGCTGGGCGTGACTCTCGTCGATGAGGCGGAACGCCTCCTCGTCCTCACCCTCGTTCACCGCCCGCATGATCGAGGTCGCCGTCCCGTGGCCGTGGCCGGGCACCAGGGCGAGGAACGTGCGCAGGGCTCTCGCGTGCAGCGAGGTGTAGGTGCGGTAGCCGTGGGGTGTGCGAGCGGCGGCCGGGAGGATGCCGGCCGCCTCGTAGTTCCTGACCGCCTGGGTGGACAGACCGTGCTCGCGGGCCAGATCGACCGGCCGCAGCCGACTCCCGGTTTGAAGGTTCAGCCCCATGGAACCGAGGTTATTACGGGGACAGCCGCCGAAAAGTTTCAACCGAAAGTTCAACGATAGCGTTGAATGCATGGCTACGGACATCAAGGACACCGTTCAGGCCGTCGAGGCGGCCGCCGTCATGACGCTGCTCCCCGCCCGGCCGCGACTGCTCGCCCTGGGCGAGCCCACCCACAGGGAGGAGACGCTGCTCGAGGTGCGCAACGAGCTGTTCCGGCGGCTCGTCGAGGAGGAGGGCTACCGGACGATCGCGATCGAGAGCGACTGCCTGAGGGGACTGGTCGTGGACGACTACGTCACCTCGGGCACGGGCAGCCTCGACGACGTCATGGAGCGCGGATTCAGCCACCCCGACCTGGGGCTGGGCACCTCCGCGGCCAACCGCGAGCTCGTGCGCTGGATGCGCGCCCACAACGCCGGCCGGCCCGCCGGCGAGCAGGTCCGCTTCGCCGGTGTCGACGGCCCGCTGGAGATCACCCACGCCGCGAGCCCCCGGCAGGCCCTCACCGCACTGCACGGCTACCTCGCCGCCCGCGTGGACGCGGCCCTGCTCCCCTGCACCACGGACACGCTCGACCGCCTCCTCGGCCCCGACGACCGGTGGACCGACCCCGCCGCGATGACGGACCCCGCCCGGTCCGTGGGACGGTCGGCCGAGGCCGGTCGCCTCCGGCTGCTCGCCGACGACCTGATGGCGCTGCTCGACGCGCAGACGCCCCACCTGCTCGCCACGACCTCGCGGGACGACTGGGAACGGGCGTGCCTTTACGGGCGTACGGCTGCCGGCCTGTTGCGTTACCACGCCGCGATGGCCGACACGTCACCGTCCCGCATGGCGCGGCTGTGCACCCTGCGCGACGTGATGATGGCCGACAACCTCCTCGCCGTCGCCGCTCGGGGCCCGGCACTCGTCCACGCCCACAACTCCCATCTCCAGCGGGAGCAGAGCTCGATGCGGATGTGGGAGGGGCCGGTGGAGTGGTGGAGCGCCGGTGCGCTGGTGAGCGCGCGGCTCGGCGAGGAGTACGCCTTCGTGGCGACCGCTCTCGGCACGATCCGGCACCAGGGAGTGGACACCCCGCCGCCGGACACCCTCGAGGGTCTGCTGTACGCGCTCCCGGAGGACCGCTGCCTCGTCGACGCCCCGCGGCTGGCCACCACCCTCGGCGACCCGCGGCCCGCGCCCCGCGTCTCCCAGTGGTTCGGCTACGCCCCGCTCGACCCGGCCCACCTGGCGGGCATCGACGGCCTCGTGTTCGTGAAGGACGTGGCCCGCACGTAGCGGCACCCATCCGGCGTCAGCCGCCGCACTGCCTCAGCATCATCCGCTTGTCGGGGGCGGTGACCGGCATCTCGTACTTGAGCGCGACCTGGGCGAAGCGGACCGCGTAGGCGCATCTGATCCGCTTGTCGGGCGGCAGCCAGGAGGCGGGTCCGGAGTCGGACTTGGCGGAGTTGGTGCGGCCGTCGACCGGGATGAGATTGAGGGTGTCGTTGGCCAGTTGCTCCCGCTTGTGCCGCGGCCAGCGCGCGGCACCCATCTGCCAGCTGTACGACAGCGGCACGACATGGTCGATCTGGACCTCGGCGGCGTCCTGTTTGCGCCACTCGATGGTCTTGCCGGTGTACGGATCGGCCAGCGTCAGCGCGACGACCACACAGTCGGAACCGGAGCGGAAGCGCAGGTTCTGGCCGTCGCGCCGGAGCAGGTCGTTGCGGGTGTCGCAGCCGTTCCGCGCGAGCGGGACCCCGTCGGCCGTGTCCTTCCAGGCGTAGCCGAAGTCCTCGCGGTCGTATCCCGTCCTCGGCCCGCGGCCCTTGGTCGTGACCCGCTCGATGAGGGCGACCGCCGCCGCCCTGTCGGCCTCGCCGGTGACGGGTGCCAGGCCCGGTCCGGTGCCATCCGGGTTCTTCAGGGGGCTGACGGCTCGTGCGTCCCGCCCGCTTCCGGCGCCTCCGCCCGCCGAGGAGCCCTCGGGGATCGCCTCGCAGCCGGTGACGAGCACCGCCGCGGCGAGCATCACCGCCGCCGCGGGTCGCGGCCCGCCTCCGGTCCGCCCGTCGTGTCGCCTCACCGCGCCCCTCCCCTGGTGCCGTACGGCCCGCGCGGGCGGGCCTGGACGCAGCGTAGCGACCGAGAGGTCCAGACCACACCACTACCAAACGGGCATTCCAGGCAAGCCGCGCGTATCGTCGGTTCTGAGTCGAGTCACCTCCGGAAGGAGCTCTGGATGGGCATCTTCGACAAGTTCAAGAGCAACAAGGCGGCACGCGAGAAGGCCCGGCAGGGCTCCGACACCGCCGAGCAGAAGATCAACGAGAGGACAGGCGGCAAGTACGAGAAGCAGGTCGACACCGGGCAGCAGCAGGTCGAAGACCGTCTCGGCATGGATCGCGACCGCCCCGACCAGCAGTAGGCCCAGGCGCCGACCGGACCGATCAGAACCGACTCAGGGGCCGTCCACGGCCGCAGGTCCGTGGACGGCTTCCGTCGTCCTCCGCTACGAAAGCAGGACTACGAACCCCGGACCTACGACCCCAGGACCGACGTCAGGAATTCCCCGACCCAGCCGAGCAACTCCCGCCCGACCAGCGGCTTCCCGCCCACCTTCGCGGTCTTCGGGCGGGGCACCAGCACCTGGTGGACCGCCGGCTTGATCACCGTGCCGGGATACAGCCGCTTCAGGCGCAGCTCCTGCGACTCGCGCAACTCCACCGGCGCGAAGCGGATGTTGGTGCCCTGCAGGACGATCTCGCCCACCCCGCAGGCGCGGGCGAGCATGCGCAGGCCCGCCACCAGCAGCAGGTTCTCCACCGGCTCCGGCAACTTGCCGTAGCGGTCGACGAGTTCCTCCCGTACGGCCTTGATGTCCTCCTCCGAGTTGGCGGAGGCGATCGACCGGTACGCCTGGAGGCGCAGCCGCTCGCCGGGCGCGTAGTCGTGCGGGACGTGCGCGTCGACCGGCAGCTCGATCTTGACCTCGAGCGGCGGCTCCTCCTCGATCTCGCCGGTCTCGAGCTGGCGCCGGTAGTCGGCCACGGCCTCGCCGACCATCCGCACGTACAGGTCGAAGCCGACGCCCGCGATGTGCCCGGACTGCTCGCCGCCGAGGAGGTTTCCGGCGCCGCGGATCTCCAGGTCCTTCATCGCCACGTACATGCCCGCGCCCATCTCGGTGTGCTGGGCGATGGTCGCGAGGCGCTCGTGCGCGGTCTCCGTGAGCGGCTTCTCCGGCGGGTACAGGAAGTAGGCGTAGCCGCGCTCGCGTCCTCGTCCGACCCGGCCGCGCAGCTGGTGCAGCTGGGAGAGGCCGAAGTTGTCGCCGCGCTCGACGATCAGGGTGTTGGCGTTGGAGATGTCGATGCCGGACTCGACGATCGTCGTCGACACCAGCACGTCGAACTTCTTCTCCCAGAAGTCGACCACCACCTGCTCCAGCGCCGACTCCGACATCTGGCCGTGCGCGGTGGCGATCCGCGCCTCGGGGACGATGTCCCGCAGCCGGGCCGCCGCGCGGTCGATGGACTCGACCCGGTTGTGGATGTAGAAGACCTGGCCCTCGCGCAGCAGTTCACGGCGGATGGCCGCGCCGATCTGCTTCTCCTCGTACGGCCCGACGAAGGTGAGCACCGGGTGGCGCTCCTCCGGCGGGGTGGTGATCGTCGACATCTCACGGATGCCGGTGACCGCCATCTCCAGGGTGCGCGGGATCGGGGTCGCGGACATGGTCAGCACGTCGACGTTGGCGCGCAGCTTCTTCAGCTGCTCCTTGTGCTCGACGCCGAAGCGCTGCTCCTCGTCGACGATGACCAGGCCCAGGTCCTTGAACTTGGTCTCGGAGGAGAACAGCCGGTGGGTGCCGATGACGACGTCCACGGATCCGTCGCGCAGGCCCTCCAGGACGGCCTTCGCCTCGGTGTCGCTCTGGAAGCGGGACAGCGCCCGCACGTTCACCGGGAACTGGGCGTACCGCTCGCTGAACGTCCCGAAGTGCTGCTGCACCAGCAGCGTGGTGGGGACGAGCACGGCGACCTGCTTGCCGTCCTGTACGGCCTTGAAGGCGGCCCGGACGGCGATCTCGGTCTTGCCGTAGCCGACGTCGCCGCAGATCAGCCGGTCCATCGGGACCGACTTCTCCATGTCCTCCTTGACCTCGGCGATGGTGGTGAGCTGGTCGGGCGTCTCCGCGTAGGGGAAGGCGTCCTCCAGCTCGCGCTGCCAGGGGGTGTCGGCACCGAAGGCGTGTCCGGGGGCCGCCATCCGGGCGCTGTACAGCTTGATCAGGTCGGCGGCGATCTCCTTGACGGCCTTCTTGGCGCGCGCCTTGGTCTTGGTCCAGTCCGCGCCGCCGAGGCGGTGCAGCGTGGGGGCCTCGCCGCCCACGTACTTGGTGATCTGCTCCAGCTGGTCGGTGGGGATGTACAGCCGGTCGCCGGGCTGGCCGCGCTTGGCGGGGGCGTACTCCACGACCAGGTACTCGCGGGTGGCGCCCTGGACGGTGCGCTGCACCATCTCGATGTAGCGGCCGACGCCGTGCTGCTCGTGGACGATGTAGTCGCCCGCCTCCAGGGTGAGCGGGTCGATCGTCTTGCGGCGCCGGGCCGGCATCCGGGCGCCCTCGCGGCCGGACGCCTTCTGCCCGGTCAGGTCGGTCTCGGTGAGCACGGCCAGCTTGAGCGCCGGGTCGACGAAGCCGTGGTCGATGCCGCCGCAGGCGACGTGCACGACGGACGGGGTGATCTCGGCGAGGTCGGTGTCGAGGCGGGCGGCGATGCCCTCGCCGCCGAGCACCTCCACCGTGCGGGCGGCCGGGCCGTGGCCCTCGGTGACGAACACGGTGCGCCAGCCGTCGGCGAGCCAGCCCTTGGTGTCGGCGAGCGCCCGCGCGGTGTCGCCGCGATAGGTCTCGGGGGCGTGCATGCCGAGCTTGAGGGTGTCCGCGTCGAGCTCTTCGTCGGCGGCGAACGGCGACACCGACCACCACATCATCTCCAGCTCGCGCGCCCGGTCGCGGACGTCCGCGATGGACCACAGGGAGGCCGCGCCCACGTCGATGGGGGCCTCGCCGCCGCCCGCGGTGGCCGCCCAGGAGGCCTGGAGGAACTCCTGGGAGGTGGCCACGAGGTCGGCGGCACGCGTGCGGACCCGCTCCGGGTCGCACACGACGGCCATGGAGCCCTTCGGCAGCACGTCCAGCAGCAGCTCCATGTCGTCGACCAGGACCGGGGCGAGGGACTCCATGCCCTCCACCGCGATCCCCTCGGCGATCTTGCCGAGCAGTTCGCCCAGCTCGGGGTGCTGCTCGGCGAGGGCACGCGCACGTGCCCGTACGTCGTCGGTGAGCAGCAGCTCGCGGCAGGGCGGGGCCCACAGTCCGTGCTCGGCGACCTCCAGGGAGCGCTGGTCGGCGACCTTGAAGTAGCGGATCTCCTCGACGTCGTCGCCCCAGAACTCCACCCGCAGGGGGTGTTCCTCGGTGGGCGGGAAGACGTCGAGGATGCCGCCGCGCACCGCGAACTCGCCGCGCTTCTCGACCAGCTCCACGCGGGCGTACGCGGCTGCGGCCAGGGCGTCGACGACCTCGTTCAGGTCGGCGCTCTGGCCGGTGCGCAAGGAGACGGGTTCCAGGTCGCCGAGGCCCTTGACCTGCGGCTGGAGGACGGAGCGCACCGGCGCCACGACGACGGAGACCGGGCCGGTCTCGGGGTCGTCGGGGCGGGGGTGGGCGAGGCGGCGCAGGACCGCGAGGCGGCGGCCGACGGTGTCGCTGCGCGGGCTGAGCCGCTCGTGCGGCAGGGTCTCCCAGGAGGGGTACTCCACGACGCCCTCCGGGGGGAGGAGGGAGCGCAGGGCGGCGGCGAGATCCTCGGCCTCGCGGCCGGTCGCCGTCACCGCGAGCACGGGGCGGCCGGTGTCGCGGGCGAGGGCGGCGACCGTGAAGGGGCGGGCCGCGGGCGGGCCGACCAGGTCGACGTGCATGCGGTTGCCGTCGGTGGCGGCGGTGATCGCTTCCGCGAGGGCGGGGTCCTTGACTACGGCGTCGAGCAGACCGTGCAGGCTCATGGAGGGGCGCTTCCATCCAAGGGTGGGCAACACGAAGATCCCGACGGTTGTCGCGGCCGGGGGTCTCCAGCGTACGTCCGTTGCCGGGTCGCCGGTGTCCGTGCCGAGGCACCAGGGGGCTCCGCCCCCTGGACCCCCGCCCTGTGCCCACCCACCACCCGACTCGGCAGGTCGAGAGGCGGGCGTCGCGGGCGGGCCCGGTGGACATGCCCGCCGCGGGCGGGAGGCGGCTCGGTGGGGCACGCACGCCGCAGGCGGGGGACGACTCGGTAAGACGAGAGGCGGGTGTCGCGGGCGGGCCCGGTGGACATGCCCGCCGCGGGCGGGAGGCGGCTCGGTGGGGCACGCACGCCGCAGGCGGGGGACGACT
>NZ_JBFAXA010000032.1:45001-82292 GCF_040689265.1 Streptomyces sp. NPDC052012
CTCGGTAAGACGGAGAGGCGGGTGTCGCGTCCCGGCCCCTGGTGGGGCATGCACGCCGCTGGCTGGACGCGGCTGGGTGGGGTGGGAAGGGTCGACAGGCAAAGGACCCGGTGCCGGGAAGTCGGTCGAGACTTTCCGGCACCGGGTCTTCCCCCGCAACCCCCGTGTGCGGTGGCTACTCGGTGGCGATGGCGTTCAGGACGTTCATGCGGCCGGCGCGGAACGCCGGGACCAGGGCCGCGAAGAGGCCCACGAACGCCGAGCCGATGAAGACGCCGATGATCGTCGGCCACGGGATGTCGAGGACCTTCAGGCCCTCCAGGGCGAGCAGCTGCTGGGCGGTGGCGCCCCAGCCCATGCCCAGGCCCAGGCCCAGCAGGGCACCGAACAGGGCGATCACGACCGACTCCATGCGGATCATGCGGCGCAGCTGCCGGCGCGACAGGCCGATCGCCCGCATCAGGCCGATCTCCCGGGTGCGCTCGACGACCGACAGGGCCAGGGTGTTCACCACACCCAGGATCGCCACGATGATCGCCAGGGCCAGCAGGCCGTAGATCATGTTCAGCAGCTGCCCGATCTGGTCCTTCAGCGCCTCCTTGTAGTCGGTCTGGTCGCGCACCTGGTACTGCGGGTACTCGTCCAGCGCGTCCTTGAGCGCCTTGTACGCGGCGTCCTGCTGACCGTCCTTCGCCGAGGCGAAGAGCAGCGTGTCCAGCGGCATCTTGTCGGCCGGCACGTGCTTGGCCAGGGTGTCGATGGACGTGTACATCGCGCCCGCGTCGATCACGGCCTCACTGCTGGTGATGGCCCGGACCGTCAGCTCGCCCGTCCGGCCGTCCTTGAAGGCGACGTCGATCGTCGAGCCGATGCTGATGCCGTGGTCCTTCGCGAAGTCCTCGTGGACGGACATCGAGTCGGGCTTGTAGGCGTCGGAGAGGTTCCCGGCGACCGTCTCGACCCGCAGGTCGGTGGCGTACGTCGGGTCGGCCGCGGTGATCGCGGTGTCCTTCACGGTCTTGCCGTCGGGCGTGGTGAAGTCGGCCTCGGTCCACTTGTACTCGGTGACGTGCTCCACGCCCGGCGCCGACTTCACGGCCTCGACGGCCTGGGGGGTGATCAGCTGGCCGCCGTCGTTCTGGACGATGAAGTCCGTGCCGACCGTCTTGTCGAGCTCCTCGGTCGCGGAGGCCACCATGGAGGAGCCGACCACCGACAGGCAGGCCACCAGGGCGAGGCCGATCATCAGCGCGGCGCCCGTCGCGCCGGTGCGGCGCGGGTTGCGCAGGGCGTTGCGCTCGGCCATCCGGCCGACGGGTCCGAAGGCCCGCAGCAGGACCGCGCCGAGGACGCGGACGACTCCGCTCGCGAGCACCGGGCCGATGACGACGAAGCCGATCAGCGACAGCACCACGCCGATGCCCAGCCACAGCGAGCCCTCGGTGGCCTTGTCGGCCGCGCCCGCCAGGTACAGCGCGAAGGCACCGCCACCGGTCAGGACGAGACCGATCAGTCCGCGGATCCAGCCGGCCCTGCCGTCCGCGGGGGTGCCGGCGTCGCGCAGGGCGGCCATCGGGGAGATCTTCCCGGCCCGCCGGGCGGGCAGGTAGGCGGCGAGCACGGTGACGACGATGCCCAGCACCAGGCCGACCGCGGGGGTCGTCCAGGCGATGGTGAGGTCGTCGGTGGACAGCTTCATGCCCATCTGGCCCATGAGCTTCATCAGCCCGACCGCGAGCCCGACGCCCGCGCCGACGCCGAGCACCGAGCCGACCACGCCGAGCAGCAGCGCCTCGGCCAGCACCGAGCGGTTGACCTGCTTGCGGGAGGAGCCGATGGCCCGCATGAGGCCGATCTCCCGGGTGCGCTGGGCGACCAGCATGGAGAAGGTGTTGATGATCAGGAAGATGCCGACGAGGAAGGCGATCCCGGCGAAGCCGAGCATCGCGTACTTCATGACGCTCATGAAGCCCTCGACGTCCTTCTGGTTGGCCTCCGCGGTCTCCTTCGCGGTCTGCACCTTGTAGCCGGTGCCGACCTCGGCGAGGACGTTCTTCTTCAGCTGCGCGTCGCTGACGCCGGCCGCGGCGGTGACGTTGACGTTGGTGTAGACGTCGCTCTCGCCGACCAGGGTCTGCTGAGCGGTCTTCGTGTCCAGGTAGAAGATCGCGGCACCGGGGTTGGTGACGGTGAAGTCGGCGATGCCGGAGACCTTCGCGGTGTAGGTGCCGACGGCGGTGATCCAGCTGATCTCGTCGCCGAGGCCGAGGTCGTGCTTGTCGGCGGTGTCCGCGTCGACCATCACCTGGGCCGCGCCCTTGGGGGCCGCGCCGGTGGTGATGTCCATGGTGCGGGCCTCGTTGGCGTTCCAGCTGCCGACGATGGTCGGGCCGCCGCCCGTGGGCGAGAGGCTGTCCTTGTCGGCGTCGACGACGGTCACCGAGGTGGAGAACACGGTGCCCTCGGCCGACTTCACGCCGTCCGCCTTGCGCACCTCGGAGACGACGGAGGCGGGCATCACCGGCGGCTTGCCGTTGCCGGAGGTGGTCTCGCCGGTGTCGGAGGAGTCCTTGGCGCTGACCGTCACGTCGGAGGAGGTGGCCGCGAACAGCTTGTCGAAGGTGGTGGACATGGTGTCCGTGAAGACGAGCGTCCCGCACACGAACGCCACCGACAGCAGCACGGCGATCGCCGACAGCGCCATCCGGCCCTTGTGCGCGACGAAGTTGCGCATCGAGGTCTTCAGCACGGTCATGACGTACGCCCCCGGGCGTCGAAGTCCTTCATGCGGTCCAGGACGGTCTCCGCGGTCGGCTTGAACATCTCGTCGACGATGCGGCCGTCGGCGAGGTACAGCACGCGGTCGGCGTAGGAGGCGGCGACCGGGTCGTGGGTGACCATCACGATGGTCTGGCCGAGTTCGTCCACGGAGCGGCGCAGGAAGCCGAGCACCTCGGCGCCGGCGCGCGAGTCGAGGTTGCCGGTCGGCTCGTCACCGAAGATGATCTCCGGCCGGGCCGCCAGCGCCCGTGCCACGGCGACGCGCTGCTGCTGGCCGCCGGACAGCTGGGTCGGCCGGTGCTTGAGCCGCCCGGCGAGCCCCACGGTCTCCACGACCCGGTCCAGCCACGCCTTGTCGGGCTTGCGGCCGGCGATGTCCATGGGCAGCGTGATGTTCTCGAGCGCGTTCAGCGTCGGCAGCAGGTTGAACGCCTGGAAGATGAACCCGATCCGGTCCCGGCGCAGCCGGGTGAGCTTCTTGTCCTTCAGGCCGGTGATCTCGGTCTCGTCCAGGTAGATCTGACCGGACGTCACGGTGTCGAGTCCGGCCAGGCAGTGCATCAGCGTGGACTTGCCGGACCCCGAGGGGCCCATGATCGCGGTGAACTGGCCGCGGGCGATGTCCACGTCGACGTGGTCCAGGGCGACGACACGGGTCTCGCCGGCCCCGTAGGCCTTGACGACCTGCCGCGCCCGCGCGGCAACGGCCGTACGCCCTCCAGTACCCCCGTGCCTGGGAATGGTCACAGCCGATGTCACGGTATGTCTCCTATGTCGGTCAGCAGATGAAAGCGGTGCACTCGGCGAGTGCGTTTCGGTATGGCGTGTTGACGTGTTCAGTCTTGCGGCGGTCAGGGGTCCGGCGCGCTGGTGCTCAGCGCAGTCTTGTACTGAGGAAAACCCCACCCCCGCTGCTGGGCTCAGCCGCCCCCCAGCGGCGTAAAGCCAGGTTAAGAACGGCATCGGGCCGTCTCGTCCTCCGCCGGTACGAACCCTCCCCGAGCCGTAGTACGGAGGTACCCCTAGGGGCTCTCCCCCGGCGGGTGGAGTCCTTCTCGGGGTCGGGTCCCTCCGCCGGTGCAGTCAGCCTTCACCCTCCCGCCACGTCAGGGTCAAGTGCGATGCTGTGCGGCGGCGGACAGGTGCAGGGGGCACGTAACGGCGAGGGAAGGATTCCGGTGGGCGACACCAGACCGGCGGCGGCACAGGACACCGCGGAGCAGACCGCACCCGACCGGCGCGGAGCGGTCGTCGCCGCGCTGATGCTCGCGATGGCGCTGGCCGCGCTCGACTCCACCATCGTCTCCACCGCCGTCCCGCAGATCGTCGGCGACCTCGGCGGCTTCTCCGTCTTCTCCTGGCTGTTCTCCGGCTATCTGCTGGCCGTGACCGTCACCCTCCCCGTCTACGGCAAGCTCTCCGACACCTTCGGCCGCAAACCCGTCCTCGTCGCGGGCGCCGTGCTGTTCCTGCTGGGCTCGCTGCTGTGCGCGCTGGCGTGGAACATGGCCGCGCTGATCGCCTTCCGCATCGTGCAGGGCCTGGGCGGCGGCGCTCTCCAGGGCACGGTGCAGACGCTCGCCGCCGATCTGTATCCGCTGGAGCAACGCCCGAAGATCCAGGCCCGGTTGTCCACGGTGTGGGCGGTCTCGGCGGTGGCGGGCCCCGGCCTCGGCGGCGTCCTCGCCGCGTACGCGGACTGGCGCTGGATCTTCCTGATCAACCTGCCCATCGGGGCGGTGGCGCTGTGGCTGATCGTCCGTCACCTGCACGAGCCGCAGCGGCAGCCGGCGGCCCGCGCACGGGTCGACTGGGCGGGCGCGCTGACGGTGTTCGCCTGCGGCGGTGCGCTGCTCACGGCGCTGGTGCAGGGCGGGGTCGCCTGGGACTGGCTGTCGGCGCCGTCACTGGCCCTGCTGGGTACGGGACTTGCACTGCTGGTGCTGTTCCTCCGGGTGGAGCGCCGAGCGGAGGAGCCGATCATCCCGGGCTGGGTGTGGCGCCGCCGCACCATCGCCGCGGTCAACCTCGCCCTCGGCGCCCTGGGCCTGCTGATGGTGGCCCCGACGGTCTTCCTGCCCACCTACGCCCAGTCGGTCCTCGGCCTCGCCCCGGTGGCGGCGGGCTTCGTCCTCTCCGTATGGACGCTGAGCTGGCCGATCTCGGCGGCCCTCAGTCAGCACGTCTACCGCAGGATCGGCTTTCGCCACACGGCGATGCTCGGCATCGGCACGGCGGCTCTGATCCTGTTCGCGTTCCCCTTCCTCCCCTACCCGGGCGAGGCATGGCAGCCGACGCTGCTGATGCTGCTCCTGGGCGCGGCCCTGGGCCTGTTCCAGCTCCCCCTCATCGTCGGTGTGCAGTCCACGGTGGGCTGGGAGGAACGCGGTACGGCGACGGCGTCGATCCTCTTCTGCCGCCAGACCGGGCAGACGGTCGGGGCGGCGCTGTTCGGCGCGGTCGCCAACGGTGTGCTGGCGGCCCGCCTCGGCGACGCGAACGACCTGGAGGCGGTGACGAGCGCGCTGGACGCGGGCACCGCCGCCGAGTCGACCCGCCGGGCCATCGCGGACGCCGTGCACGCGGTCTACCTGGGCGCGGCGGGTGCGGCGGCCCTGGCGTTCCTGGTGCTCCTGATCCTGGCGCCGCGGAAATTCCCGGTGCTGAAGGACTGAGTACGCCTATGGTCCCGTCATGGTGACCCTGGAACGCCTCCGCGCGGAGCACGCCGACGCCCTGCTGGCCTTCGAACGCGCCAACCGCGCGTACTTCACCCGCACGGTGCCGGACCGCGGGGACGCGTTCTTCACACCGCCCGGCTTCGCCGCCCGCCTCGCGTCGCTGCTGGCCGAACAGGAGGACGGCGTCTGCCACTTCCACGTGGTCCTGGACGAGGAGGGGCACCTGATCGGCCGGGTGAACCTGATCGACGTGACGGACGGCTCGGCCGAACTCGGCTACCGGGTGGCCGAGTCCGCGGCGGGCCGGGGCGTGGCGACGGCGGCGGTCGCGAAGGCCTGCCGCCTGGCTGCCACGGATTACGGACTGACGTCCCTCACCGCGGTCACCACCCTGGACAACCCGGCCTCGATGAGGGTCCTCACCCGCAACGGCTTCACCCGCGTCGGCGACACGACGATCGGCGCCCGGCCCGGCGCGGCGTACGTCCTCACACTGCCCGGTCGAACCAAGCCGTGGCCACCGGCGTGAACAGAGCTCTCACCCTGCTGGTGGCTCTCCATGCCGAGAGTTCCTCGCCCGTGCGGCGGTGGTTGCGGGATGAGCTGTTCGTCTCCGACTTGCAAGCCCATTCCCTGCAGGGAATTGTCCGTCTCCAGCGCGCCCCGCAGGATCTGGTCTGAATGGACCTGCCGGGGCAAGGAGACGAAGATGATCGAGATCGACCCGCAGCAGCTGGCGGACCGCTACACGGCTCAATGGAATGTACGCGACGCCGCAGAGCGCCGCGCGATCATCGAGCGGCTGTGGGCCGAGGACGGCACCCACATCCTTCACCCGCCCGCGGAAATACGGGAGACCGCCGCGGAACTCGGCTTCGACCATCCGACTCTGGAGGCTCAGGGACACGACGCCATCGAGAGCCGGGTGGCGCGAAGTTACGAGCGGTTCGTCGAGAAACAGGGATTCGTCTTCCGGTCCCGCCCCGGTGCGATACGTCTCCATGGCGTGGTCAGGATCGACTGGGAGGCGGTGTCCACAGCAACCGGCGACGTGGTGGGTGGTGGTTCGGACGTGCTCGTACTCGACGACAACGGCCGCATCAAGACCGATTACATGTTCCCCGGTTCCTGAGCGGCAACAGTGCAAGCCATTGCCCCGGCGGCTGCTGAGAGAGCCTCGGCCGTCGCCGGGTCGGCCGGCAGGAACGCCTCCAGCTTCAGCTCGGCAAGCGTCACGTCGACGGCGGTGGCGAAGGTCGTCACAGTCGTCATCAGGCGGAGCTCACCGTGGGAGGACCGCAGGCGGAGCGGCACCGCGAAACCGAGTTGCCCGGCGGACGGCTCCGGCTCGGGAACGTACCCGGTGAGCTCGGCGCGCAACTCCTCCAGGTGGTCAAGGCGGACCAGGATGTGGCGCGCCCACTCGGCGAGGTTGAGAATACGGGGAGCCAGTCCGTCGGGATGCAGCGCCAGGCGGTACACATTCGTGCCCGGACCCACCAGCTCGTCAGCCGCCCCCTCGGTGATCAAGTCGAATGCGGTGTTCGCGGCGACCAGGTCACCGCCCCGGTCCACAACCAGCGCCGGATACGGCAGATGCCCGCGGAGGATGTGGTCGATCGCCGTGCGCACGGGGGCCAGCACCGGATCGTCCAGTGAGCTCTCCGAGTAGGCGGGCGCGTACCCGGCGGCCAGCAGCAACTCGTTGCGCTCCCGCAGCGGCAGCTCCAGCGACTCGGCCAGGCGCAGGACCATGCTCCGGCCCGGGACTGACCTGCCGGATTCGATGAAGCTGAGGTGGCGCTGGGTGGTGCCCGCTCGCAGCGCCAGCTCGAGCTGGCTGACATGACGGCGGGTACGACGTTCACGAAGCGCACGAGGGAAGTCCACGAGCCTGTTGTAACGGCGGCAGAGGGTCCCAGGCCATTCCCCGCAGGGAATTGTCGCCACTCGTACCGGTCGTGAACATGGCCGACATGGACATCGGTGTACTGCTTCCGACCGGAACCGCCCAGTGGGGCCCTGCCGACGACCCTCGCGAGCTGGTTGCCTTCGGTCGCTATGCCGAACGCTCAGGCTTCTCCTCGCTCTTCGCCAACGATTCTCTGATCAGCCCACGCGTCGAGGCGCTCACGATGCTGGCCGCACTCGCTCCGGTGACCGAGGCCGTGACGCTGGGCACCGCCGCACTGATGCCGTTCCTGCGTCGGCCGATCCAGGCAGCGCAGGCACTCGCGTCGATCGACCTGCTGGCCGGTGGCCGGCTCACCGTGACCGTCGGCGCCGGCTTCCCCGGCCGCTTCGGGCGGCCCCTCTACACACTGTCCGAGCTGCCGTGGGAAAGGCGCTTCGCCCGCCTGGACGAGACTGTCGCGCTGTGGCGGGCCCTGTGGGACGGCGCCGACGCCTTCCACGGCGAGATCCTTCGGTTCGACGACATCCCGCCCACGACCCGGCCGCCCCGAGCTGGCGGCCCGCCCATCTGGCTCGGCGGTGCGACCCCCGCGGCGCTGGCCCGCACCGGCCGACTGTACGACGGATGGCTGCCCTACCCGCCCGACCCCGTCGACTACGCGTCCGGCCTCCGCACCATCCACAAAGCGGCAACCGACGCAGGCCGCGAAGGTGAGGACATCACCCCCGCACTGTTCGTCTCCGTACGGATCGACAACGACATCGAGAGCGGCCGCCGGGCACTGGACGACTACGCGCGGGCCACCTACGGCATGCCCCTGGACGAGCTGGAAAAGATCCAGGCCGTTGTCACCGGCTCCGCGGACCAGGTGCTGGAACACCTAGGACGGTACGTCGCCGCCGGTGCTCAGCACATCGTCGCCCGCCTCGGTGCCCTGGACCTGCGCTCCCAGCGCGACCAACTCGAACGGATCGCAGACCTGATCCCCGCCGTCCACGTGGCAGCGGATCACGCCTCCGCCTCGGAAAGCTTCTGAGTCTGGCCCGGCCGACACGAAGCGACGATCACGGGACAGCACTGAGCCCGGCACACCGTCACACCAGAATCCACGGGGCACCAGACTGCCCACGTCGAAGCAGGTCCGTCCTTCCGGCCCGGAAGTTAACGCCGGTAACACCCCAGGTCAGCCCCGGCTCCCCATACCGACCGATCAGTTTGGCCAAAACGCAGCGCGGTCGTGAGGGCCCGAGTAGCGTGCGTCCTCCGCTACCACCCCCCACCTCCCTGCGGTCCGCCGCACCGGACCCGAGCCACGCAAGGAGTACGGGATGTCCTACGACCCGTATCAGCCGCATGTGCCGCGCCGCGACGCCTCTCCCCCCTACGCCGCCTACCCCTGGCAGCCACCGGCCCCGCCCGAGCCGCCCGAGCCGCGGCGGGCGGCCCCGCACGCCCGCCTCGGTCACCACAGCGACCTGCGGATCCTGCGCAGCGCCTACCGATGGCAGCGACGCGTGGCGACCCTCACCGCGCTCGGCTACTTCACCCTCTTCCTGATCCTGTCCGCGTACGCCCCCTCCTTCATGACCGGCACCGTCACCGACGGCCTGCCCACCGGCCTGCTGCTGGCCCTGTTCCAGGTCCCCGTCACCTGGCTGGCGATCGCCCTGTACGAAGGCACCGCCCGGCGCCGCGTCGACCCGCTGGCCGCCCTCATCCGCAAGCAGGCGGAGCTCGACGCCAAACGGGAGGCCGCGCGATGAACCCCGAGTTCAGCGGAAACGCCCAGGCCATGGCCCTCGTCGGATTCTCCGCCGTCGCCACCGTCACGCTGCTGCTGTGCGTGATGACCGGCCCCGACCGCGACGACCTCGACGAGTTCTACACCGGCTACGGCTCCCTGTCGCCCATGCGCAACGGCCTCGCCATAGCCGGTGACTACATCTCCGCCGCGACCGTCCTCGGCACCGGCGGCGTCATCGCCCTGTTCGGCTACGACGGCATCGTCCTCGCCCTGAGCACGGCCCTGTCGCTGATGCTGCTGATGTTCCTGCTGGCCGAACCCCTGCGCAACGCGGGCCGGTTCACCATGGGCGACGCACTGGCCCGGCGCCTGCCCGGACGCAGCGTGCGGATCACCGCCTGCGCCGTCACGCTCGCCGCGCTGCTGCCGATGATGCTGGTGCAACTGGCCGGCACGGGCCAGCTGATGGCGTTCATCCTCGGCTTCTCCGGCGAGTCGATGCAGACCGGCTGCATCGTCGGCGTCGGCGCCCTGATGATCAGTTACGCGGCGATCGGCGGCATGAAGGGCACCGCCCTCATCCAGATCCTGAAGATCGTGATGCTGCTCGGCTCCGGCCTCGTCGTCGCCGCGCTCATCCTGCACCGCTTCGACTGGAACCCCGGCACACTGTTCGACGCCGCCGCCGCGAACAGCGGGGTCGGCTCGGACTTCCTCGCCTCCGGCCTGCAGTTCGCCGGCGGCGCCAGCCCCGGCCTGGACATGATCAGCTCGCAGCTGACCGTCGTCCTCGGCGGCGCCGTCCTGCCCCACGTCACCATGCGCATGTACACCGCCTCCAGTGCCCGCCAGGTACGCCGCTCCATGTCGTGGGCGGTGTCGATCGTCGCCCTGTTCGTCCTCGTCATCACCGTCATCGGCTTCGGCGCGACCGCGCTGATCGGCCGGGCCGCCATCGCGCAGGCCGACCCGCGCGGCAACACCGCCTATCTGATCGGCTCCCAGGCCGCGTTCGGAGCGGAGGTGACCACGGCGGAGACCTTCCTGTTCACCACCGTCACCACGGCGATCTTCCTCACCGTCCTCGCCTCCGTCGCCGGCATGATCCTCGCCTGCGCCAACTCCCTCGCCCACGACGTCTTCGCCGCCCGCGTCCAGGAGATGTCACCGCGCCGCGAGATGACCCTGGCCCGCGCCTCCGCACTGGCCGTCGGCGTCCCCACGATCCTGCTGGCCACCCTCGTCCAGCACTACAGCCTGCAGCCGCTGGTCACCCTGGCCTTCTGCATCGGCGCCTCCGCCATCGCCCCGGCGCTCGTCTACGGCCTGTTCTGGCGCCGCTACACCCGCGCCGGCCTGCTCAGCACCCTCATCGGCGGCACCCTCGCCGTCCTGCTGCTGATGCCGGGCACCAACCTCGTCTCCGGCTCACCCGTCTCCGCCTTCCCCGACGCCGACTTCAACTGGTTCCCCTTCACCACCACCGGACTGCTGTCCATCCCCGTCGGCTTCGCCTGCGGCTGGCTCGGCACCCTCGCCAGCGGCCGGACCAAGGCGGAGGAACAACGCCGGCAGTACGAGGCGGTGGAGGGCTGGATCCTCGCCGGGGCGACCCGCCGGAAGAGCTGACGGGAGGAAGACGCCGCTCACTCCACCGCCCGGCCCGTCAACGCCGTCAGGCTGCTGCACACATGGTCCATATGGGCCTGCACGTCCTCCCGCATCTCCGCGTGCTCACGCAGCAGCCGCTCGGTCCCGGCCGCGATCGCCTCCTCCTCGGCCCGCGCCGCCGCGAGGATCTCCGCCGCCCGCTCCCGCGCCTGATCCTCCCGGCGGCGGGCGGCCTCCTCCGCGTCGGCGAAGGCCCGCTTCGCCTCCGACAGCTCACGCTCGGCCCGCGCCACCGCCTCCGCGTGCCGGGCCTCCAGCTCCGCCGCGCGCCCAGCCTCCTCGTCCTCCACGTCGGTCAGCCGCCCGGCCTGCTCCCTGGCCATCTCCGCGAGCATCTCGGACACCCGCCGGCGCATCTCGCGCTGCGCCGCCAGCGCCTCACCGCGCCGCTGCTTCACCTCGCGGCGGGCCGCGACCCGGATGTCGTCGGCCTGCGCACCGGCGGCCAGCAGCCGCTGCCGGGCCGCCTCGTCCGCCTCGGCACGCACCGTGTCGGCGTACGCCTGCGCCGACTCCCGTACGACGTCCGCCTCGGCGTCCGCCTCCTGAGCGATCCGCCGCGCCTCCCGGCGGGCGCCCTCCCGCACGGCCGCCGCCTCCTCCTGCACCAGCTCGAACAGCCGCCGGGCGCTCTCACCGAGCGACTCGTACGTCTGGTCGGGGAGCTTCGCCACCCGCTCCCGCAGCAGCTGGAGCTCCTCCTCCATCTCCCGGGCCAGCACGGTCAGCCGGGCGGCCCGCTCCCACGCCGCGTCACGGTCCTGGGACAGGGCCTCGACGTACGCGATCACCTGCAAGGGGCGGTAGCCGCGCCCCCGCACGGCCACGAAGCCCTGCGACGACTCCGGTGCGCTGCTCATCCTCGACCTCTCCTCCGGACGGATGCGACATGATGATTTCGCGCACATCCTGAGGTATGGCACTTAAGGGTTCATAACGCGACACTCCGGTCATACACCCTGGTCGGCGAGCGAACAAAAGGGCCGGCCCCGATCCTTCGACCGGGGCCGGCCCCTCGCACTCGCGTTCAGCGCGTCACAACAGCCCGTCCCACATCTGCTCCAGCAGCACCGACCACCAGCTCTCCGGCGAACCCAGCGCCGCCGGGTCCAGCGCGGCCAACTGCGCCTGGAAGTCGACGGTCCAGCGACCCGCCTGCTCCTGGTTCAGCCCGAACCGCAGCCGCCACATCCGCCCGAGCAGGGCGAGGCAGCGCGCGAACTCCGGCAGACCGGTGTTGACGAACTGCGGCGGCACCGGCGCACCGCCCGGCCCCGCCTCCACCGGCACCGCGACGATGTTCGCCGTGCCGTACTGCACACAGATGGCCTTGCCGAAGTCGCTGCCCATCACCAGGTACGAGCCCGCGTCCGAGGCCGGCTGCACACCCCGCTCCGCCGCCAGCTCCGCCAGCGTCGGCACCGGACGGCCCGGCTGCGCCTGCGCCCAGAAGAACGGGCCCATGTCCAACGGCAGTCCGGCCGCCACCAGCGTGTGCGCCACGACCGGCGGCACACCCTGCCGGGACACCGCCGCCTGCTCGAAGCGGAACACCCCCGGCCCGAACGCCGCCGCCAGCTCCTGCGCGATGCCCTCAGGCGGGATCGGCGGCGCCGGCGGCACCGGCGGCACCGGCACGCGCACCGGCGCCGGACGCGCGGGACCGTCGGCCACCTGGTGCAACTCGCCCTGGTGGGCCAGCAGTTGCTGCATGCCCTGCTGCCGGCTCGCGTGATCCGTGCCGTACGGCGCGATCGACGTGATCCGCGCCTGCGGCCACTGCTCGCGGATCATCCGCGCGCAGTAGGCGCCCGGCAGCTCACACGACTCCAGCTCCGTGTGCAGCTCCAGCACCTGGTCCGGCGGCACGTTCATGGCGCGCAGTTCGTGGAAGATCTGCCACTCCGGGTGCGGCGTACCGGGCGCGGAACGCCGGATCAGCTGCTGCTCGGAGCCGTCCTGCGCGCGGTAGCGCAGCACGGCCTGGTAGCCGGGGCCCACGGTCGGCTGACCGGTGGGCTGCTGCGGATACCCGTACGCCGGCGGCTGCCCCGGCACGGCGGCCCCCGGAACCGGCGCACCGGGCGGCATCGCACCGGGCGGCATCGCACCGGGTGGCATCGGCGGGGCACCGCCGGGCATGCCGGGAGCCGGCGGAGGCGTACCCGGAACCCCGGGGGCCGGGGGCGGCGGAGGCGCACCGGTGCCGCCGACGGGCGGCGCCGCGAGTACGGTCTCCGCGTAGTTCACCGGGCCACGCGCACCGCCCGCCGCGCCCGGGGCACCGGGGGCGCCGGGAGGCCCGGGCGGCTGCGGTGCTCCGGGCGGGCCCGGAGGCTGCGGCGCACCCGGGGCGCCGGGGGCGTTCGGGGCACCCGCGCCCGGACGGCCAGGATCGGCGAGCATCGTCGCGGCATGGTGGACACCGCCGGGCGGGGTACCGGGCGTGCCCGGCGCACCGGGCGGAGGCGGCGGCGTCGGAGTACCGGGCGGAGGCGGCGTGGGAGTACCGGGCGACGGCGGAGTCCGGCCACCGGAAGGCTGAGAACCCGGCCCCTCCGGGCCGAGCGCCGACACCAGCTGGGTCGGGACGTACGGCGCCCCGGGACCCGCGGCAGGCGGGGGCGTGCTGCTCCCCGGACGTGCGCCCGGCGCACCCGGGGCGCCCGGCGGAGGCGGGGTCGACGGACCCTGACCGCGCCGCGGAGGCGGAGTCGCCTTGCTCGTCGCGGCATCGGCGATGTCCCCGGCATGCGGCGCGAGCGGCCGCTCCGGCGCACCAGGAGCCCCCGGCGGCACGGCACCGGCGGGCGCCTGCCCCGGGTACCCGTACGCCGCCCCGCCCTGCCCGGGCGGCGGCGTGCTCGACGCACCCGGCGCAGGAATGCCCGGCCCGCCGGCGGCCGGCGCGGCGGGCGCACCCGGAGGCGGCGTCCCCGGAGCCCCCGCCCCCTGCGAGCCTCCCGGAGGGGACTGCGCGCCGGGATCCTGCACCGCCGGTGCCAGAGCCGTCGGCGGAAGCTGGCTGCCGCCCGACATCAGCGCCGTCGGGGCGTCCGCCGTCGCCGGGGGCGGCGTCGGGGTGTCGTCGCCCGACTCGCTCAACTGCGGCGCGAACACGGTGTCCGGCAGAGGTACGGAACGGTCCTCACCGGCATCGGCGTTGGTGTCCGTACCGGCCCACGGAGTCGACCCGGCCGGCGCACCCGCCGTCCCGGTGCCCGCTCCGTCCTGCGCCGGGGAGTCGCTCTCCCCGGCCGCGGCGGGCCACGCGGCACCGCTCCCGGCGGCAGCGGACGCCCCCTGCCCCGGCACGGCGGCACCGGCACCCGCACCCGTGTCCGAAGCCGGACGGGAGAGCGAACCGGAAGCCGAACTCGACCCGGAAGCCCCGGTCCCCGCCGCCGACGCCGACGACGCTCCCGAAGCCCCCGACGCTCCCGACTCCCGCCGATCCGGAATCCCCAGCCGGTCCGCCGCCTCCTGCAACCACTCCGGCGGACTCAGCAGGAACGACGTCTGATTCAGATCCACCCGAGCGGGCGCCGGCGCGGGCTCCGGTTCCGGCGCCGCCTCCGGACGGCCGTACTCCTCCTCGTACCGGCGGATCACCTCACCCACCGGCAGCGCGGGCCACAACGTCGCCTCACCGCTGTCCCGGGCGATCACCAGCCGCTGCGCGCCCCCGTCCGAACGCGGACCGTCCGCACGGTCCTCCGCCCACACCACGAACCCGAGATCGAACTCCCGCACCCGCACCTCACGGTGCTGGTACGACGGCACGTCACCGTTGATCCACTCTTCCGCGCGCTCCTGCGCCTGCGCGAACGTCACCATCGCTACGAGCTCACTCCCCCGCGGAAGAAACCGGGACGACCTGCGCGAAGCCGCCGTCCACCATCAGATTGGCCACCGTCTCCAGCTCCGGCGGAGACCCCGCCAGCCGCGACAGGAACGCGTCGAAGTCGTCCCCGCACGGCAGCAGCAGCCGCTCCACCCGCTCGGCCGGCGGCCACGACGGATCCACGTCCCGCACGTCGTCGTACGCGCAGAACCACACCGAACCGACCCGCTCGCCCCGCACCTTCACGGCCAGCAGCCCGCCCTGCACGAAGGCGACGCTCAGGTAGTCCTTGGTCAGATGGTCACGCAGACACTTGTTGACGTACACCAGATCGTTGACCGCCGCCTCGTCCCGCACCGTGAAGAACGGCTGGTCGACCAGCAGCCCCAGCTCCGCGTCCAGCGCCGTGCCCACCGGAGCACACCCGCCCGCCGCCTTCAGGAACGACCGGTACGCACCCGGCAGCCGGTATCCCAGGTCCTCCTCGACCTGCTGCACCTGCGCCTCCGTCACCGCCACACCCGACTTCGGCAGCCCGAAATGCGCCGGACGCGTCTCCTGCAACGGCCGCGTGCCCCGCTTGTCCTGATCCACGTTCGCGGTCGCGACCCCGCCGTGGTGCCGCAGCAGCGCCTTCACCTCGACCGGCACCAGCTCGAGCCGCCGCGTCCCCGCCACGTGATGCCACGTCCAGCCGTGCGGCGTCGCCACCGCCGGCACCGTGTCCCACAGCTCGTGCCCGCTCGCCGCCAGCGCCGCGTTCGCCGACACGTAGTCCGTCAGCCGCAGCTCGTCGACACCGAAACCCTCCGGCGGATCCGCGATCTCGGCGGCCGCCCGCGCATAGGGCGAGAAGTCGGGGTAACCACGCTCGTCCACCCGCACACCTCTCGGATGCCGGGCGGCCCGCACCGGATCCGGGAAATGCACGACCTGCCCGGCGTAGGCCGCGTTCGGCGGCGCGGCTTGCTGCCCGAGCCGACCTGTCGTCATGGCGGTTGCCCCCTGCGGCACTCTGATACGCCCCCGTCCGACCACCCTCGGCCGGTCACGGAACGTATTCGACTGTCACGTCTGTTACGACTTTCCTCACCGCACGGATCGCGGTGCCCGACAGCCTATGCGGTACGACGACACCGGTCACCGGCACCGGTCACCACCCCTCCGCTTCCGTGACCAGCCGTCACCCTGCGATGACAGCCCGCCCAAACCCGGGCGTGTCGCTCCGCCCCAGCTTCCGCATCAGCCACGGCATTTGGCACTCTGTGACCTCCGGGGGGATGCACGGGAGGGGATGGCAATCATGAACATGACGCAGATGGGGGCGCAGACCGGCCGGTCCGGCGACCCCCGCACCGGCGACCCCCGCATCGGCTGGAGCGCGCCCACCGACACCCCCGCCCCCGCCCTGCGCCACCGCCGCGACGGCATCCTGCCCACCGTCGCCGCCGCCCTCTCCGTCCGCGGCGCCACCCTCACCGGCACCCCCGCCCGCGGCGACACACCCCCCGCCCTGCACCCCCTCGTCCAGGACTTCCTCGACACCCTCACCAGCGGTCAGCGCGACCGCTTCACCGGCCGCTGCGCCGAAACCATCCTCATCTCCCGGCACATCGCCGCCACCGACGCCGCCCGCAGCAAACGCGCCGCACGCAAACCCATGACCAACAGCGAAGCCCGCAAAGCCCTCAAACACGCCAAACTCACCACCCGCCGCATCCGCGAGGACGGCGACCCCCTCCACGGCGGCTTCGCCACCCCCTGCCGCGCCTGCACCGCCCTCAGCGCCCACTTCGGCGTCCGCATAGTCGACCCCGCGGCCACCGACGGCTGACACGAGCCACACCGCCGCCCACCCCACCCCCTCGGCCCCGACCCCTGACCTCGACGAACGAAGGGCAGATGCACACCGACCGCACCTCCACCACGCGCTTCCCCGTACCCGTCGACGCCGCCCTGCGCGCCGCCGGCTGGCAACCGGGACGCTGGGACATCAAACAAGCCGAGATCTGGGCCGACGCCCTGCGCGACCACACCTCACCCGCCGGACACCGCCACACCGTCTTCCCCGCCGCCGTCGAAGCCTGGGCGGAATTCGGCGGACTCCACATCCGCCCCACCGGACCCGGCCGCCAGGTCGCCCCCGCGACCCTCCACATCGACCCGCTCCACGGCCTTCACATGGCCCGCACCCTCGGCGACCTCGGCCGCGCCCTCGACACCCAGGTCTGCCCCCTCGGCGCCGAGACCGACACCGAGGCCCTCCTCGCCATCGACACCGAAGGCCGCGTCTACGCCCTCGACCACACCGGCGACTGGTACCTCGGCCCCCACATCGACCAGGCCCTCGCCACCCTCATCGCCGGCCTCACCCCCGTACGCCTCACCGCCGGCTGAACCCCCGAGCCCCGCCCCGCACCCCCGCGACGGCCGACCACACCACCCGGCCACCCGGCCGCTCGGCCGCTCGGCCTACGACGCCGGAATCACCGCCGACACCCGGAAACCCCCCGCCTCCGTCGGCCCCGACACGAACACCCCGCCCAGCGCCGACACCCGCTCCTTCATCCCCACCAGACCATTGCCCCCGGACGGCAGCCCCGCCGACGACGCGGCCACGGGCGGCGGCTCGTTCTCCACCTGCATCGCGATCTCCGACACCCGATGCGCCAGCCGCACATACGTCTTCGCACCCGCCGCATGCTTGTGCACGTTCGTCAACGCCTCCTGCACCACCCGGTACGCCGTCGACTCCACCACCGGCGCATACGACCGGCTCTCCCCCTCCACCGACAGATCCACGACCATCCCCGCAGCCGCCGACTGCCCGACCAACTCCTCGAGGTCCGACAGACACGGCCCCTCCGCCGCGCCCTCCTCCCCGTCGACCGCCCGCGAAGCAGCCGCCGCGGCAGCCACCCCCACCGCCGCCAGCGGAGGCACCGACACCCGCTCCCGCCGCTGCCCACCGGCATCCGTACCGGCCCGCAGCACCCCGAGCATCTCCCGCAGCTCCGTCAACGCCTGCCGCCCCATGTCCCCCACCAGCGCGGCGTTCTTCACGGCCTTCTCAGGATCCTTCCGCGCCACCGCCTGCAACGCGGCCGCATGCACCACCATCAGGCTCACCCGATGCGCGACGACGTCATGCATCTCCCGCGCGATCCGCGTCCGCTCCTCGTTCCGCGCCCACTCGGCCCGCTCCTCGGCCCGCTCGGCAAGCAACTGAAGCTCCCGCTCCAGCGAGTCCGCCCGCTCCCGCAAGCTCTCCATCAACCGCCGCCGAGCCCCCACATACAGACCCAGCAGCACCGGCGGAGCGGTCACACCCAGCGCAGCCGCGATCGACGCGAACCACACGAACCAGTCCCCGAGACTCAGATCCCCCCGCGCCACGTCCTGCCGCAACCGCACGAACGTCACGATCCACGTCCCCACCACCGACATCCCCGCGAGCGACGCGATGATCCGGCGCGGCAGCTCCGAGGCGGCGAGCGTGTACAGCCCGACCACGCACATCAGGAACCCCATCTGGGCGGGCGTCACGGCGATGGTCACCAGCACGACGGCGATCGGCCACTTCCGCCGCACCACCAGCACGGACCCGGCCAACACCCCGAAGACGACCCCCGCGGCCACAGGAATCCCCGCGTCCCGCGCGAACGGAATCCCCTCAAGCCCGCACTCCACCGCGGACACCACCGCGAGCCCCACGTCCAGCACGGCACTACGCCGCCGCGCCCACCACCACGGCCCTCCCCGGGCCGACACAAGCTCTTCCCCCGTCGCGGTCATGCCTCCAGCCTACGGGCGCCGGCCGGTGCATTTCCGGTGACTTTAGACAAGCGATACGACGCGATATCCCTCGGTCTTCGGGAAGCCGACGCTCAAGAAGCACAACGCGAAATCCGTCCGCAAGAACACCGGCGACGACTACCACGGTTGCCTCGTCATCACCGTTGCCCGCAGCGCCCAGTTGTACAACCGCATCGAGGGCTGGTGGGACGGCATCGTGACCAACGCGCAAGCGCGTCTCCGGTAAGGTCTGAGGCGCTGTCCCCCGTGGTGTAACTGGCAGCACACTGGTTTTTGGTACCAGCAGGACAAGGTTCGAATCCTTGCGGGGGAGCCCACGGCGCACACACCATGGGTTCGGGTCCTCACCGGCGAACCCCCGGCGGGGACCCGCGCTCATGTCCGCCCCGAAACACCCCGGTATCCTGCGGATGTCCACCCCCTCCCCATCACAGCCGAAGGGCATCCCGTGAGCGCCAATCGCCCGGCAGCCGTCGTCGTTCTCGCAGCGGGTGAGGGCACCCGTATGAAGTCGGCCACACCCAAGGTCCTGCATGAGATCTGTGGCCGTTCCCTGGTGGGACATGTGCTCGCCGCCGCCGGCGAGCTCCGCCCGGAGCACCTCGTCGTCGTCGTGGGGCACGCCCGCGAGAAGGTGACCGCTCATCTCGCCGAGATCGCGCCCGACGTCCGCACCGCCGTGCAGGCGCAGCAGAACGGGACCGGTCACGCCGTGCGCATGGGCCTCGAGGAGCTGGGCGGTGCCGTCGACGGGACCGTCGTGGTCGTCTGCGGGGACACTCCGCTGCTGACCGGTGAGACGCTGCGGCAGCTCGCGCAGACGCATTCCGCGGACGGCAACGCCGTGACGGTGCTGACCGCCGAGGTGCCGGATGCGACGGGGTACGGCCGGATCGTGCGGGACGACAGCACCGGTGCCGTCACCGCGATCGTCGAGCACAAGGACGCCACGGACGAGCAGCGGGCGATCCGTGAGATCAACTCCGGGGTGTTCGCGTTCGACGGGGCCCTGCTGGCCGATGCCCTCAAGAAGGTCCGGACGGACAATTCGCAGGGTGAGGAGTACCTCACCGATGTGCTGGGGATTCTGCGGGAGGCGGGTCACCGGGTGGGTGCGGCGCTGGCGGGGGACCACCGGGAGATCGCGGGCATCAACAACCGTGTGCAGCTGGCCGAGGCGCGGCGGATTCTCAACGACCGGTTGCTGACCGAGGCCATGCTGTCGGGTGTGACGGTCATCGACCCTGCCACGACCTTCGTCGACGTCACCGTGACCTTCGAGCAGGACGTCGTCGTGCACCCGGGGACGCAGCTGCTCGGTGCCACGCATCTGGCCGAAGGCTGCGAGGTGGGCCCCCATTCCCGTCTGACGGACACCCGCGTGGGCGCGGGGGCGCGTGTGGACAACACGGTGTCGATCGGTGCCGAGGTGGGTCCGGAGGCCTCCGTCGGTCCCTTCGCCTATCTCCGCCCGGGGACGCGTCTGGGCCGTAAGGGCAAGATCGGTACGTACGTCGAGACGAAGAACGCCTCGATCGGTGAGGGCACGAAGGTGCCGCACCTCTCCTACGTCGGTGACGCGACGATCGGTGAGTTCAGCAACATCGGTGCGGCGAGTGTGTTTGTGAATTACGACGGTCAGGACAAGCACCACACCACGGTCGGGTCGCATTGCCGGACGGGTTCGGACAACATGTTTGTGGCTCCTGTCACGATCGGGGACGGCGCGTACACGGCTGCCGGCTCGGTGATCACGAAGGATGTGCCGCCCGGTTCGCTGGCTGTGGCCCGTGGTCAGCAGCGGAATATCGAGGGTTGGGTGGCTCGTAAGCGTCCGGGGAGTGCTGCCGCGAAGGCTGCGGAGGCGGCTTCCCGGGGGTCGGCCGAGGAGGGCTGACCGGAAACGGGTGCCTGAAACACGGCGTACCGTGATAAGTGCACACCCGCACCCCCACCAGCTGAGATGGCCTCTCGCGAGTCGGCTGAGAGGTTTCTGGACACGCCCAGCTGTGACGACCTCTGAGGAGAAAGTGCTGTGACCGGGATCAAGACGACCGGCGAGAAGAAGATGATGTTCTTCTCCGGCCGCGCCCACCCCGAGCTTGCCGAGGAGGTCGCCCAGCAGCTGGGTGTCGGGGTTGTCCCGACGAAGGCCTTCGACTTCGCCAATGGTGAGATCTATGTGCGGTATCAGGAGTCGGCTCGTGGTGCCGACTGTTTCCTGATCCAGAGCCACACGGCGCCGATCAACAAGTGGATCATGGAGCAGTTGATCATGATCGACGCGTTGAAGCGTGCGTCGGCGAGGTCCATCACGGTCATCGTGCCGTTCTACGGTTACGCGCGGCAGGACAAGAAGCACCGGGGTCGTGAACCTATTTCGGCGCGTCTGATCGCGGATCTGATGCGGACGGCGGGTGCGGACCGGCTGCTGACGGTGGATCTGCACACGGATCAGATCCAGGGCTTCTTCGACGGTCCGGTGGACCACCTGTTCGCTCTTCCTCTCCTCGCGGACTACGTGGGTGCGAAGGTGGACCGGGAGAAGCTGACGGTGGTGTCTCCGGACGCGGGTCGTGTGCGGGTGGCGGACCGTTGGTGCGACCGTCTGGGTGCGCCGCTGGCGATCGTGCACAAGCGGCGGGACAAGGACGTGGCGAACCAGGTCACCGTGCATGAGGTGGTCGGTGAGGTGAAGGGCCGCGTGTGTGTGCTGGTGGACGACATGATCGACACCGGTGGCACGATCTGCGCCGCTGCGGACGCGTTGTTCGCGCATGGTGCGGAGGACGTGATCGTGACGGCGACGCACGGTGTGCTGTCGGGTCCGGCGGCGGACCGGCTGAAGAACTCGCGGGTGAGTGAGTTCGTGTTCACGAACACGCTGCCGACGCCGGGTGAGCTGAGCGAGGACCTGGACAAGATCAAGGTGCTGTCGATCGCGCCGACGATCGCGAGTGCGGTGCGTGAGGTGTTCGAGGACGGTTCGGTGACGAGCCTGTTCGACGAGCAGTAAGGGTTCTGCAACCCGGCCCGTCCAGGGCTGCGGTGATCGTTTTGGGTGCGGCCTCCTGGTCCGAGTAGACTGCTGCAGTTGCTCGGCGAGGGAGGCCGTACTCGTCTCTTCGAATTACTCGAAAGGCGTGGGTACGGCGGTCCGTAATCGACGCGCTCTTCGTAGCAGGCCGTTCGTGGCCGGGTGACCACGTCCGTTTCTGACTTCGAGGAGTGAATATGTCCGAGGTGAAGATCTCCGCCGAGACGCGTACCGAGTTCGGCAAGGGTGCCGCGCGTCGTATCCGTCGTGACAACAAGGTTCCGGGTGTGCTGTACGGGCACGGTTCGGACCCGCTGCACCTGACGTTCCCGGGCCACGAGCTGCTGCTGGCGCTGCGTACGCCGAACGTGCTGATCGCGCTGGACATCGACGGCAAGTCGAACGAGCTGGCGATCCCGAAGGCCGTGCAGCGTGACCCGCTGAAGGGCTTCCTGGAGCACGTGGACCTGCAGCTGGTGAAGCGCGGCGAGAAGGTCCAGGTCGACATCCCGGTGCAGACCGAGGGCGAGCTGGCCCCGGGTGGCTACCTGCTGGAGCACGTCCTGGACGCGCTGCCGGTCGAGGCCGAGGCCACGCACATCCCGGAGAACGTGACCGTCTCCATCGAGGGTCTGTCGGCCGGTGACTCGGTCCAGGCCAAGGACATCACGCTGCCGCAGGGCACCAAGCTGACGGTCGACGGTGAGACCGTGGTGCTGCAGGTGCTGGCCGCGCAGGCGGAGGAGGCGCCCGAGGGTGCCGAGGAAGAGGGCGAAGAGGCCGCCGAGGCCTGATCCTCGCCGTCGTCGTTTGTTCGTCAGCCGCTGTTCCCGTCGGGGGCAGCGGCTGGCGCGTATCGAGGAGAGTGTGACGTGACGACGGATGCGGCGGCTCCGTGGCTGATCGTGGGGCTGGGCAATCCGGGGCCCGAGTACGCGGGGAACCGGCACAACGTGGGGTTCATGGTGGCGGATCTGCTGGCGGAGCGGGTCGGCGGCCGGTTCAAGCGTGCGGGGAAGGCTCAGGCGCAGGTGGTGGAGGGCCGGATCGGTCCGCCGGGGCCGGGGAGCCGGCGGGTGGTGCTGGCGAAGCCGATGTCATACATGAACCTGTCGGGCGGGCCGGTGAACGCGCTGCGGGAGTTCTACAAGGTGCCGGTGGCGCATGTGGTGGCGATCCATGACGAGTTGGACATCGACTACGGCACGCTGCGGCTGAAGCTGGGTGGCGGGGACAACGGTCACAACGGGCTGAAGTCGCTGACGAAGGCCTTCGGGGCGGACTATCACCGGGTGCGGTTCGGGATCGGGCGTCCGCCGGGGCGGATGCAGGTGGCGGACTTCGTGCTGAAGGACTTCTCGTCGGCGGAGCGCAAGGAGCTGGACTATTTCGTGGACCGGGCGGCGGACGCGGTGGAGTGTCTGGTGATCGACGGTCTTGAGCGGGCGCAGAGTACGTACAACTCCTGACTTGTCCCCCGGGCGAGTTGACCGAGCGCGCAGCCATGGCCAAGGATCGCGGCCATGCCTTCTGCGGTGCTCTCTTTCGGACGGGTCGCGGCGATGGGCACGGTGACCGTGCTGATCCTGATCGCCGGTGTGTGGGCGTCCTGGGGCTCGGCGCAGCACGTGATGCTGACCAAGGGCCGTGAGCGGGGCGCGGTCGAGGTGACGCGGTGCGGCGGGGGGACGTGCTCGGGCCCGTATACGCCGGTGTCGGCGGGGTCGCAGCCGCGGGGGCGGGTGGTGCTGGAGGATTCGGTGGCCGTCGCGGAGGGGGAGACGTACGCGGTGGTGCTGAAGCCGGGCGGTACGCAGGCGGTGCGGTCGGGGCCGGGCGGGGTGCTGTACGCGTGGGTGCCGATGGGCGGTGCGCTGCTGCTGGCGTCGGTGGTGGTGGCGGGCGGGCTGCGCAGGACGCGGGCGGCGTGGCTGCTGGCCGGGTCGGGGGTGGCGCTGCTGACGGCGGCGTTCGTGGTGGTGTGACGCCGTAGGTGAGATGTGCCGGTGCCCCCGTGCTCGTGGTGAGCGCGGGGGCACCGGTGTGTGTTGGGGGGAGCCGGGTCAGCCGGTGTTGCGGAGTCCGGCGGCGACGCCGTTGACGGTGAGCAGCAGGGCGCGGGAGAGCAGCGGGTCGGGCTGCTCGCCGGCGGCGACCGCGTCGCGCTGGCGCTTGAGGAGCGCCACCTGGAGGTAGGAGATGGGGTCCAGGTAGGCGTCGCGGATGGCGAAGGTCTGCTTCAGGACGGGCTGGGCGTCGAGCAGTTCCTTCTCTCCGGTGACGCGCAGCACCTCGGCGACGGTGAGCTCGTGTTCGGCCTTGATGGTGTCGAAGACGTGCTTGAGCTCGTCGGGGACGAGAGTGTCGACGTAGTGCTGGGCGATGCGCAGGTCGGTCTTGGCGAGGGTCATCTCGACGTTGGAGATGAAGTTGCGGAAGAAGTGCCACTGCTCGTGCATCTCGTCGAGCACGGTGTCGAGGCCGGCTTCGCGCAGGGCCTTGAGTCCGGAGCCGACGCCGAACCAGCCGGGGACGATCTGCCGGGACTGGGTCCAGCCGAACACCCACGGGATGGCGCGCAGGCCGTCGAGTGAGACGCCCGAGCCGGGGCGGCGGGAGGGCCGGGAGCCGAGGTGCAGGTCGGCGAGCTGGTCGACGGGCGTGGAGGCGAGGAAGTAGGACGGCAGGGCCGGGTCCTCGACGAGCCCCCGGTACGCGGTGTGGGCGGCGTCGGAGACGACGTCCATGGCGGCGTCCCAGCGGGCGAGGGCCTCGTCGGACTGGCGGGGCGCGGTGTGCAGGGCGGAGGCCTGCAGCGTCGCGGCGACGGTCAGTTCCAGGTTCTCCCGGGCGAGGGAGGGGATGAGGTACTTGTCGGAGATGACCTCGCCCTGCTCAGTGACCTTGATCTCGCCCTCCAGGGTGCCCCAGGGCTGGGCGAGGATCGCGTCGTGGGTGGGGCCGCCGCCGCGGCCGACGGTGCCGCCGCGGCCGTGGAAGAGGCGCAGGCGGACGCCGTAGCGGTGGGCGACGTCGCGCAGGCGGCGCTGTGCCCGGTGGATCTCCCACTGCGAGGTGGTGATGCCGCCGAACTTGGAGGAGTCCGAGTAGCCGAGCATGACTTCCTGGACGTCGCCCCGGAGCGCGACGAGGCGCCGGTAGGACGGGTCGGAGAGCATGTCCTCGAGGATGGTGTCGGCGGCCTTGAGCTCGTCCGTGGTCTCCAGCAGCGGCACGATGCCGATCTTGGCCCAGCCGGCGTGCAGGTCGATCAGGCCGGCCTCGCGGGCGAGGACGGCGGCGGCGAAGACGTCGTCGGCGCCCTGGCACATGGAGATGATGTACGACTCGATGACCTCGGGTCCGAAGACCTCCAGGGCGCGCTTGACGGTCTGGAAGACGCCGAGGGTCTTCTCGCCGGCCGCGTCCACGGGCGCGGGGGTCGGCGCGAGGGGGCGGCGGGAGCGGAGTTCCTTGGCGAGGAGCTTGGTCCGGTAGTCGCGGGGCATGTCCGCGTACCGCCAGGATTCCTCGCCGAGCCGGTCGAAGAGCTGGCCGAGGGCGTGGTGGTGGGCGTCGGCGTGTTCGCGGACGTCCATGGTGGCGAGCTGGAGGCCGAAGGCGGCCAGCGTGCGGATGGTGCGGGCGAGGCGGCCGTCGGCGAAGAGCCCGCCGCGGTGTTCGCGCAGGGAGGTCTGGACGATGCGCAGGTCGGCGAGGAGTTCGCTGGTGCCGAGGTAGTCGCGGCCGGGCTCGTGCGGGGTGCCCTTGGCGAGGCGGAGCTTGGTGTTCTCCAGCTTCTGCCGGATGCAGGTGGCCTTGAGCCGGTAGGGCTCCTCGGCGTTGAGGCGCTTGTAGCGGGGGCTGATCTCGGGGAGGTTGTCGAGGTCGGCCTGGAGGGAGGTGAGGAGTTCCTCGGTGGCGCCGGCGTAGCGGATGGAGTTGGAGAGGAATCCGCGCAGTTCGTCGATCATCTCCAGGGCGTCGTTGATGCCGTGTTCGTGCTGGAGGATGAGGACGTCCCAGGTGACCTGGGGGGTGACGTTGGGGTTGCCGTCGCGGTCGCCGCCGATCCAGGTGCCGAAGGTGAGGGGGCGGGTGTCGTCGGGGAGCTTGACGCCGACGCGCTCCAGTTCGGCGGTCAGGTCCTCCAGGACGTCGCCGACGGCGCCGGCGTGGAGTTCGTCGAGGTAGTAGATGGCGTTGCGGGCCTCGTCGGCGGGCTCGGGGCGGACGACGCGCAGTTCGTCGGTCTGCCAGACGAGGTCGATGTTCTCGGCGAGCCGGGTGTCCAGGCGCCGCCGGTCGGAGGCGAGGACGGGGGTGTCGAGGAGGGCGGCGATGCGGCGGAGCTTGTTGAGGACGGAGCGGCGGGCGGCCTCGGTGGGGTGGGCGGTGAAGACGGGCCGGACGTTGAGGTGCTGCACGGTCTGGCGCAGGTGCTCGGGGTCGGCGTCCTTGAGCCGGTCGGCGGTGCGGGAGAGCAGTCCGCCCTCGGCGGCGCGGCGGGCGCGCAGTTCGCGGCCGCGGTGCACCTGCTCGGTGACGTTGGCCAGGTGGAAGTAGGTGGAGAAGGCGCGGACCAGCTTGGCCGCGGTCTGAAGTTCCGTGCCGCGCAGCAGCTCGGCGGCGGCCTCGCCGTCCTCTCGGGTGAGGCGGCGGACCTTCTCGACGAGGTCGAGCAGTTCCGGGCCCTCCTGCCGGACAAGGGTCTCCCCGAGGAGGTCACCCAGTCGGCGGATGTCGGCACGCAGCTCGGTGCTCGTCGTGGTGGTCTGGTCGTCGGCACTGCTCACAGGTGCGGCTCCTTGCAGTGTTGAAGCTCATCTGGGAGGGGTACCCGAACGGCGTCTCGCGCGGCGGGGGCCGCATACGGGCCGGGGCGTCCGGGAAGTATTCCGAGCGGACCGCGCTGTCCGACCGACTCCCAGGATAGGTGTCGGCCGGGACGCGCAGGCTCACGGGCTCTTGCCGCCGGGCGACGCACTGCCATACTTACGAAGCCGTAGGTTACGGAACCGTAGGGACTTCCGCTCGGTCCCGGTAGCCCGGCATCACCCCAATCCGCATACCCCACAGGGGACACGCATGACCTCAAGCTCCGATGTGATCGAAGAAGCCCCGAAGACATCACGGTCCGACGACGACGCCGCGCAGTCCGCCACGCTGGGCGGGGAGCGCAAGCGTTCCATCGAGCAGATCACGCTGCTGCTCTTCATCACCGTCCCGTTCCTGGCGCTGCTGGCGGCGGTGCCGCTGGCGTGGGGCTGGGGGGTGAGCTGGCTGGACCTCGGTCTGCTGGTCTTCTTCTACTTCCTCGGGTGCCACGGCATCACCATCGGGTTCCACCGGCATTTCACTCACGGTTCGTTCAAGGCCAAGCGGCCGCTGAAGATCGCGCTGGCCATCGCGGGGTCGATGGCGGTCGAGGGGCCGCTGGTGCGCTGGGTGGCCGATCACCGCAAGCACCACAAGTTCTCCGACGCCGAGGGCGACCCGCATTCGCCGTGGCGGTACGGGGAGACGGTTCCGGCACTGATGAAGGGCCTGTGGTGGGCGCACGTCGGCTGGATGTTCGACGAGGAGCAGACGCCGCAGGACAAGTACGCGCCGGATCTGATCAAGGACCCGGCGATGCGGGCGATCTCCCGTCAGTTCGTGCTGTGGACGACGGTCTCGCTCGTGCTGCCGGCGCTGATCGGCGGTCTGGTCACCATGTCCTGGTGGGGCGCGTTCACCGGCTTCTTCTGGGGCTCGCTCGTCCGGGTGGCGCTGCTGCACCACGTGACGTGGTCGATCAACTCGATCTGCCACGCGGTCGGCAAGCGGCCGTTCAAGTCGCGGGACCGCTCGGGCAACGTGTGGTGGCTGGCGATCCTGTCGTGCGGCGAGTCCTGGCACAACCTGCACCACGCCGACCCGACGTCGGCGCGGCACGGTGTGGAGCGCTGGCAGCTCGATTCGAGTGCGCGGTTGATCCGCTGGTTCGAGCAGCTGGGCTGGGCGTACGACGTGCGGTGGCCGTCACGCTCGCGTATCGATTCGCGCCGCAACACCACGGATGACGGCTCCCGGCGCCGGAAGGAGACCGTCGAGGCGGCATGATGGTCGCCGTGGCGACCGACTCCAGCAGCACCCCGAGCAATGACAAGCCGCGGCGCACGCGCCGGACCCGGATGACTGGTGCGGAGCGCCGGCAACAGCTGCTGGAGATCGGCCGCACGCTGTTCGCGGCGAAGGGTTTCGAGGGCACGTCGGTGGAGGAGATCGCGGCGAAGGCCGGGGTCTCCAAGCCGGTGGTGTACGAGCATTTCGGCGGCAAGGAGGGGCTGTACGCGGTGGTGGTGGACCGCGAGATGCGCCGTCTGCTGGACATGGTCACGAGCTCGCTGACGGCCGGTCATCCCCGCGAGCTGTGCGAGCAGGCGGCCTTCGCTCTCCTCGACTACATCGAGGAGTACACGGACGGTTTCCGCATCCTGGTCCGCGACTCCCCCATCCCCCAGTCGACGGGCTCCTTCGCCTCGCTCATCTCGGACATCGCGACCCAGGTGGAGGACATCCTGGGCCGCGAGTTCAAGTCCCGCGGCTTCGACCCCAAGCTGGCCCCGCTGTACGCGCAGGCGCTGGTCGGGATGGTCGCCCTGACGGGCCAGTGGTGGCTGGACGTCCGCAAGCCGAAGAAGGCGGAGGTGGCGGCCCACCTGGTGAACCTGGCGTGGCACGGCCTGGACGGCCTGGAACCGAAACCGCGGCTGATCGGGCACCGAAAGAGTTGACTCCCGGGCACTTGGATGCCGGCTGTGGAACCCTGCGGACACGACTGACGTGACTGCGCGGGGCGCGAGGTGTGTCCCCGTCGATGAGGCCGCCGCACGGCTCGACGACCTGGTTCACCGCGTCGCCAGTTCTCGGGAGACCATCGCTCTCACCGACCAGGGCCGAGTGGCCGCACTGCTCGAACCTCCCCGCCTCCCCTGATCACGCGTCCCGGACGGGCTCCAGGAACTCCAGGCGGTTGCCGGCCGGGTCCTCGGAGTAGAAGCGGCGGTGGCCCGGTAGGTGGTCGTCCCAGGTGACGGGGGCACCGTGGCGGGTCAGGCGGGCGGCGTACGCGTCGATGCCGGTGACCCTGATGCCGGGGTGCGCCTTCTTCGCGGGGCGGAAGGCGTCCTCGATGCCCAGGTGCAGCTGGACGGCCCCCACCCGGAACCAGCAGCCGCCGCGGGCGGCGAGCACGGGGGCCTTGGGGATCTCAGTCATGCCGAGGACGTCGACGTAGTACGCCCGAAGGAGGTCCTCGCTGCCGGGAGGCGCGGCGAGCTGGACGTGATCGAGGGCGGTGATCATGTCGTGTGCTCCGAGTTCTCCGCGTCCTCCGCGTCCTCGGCGTGCTCCGCGGGCTTGTGCGCGACGGCGAAGACACGGCGGAAGGGGAACGCCGTGCCGTGGGGGCCCGCTGGATAGGCCTCGCGCAGGGCGGCCCGGTATTCCTCCAGGAAGGCGTCCCGGGCCGCGGGGTCGTCGGCGAGGGCGGTGAGGACGGGGCGCAGGCCCGTGCCCTTGACCCAGTCCAGGACCGGGTCCTCGCCCTGGAGCAGGTGGATGTATGTCGCCTCCCAGACGTCGGCCGTGCAGCCGAGGCCGGTGAGGCGGGCCAGGTAGTCCTGCGGGGTGTGCACGGCGTCGGTGTGGCGCAGGGTGTCGTGGAGACCGTGGCGGTGGGCGAGGTCGCGCATCAGGGTGTGGCTGGGGGCGTCGAAGTTGCCGGGGACCTGGAAGGCGAAGGTGCCGCCGGGGGTCAGCCCGGCGATCCAGTCGGGGAAGCGTTCCGCGTGCCCCGGGATCCACTGCAGGGTCGCGTTGCTGACGATCAGGTCGTACGGCTCCTCGGGCGTCCAGGTGCGGACGTCGGCGTGGGCGAAGTCGAGGTACCCGCCGCCCGCTGTGGGACCCGCGTGGTCGACGTGGGCCTTGTCGAGCATCGCGGGTGAGTTGTCGAAGCCGGTGATGCGCGCTGTGGGCCAGCGTTCGGCGAGCAGGGCGGTGACGTTGCCCGCGCCGCAGCCGAGGTCGGCGATGCGCGGTGACCGGGCGGGCGGGTCGGGGATACGGGCGAGGAGGTCGGTGAAGGGCCGGGTGCGGGGGCCGGCGTGGCGCAGGTACTGGGCGGGGTCCCAGGTGGGGGTGACGGGCATGGGGCCTCCCGATGGGCTGGCGGTGGACGCCTACCCAGCCTGGGCGAAGAAATACTCGACGTCAAGAGACTTGACATCAAGAGACTTCACGTCGACACAACCACTACACTGATCGCCATGGAGGACGAGGTCGATCGGCTGGTCGCAGCGTGGCGCCGGGAGCGCCCGGACCTCGACGTGGAACCGCTCGAGGTGCTCAGCCGGGTCAGCAGACTCGCCCGGCATCTGGACCGGGCACGCCGGCTCGCCTTCGCAGAGCACGGTCTCGAGCCCTGGGAGTTCGACGTGCTGACCGCACTGCGCCGCGCGGGCACCCCGTATCAGCTCTCGCCGGGACAGCTGCTCACCCAGACGCTGGTCACGTCCGGCACGATGACCAACCGCATCGACCGCCTCGCCAAGAAGGGCCTGGTGGAGCGGCTGCCCGACCCCAGCGACCGGCGCGGGGTGCTGGTCCGGCTCACGGACGAGGGACGCGACCGCGCCGACCAGTCCCTGGCGGGGCTGCTGGACCAGGAGCGGGCGATCCTCGCGGAACTCTCCCGCGCCCAGCGCAGCGAGCTCGCCGCCCTGCTACGCCAGCTGACCGCCCCGTTCGACAACATCCCCGGATAGGTCGACGGGCCCGATTCCCGCACGGCGGGCGAGGGCGACGGCGGCGAGCGTGGAGTGGACCCCGAGCTTGCCGAGGACGTTCTGCATGTGCGTCCGCACGGTGTGCGGGGACAGATACAGCCGCTCGGCGACGGCCTTCCTGCCCAGCCCGGCCACCATGCAGCGCAGCACCTCACGCTCGCGCGGGGTGAGCGACTCCACCAGCCGCTCGCTCTCGGTGCGGTGCTTGCGGGCCGCGGTCAGTTCGCGCAGGACGCCGGTGAGCAGGGCGGGCGGCAGATGCGTCTCGTCGCGCAGCACGCCCCGGATGACGGTCAGCAGCCGGTTCAGCGAGCAGTCCTTGGCCACCCATCCGGAGGCGCCGGCCTGCAGGGCGAGGGCGGCCCGGCGCGGGTCGTCCTTCTCGGCGAGCACGACGATCCGCACCTGCGGCTGGGCCGGGCGCACACCGGCGACCAGCGCCATCCCGTCGACGAGGCCGTCCTCGTCGCCGTCCTGCACGGGCGCCGCCGGCCGGCCGCCCGGCACCTTGCCACCCAGATCGGCGTCGACGAGCATGACGTCGAACCGCCGCCCCTCGGCGGCGGCCCGCTCCAGACAGCGCAGGGCGGCCGGGCCGCTGCCCGCCGCCGCCACCTCGACATCGGGCTCCGCGGCCAGTGCCGCGGCCAGCGACTCGGCGAAGATGCGATGGTCGTCGACGACCAGGACTCGGATGCGAACCACGAAACCCCCTTCCCCGAGCTCTTTCCCAGAGCAGGGGATCGCTCACCGGCCCCCACCGGCACTGTTCATCAGGGTACGGGCGGGGGCGGGGAGCGGAAGGTTATTTGCAGAACTGGCGGACCTGGCCCGTTTATGGTGAGCCGCATGTTTCGTCTGGAGACAGAAGTCGACAAGGCCCGACGTGATCTGCTCCGCAGGCGGCTGCGGGACACCAACACGGCGGCCTCCCCCGTCCTGCGCGCCCTGCGCGGCACCCCCGACGAACGCGAGTCCCCTTTGCACGTGTGGGCCTCGGACACCTCCGGCGACCTCGCGGGCGGCCTGGTCGGCCACACCTGGACGACCTGGCTCCACGTCACCTACCTGTGGGTCGACGAACCCCACCGCGGCACGGGCTTGGGCACCCGCCTGCTGGCCGAGGCCGAACGCCTCGCCGCCACCGAACGCGGCTGCACCTCGGCCCGCGTGGAGACGTGGGACTTCCAGGCCCCGGAGTTCTACCGGAAGCAGGGCTACGACGTGGTGTGCGTGATCCCCGACTACCCCCCGGGAATCACGGAGTACACCCTGGTCAAACGACTGGGCAGCCAGGGCCTGTCCTAGGGGGTCCTAGGGGTGTCCTAGGGGGGTTCTAGGGGGTGTCCGCTAGCGCAGCCGCCGCGCCCCCGCCGACGGGACCGCCTCGAAGGTGCGGGGCGCGGTGAAGCGGGCCGCGGCGAAGGCCTCTTCCACCGCCTTGGTGATGCCCTCCACGTCGGCGGTCTCCGCCAGGACGATCGCCGAGCCGCCGAAGCCGCCGCCGGTCATGCGGGCGCCCAGGGCGCCGGCGGCGAGGGCCGTGTCCACCACCAGGTCGAGTTCGGGGCAGGAGATACGGAAGTCGTCGCGCAGGGACGCGTGGCCCTCGACCAGGACCGGCCCGATGGCGCGGGGGTCGCCCGACTCCAGGAGGGAGACGACGCGTTCGACCCGCTCGTCCTCCGTCACCACGTGGCGGACCAGGCGGCGGACCTCCTCCTCGTCGCCCAGCCGGGCCAGCGCCGCGTCGAGCTCGGCGTAGGGGATGTCGCGCAGGGCGTCGACGCCCAGCAGTGCCGCGCCCTTCTCGCAGCCGGCGCGGCGCTTGCCGTACTCGCCCTCGCTGTGGCTGTGCTTGACCTGCGTGTCGACGACCAGCAGGCGCAGGCCCTCGGCCGCCAGGTCGAAGGGGATCTGACGCTGGGAGAGGTCGCGGGTGTCGAGGAACAGCGCGTGGCCGGCTTCGCAGCAGGCCGAGGCGGTCTGGTCCATGATGCCGACCGGCGCGCCGACGTAGACGTTCTCCGCGCGCTGGCACAGGCGGGCCAGTTGCCAGCCGCGCAGGCCGAGGGAGAACAGGTCGTTCAGGGCGAGGGCCACGACCACCTCCAGGGCGGCCGAGGAGGACAGGCCCGCGCCCGACGGGACCGTCGAGGACAGGTGGATGTCCGCGCCGGTCACGGGATGGCCGGCCTCGCGCAGGGCCCACACCACGCCCGCCGGGTAGGCGGTCCAGTTCTTGTCCGACTCGGGGGCGAGGGCGTCCACGGTCAGTTCCACGACCGGCGTGTCCACGTCCGCGGAGTGCAGACGCAGCACGCCGTCGTCACGGCGTGCGACCGCGGCGACCGCGGTGTGCGGCAGCGCGAACGGCATGACGAAGCCGTCGTTGTAGTCGGTGTGCTCGCCGATGAGGTTGACGCGGCCCGGCGCCGCCCACACCCCGTGCGGCGCAGCCCCGTACAGCTGTTCGAACTGCGCTGCGACCGTCTCGCTCATGCCCTGACCCTTCATCAAGTCCTAGTTGGCGCGCTGCTGCGCGAACTCCCACGCGTCCGCGACGATCCCGGCGAGGTCCGTGCGGGACGGGTTCCAGCCCAGCTTCTCGCGGGCGGTGCCGGCGGAGGCCACCAGGACCGCCGGGTCGCCGCCCCGGCGGGGTGCGACCACCTCGGGGACGGGATGGCCGGTGACCTGACGGACCGTCTCGACGACCTCGCGGACGGAGAAGCCGTTGCCGTTGCCGAGGTTGCAGATCAGGTGCTCGCCGGGGGTGGCCGCCTTCAGCGCGAGCAGGTGCGCCTCGGCCAGGTCGGCGACGTGGATGTAGTCGCGTACGCAGGTGCCGTCCGGCGTCGGGTAGTCGTCGCCGTAGATGGAGATGGCGTCGCGCCTGCCCTGGGCGACCTGGAGAACGAGCGGGATCAGGTGGGACTCGGGGTCGTGCCGCTCGCCGTAGGCGCCGTACGCGCCCGCCACGTTGAAGTAGCGCAGCGACACCGCGCCCAGCCCGTGGGCCGCCGCCTCGCCGCTGATCATGTGGTCGACGGCCAGCTTGGAGGCGCCGTAGGGGTTGGTGGGGGCGGTCGGGGCGGACTCGACGATCGGGACCTCGGCCGGCTCGCCGTAGGTCGCCGCCGTGGAGGAGAACACCAGGGTGCGCACACCCGCCTCGCGCATCGCGCCGAGCAGTGCCATGGTGCCGGTGACGTTGTTGTCCCAGTACTTCTCGGGTTTCACGACCGACTCGCCGACCTGGGAGAACGCGGCGAAGTGCAGCACGCCGTCGTACGAAGGGTCCAGCCATTTGGCGGCGTCACGGATGTCGCCCTCGATGAAGGACGCGCCCGCGGGGACGCCCTCGCGGAAGCCTGTGGAGAGGTTGTCGAGGACGACGACCTCGTCTCCGGCCTCGATCAGATGGTGGGCGACGACACTGCCGACATACCCCGCACCGCCGGTGACCAGGTACTTCCCGCTCATGAACTCGCTACCTCCCGCAGTCGTTCGGCCGCGCGCTCCGGCGGCACGTCGTTGATGAACACGTTCATGCCGGACTCGGAACCCGCGAGGAACTTCAGCTTGCCGGAAGTGCGGCGAATGGTGAAAAGCTCGAGGTGGAGCGCGAAGTCGTCGCGTGTGACGCCGTCGAACTCCTCCAGCGTGCCGAACGGCGCCTGGTGCCAGGCGGCGATGTACGGCGTCGGAGGCTCACCCGTACCGAAGATCCGGTCGAAGCGCCTCAACAGTTCCAGATAGACCTGGGGGAACTCTGTGCGGGCCGCCTCGTCGAGCGCGAGCAGGTCGGGCACGCGGCGCCTCGGGTACAGGTGGACCTCGTACGGCCAGTGCGCCGCGTACGGCACGAAGGCCGCCCAGTGTTCACCCTCCAGGACGACCCGTTCCTGGCCGAGTTCCCGCTCCAGCACGGCGTCGAAGAGGTTCTCCCCGCCCGTGGCCTCCTTGTGCGCGGCCACTTGGCGCAGCATCAGGGCGGTGCGGGGCGTGGTGAAGGGGTAGGCGTAGATCTGCCCGTGCGGGTGCTGGAGGGTGACGCCGATCTCGGCACCCCGGTTCTCGAAGCAGAACACCTGTTCAACAGCAGGCAGATGCGACAGCTCCGAGGTCCGGTCGGTCCACGCCTCCAGGACCAGCCGGGCCTGCTGTTCGCTCAGGTCGGCGAAGGAGGCGTCGTGGTCGGAGGTGAAGCAGACGACCTCGCAGCGGCCGGAGTCCCCGGCCAGCGAGGGGAAACGGTTCTCGAACACGACCACGTCGTACGACGAGTCCGGGATCTCGCTGAGCCGCTCGCCCTCGGACGGGCACAGGGGGCACTCGTCGGCCGGCGGGTGGTACGTGCGGCCCTGGCGGTGGGAGGCGACGGCGACGCTGTCCCCCAGCAGCGGATCGCGGCGGATCTCCGACGTCGTGACCGTGGCGTCCAGCGGCCGGCGGTCGGTCGCGTCGCGGACGGTGTCGTCACTGAGGTCGTAGTAGATGAGCTCGCGACCGTCGGCCAGTCGGGTCGAGGTCTTCTTCACGCCGGACGCTCCATTCGAGCCGCAGTGTTCAACAGAACTCAACATACCAAAACACAACTCACCACACCCGTCAACATCACAATCCAACAAAGCCCACCAACAAAAGCCTTCATTTCCTGAACGCGGAGGCGTAGGTTCCGCGAGGTATCGGTTCGCGCAACGAAGCGAGTACTCATGCAGACCCCCACAGGTTTCCCACCCCCCACCCACCTGGCGGCCGAGCTGCGACTGCCGACCAACTGGCTCGACTACACGATCCTCGGGATCTACTTCGTCGTCGTCCTGGGCATCGGCTTCGCCGCCCGCCACTCGGTCAAGACCAGCCTCGACTTCTTCCTCTCCGGCCGCTCGCTGCCCGCCTGGGTCACCGGTCTGGCCTTCATCGCCGCCAACCTCGGCGCCACCGAGATCCTCGGCATGGCCGCGAACAGCGCGCAGTACGGCGTCTACACCACGCACTGGTACTGGATCGGCGCCATCCCGGCGATGGTCTTCCTGGGCCTGGTGATGATGCCGTTCTACTACGGCTCCAAGGTCCGCTCGGTCCCCGAGTTCCTGCTCCTGCGCTTCGACAAGGCGGCGCACCTGCTCAGCTCGATCCTGTTCGCCTTCGCCGCCATCCTCATCGCGGGCGTCAACCTCTACGCCCTCGCGATCGTCGTGGAGGCCCTCCTCGGCTGGCCGGAGTGGGTGGCGATCGTGGTCGCCGGCTTCTTCGTGCTCGCCTACATCACCCTCGGCGGCCTGTCCTCCGCGATCTACAATGAGGTGCTGCAGTTCTTCGTGATCCTCGCCGCCCTCATCCCGATCACCGTGCTCGGCCTGAAGACGGTCGGCGGCTGGGACGGCCTGTCCGACAAGCTCACGGAATCACACGGCGCCGATTTCATGACCGCCTGGGGCGGCACCGGGATCGGCAGCGACAACCCGCTCGGCGCCAACTGGCTGACCATCGTCCTCGGCCTCGGCTTCGTCCTCTCCTTCGGCTACTGGACGACGAACTTCGCCGAGGTGCAGCGCGCCCTGTCCGCGAAGAACCTCTCCGCGGCGCAGCGCACCCCGCTGATCGCCGCGTTCCCGAAGATCTTCATCGTGTTCCTGGTGATGATCCCGGGCCTGGTCGCCGCGGCGCTGATCCCCCGCTTCGGCACCCCCGAGTCCGGCTACCAGTACAACGACGCCATCCCGTACCTGATGCAGCAACTGCTCCCGAACGGCGTCCTGGGCATCGCCGTGACCGGCCTGCTGGCCGCGTTCATGGCGGGCATGGCGGCGAACGTCTCCTCCTTCAACACGGTGTTCACCACCGACATCTGGGCGAAGTACGTGGTCAAGCACCGCGAGGACACCTACTACGTGAAGTTCGGCCGCCTGATCACCGCGATCGGCGTGCTGGCCTCCATCGGCACGGCGTTCCTGGCGTCCTCGTTCTCGAACATCATGAGCTACCTGCAGACGCTGTTCTCCTTCTTCAACGTGCCGATGTTCGTCGTCTTCATCATCGGCATGTTCTGGAAGCGGGCGTCGATGAAATCGGGCTTCTGGGGCCTGATCGCGGGCACCACGGCCGCGATGGTGAACTACTTCTGGATCTACAAGCAGGGCATCATCGACATCCCCTCCGACCAGGGCGCCAACTTCGTCTCCGCGATCGCGGGCTTCGTCGCGGGCGCGGTCGTCATGGTCGCGGTGAGCCTCTTCACCGCCCCCAAGCCCGTCGACGAACTCCAGGGCCTGGTCTACGGCACCCGCTCGCCCGGCATGGCGGAGCCGCCCGCGCCGGGTGACGAGGCCTGGTACCGCAAGCCGGCGCTGCTCGGCTGGGGCGCGGTGATCCTGGCCGCCGTCTGCTACATCCCCTTCTCGTTCTGATCGCGGGAGAATGGAAAGACCATGTCCGAACACTTCTCCGAGCGGGAACTCCAGCGGGAGATCACCGAGCTGGAGACCAAGTCCACCACCGCGGCACGCCTCTTCGACATCCGTCGCATCATCGGCGGCCTGTTCGTCGTGTACGGCGTCATCGTCACGATCGCGGGCCTCACGGCGTCCGACGCGGACATCGACAAGGCGGAGGGCGTCAACATCAACCTCTGGACCGGCCTCGGCATGCTGATCCTGGGCCTGCTGTTCCTCCTCTGGCTGAAACTGAGGCCAACGGCTCCACCACCACCGGATGTCACCCCGGAGAAGCCCGAGCACACGCCCTGACCCGAAGCCGCGCCTGCCCTGAACACCGGTCCACTGCCGTGTAAGCGGACCGGGCTGCCCGCGGCGCGCAAGCGCAGCGGACCGTGGGCGTGGCGCGCACGCACGCGGCGGGGAGGGGACGGGGCGGTGGTGTCCGCCCGCAGCGGCTGGCGCGTCAACACCCCCCGCTTCTCGAGTCGACCGATTCCGCGCCAGACCGAGGACGGACACCAC
>NZ_JBFAXA010000033.1:0-79688 GCF_040689265.1 Streptomyces sp. NPDC052012
CTGGGCGGGTCCGGGGGGGCTTGGGTCGCGCCTCGGGGGGGGGGGTGTGTCGGGGCCGGGGCGGTGGTGTCCGTCCTCGGTCTGGCGCGGAATCGGTCACTCGAGAAGCGGTGGTGTTGACGCGCCAGCCGCTGCGGGCGGACACCACCGCCCCGTCCCCTTCCCGCCGTGGGCGAGTGCCGCCGCCCACGTCGTTGACGTGGGCGGCGGGTCCGCTACGGGTGGAAGCGCAGGATCTGCGGGTCGTGGTCGCTGATCTGGTCGTGGAACTCCGCGTTGATGTGCACGCTGTCGTACGAGAAGCGGCGGATCGACGGGCTGATCAGGATCTGGTCCAGGACCTGGCTGTTGCCCTGGTAGACGTACGAGTAACGCTCGCTCCTGGGCAGCGACTTGACCGCCGACCAGAGGGTGCCCTTGCCTTCGAGGATCTCGGTGGTCTCGGAGAACTCGAAGTCGTTGATGTCGCCGAGGACGACGACGTCCGCGTTCTTCTGGGTCTTGAGGATCTTCGCGGTGAAGTCGTGGACCGCCTTGGCCTGGAGGTGGCGCTGGGTCTCCGAGGTGCGCGACGGCGGCTGGTTGTGACTGGTGAGGCTCTGGTCGCCGCCCTTCGAGGCGAAGTGGTTGGCGATCAGGATGACCGTGCGGCCCCGGAAGGTGAACTCGCCGGCGAGCGGCTTGCGGCTGTTGGCGAAGGCTTCGGAGGCCGGGTCGATCCGGCCGGGGGAGAGGGTGAGCGCGGCCTTGCCGTGGGTCCTGGTGACGTCGACCGGCGTGGTCGCGTCGCCGCCGGGGCGGTCCACGAAGGAGACGCGGTCGGGGTTGAAGAGGAAGGCCTGGCGGATGTTGCCGCCGGGCTCGCCGCCGTCCGACTTGTCGGCCGGGTCGATCGATCGCCAGTCGTAGCGCGGGCCGCCGGCCGCCTCGATGGCGTCGATGAGCTTCGCCATGGTTCGGTCGGCTGCCACCGTGCCGTCGTCGGTGGCGCCGTTGTTGTCCTGGATCTCCTCCAGGGACACGATGTCGGGCGACTGCAGGTTGTTCACGATCGCGGCGGCGTGGGCGGCGAAGGTGTCGTCGCTCGGGTCGAGGTTCTCGACGTTGTACGTGGCGACGGACAGTTCGCGGCTGGTCTGCTCGCGAGTCGTCTCGCGCTGGAGGCCGCGGGATTCCAGGGCGCCCAGCTCGGCGGCGACCAGGGTGTAGCCGCCGTACTGGTTGAAGTCCAGGGGGCCGGTGGTGGTGCCGGTGAGGGTGTCACCGACGTTCGCGTCCGGGAAGTCGGCGGCGCGGCCCAGGGACTGGATCTGCAGGCGGCCGGTGTTCTGGGAGTCGTAGGAGCCGTAGACCGTGCCACCCCGGCGGTTGCGGTTCTCCCACGGCTTCACCGTGACCCAGAGCTCCGTGTACGGGTCGGTCGCGCCGACCACACGGGCGTCGGACACCTGGACGTTCATGCCCTCCAGGGACTCGTAGTGGTCCAGGGCGTAGGTGCTGGGCTCGAGGGTGAGGTTGTTGATCGAGCCGTCGGGGGTGGGCGTGTAGGCCGAGGGGACGCTGCGGGCGTCGATTCTCGTGGGGGCCGGGAGCGCGTTGCCGGACGAGGTGACCGTGAAGGTGGGGCGGGTGATCTCCGTCAGGGACTGGTTGCCGGAGGAGGTGCCGCCGGGGACGTATTCGGTGACGGTGCCCGAGACCGTCACGGCGTCGCCCACGGCCACGCCCTTGGGGGTCGAGCCGGTGAAGACGAAGACGCCCTCGCTGGTGGCCGGGTCGGCGTCCGGGTTCGGGTCCTGGATCCAGAAGCCGCGGGAGGAACCGTAGGTGCGGATGCCGGTGACGATTCCGGTCACGTCGGTGACCTGCTGCCCCGCGTACGGGGATATGCGGGTGTCGCCCTGGAGGTCATGGATGCGTACGGAGTCGGCGTGCGCCGGGGTGGGCAGGACGAGGGGCGCCGCTGTGCACACCGCGGCGACGGTGAGCGCGGCGAGACGGGAGGACGACTTGCTCGGCAACGTGGATCCCTCCGGGGACGTGTGGAGCGCCGGGACGAGGGTGGTGACGCGCGTAGAAATCGGGCGGTCCAGTCGATTTCTACGCGCGTCAATCTCCAGCCAGGCCAGGGCACTTGTCAAGGTTTCGGCCATGTACGGTCGCTGAAGAGGAGATGAAGCGGGCGGCATGGGTGGAAATCCGTCTAGGCTGAGCGGCTGAGTCGTAGAAGGCGCCCTAGGAGAACCAGCCGATGTCAGACAGCTCCCCCCTGCCTCCGGTGCGCCTGCACCCCGAAGCGGAGCTGGCGCGCGACGCGCTGTCCACGCCGTTGCTCTCCCGGGCCGCCCGGCTCGCCCGCTGGGCCGGGCCCGAGGTCAGGGTCGACGCCGGGGGTGCGCTTGCCGACGAGCAGTTGCCCGCCGCGGCCGAGGCGCTGGGGCTGACCGGGGAGGACGCCGCCGCCGAGGCCAGTGAGGCGTGGCGGGTCGCCGTGGACACCGGGCTCGTCGAGGTCGTGGACGAGGAGGAGGGCACCGTCCGGGCGGGCGCCGATCTGGCGCTGCTCACCGGCGGATCGCCGCAGGACGTGCTGGGCGTGTGGCTCGCCGCGCTGGAGGCCGTGCTCGCCGACGCCAGTACCCCCGATCTGGGCGGGCTGGTCGACGCCATCGCCGAGGGAGAGGGGTCGGGAGTCCTCGATCTGGACTCGCTCGACTGGGATCCGGAGGCCGAGGCGGAGTTCCTCGACGGGGTGCTCGGCAACCTGTACCTGATGACCGTCGGTGACCCGGGGCCCGCCCCCACGCCGGTGCCGCTGCCCGCGCTGGCCGCGTCCGTGCTCGTGCCCGACGACATGGCGGAGCCCACCAACGACGTGCTGGAGCAGGTGTCCGACGCGATGATGCGGCTGGACGAGCAGTTCCGGCTGCTGGAGCCGGTCGGGCTGGTGGACTACCAGCCCGTCGACGAGGCGCTCATGGCCGACGCCGAGGAGGAGCCCCTCGACGACACCGACGTAACCCGCTACGGCATGGTGCGGCTGACCCCGCTCGGCCTGTACGGGCTGCGCGCCCGGCTGCTGGAGGCCGGTTTCGACGCGCCGGCCGTCGGAGACCTCGCGGACAAGGGCGCCGACGCGCTGCTCGACGGGACCGCCGTGTTTCCGCCGGCGGCGGCCCACGCGGAGACCGAGCAGTGGCTCGCCCGGCGTGAACCGCTCGCCGCCGCACGGGAGTTGCTGGCCGCGGCGCGCGGCGCGGACGAGGGTGCTCCGCTGCGGCGGCTGCGCTGTCAGCAGGCGCTGTCGCTGGTCGGCGGTTCCGCCGAGCCCGCGCTGCGGGAGGTGCTGGACGACCCCGAGCTCGGCGGGCTCGCCCGGGTCTGGCTGACCGAGCACGGCGCGAGCGACGTGCCGCCGCCGACCGAGTCGATGATCTTCTGGCTGACCATCGACACGGTGGCTGCGCAGCTTGCCGCCGAGGGCAACTCCGAGGAGCTTCAGGCGCTGGTGGAGGGGTTGGCCCGTCAGCACAGCGGGTTCTTCGCGACCGCGTGGCGGGTGGAGCATCCGGCCACGGCGGATGTGCTGGAGGCGATGGGGCGGCTGCACCCGGACAAGAAGGTGGCGAAGGAGGCTCGGAAGGCTGCGTTCAAGGCGCGGTCACAACAGGGGGGTTGAGGTTCGTAGCGCGGTGCGGGTGCGCTGTGACTTGCCGCGCCCGCGCGGCGGAGCCGCATACGGATACAGTCCCGCGCCCCTTTGGGTGGTGTTCAACTGGTGTTCAGCCGTGGGCGGGAGCGTGGCGGCGCACCAGGCCGCCGTCCTCGACAGGAGACACCCATGTCGTTCACCCGTAGGGACTTCGCCAGAACGTCTGTGATCGCCGGGGCCGGGGTCGCGCTGGCGGGAAGTGTCGCGGCCCTCGGGTCCGCGCCCCACGCCCTCGCGACCGCCGAGACCGAGACCTCGGGAGACGAGAAGGCGGCTGAGGGCGTCGGCTACGGGCCTCTGCTGCCCGACCCGAAGGGGCTGCTCGCCCTGCCGGCGGGGTTCACGTACCGGGTGCTCACCCACAGCGGCAAGACGAAGCTCGAGTCGGGGGAGTTCACGCCCGGCTCGCACGACGGCACCGCCGCCTTTCCCGGGCCCCGCGGCAGCACCCTCCTGGTGAACAACCACGAGATGGACGGGCCCCGCTCCGAGTCCGAGCACCCGGTGCCGCTCGCCGACGGCCTCGTCTACGACCCGGCCGCGCCCGGCGGCTGCACGGTCGTCGAGGTGCGCCGCGACGGCAGCGTCGCCGAGTGGGTCGGCATCGCCGGCACCGCCAACAACTGCGCGGGTGGCAGCACCCCGTGGGGGACCTGGCTCACCTGCGAGGAGAACGCCGACCGGGCCGGTGAGAACGGCATGACCAAGGACCACGGCTACGTGTTCGAGGTCGACCCCGCCGACCGGCGCGCCAACCGCGACCCCAAGCCGCTGAAGTTCTTCGGCCGCTACGAGCACGAGGCCGTCGTCATCGACCCCAAGCGCGGCCACGCCTACCTCACCGAGGACGCCGACGAACCCAACGGGCTGTTCTACCGCTGGACCCCGCCCCACGGCTTCCGCCACGGCCCCGGACGCCTGCGCACCCTCGCCGACGACGCGGGTGTCCTCCAGGCGCCCAAGTGCTACGACTCCGGGGGCCGTTTCGTCGACGACCTCTCGCGGGCCACGAAGACCGGCACGGTGTACGGCGTCGACTGGGTCGACGTACCCGACCGGGACGCCAGGGCCACGTCGGTGCGGGAGCAGTTCGGGGACGGCGAGGTCACCCGGGCCCGCAAGCTGGAGGGCATGTGGTGGGGCGACGGCGGGGCGTACCTCGTCTCCTCCTACGCCCGTGAGGAGAGCCCCGCCCAGCACGACGGGCAGGTGTGGTTCTACGACCCCAAGCGCCGCACCCTGACCCTGAAGGTCCGCTTCGGCGTCAACCCCGACCCGTCGAAGGACGGAGCACCGGACGGGCCCGACAACATCACCGTCTCCCCGTACGGCGGTCTGGTCATCGCCGAGGACGGCGAGGGCGTCCAGCACCTGTTCGGCGCCACCGACAGCGGGCGTACCTATCCGATCGCCCGGAACGAACTGAACATCGGCAGCGAGGAGGAGCCCGAGTTCAGCGAATTCACCGGCGTCACCTTCTCGCCCGACGGAAAGACCCTGTACGCCAACATCCAGGACCCCGGCATCATGCTCGCCATCAACGGGCCGTGGAAGCGGCAGAAGCGCCGGTGAGTCATTCGCTCGCTCGTCCCGGGGCCGACCTCCCAGAGTGATGAACGTGCAGGTACGCAGGCAGGACCTACTTCCACTCATAACGGGGCGGCCGCGGGTTCGAGTCCCGCCACCGGCACAACTCGCCCGTGGAGCTCAGGGTTAGAGCACCTTGTCGGTTCCGCCGACCTCGATCTCTGGACACCAGTACATCACGCACCTCCCGGTGCGCCGGCGGCGGTTACTTCCTTGTCACGGATTCCCGGCCGCCGCCCACTTGATCTCGGGAGGCGCGGCACAAGGTGGGTGTCCGGTGCGCGGGCAGCGGATGGGGCGGAAGCGGAAGACGCGTCCGGCATTCGGTCCGCACTCCGGTGCGGCCGGGGTCTTTCCGTCGCCCCCATTGACATCTAACATTTCAGTCCATGGAGGCCCTTCAGCCCGTGCGCCGCACCCTGCTCAGGGACCGTGCCTACGAGGCGATCCGCGACGCCATCGTGGCCGGGGACATCGAACCCGGAGCGGTGGTGCGGGACGCCGAGCTCGCCGAGCGACTGGGGCTGTCCCGGGCACCGGTGCGCGAGGCGTTCGCGCGGCTCGTGGACGAGGGGCTGCTGGAGAGCAAGCCGCAGAGCTACACCCGGGTGACGCCGCTGGTGGCCGCCGACGTCCGGGACGCCGCCGCCGTGGTCGGCGCCATGCACGAGCTGGTCACGCGGGTCGCGGTGCCGCGGCTGTTCGCCGCCGACATCGAGGCGATGCGGGCCGCCAACGAACGGTTCGCCGCCGCCGTCCGGGCCGGTGACGTGGACGGCGCCCTGCGCGCCGACGACGACCTGCACGACGTGCTGGTGCGGGTGAGCGGCAACCGGGCCGCCGCCGCGACCGTCGCCCGCTACACCCCCCTCATCCGCCGACTGGAGCGCCGGCGCTTCGGTGAGGGCGGCAGCTGCCGTTCGGCGGGACTGCACGAGCGGCTGATCGAGGCCTGCGCGGCCGGTGACGTGGACGAGGCGGTCCGGGTCACGGCGGAGATCTGGCGGGGGCTCGAAGAACTCGCCGACTGAGAACCGACCCCGGGAGGACCCGTGTCCCTTGCATCCCTTTCCTCGTACGAGCGTTACCCGCTGCTCTTCGGGCCCTCGCCCGTGCATCCGCTGGAGCGGCTGACCGACCGTCTCGGCGGGGCCTCGCTGTGGGCCAAGCGCGAGGACTGCAACTCCGGGGTGGCCTACGGCGGGAACAAGACCCGCAAGCTGGAGTACCTGGTCGCCGACGCGCTCGCGCAGGGCTGCGACACGCTCGTGTCCATCGGCGGAGTGCAGTCCAACCACACCCGCCAGGTCGCCGCGGTCGCCGCCCGCGCCGGGCTCAAGTGCGTGCTGGTGCAGGAGAGCTGGGTGGACTGGCCGGACGCTGTGTACGACAAGGTCGGCAACATCCTCATCAGCCGGCTCGCCGGGGCCGACGTACGGCTCGTGCGGGCCGGGTTCGGCATCGGGTTCAAGGAGAGCTGGGAGCAGGCGCTCAGGGAGGTCGAGGAGTCCGGCGGCAAGCCGTACGCCATCCCGGCCGGCGCCTCCGACCATCCGCTCGGCGGGCTCGGGTTCGCCGGCTGGGCCTACGAGGTCGCCGAGCAGGAGCGGGAGCTGGGCGTCTTCTTCGACACCGTGATCGTGTGCTCGGTGACCGGATCCACCCAGGCCGGCATGGTCGCCGGGTTCCGGGCGCTGGAGGAGGCGGGCGGCAGGCAGCGGCGCGTGATCGGCATCGACGCCTCCGCCAAGCCCGTCGCCACGCGTGAGCAGATCGCGCGGATCGCCCAGGGCACCGGCCGGCTCATCGGCGTACGGCGGGAGCTGACCGAGGCGGACGTGGAGCTGGACGAGCGCTATCACGCGGGGGTGTACGGGATCCCGGACGAGACGACGCTGGAGGCAATGCGGCTCGCGGCACGGACGGAGGGGATGGTCACCGACCCCGTCTACGAGGGGAAGTCCATGGCCGGGCTGATCGATCTCGTGTCGCGCGGGGAGATCGGACGGGAGTCGACCGTGCTGTACGCGCATCTGGGCGGGCAGCCGGCGCTGAACGCGTACAGTGCGCTGTTCTGAGCGGGGGTGCGCCGGCGCCTCGGTAGGCTACGGACGGGAGTTCCCGGCCGAGGAGTGACGGATGGCGCAGGTCAGGTCCATGCGCGCGGACGCTCGGCGCAATCGTGAGCGGTTGCTGAAGGCTGCGGTGGAGGCGTTCGCCGCGCAGGGCGAGGGCGCCTCGCTCGACGACATCGCCAAGCAGGCGGGCGTCGGCTCCGGCACGCTCTACCGGCACTTCCCCACCCGGCGAGCGCTGCTGGAGGCCGCCTACGCCGACCGGATCGACGCGATCGCGGCGCGGGCCGGTGAGCTGGCGCAGCGGCTGCCGCCGGGTGAGGCGCTGGTGGAGTGGCTGGACGAACTCGGTGTGGGCATGATCCGGGTGCGGGGGCTGCGGGCGTTGCTGAGCTCGTCGGTCGGGGGTGACGGCGGGCCCGCGGAGAGCTCCTCTTCCTCCTCCGATTGCTGCGGCCCGTTGAGGAGTGCTGTGGCGCGGCTGGTGGGGGCGGCGCAGGAGGCGGGGGTGCTGCGCAGGGACGTCGAGCCGATCGACGTACTGCGGCTGGTGCACGGGGTGGCGATGGCGTGCGAGGCGGTCGACGGCGAGGAGGCTCAGGCGCTGCTTCGCCGCTATGTCGGGTTGCTGATGGAGGGGCTGCGGGGCTGAGCCGCCGCCGGCGCCCCCGCGACGGGGGCGCCCTGCGGGTCGTGGCCGGGTGTCAGAGCGCCTGGGCGGCCGGCTTGACCATCCCCCTCACCGTGCGGGACTTCACGAAGTCGCCCATCGCCGTCATCTCCCACTCACCGGAGAACTGGCGGATGAGCTTGGCCATCATCACGCCCGTCTGCGGTTCGGCGCCGGTGAGGTCGAAGCGGACGAGTTCCTCGCCGGTGGTGCCGTCCAGGAGGCGGCAGTAGGCCTTGGCGACCTCGGTGAACTTCTGGCCGGAGAAACTGTTGACCGTGAAGACCAGGCCGGTGACGTCCTGGGGGAGACGGCCGAGGTCGACCGTGATCACCTCGTCGTCGCCGCCGCCCTCGCCGGTGAGGTTGTCGCCGGAGTGGCGGATCGCGCCGTTGATGATCTGGAGCTTGCCGAAGTAGCAGCTGTCGATGTGATTGCGCTGGGGGCCGTAGGCGATGACCGAGGCGTCGAGGTCGATGTCCTTGCCGCGGTAGGCGGGCTCCCAGCCGAGGCCCATCTTGACCTGGGAGAGCAGCGGGCGGCCGCCCTTCATCAGGGAGACGGTCTGGTTCTTCTGGAGGCTGACGCGGCCCTTGTCGAGGTTGATCTTTCCGGTGGAGGCCGCCGGGGCGGCGGGGGTGGTGGGGGCCGGGGGTGCCTGCGGGGTGGACATCGGCGGGGCCGGCGGGGTCACCGGGGGCTGCATGGCGGGCGGGGGCGGGGTGGCCGGCTGGGCCGGGGCGGTGGGCTGGGCCGGGGCTGCCGGCTCCTCGACCGTGACGCCGAAGTCCGTGGCGATGCCGGCGAGGCCGTTGGCGTAGCCCTGGCCCACGGCGCGGGCCTTCCACTGGCCGTTGCGGAGATAGATCTCGACGATGACGAGGGCCGTCTCCGAGCCGAGCTGCGGGGGTGTGAAGGTGGCGAGGACGGAGTTGTCGTCGGCGCTGCGGAGGGTCGCCGTGGGTTCGATGCCCTGGAAGGTCTGGCCGGGGGCGTCGGGGCTCGCCGTGACGACGATCTTCTCGATGCCGGGTGGGAGGGCCGTGGTGTCGACCGTGATGGCGTCGGGAGTGGTGCCGCCGCCGGAGCGGTACGTCACGCCGGGGCCGGTGGGCTGGTTGTAGAAGATGAAGTCGTCGTCGGAGCGCACCTTGCCGTCGGCGGTGAGCAGCAGGCCCGAGACGTCCAGCCGCACCGGGGCGGTGACGTCCACCGTCACTCGGGCGGTGGGGAGGGGGATGTTCGAGCCGGGGGTCATAGCTGTCATGCCGGGTGAACGAGCGGGGCGGTTTTGCCGTTCCCTTACCTGCGCGCCTGTGGTCCGATCGGGGCAGGGGAGCGCCGCCGCCGACCCCGCCAGGGGCTCCGCCCCTGGACCCCGACCTGTGCCCACCCGCCACCCGACCCGGTTGGTCGAGAGGTGACCGATCGGGGGGAGGGTGGGCTCGGTGGGTGGGTCATGGGGTTACCACGATCTTTCGGCCCACTCCTGCGGCGAAGCGGTTCAGGGCCTCCGGGTACTGGGACAGGGGGATGCGGTCGCTGATGAAGATGTCGGGGTCCAGGATGCCCGTGGCGAAGAGTTCGGCCGCTCGTTCGAAGCTGTGCAGGACCGCCATGGAGCCGGTGATCGTGATCTCCTGGTTGTAGATGCGGTACGGGTCGATGGTGACCCGGGTCGCGTAGTCCGCCACGCCGAACTGGAGGAACGTGCCCGCCTTGGCCACGCGGTCCAGGCCGTCCTGGATCGCCGCCGCGTTGCCCGTCGCGTCGATGACCAGGTCCCAGCCCTGGGGGCGGTTCAGTTCGTCGGCGGTGGCCGCCGAGGAGGAGACGCCCAGCTGGATCGCCGTTTCCAGGCGGGCGGGGTTGATGTCCACCATGTCCACGCTCGCCGCGCCCGTGCGCTTGGCGAGCTCCAGCATCATCAGTCCCATCGTTCCCGAGCCGTAGATCAGGACGTGTGCCCCGAGGCGGGACTGAAGGACGTCGTAGCCGCGGATCGCGCAGGACAGCGGTTCCACCAGGGCCGCGTCCTCGGTGCGGACGTGGTCGGGGAGTTTGACGCAGTTCGCCACCGGGGCGACCGCGTACTGGGCCGCGCCGCCCGCCGTCGTCACGCCGATCGCCGCCCAGCGTTCGCACAGGTTGTTGTGGCCGGTGCGGCAGTAGCGGCACTCGTAGCAGTACAACGACGGGTCCACGGCCACTCGGTCGCCCACCGACAGCTCCGTGACCTGCGTGCCCACTCCGACCACCGCGCCCGCGAACTCGTGGCCCGGCACGATCGGCAGCTTCGGGGCGAACTCGCCCTGCAGGATGTGGAGGTCGGTGCCGCACAGGCCGCACGCCGCGACCTCCACGACCACCTCGCGGGGGCCAGGCGTCGGGTCGGGGACCTCGGCGACGACGGCGCGGCCCACGGACTCGATGACGGCGGCCTTCATTTCACGGCTCCCAACGACAGGCCCTGGACGAGTTTGTCCTGGGCGGCGAACCCCGCGGCGAGCACCGGCAGGGAGATGACGAGCGACGCGGCGCACACCTTCGCCAGGAACAGGCCCTGGCTGGTGATGAAGCCGGTCAGGAAGACGGGGGCCGTCTCGGCGACGACGCCCGTCAGGACCCGGGCGAACAGCAGTTCGTTCCAGCTGAAGATGAAGCAGATCAACGACGTTGCCGCGATGCCGGGGAGGGCGATGGGGGCGACGACCCGGGCCAGGATCGTCGGCAGCCTCGCTCCGTCCACCCGTGCCGCCTCGATGATCGCCACCGGCACCTCCGCGAGGAACGACTGCATCATCCACACCGCGATCGGCAGGTTCATGGAGGTGTAGAGGATGACGAGGAGCCAGATGTTGTCCAGCAGGCCGGCGTTCTTCGCGAACAGGTAGATCGGCAGCAGGCCCGCGACCACCGGCAGCATCTTGGTGGACAGGAAGAAGAACAGGACGTCGGTCCACTTCTTCACCGGGCGGATGGACAGGGCGTACGCCGCCGGGAGGGCCAGCAGGAGCACCAGCACCGTGGACGCGATCGAGGCCACCGCCGAGTTGATCAGGGCCGGCCAGGGGCTCGCACCGCCGCCCGCGCCGAAGAACTCGCGGTAGCCGTCCAGGGTGAGAGCGGCCGCGAAAGAGGGCGGGTTGGTGGCCGCGTCCTCCTCGGAGTGGAAGGAGGTCAGCGCCATCCAGGCGACGGGCAGGAAGAACGCGATCCCGGCCAGCCAGGCCAGCAGGCCGAGGCCCGCACCCTTACGGCGGACGCGTACGGCGATGCTGCTCATGCGCGGGACACCTCCTCGCGGAACAGGGACGACACCACGCGCAGGGCGAAGGTCGCGATGACGATCGAGCCGATGACGACCAGGACGCCGGCCGCCGAGGCGAGGCCGTTCTCGTGGGCCTGGTAGAAGGTCTGGTAGACGGTGTAGGGCAGGTTGGCGGTGCCCAGGCCGCCGGACGTGATCGTGAAGACCGCGTCGAAGTTCTGCACGATGTAGATCGAGCCGAGCAGCGCCCCGAGTTCGAGGTAGCGGCGCAGGTGGGGCAGCGTGAGGTGGCGGAAGATCTGCCAGTCGCTCGCGCCGTCGACCCGGGCCGCCTCGATCTGCTGCTGGTCCCGGCTCTGCAGGCCGGCCAGCAGGATCAGCATCATGAACGGCGTCCACTGCCACACGAGCGCGGCCTCGACGGCGAGCAGCGGGGTGCTGGAGATCCAGTCGGGCTGCGGGCCGCCGACGTAGTGCAGCAGGCCGTTGAGCAGGCCGTACTCGGGGTTGTAGAGGACGTGCTTCCACAGCAGCGCCGCCGCCACCGGGACGACCAGGAACGGGGCGATGAGCAGGGTGCGGACCACGCCCCGGCCGCGGAACCTCCGGTCCAGGAGCAGGGCGAGCAGCAGGCCGAGGACCAGGCTGGCCAGGACGACGGCCACGGTCAGCACGATCGTCGTCCACACCGACCGGCGCAGGTCCGGATCGGTGAGGACCTCCTGGTAGTTCTCGAGGCCGGCGAAGTGCCGGGCGTCGGGATAGAGGGAGTTCCAGTCGAAGAACGAGATCACCAGGGTGGCCACGAAGGGCAGCTGGGTGACCACGATCATGAAGACCAGGGCGGGCATCAGCGGGGCGCGGGTGGCCCAGGCGCGCAGCCGTGCGGAGGGGCGGCGGCCGGTGGTGAGCGGTTCCGGGGCGGCCACGGGGGCCGTTGTCGTCGCGGTCATCGTCCCTCGTACTCCTCGGAGATCTCTTCTGCGAGCTGCTGGGACTTCTTCAGGGCCGCATCGACGGACTGGCGTCCGGCGATGGCCGCGCTGATCTCCTGGGAGACCTTGGTGCCGAGGTCGGTGAACTCGGGGATGCCGACGAACTGGATGCCGGGCGCGGGGCGCGGCTGCACGCCGGGGTCCTCGGGCCGGGCCTGCTCGATGGCCTTCTTGGTCATCTCCTGGAAGGCGGCGGCCTCGGCGCGGTAGGCGGGGTTGGCGTAGGTGGAGGCGCGTTTGCCTGCCGGGACGTCGGACCAGCCGATCTCGTCGCCGACGAGCTGCTCGTACTCCTTGCTGGAGGCCCAGGAGACGAACTTCCAGGCGTCGTCGGCGTTGCGGGATGCGTTCTGGATGCCCCAGGCCCAGGTGTAGAGCCAGCCGGAGGACTCGGTCTTCTCGACGGGGGCGGGGGCGTAGCCGACCTTGCCCTTGACGGGGGAGTTCGCGGACTCGAGGGAGCCGGCCGCGGAGGTGGCGTCGTACCACATGGCGACCTTCCCCTGGGTCATGTTGTTCAGGCACTCGGCGAAACCGGCCTGGGCGGCGCCGGACTCGCCGTGCTCGCGCACGAGGTCGACATAGAACTTTGTCGCCTCCTTCCACTCGGGGGAGTCGAGGCGGGCGTTCCAGTCCTGGTCGAACCAGGTGCCGCCGAAGGTGTTGACGACGGTCGTCAGCGGGGCCATGACCTCGCCCCAGCCGGGCAGGCCGCGCAGGCAGATGCCCTTCATGCCGGGTTCGGCGCCGTCCGCCTTCGCGGCGAGGTCGGCGACCTGCCGCCAGGTGGGGCGGGCGGGCATCGTCAGGCCCTTCGCCGCGAAGACGTCCTTGCGGTACATCAGGAAGGACGACTCGCCGTAGAAGGGCTGGCCGTAGAGCTTGCCGTCCTCGCCGGTGAGGGACTGCCGCATCGGCCCCAGGACGTCCTGCTCGTCGTACGCCGGGTCCTCGGCGACGTAGGAGTTCATCTCCTTCAGCCAGCCGTTCCTGGCGTAGATCGGTATCTCGTAGTTGGACAGGGTGGCCACGTCGTACTGGCCCGCCTGGTTGGCGAAGTCCTGGCTGATCTTGTCGCGGACGTCGTTCTCCGGCAGCACGGTGAAGTTCACCTTGATGCCGGTGTCCTTGGTGAAGTGGGCGGCGGTCAGCTTCTGCAGCTCGACCATCTGCGGGTTGTTGACCATCAGGACGTTGATGGAGTCACCGCCGGATCCGGCCCCGCCCGCTCCGACCCAGCAGCCGGAGAGCAGCGGGGCGAGCAGCGTCCCTGCGGCGGCCAGGGCGAGCGGGGCTCGCGGTGGCCGTCGTCGTCGGCTCTGGGTGCGCATGGATCGCTCCTGCACGTAGAGGGGATGTATCAGGCGATAAGGGGCACTGCCGGGCGTGCGGCGCCCGTGAGGGGATGTGCAGGTGTGGGGGCTGTCAGACCCGGAGAACCTGGGGCCCCAGCAGGGAGTAGCGGTGGGCCTCCGCCGCCGGGAGCAGGGTGCTGGTGACGATCGCCTCCAGCGCGCCGACCTCCGCGAACCGGCAGAAGCTGACGGCGCCGAACTTGCTGTGCACGCCCGCGAACACGGTGCGCCGCGCGGCCCGGATCGCCTGCGCCTTGACCTCGCTGACCGCCGGGTCGGGCGTGGTCAGACCGTGTTCCCGCGAGATGCCGTTGGCGCCGATGTACGCCAGGTCGATGACGAAGCCGGCGAGCATCTTCGTCGTCCAGTGGTCGACGGTGGCGAGCGTGCCCGAACGGACCCGGCCGCCGAGCAGCAGGACCGAGATCGTGCCGGTCTCCGCGAGTACGCCCGCGACCGGCAGGGAGGCGGTGACCACGGTCAGCGGTCGGTCCCTGGGCAGGGCCTCGGCGATGAGCTGGGGGGTGAAGCCCTCGTCGACGAAGACGGTCTCGGCGTCGCCGAGCAGGTTCGCGGCGGCGGCCGCGATGCGGCGCTTCTCGGGGACATGGCTGGTGGAGCGGAAGGCGAGCGTGGTCTCGAAGCCGGCGCTCTCCACCGGGTAGGCGCCGCCGTGGGTGCGGCGGACCAGGCCGTGGTCCTCCAGGGCGCGCAGGTCCCGGCGGACGGTCTCCTTGGCCACGCCGAGGTCGGCGGCGAGTGCGGTGACGTCCACGGAGCCGGTGGCTCGCGCCATGCGGACGATCTCGCGTTGGCGTTCTTCGGCGGTTCTGGTCATGTCGTCACCCGCCCTTCCTCTGCAGTGCTGCCCGTTCGGGCTCGTGAGGGAATTTCTACAGCGGGGGTGTGGTGGTGACCAGGTCTGTTACGGAGGTGATGGTGCCCGGGTGTGCCCGTTCGGGCGTGGGGGTGAGGTGCGGGGCGGGAGGCGGTCGTGGAGTGGCTGCGGGTGCGTCGTGGCTGGTCGCGCAGTTCCCCGCGCCCCTGGGGTGCTGCCGGACCGCTTCTCGAGCGATGCCCGGAGATGCGGTCGGGCGAGCCCGTTTCGTGCCCGCCCGCTTCCCCTCGCGATCGTTTTCGGTCAGTGCGGCCAGATCGGGGGGTCGGTCACGAAGTGGCCGCCGAGGCAGGCGTGGGACGGGTCGGCCGGGTCCAGGTCACCCTGTTCGGCGATGAGCTTCTCGGCGTACGGCTCGGAGTCGTCCTGCGGGTCGTAGCCGAGCGCGCGCGCGGAGGTCAGGTCCCACCACAGGCGGGTGTTGGCGGAGGAGCCGTAGACGACGGTGTGGCCGACGTTCTCGGCGGTCAGGGCCGCGTGGAAGAGGCGGGCGCCGTCGGCGGGGCTCATCCACACCGAGAGCATGCGCACGCTGGTCGGCTCGGGGAAGCAGGAGCCGATGCGCACGGAGACGGTCTCCAGGCCGTGCTTGTCCCAGTAGAACTGGGCGAGGTCCTCGCCGAAGGACTTGGACAGGCCGTAGAAGGTGTCGGGGCGGTGCGGGGTGTCGACGGGGATCAGCGGGTCGGCGCCCTGGGGGCGGGGCGTGAAGCCCACCGCGTGGTTGGAGGAGGCGAACACGATGCGTCCGATGCCCTCCTCGCGGGCCGCCTCGTACAGGTTGTAGGTGCCCTCGATGTTCGCCTTGAGAATCTTCTCGAAGGGGGCTTCCAGGGAGATGCCCGCGAGATGGATGATCGCGTCGACGCCGCGGACCGCCTCGCGCAGGGCGTCCTTGTCGGCGAGGTCGGCGACGATCGCGCCCGGCTCGCCGTCGATGGGGCGCAGGTCGAGCAGGCGCAGGTCGTAGCCGTGGTCCGGGAGCAGGTCCCGCATCAGCGTGCCGAGTCCGCCGGCGGCGCCGGTGAGCAGAACGGTGCGGGGAGCGGGCATCCTCGGATCTCCTTGCATCGCCAGCCGTGCACAAGGCTGCACGGCATTCATATTCGTGGACACGCTAAGGAGTCGGGCCGCGGCCCGTCAAGGGTGGTCGCCGCGTGGTGGAACGTCGAAATCCGCTGGTCTGGCGCGGGTTCGCGCGCTTGACCGGCCTCCTGGTGGCGGCTTAGCGTGGAGTGGTTCAGAAATATAGACGCCAATCAAGGATATGGACCAGGGAGAGCTTGTGACCCCAGCCCCTCTCGCCGCCAGGCTCAGTATCCCCAGCGGGCCGCTGTTCTTCCCGGTCACCGCCTACGGGCCCGACGGGAGCGTCGACCTCGACACCTACCGCCTCCATGTGCGCCGCGGCGTGGAGGCCGGGGCCGCCGCCGTGTTCGCCTGCTGCGGCACCGGGGAGTTCCACGCGCTCACCCCCGAGGAGTTCGAGTCCTGCGTGCGCGCGGCCGTGGAGGCGACCGAGGGGCGCGTCCCGGTCGTCGCCGGCGCCGGCTACGGCACGGCGCTCGCCGTGCACTACGCCCGCCTCGCCGAGCGCGCCGGCGCCGACGGGCTGCTCGCCCTGCCGCCCTACCTGGTCCGCGCCCCCCAGCACGGACTGCTGCGGCACTACCGGGAACTCGCCGCGGCGACCGACCTGCCCGTCGTCGTCTACCAGCGCGACAACGCCCTCTTCACACCGGACACCGTGGTCGAACTCGCCCGCACCGACGGCGTCATCGGACTCAAGGACGGCCAGGGCGACCTCGACCTGATGCAGCGCATCGTCAGCGCGCAACGCACCGAGGCCCCCGGCGACTTCCTCTACTTCAACGGGCTGCCCACCGCCGAACTGACCCAGCCCGCCTACCGCGGCCTCGGCATCACCCTCTACTCCTCCGCCGTCTTCTGCTTCGCCCCCGAACTCGCCCTCGCCTGCCACCGGGCGCTGCGCACCGGCGACAAGACCACGACCCGCCGCCTGCTCGACGGCTTCTACCGGCCCTTCGCCGAACTGCGCGCCCAGGGCCACGGGTACGCCGTCTCCCTCGTCAAGGCAGGTGTGCGGCTGCGCGGACTCGACGTCGGCGAGGTCCGGCCGCCGCTCGCCGAGCCGGCCGAGGATCATGTCAAGCAGCTCGCTCAGCTGATCGAGCGGGGACACGCGCTGCTCGAGGAGGGCATGTGACCGGGCGCATGAGAGCCTCGGCCTTCGTCTATCCCTGGGACGTCAACGGCGACCCCGACGCCCCCGCGCGGATCGCCGGGCTCGGCGTGGCGCAGGTGACGCTCGCCTCCGCCTATCACTCCACGCGCGCTCTGACCCCGCGCCATCCGCGCCATCGCGTCGTCACCGCCGAGCACGCCGCCGTGCTGTATCCGCCGGGTGACCGCTGGAGCGGACGTACGCTGCGCCCGTACCCCGCCGGTGACTGGGCCCCCGGCGACGCGTTCGGCGAGGCCGCGGACGCCCTCGCGGGCGCGGGTCTCGAGGTGCACACGTGGGTCGTGCTGGCGCACAACTCCCGGCTCGGGGCCGAGCATCCGGACACCTCGGTGGTCAACGCCTACGGCGACCGCTATCCGTGGGCGCCGTGCATCGCGCAGCCCGCCACGCGTGCGTACCTCGTCGACCTGGCCGCGGAGGCGGCCGTGCGGCCCGGGGCGCGCGGCACCGAACTGGAGTCGCTGGGCTGGTACGGGCTGGCGCATCTGCACGCCCACGACAAGACGGCGGGGGTCGGGCTCGGGGACGCCGGACAGTATCTGATGTCGCTGTGCTTCTGTCCGGCCTGCCGGGAGGGGTACGGCCGGCAAGGGCTCGATCCGGAGGCGCTGGCCGACGCGGTGCGCTCCGCTCTGGAACCGGTGTGGCGAGGGGCGCCGTCCGACGGGGGGTGGACGGGGGTCGAGAAGCTGCTCGGGGCTGAGACGGCGGGCGGCACGCGTGCGTGGCGTGACGCCACGGCTCGCTCGCTTCAGGAGGCCGCCGTGAGGGCGGTGCGGGAGGCCGCGCCCGAGGGGTTCCGGGTGTTGTTGCACGCGGACCCGGTGTCGTATCACTGCGGGGCGAATGCGGGGGTGGATCCCGCGCACATTCTGTCCGTGGCGGACGGGGTGGTCGTGCCGTGCACGGGGGGTGCGGGGGCGGTCGCGCCGTTTGCCCGGGAGGCTCGGGACGGGCCTGTGATCGCGGCGAACCTCACCGTTGTCTCCGGGATGGGGGGTAGTCCCGGCACGCTGGCGGAGGACGCTGTGGAGGCGTGTCGGCTGGGGGCGACGGAACTGCGGCTGTACCACGCGGGGCTGGCTTCGGACGGGGACCTGGATGCGGTGAGGGTGGCGTTGGGTCGTCATTAGCTGCGGGTGCGTGGGGGCTGGTCGCGCCCGCGCGGCGGAGCCGCACATCTATACAGCTCCGCGCCCCTTGGGCTGGATCCGTCGTCCTGCCCCTGTGCCCAGCCTCGTTGCCGTTGCCAGCAGGGCGAGTCCGAGCAAGACCAACAGCAGGCGGTGGTCGGTCAGTTCCACCAACGCCGCACCCGCCGCCAGTCCCGCCACATTCGGCGTGAACACCACCGTGTTCGCCGTAGCGGTGACCCGGCCCAGCAGCGTGCCCGGGGTCTCGCGCTGCACCGCCGTCAGCGTGGCGATCAGGACCGCCGGCAGGCCCGCGCCGATCGCCGCGCTGCACGCCAGTGCCAAGACGTCGTCCGGTACCGCGCGCAGCGCCACCGCCGCGGCCAGCAGGGCGATGCCCCAGGCCGCGAGACGACGCTCGCCCAGGTGCCGCAGCGCCGGGCCCGAGCACAGGCCGATCACCACCGAACCGGCGCCCTGCACCGCGTACAGCACGCCCGCGTACGCGGGGGAGCGGCCGAGGTCCTCGACGACTGCGTAGGTCAGCGCCCCGCTCAGCCCCGCGCACAGCATCGTCACGCCGCCCGCCAGGGCCAGCGGGCGCAGCACCGGATGCGAGCGGAGGTACCGGACGCCCTCGGCGGTCCGGCCGCGCCTGCCCCCGGCCGGGGGTGCGGGGCGCTCCTCGCGTACCCGCAGGCAGGCGTACAGCACCGTGGCGACGACGAAGGTCAGCGAGTCCAGCAGGGCGACACTCGCCCCGCCGTACGCCGCGTAGACGCCCGCGCCCGCGAGGGGGGCCAGCAGCTTCATGCCCTCGGTGGCGGTCATGCGCAGCCCGTTGAAGTCGCCGAGCAGCGAGCGGTCCACGGCGGTCGCCACCAGCGCCGACTCGGCCGCGTCGTGGACCACGCCCGCCGCGCCGTACACGAACAGCACCGCGAACAGCAGCCACAGGGCTTCCGGCGAGTCCACCGTGAACAGGGTGAGCAGCAGCGCGGCCAGCAGCAGGTTCGTACCGATCAGCAGCGGCTTGCGGCGCACGCGGTCGGCGAGGGTGCCCAGGAGCGGGCCGGCCAGGGTCGGTGCCCACATCGCGAGCATGCACAGGGCGGCGAGACCGTCCGAGCCGGTGAGGTCCTTGACCCACACGCCGGAGGCCAGCCAGAGCGCGGAGGTGCCGAAGCCCGACACCACGACTCCGGCGAGATAGAGACCGGCGTTGCGGTCCCGCAGGACGCGCACCACGGTCCACTTCGTCATCGTCGTCATGCCTGGTCATCGTGGGGCTAAGGACCGGTCGAGCGGATCCGGCAGGTGCCTTAGACGGGGGCCGGGCGAGCGATGAGTTTCCGGGCCGGGATCGGTCTTCCTTCCAGGACCCGCCTGACGAGACGCTGAGGAGCAGTCGCATGACCGACACCGGCACCACCCTCGACCTCGGACCGCAGACGCAGGTCGTCGCCCGGCTCGCCGAGGGCGTCACCGACGAGCAACTGGGGGACCGGACGCCCTGCCCGGAGTACCGGGTGCGCCACATCCTCGGACACCTGCTCGGGCTGTCCGTCGCCTTCCGGGACGCGGCCCGCAAGGATCTGGGGCCGACCACCGACACCAGCCCCGGGGCCGCCGTGCCGGACATCGGTCCCGGGTGGCGCGAGGAGCTGCCCAAGGTGCTCGACGAACTCGCCGAGGCGTGGCGGGACCCGGCGGCCTGGACCGGGATGACCCGCGCGGGAGCTGTGGATCTGCCGGGGGAGGTCGCCGGTGCCGTCGCCGTCGACGAACTGGTCGTCCACGGCTGGGACCTGGCCCGCGCCACGGGCCAGAGCTATGCGCCCGATCCCGCCGCGCTCCGGATGGCGCACGACTTCCTGGCCGCCGCCGCGGCCGAGGGCGACCGGGGCGAGGGCATCTTCGGGCCTGTCGTGCCCGTGCCCTCCGGCGCCCCGCTGCTGGACCGCGCGATCGGCCTGAGCGGACGGGACCCGCACTGGGCGTAGACCCCGAACCGGACACCGGCGGAACCACCTCGTAGAAAACGCTTGCTCTTTCTCTGCCGGAAGCATTGACGAAACACAGGGGCGCTCTTACGGTCATCGCGTCGTACTTCGTACGTCATATATGAGACGCGATACGCGAGATCCGAGAGGCGCGCATGACCTCTGTGCCCACGCCGATCCCCTCCCGCACGCAGTACGTGCTGGAGGAGATCAAACGCCGCATCCTCACCGGCCGGCTCACGCCGGGCCAGGCGCTCGTCGAGACCGAGCTCGCCGCACAGTTCGGGGTGTCCAAGACCCCGGTGCGCGAGGCGCTCAAGACCCTGGCCGGCACCGGTCTGGTGGTGATGAGCCAGTACAAGGGCGTCACGGTGCGCATGGTCGACGCGGACATGGCGCGCGAGGTCTACGACGTGCGACTGCTCCTTGAGCCGGAGGCGCTCAAGCGCGCGGTGCGGCGCGGCGCCTCCCTCGAGGCCGCCCGTGACGCGCTGACCCGCGCCGACGAGGCCACCGACACCGCCGAACGCTCCCTCGCCAACCGCGAGTTCCACCGCGCGCTGTACCTGCCGTGCGGCAACCCGCTGCTCGGCCGGATGCTCGACGAGGTCCGCGACCAGGCCGCCCTCGTCTCCGCCGTCGCCTGGGCCGCCGACCCCTCCTGGGAGCGGGAGGCCAGCGAGCACCGCGAGATCCTGCGGCTCGCCCTCGGCGGCGACGCGGACGGCGCGGCGCGCGCCCTGCACTCCCACATCGCGTCGTTCGTGCGACGGGCCTTCCCCGAGGCGGACATCGACACCCCTCAGGCCCCGGAACCCCGGGCCGCCCACCAGGCCCGGGAAGAAGGCGGTCAGGCATGACAGCGACGTTCGAGACCCAGCGGGCCGCCCTGGCCGACGTGGTGGCGATCCCGGTGACCCCGTTCGCCGAGGACGGCTCCGTCGACCCCGGCACCTACCGGGCCCTGCTGCGGCGCCTCCTCGACGGCGGTGTCACCACCCTCACCCCCAACGGCAACACCGGCGAGTTCTACGCCCTGACCCCCGAGGAGCGCCGGCTGGTCACCGAGCTGACCGTCGAGGAGGCCGGCGAGGGCCCGGCGATCCTGGTCGGCGTCGGACACGACGTGCCCACCGCGGTCGCCTCCGCGCACCACGCCCGGGAGCTCGGCGCACAGATGGTGATGGTCCATCAGCCCGTCCACCCGTACGTCTCGCAGAGCGGCTGGGTCGACTACCACCGCGCCATCGCCGAGGCCGTGCCCGAGCTCGGCGTCGTCCCCTACATCCGCAACGCCCAGCTCACCGGCGCCCGCCTCGCCGAACTCGCCGACGCCTGCCCCAATGTCATCGGCGTGAAGTACGCGGTGCCGGACGCGGCGCGGTTCGCCGCGTTCGCCCGGGACGCGGGACTCGACCGGTTCGTGTGGGTGGCGGGGCTCGCCGAGCCGTACGCGCCGTCGTACTTCTCGGCGGGCGCCACCGGCTTCACCTCCGGGCTGGTGAACGTCGCCCCGTCCGTCTCGCTGAACATGATCGAGGCGCTGCGCGCGGGGGACTACCCGGCCGCCATGAAGGTCTGGGAGCAGATCCGCCGCTTCGAGGAACTGCGCGCCGCCAACGGCTCCGCCAACAACGTCACCGTCGTCAAGGAGGCCCTCGCCTCCCTCGGGCTGTGCCGCCGCGAGGTGCGCCCGCCGAGCAGGCCGCTGCCCGAGAGCGAGCGCGCCGAGGTCGCCGCCATCGCCGCGGGGTGGTCCATATGAGCGCCCCCCGCAAGCCCGCGCGGGAGCTGCGCAGCCACCAGTGGTACGGCACGGACGGGCTGCGTTCCTTCAGCCACCGCGCCCGCACCCGCCAGCTCGGCTATCTGCCCGAGGAGCACCTGGGCAAGCCCGTCATCGCGATCCTCAACACCTGGTCCGACATCAACCCCTGCCACGTCCACCTGCGCGACCGCGCACAGGCGGTGAAGCGGGGCGTCTGGCAGGCGGGCGGCTTCCCGCTGGAGTTCCCGGTCTCCACGCTCAGCGAGACCTTCCAGAAGCCGACCCCCATGCTCTACCGCAACCTCCTCGCCCTGGAGACGGAGGAGCTGCTGCGGTCCTACCCGGTCGACGGGGCCGTGCTGATGGGCGGCTGCGACAAGTCCACCCCGGCGCTGCTGATGGGCGCCGCCTCGGTGGACCTGCCCACCGTCTTCGTGCCCGCCGGGCCGATGCTGCCCGGCCACTGGCGGGGCGAGACCCTCGGCTCGGGCACCGACATGTGGAAGTACTGGGACGACAAGCGGGCCGGACTCATCGGCGACTGCGAGATGCAGGAGCTGGAGAGCGGCCTGGCCCGCTCTCCCGGTCACTGCATGACCATGGGCACGGCCTCCACGCTCACCGCCGCCGCCGAGGCCCTCGGCGTCACCGTCCCCGGCGCCTCCAGCATCCCGGCCGTCGACTCCGGGCACGACCGGATGGCCGCCGCGGCCGGACTGCGCATCGTCGAACTGGTCCACCGCGACCGCACGTTGAGCGACATCCTCACCGCCGAGGCGTTCGAGGACGCGGTGACGACGGTTCTCGGCCTGGGCGGCTCCACCAACGCCGTGATCCATCTGATCGCCATGGCCGGCCGCGCGGGGGTGAAGCTGACCCTCGACGACTTCGACCGCATCGCCCGCACCGTCCCCGTGCTCGCCAACGTACGGCCCGGCGGCCAGACGTACCTGATGGAGGACTTCCACTTCGCGGGCGGACTGCCCGGGTTCCTCTCCCGCATCACCGACCTGCTCCACCTGGACCGGCCGACCGTCTCCCACGACACGATGCGCGAACAGCTCGCAGGCGCCCGCGTGCACGACGACGACGTCATCCGCACCCGGGACAACCCCGTCGCGAGCGAGGGCGGAGTCGCCGTGCTGCGCGGCAACCTCTGCCCCGACGGCGCCGTCATCAAGCACATCGCCGCCGAGCCGCACCTGCTCGAGCACACCGGTCCCGCGGTCGTCTTCGACGACTACAGGACCATGCAGCGCACCATCAACGACCCGTCCCTCGGCATCACCGCCGACAGCGTGCTGGTGCTGCGCAACGCCGGCCCCAAGGGGGGTCCCGGCATGCCCGAGTACGGCATGCTGCCCATCCCCGACCACCTGCTCAAGCAGGGCGTACGCGACATGGTGCGGATCTCCGACGCCCGGATGAGCGGCACCAGTTACGGCGCCTGCGTACTCCACGTCGCCCCCGAGTCGTACGTCGGCGGGCCGCTCGCCCTGGTGCGCACGGGGGACCTGATCACCCTCGACGTCGAGAACCGCACCCTGCACCTCGACGTGGACGACGAGGAGCTTCAGCGCCGCAGGGCCGAGTGGACACCACCGCCCGTGCCCTACGAGCGCGGCTACGGCGCCCTGTACCTCGACCAGATCACCCAGGCCGACACCGGCTGCGACTTCGAGTTCCTCGCCCGGCCCGGCCGGGTGCAGGACCCGTACGCCGGCTGACCCGCGCCCGCCCCCTCGGAGGAGCCCGGCCCGCAGCTTCGGAAAACGCTTCACCCCGCACCGCCCGGCACCACTCCGCACCGCCCCGCACGACGTACCGAGAACGGAGAACAGTCATGGCCCAAGCCGCAGCCGTGGCGAAACCGCCCGCGCCACCCCGGCGGCGCCGTGCCTCCGCCACGCCCCGCAGGCTTCCTTATCTGCTGATCGGTCCTGCCGCCCTGCTGATGCTGGGCTTCATCGCCTACCCGGTCATCAGCGTCTTCTACTACAGCCTGCAGCACTACAACCCCACCAAGCCGTGGCGGAACGGCTACGCGGGCTTCGACAACTTCGTCCACGCCTTCACCGAGGACCCGGTCTTCTGGGACACCCTCGTCTTCAGCGCCAAGTGGGTCTTCGTCGAGGTCAGCCTCCAGCTGCTGTTCGGCCTGGCGCTCGCCCTCATCGTCAACCAGACCTTCGTCGGCCGGGCCATAGGCCGCGCCCTGGTCTTCTCCCCGTGGGCCGTCTCCGGCGTGCTGACCTCCGCGATCTGGGTGCTGCTCTACAACTCCCAGACCGGCATCACCCGTTACCTCGCGGACATGGGCATCGGCTCCTACGGCACCAGCTGGCTGTCGGACACCGGCACCGTGTTCTGGGCCGCGATCGTCGCCGACCTGTGGCGCGGTGTGCCGTTCTTCGCGATCCTCATCCTCGCCGACCTCCAGTCCGTCTCGAAGGACCTCTACGAGGCCGCCGAGGTCGACGGGGCCAGCCGCATCAAGCAGTTCTGGCACATCACCCTGCCGCATCTGAAGGACGCCATCATCCTGTCCACGCTGCTGCGCGCGGTGTGGGAGTTCAACAACGTCGACCTGCTCTACACCCTGACCGGCGGCGGGCCCGCGGGCGAGACCACGACCCTGCCGCTGTACATCGCCAACACCTCCGTCGACGCCCACAACTTCGGCTACGCGTCGGCCCTCACCACGGTCGCGTTCGTGATTCTGCTCTTCTGCTCGATCGTCTATCTGCGGCTGAGCAAGTTCGGAGGCGAAAGCAAGTGATCACCAAAGAGGCCGTCCCGGCCGCCCCCGCCCCCGCGCACGCCGCCCCCGTACCGCCCCGCCCGGCGAGGAAGAGGCACCGGGCCTGGGACGAGGCGCCCCGCTGGCAGATCTACCTCCCCCTCGGCATCTACCTGCTGTTCACCCTCATCCCCTTCTACTGGATCCTGCTCTTCGCGCTCCGCCCGGCCGGCTCGACCTCGCTCGTGCCCTGGCCGATGACCTTCGAGCACTTCGAGAAGGTGTGGACGGACCGGTCCTTCGGCACGTTCTTCTACAACAGCGTGCTGGTCGGCGTCGCCACCCTGATCATGACCACGCTGGTCGCCCTGGCCGGCGGCTACGCCCTCGCCCGGTTCGACTTCAGGATCAAGCGGGCGTTCATGCTGGCGCTGCTGTGCTCCCAGTTCGTGCCGGGCGCGCTGCTGCTGGTGCCGCTGTTCGAGATCTTCGCCGAACTGCAGATGATCAACTCCCTCGGCAGCGTCATCATCGCCGAGACGGTCTTCCAGCTGCCGCTGTCGATGATCCTGATCAGCAACTTCATCAAGAACGTGCCGTACTCCCTGGAGGAGGCCGCCTGGGTCGACGGCTGCAACCGGATGAGGGCGTTCCGGGTGGTCGTCCTGCCGCTGCTGCGGCCCGGACTGATCGCTGTCGGCTCCTTCGCCTTCGTGCACTCCTGGAACCACTTCCTGTTCGCCCTGATGTTCCTCAACAACCAGGAGAAGCAGACCATCCCGGTCGGCCTGAACACCCTGATGAGCGCCGACAGCGTCGACCTCGGCGCGCTGGCCGCGGGCGGCATCATCGCCGCCGTCCCCGTGGTCGTCGTCTTCGCCTTCATCCAGAAGTGGCTCATCACCGGCTTCAGCGCGGGGGCGGTGAAGGGATGAGCGAGCGCCACGCCGTCGTCGCCCCGGCCCCGGCCGGACTGCTCCGCGGCCCCGGCCGCGAAGGGGCCCGCGGCGCGGGAGCGAGGAGGATCCGATGAGCACACCCGTCGCGTCCGCCGCACCCACCACGCCCGTCCCCGTCGTCCTCGCCGGTGCCCGCGGCCACGGCCGCTGGCACGTCGAGAACATCCGGCGCCTGGAGGCCGAGGGGCTCGTCCGCCTCGTCGGCATCTGTGAGCTCACCCCGCTCACCGAGGACGAGTTCGGCGGCGAACTCCCCGCCCAGTCGGACGACTTCGGCGCCCTGCTGGACTCCACCGGCGCCCGCGTCGCGGTGATCTGCACCCCGATCCCCACCCACACCGACCTCGCCCTCACCGCCGCCCGGCGCGGTGTGCACCTCCTGCTGGAGAAGCCCCCGGCGCCCTCCTACGCCGAGTACCGGCGCATGGCCGACGGGGTCGCCGCGGCCGGCGTCGCCTGCCAGATCGGCTTCCAGTCGCTGGGCTCGCACGCCGTGCCCGCGATCCGCGACCTGGTCGCCGAGGGCGCCATCGGCACCCCGGTCGGGATCGGCGGAGCCGGCGCCTGGGTGCGCACGGAGGACTACTTCCGCCGGGCACCCTGGGCGGGCCGGCGCCGGCTGAACGGCGTCGACGTGATCGACGGGGCGCTCACCAACCCCCTCGCCCACGCCGTCGCCACCGCCCTCGCCCTCGGCGGCAGCACCCGCGCCGAGGACGTCACCCGCGTCGAGACCGAGCTGCTGCGGGCCAACGACATCGAGTCCGACGACACCTCCTGCGTCCGCGTCACCACCGCCCTGGGCCGGCCGGTCACCGTCGCCGCGACCCTGTGCGCCGAGCGCGCCGACGAACCGTACGTCCTGGTGCACGGCACCAGCGGACGGATCACCTTCTGGTACAAGCAGGACCGGCTGCTGCTGCAACGCGCGGACCACGGCCCGCAGGAGTTCGAGTACGGCCGCACCGACCTGCTGGAGAACCTCGTCGCCCACCTCACCACCGGCGCGGACCTCCTCGTCACCCCCGAGGAGACGGGCGCCTTCATGAAGGTCGTCGAGGCGATCCGGCAGGCCCCCGACCCCGCCCCGCTGCCCGCCGGCACCTGGCACCGCGTCCCCGGCGAGAACCGGCGGGTCGTCCCCGGCATCGACGGCCTCGTCGCGGCCGCCGCCGACACCCTGTCCCTCTACTCCGAGCTGGGCGCCCCGTGGACGCGCCGCACCCAGCAGCTGCCGAAGGCGGTGAGCACCCCATGACCGGCAACGACTCCCCGGTCCTGCGCGTCGCGGGCCGACCGGTCGGCCGGTACGTCACCCGGCCCGAGCTGCCCACCCGGCTCTCCCCGCGCCCCTATCTGCACCCCGTCACCACCCTGGCCGGCACCACGGTCACCGAGCTGAGCCCCGCCGACCACACCCACCACCTCGGCGTCGGTGTCGCCGTTCCCGACGTCGAGGGGCACAACTTCTGGGGCGGACGCACCTACGTCCGCGACCAGGGCCCCACCGAGCTCGACAACCACGGCTCCCAGCGGCACAGCTCCTTCCAGCTGCGCGACCCCGACGGCTTCGTCGAGGAGCTGCGCTGGGTCGCCGCCCCCGGCGAGCTGCTGCGCGAGCGCCGCACGGTCGCGGCCACGGAACTCAGCGGCACCGCCTGGGCCCTGGACCTCACCTTCTCCCTCACCAACGTCACCGGTCAGCCCCTCTCGATCGGCAGCCCCGCCACCAACGGCCGCCCCGGCGCCGCCTACGGCGGCTTCTTCTGGCGGGCGCGCAAGGAGCACGCCGCACCGGACGTCTTCACCGCGGACACCGAGGGCGAGAGCGAGGCGCACGGCCGCACCGCCGACTGGATCGCCCTGGCCGGCTCGACCTGGACGCTGGTCTTCGCCGGCGCCACCGAGGCGACCCGCCGCGACCCCTGGTTCGTGCGCACCGCGGAGTACCCGGGCGTCGGCTCCTCCCTCGCCCACGAGGCCCGCCTGCCGGTCCCGCCCGGCGAGACCGTCGTCCGCCGGATCGTCACCGTCGTCGCCGACGGCCGCCTCGGCCGGGACGAAGCGGCGGCCCTGGCCCGCAAGGCGGTGAGCCCATGAGCGCCGAGCAGAGGGACCTCACCTACCGCAACCCGGTCCTCGACGCCGACTGGTCCGACCCGGACGTCGTCCGCGTCGGCGACGACTTCTACCTGACCGCCTCCAGCTTCGGCCGCGCCCCCGGGCTGCCGCTGCTGCACTCCTGCGACCTGGTCAACTGGACGCTCGTCGGGCACGCCCTGGAACGCCTGGAACCCGAGAGCGAGTTCACGACACCCCGGCACGACTGCGGTGTGTGGGCCCCGTCGCTCCGGTATCACGACGACCGGTTCTGGATCTTCTGGGGCGACCCCGACCAGGGCATCTTCCAGGTCAACGCGCCCGAGATCAGGGGGCCGTGGACCCGCCCCCATCTGGTGAAGGCCGGCAAGGGCCTGATCGACCCGTGCCCCCTGTGGGACGACGAGACCGGCGAGGCCTACCTCGTGCACGCCTGGGCCAGGTCCCGCTCCGGCGTCAAGAACCGCCTCACCGGCCACCGGATGCACCCGCACGGCACCGAACTCCTCGACGAGGGCAAGGTGATCGTCGACGCGGACCGCATCCCCGGCTGGTTCACTCTGGAAGGCCCCAAGCTCTACCGGCACGACGGCTGGTTCTGGATCCTGGCGCCCGCCGGGGGAGTGGAGACCGGCTGGCAGGGTGCCTTCCGCGCACGCGAGTTCTTCGGCCCGTACCAGGAGAAGGTCGTCCTGGAGCAGAAGGACACCGACGTCAACGGGCCGCACCAGGGCGGCTGGGTGCGCACCCCGTCCGGCGAGGACTGGTTCCTGCACTTCCAGCAGCGCGGGGCGTACGGCAGGGTCGTCCATCTCCAGCCCATGCGGTGGGGCGAGGACGGCTGGCCGGTCCTCGGGGACGCAGGAGCCCCCGTGACCGAACACCGCCGCCCGGACCTGCCCGCGCAGCCGCCCGCCGCGCCCGCCACCGACGACGACTTCCCCGGCGGACGCCACGGCCGGCAGTGGCAGTGGACGGCCAACCCCCGGGACGGCTGGACCACCCAGCACTCCGGAGACGGCCTCCGGCTCGGCTGTGTCCGCTCGGCCGACACGCACGACCTGCGGAAACTGCCCAACGTGCTCACCCAGCGGCTGCCCGGCATGCCCTGCACGGTCGAGGTGGAGCTGCGGCTGGACAGCGAGGAGCCCGGGGCGCGCGCCGGACTCGCGGTCCTCGGGGACGCCTATTCCTGGATCGGGCTCCAGCGCGGCGAGGACGGCGCCGTGCACCTGGTGCACCGGTTCGCCGAGGCGGTCGCCGAGCAGGAGCGGGACGCGGATCGTCCGCGGCCGGCTCCCGAGGGCCGGGCCCGGCTGCGGATCGACATCGGCGCCGGGGCGCGCTGCCGCTTCTCCTGCGACACCGGGGACGGTTGCCGTCCCTCCGGGCAGGTCTTCGCCGCCACTCCGTGGCGCTGGGTCGGTGCGCTGCTCGGTCTGTTCGCCCTCGCGCCCACCGGCCAGGGACACGCCGGCGCGGCGACGTTCACCCGGTTCAGGATCAGCGCTTCGTAATCACCTTCGTCTGTCAGCCCGTTGGGAGCCGCAATGACGCAACTCCGAGGCAAGCGCTTGCCGATGGCGGGACCGGTCGCCGGTCCCGGCCGGGGCAGGGTGGTGGCCGCGGTGCTCGGTCTCGTGACCGCGCTGGGGCTGGGGCTGGTGGGGCAGGCCGACGCCGCGCCGGGCGCCGGGACTGCCGGGGACGGGGCGGGGCGCTGGAGCGACACCCCGCACGGGTTCGCCTCGCTCGCCGGCGGCACGAGCGGCGGCGCGGGCGGCAAGATCGTCACCGTCACCGACCAGGCCGCGCTTCAGCGGTACGCGGCGGCCGAGGAGCCGTACGTCATCCGCGTCGCGGGCACCATCACCGCCCAGCCGTTCGGCGCGCACATCACCGTGGCGTCCCACAAGACGATCCTCGGCGTCGGCACCGGCGGTGAGCTGGTGCAGGGGGAGCTCCGCCTGAACCCCGGCACCCACAACGTCATCATCCGCAACCTGACGATCCGGGACTCCGCGATCGAGGGCAACTGGGACTGCAAGGACACCGACTTCGACGGCGTGCAGATGGACACGGTCCACCACGTGTGGATCGACCACAACCGCTTCTCGAACATCTGCGATGGTCAGCTCGACATCCGCAAGGACAGCGAGTACGTGACCGTCTCCTACAACCGGTTCACCGACAACAACAAGACCTTCGGCATCGGCTGGACGGACAACGTCCGCACGCAGATCACCATCGACCACAACTGGTTCGCGAACACCAAGCAGCGCAACCCGTCCGTCGACAACGTGGCCTACGCGCACCTCTACAACAACTACCTGACCGCCCAGGCCGACCCCGGCGACCCCGTGTGGACGTACGGGAACTGGGCGCGGGGCGCGACCCGGATGGTCGTCGAGAACAGCTACTACCGGGACGTCCAGCACCCCTATCAGGCCGACGCGACGGCCGAGCTGGTGGAGCGCGGTTCGATCACCGTGAACACCACCGGCCGGCACGACGAGTGGGGCGACGCCTTCGACCCACGGGACTTCTACGACTACCGGCTCGACCCGGCGCCCGCCGTACCGGCGCTGGTGCAGCGGTTCTCCGGTCCGCAGGAGCGGATCGGGACCACCCCTTGACTCCCCCCACGTGAACAGCACGTCATCTCGCACGACCTCGCACGTCTCGATCACCTCGTTCGCTGGATCCAGAAGAAGAGAGCCGACCCATGAACATCAGCAATCGCAGAAGCAGCACAGGCAGGCGCCGCGTCCCGGCCGCCGTCGCCCTGGGTGCCGTGCTCGCGCTGACCGCCACCGCCTGCGGCGACGACGGCAGCGGGGCGGGCGGCGACAAGGGCGCCGAGGGCAGCGGCAAGGGCAAGATCGTCTTCTGGGACAACAACGGCGGTGTCCGCACCGACATCTGGAAGGAAGTCATCGCCGACTTCGAGAAGGCCAACCCGGACATCGACGTCGAGTACGTCGGTATCGCCTCCACCGAGTACCAGTCCAAGGTCGACACCGCCATCCAGGGCGGCGGCCTGCCGGACGTCGGCGGCGTCGGCGCGGCGATGCTCGCGGGCTTCGCCGCGCAGAACGCGCTCGACCCGCTGGACGAGCGGCTGGAGAAGTCTCCGCTGAACGGCAAGCTCAACAAGGACATGGTCGAGTCGCTGCGCGCGGCCGGCGGGGGCGACGACAAGCTCTACTCCCTGCCGACCTCGGCGAACAACGGCGTCCTGTACTACCGGACCGACCTGTTCGAGAAGGCGGGGCTCGAGGAGCCGACCACCTGGGACCGCTTCTTCGAGGCGGCGGAGAAGCTGACCAACAAGGGCAAGAACGAGTTCGGCTACACCATCCGCGGTGGCGCGGGCTCCATCGCCCAGGCGCTGGACGCGATGTACGGCCAGTCCGGCATCACGTCGTTCTGGGACTCCTCGGGCAAGAAGACCACGGTCAACGACCCGAAGAACGTCGAGGCGCTGGAGAAGTACGCGGGCCTGTACAAGAAGGTCACTCCCGCAGCCGACCTGAACAACGACTTCACCAAGATGGTCGCGCAGTGGGACTCCGGCACGATCGGCATGCTCAACCACAACCTCGGCTCCTACCAGGACCATGTGAAGGCGCTGGGCACGGAGAAGTTCCGGGGCATTCCGCAGCCGACGGGGCCCGGTGGCAAGCGGGTGCAGGTCTCCAACCCGGTGGACGGGCTCGGGCTGTTCAAGAGCTCGAAGAACAAGGAGGCCGCCTGGAAGTTCATCGAGTACGCGACCTCGCACGAGGCGAACTCGAAGTTCAACGAGTCGGCGGGGCAGGTGCCGGCGAACTCGGACGCGGCGAAGGACGCGTGGATCCAGAAGGCGGAGCCGACGAAGCTGGCTGCGGATGCGCTGAGTGATGGCTCCACGAACATCGTTCAGCTGCCGTACTACCTGCCGGACTGGAACACGATCTCCAAGGCGGACAACGAGCCGAACTTCCAGAAGGTGCTCAACGGGGATTTGAGCGCGAAGGAATTCCTGGACACGTTGGCCGAGCAGTTGAACGAGGCTCAGGCGGAGTGGGATCAGCAGATGGGGTGAGTTGCGGTCGGATTCGCCGTGGGGCGGCCTGTTGTCTTCGGGCTGCGGGTCGTCCCTGGCTGGTCGCGCAGTTCCCCGCGCCCCTGAGGGGCGCTTCCCTGGCCCTCTCTCGGAAGGTACAGCCTCGTGTCTCTTGGCCGCAGACAAGTAGCCCTCGCAGGTCTCGCCGTTCCTCTCGCCCTTGCCACGACCGGTACCGCCCATGCCGGCCCCGGTCGTAAGTCCCGCACGCTCTACATCGCCGGGGATTCCACCGCCGCGCAGAAATACGCCGATGCCGCTCCCGAGACCGGGTGGGGAATGGCGTTGCCGTTCTTTTTGCATCGGGACGTGCAGGTCGCCAATCATGCCGTCAATGGGCGGAGTTCCAAGAGCTTCGTCGATGAAGGGCGGCTCGATGTGATCCTCTCCGCGATTCGGGAGGGGGATCTGCTGGTCGTCCAGTTCGCGCACAACGACGAGAAGGCGGCCGATCCCGCTCGGTACACCGAGCCTTGGTCGACGTATCAGGAGTATCTGCGGCTGTACATCGACGGGGCCCGGGCCCGTGGGGCTCGGCCCGTGCTCGCCACCCCTGTGGAGCGGCGGCGGTTCGATGCCGCGGGGACCGCCCTGCCCAGTCACGGGGAGTATCCCGCGGCCATGCGGGCGCTGGCGCGGGAGGAGCGGGTACCGCTGCTCGATGTGCAGGTGCTGTCGCTGGCCCTGTGGCAGGAACTCGGGGTCGAGGAGAGCACGAAGTACTTCAACTGGACGGCGACCGAGCAGGACAACACGCATTTCAATCCGCCGGGGGCCGTCGCCGTGGCCCGGATGGCCGCCCGGGAGCTCGTGCGCACCCAGGTGCTCGGGTCACGTGATGTGCGCCGGCTGGACGACGTGATCCCCGAGTCGTGGATCACCTGGCCGGAGGCCACCGCCTGACACCCCCTGACCTTCACGTCTTCAAGAAAGAGAGCCGCATCATGAACAGACCTGAATGGCATGGGCATGCCACAAGAGTCCTCTCGGTCGTCGGCTGCACCGCCCTCGTTCTGGGCCTGACCGGCACCGCCGCCCAGACCCACCCGTCCCCCTCCCGCGACCTGGGCCGGCAGACCCTGGGCGCGAACGACGGGTGGGCGGCCCACGGAACCGGCACCACCGGGGGTGCCGCCGCCGACGCCGAGCACGTGTACACCGTCAGCGACTGGGCCGGGTTCAAGGCGGCCCTCGCGGACGGCGGAGACGCGCCGAAGATCATCAAGGTGAAGGGGACCATCGACGCGGTCTCCGAGGGATGCGAGGCGTTCGCCGCGCCCGGGTACGACTTCGACGCCTACCTGGAGAAGTACGCACCGGAGACCTGGGGGCTCGAGCAGGACCTCAGCGCCGAGCCCGACGACAGCCCGGAGGGGCTGCGCAGGGCCTCCGCCGCACGGCAGGACGCGGCCATCAAGGCGAACATCCCCGCCAACACCACCATCGTCGGCCTCGGCCGCGACGCCGGGATCAAGGGCGCCAGCCTGCAGATCAAGGGCGTCGACAACGTCATCATCCGCAACCTGACGCTCGAGAGCCCCATCGACTGCTTCCCGCAGTGGGACCCGACCGACGGCGACAAGGGCAACTGGAACTCCGAGTACGACACCGCCGTCGTCCACGGCTCCACCCATGTGTGGCTGGACCACAACACCTTCACCGACGGCGAGCACCCCGACAGCGAGGCCCCCACCTACTTCGGGATGCTGTACCAGCAGCACGACGGCGAACTGGACATCGTCCGGGGCGCCGACTACGTCACCGCCTCCTGGAACGTCTTCACCGAGCACGACAAGACGATCCTCATCGGCAACAGCGACAGCGAGTCCACCGCCGTCGGTGACCGGGGCAGGCTGAAGGTGACCTTCCACCACAACCTCTTCAAGAACCTGGTCGAGCGCGCGCCCCGCGTCCGCTTCGGACAGGTCGACGTCTACAACAACCACTTCGTGGCCGACGACACCTACGCCTACAGCTTCGGCATCGGCAAGGAGTCCCAGCTCGTCGCCGAGCACAACGCGTTCACCCTGCCCGAGGGCATCAGCCCGGCCAAGATCCTCAAGCGGTGGAACGACTCACCGCTCACCGCCGCGAACAACCTCGTCAACGGCAGGCGCACCGACCTGATCGCCGTGCACAACGCGGAGATCCCCGAGGAGACCCTGCGCTCCGGCGCCGGCTGGACACCCGCCCTGCGCGCCCAGGTGCACCCGGTGCGGGCGGTCCCGGCACTGGTCAAGTCCGGTGCCGGCGCGGGCCGTATCCGCTGAATCGTCCACCTGGAGGCGGCCGGGGCGGTGCGTGTTCGGTCACCGCACCCGCCCCGGCCCGTAGCGAAGGAGCACCCCATGCCCCTGTCCCGTAGGGGATTCCTGCTCACCGCCGGTGCCTCCGCGGGCGCCGCGCTCACCCTGGCGCAGCCGCCCGCGCAGGCCGCCGGCCGGCGTCCGTTCGGCCGGTACGGTTCACCGGCCGCGCGACTGACACCCAGGACGCTGTACGTCCACCCGGGCGGCGCCGGTGACTTCACCACCGTGCAGGCCGCCGTCACCGCCGCGGCCGGTCCCGGGCACACCCTCGTCATCGCACCGGGCGTCTACCGGGAGACGGTGTCGGTCGACGCCGACCGGACCGACATGACCTGGCTCGGCGCCTCCGGCGACCCCCGTGACGTCGTCATCGTCTACGACAACGCGGCCGGCACCCCCAAACCCGGCGGCGGCACCTACGGCACCTCCGGCTCGGCCACCACGACCCTCAGGCCCGACGGGTTCACCGCCCACCGGATCACCTTCGCCAACGACTGGCTGCGCGCCGACCACCCGGGCTTCTCCGGCACCCAGGCCGTCGCCGTCAAGGTGCAGGGTGACCGCAGCGCCTTCCACCACTGCCGCTTCCTCGGCCACCAGGACACCCTGTACGCCGACTCGACGGCGCTCGGCACCTTCGCCCGCCAGTACTTCTCCCACTGCTATGCCGAGGGCGACGTCGACTTCGTCTTCGGCCGGGCGACCGCCGTGTTCGAGCACTGCCACTTCCGCACCCTGATCCGCACCGATCTCGCGGGTGCCCCGCACGGGTTCGTCTTCGCGCCCTCCACGGCCGGCGCCAACCCGCGCGGCTACCTGGTCACCAGGAGCAGGATCAGCAGCGAGGCCCCCGACGGCTACTACAAGCTGGCCCGCCCCTGGGTGCCCAGCTCCGACCCCACCGCCCGCCCGTCCCTCGTCGTCCGGGACACGCACCTCGGGTCCGGCATCGACGCGGTCGCGCCCTACACCAATATGGCGAGCGGCCATCCCTGGCAGGAGCAGCGGTTCGCCGAGTACCGCAACACCGGCCCCGGCGCCGTGATCACCGTGCCCGAGAACCGGCCCCAGCTCACCCGTGCCGAGGCCGCGTCCCACACCCGGGAGGAGTACCTCGGCGACTGGCGGCCGTATGCCCGCACCCGGTGACCTGCCCGCCTTCCACCCGCGGCTGAAGGAGGAGCTGACCTTTCCGCTGGCCTGGGGCGCCTCGCCGGTCCGGGACTTCGAGACCTGGCGGCGGATGGCCCGGGCCAAGGTGGAGGAGCTGCTGATCGTCCCGCCCCAGGACGGCACGCCGTTCGCCGCCGAGTTCACCGGTCGGTCGCACACGCCGGACGGCACACGGGAGTCGGTGACCGTATCGCTGACCCGTTACGCCCGGGTCCGCGGTGTCCTGCTCACCCCGCGGGGCACCGGTCCCTTCCCGGCCGTGCTGCTCCTGCACGACCACGGCTCCCGGTTCGACATCGGCAAGGAGAAGGCCGTACGGCCCTGGTACGACGCCACCCGGCTCCCCTCCGCCCGTGAGTGGGCCGACCGGCACTTCGACGGCCGCTTCGTGGGCGACGAACTCGCCCGTCGCGGCCATGTCGTGCTGTGCCTGGACGCGCTCGGCTGGGGAGAGCGCGAGCCCCTGGAGTACGCGCGGCAGCAGGCCCTGGCGAGCACGCTGTTCCACCTCGGCTCCTCGCTCGCCGGGCTGCTGGCCCGCGAGGACCAGCGGGCCGCCGCCTTCCTCGCCGGCCTGGACCGGGTGGACGCGCGCCGGGTCACCGCCCTCGGCTTCTCGATGGGCGGTTTCCGGGCCTGGCAGGTCGCCGCGCTCAGCGACCACGTCGCGGCGGCGGCGAGCGTGTGCTGGATGACCGGCCTGAAGGAGATGATGGCTCCCGGCGGCAACGCCCTGCGCGGACAGTCCGCCTTCCACATGCTCCACCCCGGGCTCGCCCGGCACCTGGACCTGCCCGACGTGGCGAGCATCGCCGCGCCGAAGCCCATGCTGTTCCTCGGCGGTGCACAGGATCCGCTGTTCACCGCCGAGGGTGTCCGCGCCGCCTACGCCCGACTGCGCGCCGTGTGGAGTTCCGTCGGCGCCGCCGACCGGCTGCGCACCGAGACCTGGCCGGGCGTCGGGCACGCCTTCCCGCGGCGCATGCAGGACGAGGTCTTCGCCTGGCTGGAGTCGGTCACCGCCTCACCCGCCTGACGGGCACGCGGCCCGCAGCCGCCCGTGACCCGGCGACCGGGCACGGGAACGCCCCCGCCGGTCGTCACCGGCGGGGGCGTTCGGCAGGCCGGCCGAGTGGGGGCTCAGTCCGGCGCCGAGCCGGCCGAGGGGGGCTCGACCGGCTCACTGCCGACCGGGGGGTGGCCGGCAGAGCACAGGGGTGGTGTCACTGGTAGCTGATGTCCGCGGAGGTGAAGCGGCAGTACGTGCCGTCCGGACCCGACCCGAGCTCCTTGGGCTCGTCACCCTTGTTGTTGCCCTGGAAGCGCGTGCACGTCTTGATCTTCTTGCCGCTGTCGCCGTGGATGCGGACCTTGCGCAGCGCGGCCGTGTCGCCGTAGTTCTGGTTGATGCCCACGATCGAGTTGGCGGGGCCGGTGACGTCCACGTCGTTGATGATGATGGTCCGCTTGTACTGCGTGGAGCAGTTGCCGCAGGAGCGCACCAGCTTGCCGAAGTTCTCCACCCGGAACCTGGTGACGACCAGCTTGCCGGCGCCGTTGAACTGCAGCACCTTGTCATGGGCGTTCTTCGCGCCGCCGCCGTACACCGTGTAGACGGAGTTCGCCGACTTGCCCTTGAAGCTGGCGGCGTCCTCGCCGACGTCCAGCCACCACACGTTCTGCAGCGTGCAACTGCCCTTGCAGTGCACGCCGTCGGCGGCCGGGGTGCCGATGATCACGTTCTTCAGGGTGGCGCCGTCGGCCAGTTCGAAGACCGGGTCCTGGCCCTCGTCCTGGCTGTCGCCGCCGAGCGCGCCGGTGCCGTAGAACTTCTTCATCTCGCCGTCGTAGACACCGGAGACGGGGATGGTCTTCGACACCGGCTTGCTGCCGGTGTCCTCGGGCCAGGAGGAGGCGGCGCCCGCGGTGGACAGCATCGTGGTGGTGACGATCGCCGCGCCCGTGATGCCGAGCGCGGAGACCCCGGCGATCACCGCCCGCCTTCTGGTGCTGCGGCGGCGGTGCGAGACGCGCTGTTCGGCTCGTGCAGTCATGCCCATTCCTTGCGGTGGGGGAGGTTCCTTGCGCCTCTTGGTCGCCACCGGTGGAGGAAGGGTTGCCGCGGGGGGCGGAATTTCTTCCGGCGTCCCTGTCTAGGAGTCCCCGTCGCCCCGCGCGGCGAAGTCGCCGCTCACCGTGAGCCGTTCGGAGCCGGCCGTCGCGGTCATCGTGTAGCGGTCGGACCCGGCGTCGCGGCCGCCGCGCCGGTGGTCGTACTGCGCGGCGAAGACCCACTCGCCGGGCGGCACCGTGCGGCCCTCCTCGAGCGTCCAGGTGTAGACGAGGAAGCCGTCCCGCTCGTCCACCGTGAGGCCGAAGTCGTCCTCCGGCAGGGAACGCCAGGCTCCCGTCGACACCACGTTGCCGGTCTGCGCGACCCGCAGCTGCACCGTGAGCCCGGTCAGGGGGACGCTCGTCTTCAGCGTGACATTGCTCTGCGCCCAGTAGTGGTTGCTGTGCGGGTCCACCGAGCCGTCCGACCAGAGCGGTCCGTTCTCGGCGCCGGCGTCGGCGGCCGGCGGACGGGCGGTCCTCGAGGCGGGCGGCGAACTCTCGCCGCGGTCCCCCTCCGAGGCGTCCGGTGAGGGATCCGCGGGCGGCACGGGTGCCTGGCTCGTGGCCTGAGGATCCGGTGACGTGGACGTGGACGGTGTGGTGGTCGGCGAGACGGCGACGTGGCGCTGTGCGGGCGCCTCGTCGCCCTTCACCGCGGACGCGACCGCGTAGCCGCCGACCGCGAGCACCCCGGCCACCGCGGCCGTCGCCCCCGCCACCCGCACCCAGCCGAACCCCGCAGGGCGTGCGACCCGGCGGTCGGGCCGGCCGGCCGGGGTGGCCATGCCGCGTTCGATCCGGGCCAGGATGCGCTCCCGGTCCGGCTCGTGCGCACCGGCCGCCTCGTGCAGCCGGGCGCGCAGTTCGTCGTGCACGTCCCGCCGCATCGTCATCGGTCCCTTTCCGCGGGAGCCGCCGCGGCATCCCGCCCGGACGCCGCACCGCCCGCCGCCGCGTGCACCCGCTGCGGCACCTGACGGGTGCCCAGCAGCCGCTGCAACTCGGCCATCGCCTTCGAGGTCTGGCTCTTCACCGTACCCACCGAGATGCCGAGGGCCAGCGCGGTGTCCTTCTCCGACAGGTCGAAGGCGTGCCGCAGCACCACACACGCCCGCTTGCGGAACGGCAGCCGGCGCAGCGCCTCCTGCACATCCACCACGCCCGCCACATCGGGGTCCTCGACCCGCTCCTCGCGGTGCGACCAGAACAGGGCGATCCGCCGCCGCTCGCGCACCGCGCTGCGGATCCGGCTGCGTGCCAGGTTCGCGACCACACCGCGGGCGTACGCCACCGGGTGCTCGGCCGCGCGCACCCGGTCCCAGCGGTGCCACAGCGCCAGCAGCGCGTCCGCCGCCAGATCGTCCGCGGCGTCCCGCTCACCCGTCAGCAGGAAGGCCAGCCGGGACAGTTCGGCGTGGTGACGCTCGAAGAAGGCGTGGAACTCCACGGAGGCGCGGTCGTCCACGACGGTGCCCACGGCTTGCTGCCTCCCCTCGCGGCGGCCGGGCGGTCCAGAGGGCCGGAGCCTAGCAGTGCACGTTCACAGAGTCGCACGGAGGGTCGAACGCCGTACGGAGGCCCGACATGCGATTCCGTAACACGAGGAACACCTGAACTCGACGCGGCGCGGGCACAATCCAGCCAGCATTCGCACACGATCACTCAGGATCGAGGAGCAACTCGCCATGTCCGACACAGACAAGCGGCCGCCCGCCGGGAACGGCCTCGACCGGTTCTTCCGGATATCCGCCCGGGGATCCACGCTCGGCCGGGAGATACGCGGCGGTTTCGCCACGTTCTTCACCATGGCCTACATCCTGGTCCTGAACCCCCTCATCCTCGGCAGCGCGAAGGACAAGTTCGGCGAGCAGCTCGACCCGGTCCAGCTCACCACCGCCACCGCCCTGGTCGCCGCCGTGATGACGGTCATCATGGGCGTCGGCGGCAACCTCCCCCTCGCGCTGGCCGCCGGACTCGGCCTGAACGCCGTCGTCGCCTTCCAGGTCGCCCCGCTGATGAGCTGGGACGACGCGATGGGCCTGATCGTCCTGGAGGGCCTGCTGATCTGCGTGCTGGTGGTGACCGGGCTGCGCGAGGCCGTCATGCACGCCATCCCGCGCGCCCTCAAACAGGCGATCAGTGTCGGCATCGGTCTGTTCATCGCCCTCATCGGCTTCGTCGACGCCGGCTTCGTCACCCGCATCCCGGACGCCGCGAACACCACCGTGCCGGTCCAGCTGGGCGGTACGGGCACCCTCACCGGCTGGCCGATGCTCGTGTTCTGCCTGGGCGTGCTGCTCACCATCGCGCTGCTCGCCCGCAAGGTGAAGGGCGCCATCCTGATCAGCATCGTCGCCATGACGCTGGTCGCCCTGGTCATCAACTCCCTCGCCGATGTGCGGACCTGGGGACTGACCACACCCGAGTGGCCGGACCAGGTGGTCGACGCCCCCGACTTCGGCCTGATCGGCGACTTCAGCCTGTTCGGCGCGTTCGGGCAGGCCGGTGCCGTCACGGTCGTCCTGCTGGTGTTCACGCTGATCCTGTCCGACTTCTTCGACACCATGGGCACCGTCGTCGGCGTCAGCGCGGAGGCCGGACTGCTGGACGAGGAGGGCAAGGTGCCGAACCTCGGCCGGGTGCTGCTCATCGACGGCGCCGCGGCCGTCGCGGGCGGCGCCTCCTCCGCCTCCTCGGCGACCTCCTACATCGAGTCGGCGGCCGGCGTCGGCGAGGGCGCCCGCACCGGCTTCGCCAACCTGGTCACCGGCGGCCTGTTCGCCCTCGCGCTGTTCCTGACCCCGCTGCTGACCATCGTCCCGCTCCAGGCCGCCGCCCCCGCCCTGGTCGCCGTCGGCTTCCTGATGATGACCCAGGTCAAGCACATCGAGTGGGACCGCTACGAGATCGCCATCCCGGCGTTCCTCACCATCGCCGTCATGCCGTTCACCTACTCGATCACCAACGGCATCGGCGCCGGGTTCATCGCCTACGTCGTCATCAAGACGGTGCTCGGCCGGGCGAAGGAGGTCCACTGGCTGCTGTGGGGGACCTCGGCACTGTTCCTCGTGTACTTCGCGATCGACCCGATCGAACAGATCCTCGGGGTCAAGTAGCCCGCACCGCACGGGACAAGAGGCACAAGGGACACAGAGACACAGCGACGGGCCGCCCCCGGGGGGAAGGGGGCGGCCCGTCCGTTCAGACGCCCGTTCGGGCGGTGAGGTTCACTCGCGTGCTCGGTCTGTTCCCGCGCGGGCTCAGTCCTTCAGCGCCGCTTCCATCGCGGCCTTGGCGACCGGGGCCGCCAGACCGTTGCCGCTGACCTCCGAGCGGGCCGCGTCGGACTGCTCCACCATGACCGCCACCGCGACCTCCTTGCCGGTGGAGTCGGACTTGGCGTAGGAGGTGAACCAGGCGTACGGCGTCTTGCTGTTGTTCTCGCCGTGCTGGGCGGTGCCCGTCTTGCCGCCCACGGTCGCGCCGGGGATCTGCGCGTTGGAGCCGGTGCCCTCGTCGACCACCGTCTGCATCGCCGACTGCAGCTGCTCGGCGGTCGAGGAGCTGACGATCCGCTTCGTCTCCGTCTCGTCGCCGTAGTCCCTGAGCACATCGCCGCCGCTGTCGGTGATCTGCGACACCATGTGCGGCGAGACCAGCTCGCCGCCGTTGGCCAGTGCCGCCGACACCATCGCCATCTGCAGCGGCGTGGCGGTCACGTCGAACTGGCCGATGCCCGTCAGCGCCGTCTCCGAGGGGTACATGTCCGACGGGTACACGCTCGTGTACGCCCGCACCGGCACGTCCTGCTCGTCGTCGTTGAAGCCGAACTTCTCGGCCATCGCGCGCACCTTGTCCTCGCCGAGGTCCACGGCCATCTTCGCGAAGACGTTGTTGCAGGAGTACTGCAGCCCCACCCGGATCGAGGCGTTCTCACAGGGCGCGTCCGGGTTCTCGTTGGTCAGGTTCCGGCTGGTGCCCGGCAGCGGGTACGGGTCGGGGCTGTCCGTCCTCTCGTCCACCGACGCGTACAGCCCGTCCTCCAGCGCCGCCGCCGCGACCACCAGCTTGAACGTCGAGCCCGGCGGCAGCGGCTGGCGCAGCGCCCGGTTGGTGAGCGGCTTGTCCGGGTCGGAGGTGAGCTTCTTCCACGCCCCGCCCGCGGTGTTGGCGTCGGTCAGCGACGTCGGATCGTACGACGGGGTCGACACCGCCGCCAGGATCCGGCCCGTCCTCGGGTCGATGGCGACCGCCCCGCCCTTCTTGTCGCCGAGCGCCTCGTACGCCGCCTTCTGCACCGCGGGGTCGATGGTCGTCACCACGTTGCCCGGGTCGGCCCGCTTGTTCGTGACGGTGTCCATCACCGTCTTCAGGCGGCTGTCCGTGCCGTTGAGCAGATCCTGGTAGATCCCCTCCAGCTGCGTCGGCGCGTAGGCCTGCGAGGCGTAGCCCGTCACCGCGGCGTACAGCGGGCCGTTGTCGTACGTGCGCTTGTACGCGAGGTCGCCTCCCTTCGTCCGCGCCGAGCCGGTGACCGACTCACCGGCCACGATGATGTTCCCGAGCGGCTCCGCGTAGGTCTCGATCGCGTTGCGCCGGTTGTCCTTGTCGTCCGCGAGTGCCTGGCCCTCGTAGAACTGCACCCAGGTCGCCCTGGCCAGCAGGGCGAGCACCAGGAGCAGCGCGAAGACCGACGCGCGCCTGATCGTCTTGTTCATTCCGTCCGGACAGACGAACGACAGGGGGCGAATCGTTCCCATCCGACCCGGTTTCTCATCGGGCGTTCATAAAGCCAGGTGAGGGGGCCCGACGACGGAGCCCGCCCGGACGCACGTCACGAGCCGCGCAGGAAGCCCGCCTCGTACGCCGCGATGACGGCCTGCGTACGGTCCCGGGTGCCGGTTTTCGCCAGCACCGACGCCACATGCGTCTTCACCGTGGCGGGTCCCACCTGCATCCGGCGGGCGATCTCCGCGTTGGTCAGCCCGGCCGCCATGTGCCGCAACACCTCGCTCTCCCGGGCGGTGAGCCGCGCCACCCACTCCGGGGGCGCGGGGGCCGCGTGCGCGTGCTCGGTGGCGAGCCTGCGCACCGCCGCCGGGAACAGCAGCGTGTCGCTGCGCGCCACCAGCCGCACCGCCCCCACCAGCGCGTCCGCCTCCGCCCGCTTCAGCAGGAAACCGGCGGCCCCCACGCGCAGCGCGTCGTACACGTACGCGTCGTTCTCGAAGGTGGTGACCACGACGACGCGGGGCGGCTCGTCGAGGCCGGCGAGGATCTGCTCGGTGGCCCGGATGCCGTCGATCTCCGGCATCCGCACGTCCATGAGCACCACGTCGGGCCGCTTCTCCCGTACCACCGCCACCGCCTCGGCGCCGGTGGCCGCCTCGCCGACGACCTCGAGATCCGGCTCGGCGGAGAGGATGGCCCGCAGTGCCGTGCGCACCATGCGCTCGTCGTCGGCGAGGACGACACGGATCGGCGGGGTGCTGGTCATGGGTGGTCCTTCCCTCGCCCGGGTGGTCTCTGATGTCCGGTGGCCGTCCGGAGCGCGGCCGGTCATCCGCTCTCGCGCAGCGGCAGCCGCACCCGCAGCCGCCAGGTGTCCCCGGCGGGCCCCGCCCGCATCGTGCCGCCGAGCAGCCGGGCGCGCTCCTCGATACCGGCCAGACCGTGGCCGCCGCCCGGACGCGAGGGGGCGGCGGGTTGCCCGAGCGGGTTCTCGACGGTGATCTCCAGACGGCCGTCGCGCACGTCCACGGACAAGGCCGCACAGACGTTCTCGCCGCCGTGCCTGAGTGCGTTGCTCAGCCCCTCCTGCACGATCCGGTAGGCCTCGCGGGACAGCACCGGCGGCAGGTCCTCCGGGGCGGTCCCGATCGTCGCGGTCACCTCCACCCCGCTCGCCCGGGTGCGGCGCAGCAGGTCGTCCAGGTCGGCGCCGAGGGTGGGCGCGGGCGCGGTGCCGGGGCCGTCGCCGTCCCGCAGCACGCCGAGCACCGCGTCCAGTTCGCCCACCGTGCGCCGGGTGGTCGCCTCGATCGCCGCGAGGGCCTCGCGGACGAACTCCGGGTCGGTGTCGAGGACCCGGCGCGCCGCGCTCGCCTGGAGGGTGACCGCGCTGAGCGCGTGCCCCACCGAGTCGTGCAGCTCGCGCGCCAGGCGGTTGCGCACCGCCAGATCGGCCGCGCGCTCCTCGGCGGCGGCGAGCCGGTCCTCGGGCGTCGGCCCGAGCAGCGCGGGCGCCCACCGGGCCAGCAGGGCGCCGGCCCCCGCGGAGACCCCGGCCAGCGCCAGCAGCGACGCCACTCCCGCGACCGGCGTGAGCGCCAGCGCCCAGGTGTGGTCGAGGAATTCCGGGAACCAGGGCGCCCGGTCCGTCAGCCACGAGTAGAACGGCAGCACGATCAGCACCACCGCGAACGGCGGCAGCGCCAGCGACATCCCGGAGACGATCCCGCCGATTCCCACGTGCAGCGTGAACCACATCGCCGTGCGGCCGCGCGCCGCCCAGCTGCGGGCCGGTTCGTACGCCAGCCGGTCCGCGTCGATCCCGCACAGCACCCGCACCGCCGCGGCCTCCAACGGCCGGGTCAGCGGGAACAGCGAGGTGACGGCGGCGATCGGCAGTCCCACGCCGAACGCGGCCAGTTGCAGAGGCAGCGGACCGAGCACGGAGTCGTCCACGGCCGGACCGATGATCACCTCTCCGACCAGCACGAACGGCATGGCGAGCGCGCCGCCCAGGACCAGATGGACCCAGCGCAGCCGCGCCCGCCGCCCGAACAGCGCCCGGAGGAAGGCGCTCACGGGGTGGGCCGGGCGGCCCTGGAGCGAAGGACGAGGAAGCGCACGGCCAGACCCGCCACGAGGATGCCGACGATCATCTGGCCAGCGTAGGTGAGATGCATCAGCGCGGTGGGCCGTTCCGCGGCGTCGTCCGTGACGGCCAGGGAGGCCACCGACTGCCAGCCCGCCCAGCAGGCGATGGCCGCGGACGTGATCCAGGCGAGGGCGAGCGGCACCTTCACCGGCACCGCCCGGCCGCGGCGGAAGGCGAGCATCAGGCCGGCCGCCGCGGCGCAGGCCAGGAAGACGGTGGACTGTGCCTCCACCACGTGGAAGTCGCTGCTCCGGTCGGCGATCAGGTCGTCGTTGAGGCCGGCCATGGCGCCGCAGGCCCACAGCAGGTGGGCGGTCAGCGGCAACAGGGCGAGCACGGCCGCGGCGACGGCGACCGTCTTCTGGGCGGGAGTGCCGAAGCCGGCACACGGCAGGTCCCACAACCGGCCCTGCCACAGCCGGCCCCAGCGGTCCCGGGCGTACAGCGCGAAGAGCGCCCCGAGGGCCAGGCCCTGCACGATGAAACCGCCGTAGACGACACCGAACACCCAGCTGTGCAGGAAGGGTTCGCCCCCGTCGTCGGTCGCGTCCACGCTGCCGCCGAAGGCGCTGACGACGAGCTGGACGGGGAAGCCGGTCATGATCGGGGTGAGCAGCCCGGTCGCCACCCACACGGGGACCGCCAGCAGCCACGCGGGCAGCCGGAGCCCCCACGGCCGGGTCAGGACCAGCGCCAGCACGATCACACACGCGTCCATCAGGACGGTGACGCCGTTGGCCACGGTCACGGCGGTGCGGTGCTCCAGCAGCACGCTGCCGTCCGGGATCCCGACGTGACTCCCGGCGAGCCAGGCGATCTTGAGGCTCAGATAGGGCAGACACGCGGCGACGGCGACGGCCCGCAGGACCCTGCGGGCTCGGCCCGGAACAGCAGCGGGGCTGCCGGGCTGCGCGGAGAAGGCGACTGTCTCGGTCATGCCCCCACACTCCCGCGCCCGCCGCCCCGCGCACGTCGTGCCGTCCGACGATCCGCCTCCGCCGCACGGGGGAGATCAGCGGGCTCAGGCGTCCAGCGTCAGCACCAGCTCGTCGATCTCCGCACCCCGCGCGGGCGCGTACGAGGTGAGGCTCGCGGAGACCTCGAAGCCGCACTTCTCCAGCACCCGCCGCGATCCGGCGTTGTCGGCGGCCAGGCGTGCGTGCAGCGGGCGTTCGGTCACCTCGGTCAGCAGCGCCCGCAGCGCGGCCGTGGCGATGCCCTTGCCCCAGTACGCGCGGTCGATCCAGTACGTCACCTCACGCTCGCCCGGCTCCCCGTACACCGCCGCGTGGCCCACCACGTCCCCGTCGCCCAGCACGGTGCGCGTGACGACGGCCGGGGAGGAGAGGATCTTCGCCCAGTGGGCGTCGAAGGCGTCCCGGTCGGCCGGGTCCTCGGGGGTGAAGGCCGCCATGCGCAGGGCCTCGGGGTCGTTCAACTGCCGGTAGAAGACGGGCAGATCGCTGTCGTGCACCTCGCGCAGGGCGATGTCCATGGGTCAGAGCCTCCGGGTGGCCAGGGTGAGCCGGTCGCGTGCGTCGAACAGGGCGTCCTTCACCATCTGTTCGTGGGCGGGGGTGAGACGCGCGACCGGCACCGAGCAGCTGATCGCGTCTCGCGCGGGGGTCCGGTACGGGATCGCCACGCCGAAGCAGCGCAGGCCGAGCGTGTTCTCCTCGCGGTCCACGGCGTATCCCTGCTCCCGGACCTGCTGAAGCTCCTCGATGAGCTTCTCACGGTCGGTGATGGTGTTCTCGGTCAGCGCGGGCAGCGTCTCGGGGAGCATCTTGCGCACCTGCTCGTCGCTGTAGGTCGCGAGGATGGACTTGCCCAGCGAGGTCGAATGGGCGGGCAGCCGCCGGCCGACCCGGGTGAAGGGGCGCAGATAGTGCTGCGACTGCCGGGTGGCCAGGTAGACCACGTTGGTGCCGTCGAGCCGGGCCAGGTGGATGGTCTCCGTGGTGTCGTCCGAGAGCCGGTCCAGCGTGGGGCGGGCCGCCGCGACCACCTCGTCACCGTCGATGTAAGAAGTGCCGACGAGCAGCGCGCGCACGCCGATGCCGTAGCGCGTGCCCGTCGCGTCCGTCTCCACCCAGCCGAGGTCCACCAGGGTGCGCAGCAGCATGTAGAGGCTGGACTTGGGGTAGCCGACGGCCTCCTGGACCGCGGCGAGGGAGTGCATGCCCGGGCGGCCGGCGAAGTACTCCAGCAGCTCGACGGTCCGCACCGCCGACTTGACCTGCGCTCCGCCGCTCGTCTCGCCTGCCGACATCGCCCCTGACCCCTTCGTTCGCCGAGAAACTATGGATATAGTCTCCACGCGTATTCACCAATAGAGACAGCGTTCAGTATATCGAACGTCCCTAGATCTGGAGGGACCCGCGGTGGCAGCAGCACCAGTGTGGAGTGTCGACCCCCGAACCGGGAAGCAGCGTGAACAGGTTGCGGTCGAGGCCACGGCCCAGGAGGTGGACGCCGCCGTCCGGGCCGCCCACGAGGCGCGGGACACCCTGGCCGACCGCGGCGTCCGCGCGGCCTTCCTGCGGTCCTGCGCGGACGAGCTGGAGGCGGCCAAGGACGTGCTCGTCGAGACCGCCGACGCCGAGACCGCCCTCGGGCCGGTCCGGCTGAACGGCGAACTCGCCCGCACCTGCTACCAGCTGCGGGCCTTCGCCGGCATCGTCGACGAGGGCGCCTTCCTCGACGTCGTCATCGACCACCCCGACGACACCGCCACCCCGCCCGTCCCCGACCTGCGCCGCTACAAGGTCCCGCTCGGGGTCGTCGCCGTCTACTCGGCGTCCAACTTCCCCTTCGCCTTCTCCGTCCCCGGCGGCGACACGGCGAGCGCGCTCGCGGCGGGCTGCCCGGTCGTCGTCAAGGCCCACCCCGACCACCCGGCCCTGTCCGAGCTGGTCGCCAAGGTGCTGCGCCGGGCCGCCGCGCGGCACGGGCTGCCCGAGGGTGTGCTGGGCCTGGTGCACGGCTTCGAGGCCGGCGTCGAGCTGATCAAGCACCCGCTGGTCGCCGCGGCGGGCTTCACCGGGTCGGTGCGGGGCGGCCGCGCCCTCTTCGACGCGGCGGCGGCCCGTCCGGTGCCGATCCCGTTCCACGGCGAGCTGGGCTCCCTGAACCCCGTGGTGGTCACGGAGGCGGCCGCGGCCGAGCGGGCGGAGGAGATCGGGGCGGGGCTGGCCGGTTCGATGACGCTGGGCGTCGGCCAGTTCTGTGTGAAGCCGGGGCTGGTGCTGGTGCCGTCCGGCGCGGCGGGCGACGGCCTGGTCAAGTCGCTGACCGACGCGGTGAGCAATGCGGGCGGCGGGGTGCTGCTCGACCACCGGATGCGGGACAACTTCGTCGCCGGGGTCGCGGAGCGCGCGGAGCTGGCGGGCGTGGAGTCGCCGGTGACGCCGGGGGCGGGGAGCGAGCACACGGTCAGCCCCGGGTTCCTGACGGTGCCGGCCGAGAAGCTGACCTGCGAGGGGGAGCACGACCTGCTGCTGGAGGAGTGCTTCGGTCCCGTCACTGTCGTGGCCCGCTACGAGGACGACGCCGAGGCGCGGGCGGTGTTGTCGCGGCTGCCGGGGAATCTGACGGCGACGGTTCAGCTGTCCGCCGAGGAGGCGGCGGGGCAGGGCCGGGGAGCGGAGATTCTTGCCGAGCTGACTCCGCTGGCCGGGCGTGTGCTGGTGAATGGCTGGCCGACGGGGGTTGCCGTCGCTCCTGCGCAGCACCATGGGGGGCCGTATCCGGCCACTACCTCTACGTCTACTTCGGTGGGCGCTACGGCGATCGAGCGGTGGCTGCGGCCGGTGGTGTACCAGAACACGCCGGAGGCGTTGCTGCCGGAGGAGTTGCGGGATGGGAATCCGCTGGCGCTTCCTCGCAGGTTCAACGGGCGTTTGGAGCGGTAGCGCCGTCGGGGTGCGGTGGCCTGCGGAGTGCCGGTTCGTTGTGGCTGGTCGCGCCCACGCGGCGGGAGCCGCACATTGACAGAGCCCCGCGCCCCTGAGGGTGTTGTGCTGGGCCTGTGATAATCGGCTGATGGATGTTGAACTCACCGAACTGCCGTTTCCGCTCCGTACTTATGGGCCCGACGGGCACTGGTCCTACGAGGACGGGGTGCTCACCGGGTGGGCCGGGGCGCGGCAGGATCGGTTCGTGCCGCCTACGGGGGAGGGGCTGGAGTCCGCTGCCGACGCGCCGCGGTTGCTCGGGGCGCCCGAGGGGGACTTCCAGCTCATCGCCCGGGTGACCGTCGGCTTCGGGGCCGCCTTCGACGCCGGGGTGCTCTATGTGCACGTGGGGGAGCGGGCCTGGGCCAAGCTGTGTCTGGAGAACTCGCCGGATGTGCCGACCGTCTGCACGGTGGTGACCCGAGGGCACTCCGACGACGCCAACTCCTTCACCGTGGACGGCAGTTCCGTGTGGCTCCGGGTGAGCCGCACCGGGCGGGCCTTCGCCTTCCACGCCTCCCGGGACGGCAAGCGCTGGACCTTCGTCCGGCTCTTCACCCTGGGCGACGAGAAGGAGACGGGGGCGGCCCTGGTCGGCTTCATGACCCAGTCGCCGATGGGGGAGGGCTGTGTGGTGACCTACGACCACATAGAGTTCCGGCCGAGCTGGCCGAGCGACCTGCGCGACGGAAGCTGACATGCCCGACTCCTTGGCGATCAGGCCCGCCCGGCCGGCCGAGGCCGTCGGCACCGCCCTTCACGCGGCCTGTGTGCGGCATTGGCAGGCCGACGGCAGCCGCGGGGCGGTCCTCGACGGGGGAATGAAGTCCGCTGGTTGAAGGTTCACGTACTCGGCGGAGGGTGTCTCCGCGTCCGTACGAGCTGGAGAGTGCCCCCACATGCGCGTCGAGATCTGGTCCGATATCGCTTGTCCCTGGTGTTACGTCGGGAAGGCTCGATTCGACAAGGCGCTGCGTGCCTTCGCGCACCGGGACGACGTCGAGGTGGTGCACCGGTCCTTCGAGCTGGATCCGGGGCGGGCCAAGGGAGACATCGAGCCCGTGATCACCATGCTCACCAGGAAGTACGGCATGAGCGGGGCCCAGGCCGAGGCCGGGGAGGAGAACCTCGGGGCCCAGGCCGCCGCCGAAGGGCTGCCCTACCGGACGCGGGGGCGGGACCACGGCAGCACCTTCGACATGCACCGCCTGCTGCACTTCGCACGCGAGCAGGGGCGTCAGGAGGAGCTGCTCGATCTGCTCTACCGGGCCAACTTCGCCGAGGAGCGGTCCGTCTTCGACGACGACGAGCGGCTCGTCGAGCTCGCCGGTGAGGCCGGTCTCGACACCGAGGCGGCTCGCACGGTGCTCGCCGATCCCGAGGCGTACGCCGCCGAGGTGCGGGACGACGAGCGGGAGGCCGCGCAACTCGGTGCGCGCGGCGTGCCGTTCTTCGTGCTCGACCGCACCTACGGCGTCTCCGGCGCCCAGCCCGTCGAGGTGTTCGCCCAGGCGCTGACCCAGGCCTGGGGCGAGCGTACGCCGGTGCGGCTGATCGAGGGTGGGGAGGCCGAGGCGTGCGGGCCGGACGGGTGCGCCGTGCCACAGTCGTAGCAAAGGCCCAGGTCAGGGCGTATCCATAAGCGTTGCTTAGGGACATCACGCAGAATTATGCAATGGACGGGGGGTTTCCGGGGCCGCAGAGTGGAGCCATGGAGACCTTCGAGAATCTCGTCCGTGCCGAGTTCGCCCCGAAGCACACCTACCTCAACACCGCGAGCAACGCGCTGCTCCCGGCCCGTGCCGTGACCGCCCTCGACCGGGCCGCACGGCTGCGGGCCGAGGGCGGTGCGCTGGATCCGCTGTTCGCCGACGTCGAGGCCTGCCGGGCCGCGTACGCCCGGCTGGCCGGGGTGCCCGCCGAGCGGGTGGCGGCGGGGGCCACGGTCGCCCTGTTCACCTCGCTGATCGCGGCCTCGCTGCCGCCCGGCGCCGAAGTCCTCACCGCGGAGGACGACTTCACCTCCGTGCTCAACCCCTTCCACGCCCGCGGCGACCTCAAGGTGCGCGCCGTGCCGCTGGAGCGGATCGCCGACGCCGTGCGGCCGGGGACCGCGCTCGTCGCGGTCAGCGCCGCGCAGTCCGCGGACGGCAGGATCGCCGACCTGGCTGAGCTGCGCGAGGCGGCACGAGCGCACGGGGCGCGGACGTACGTCGACTTCTCGCAGGGCGCCGGATGGCTGCCGCTGGACGGCGACGCCTACGACTACTCCGTGGCCATCACCTTCAAGTGGCTGCTCGGCCCGCACGGGGCCGCCTTCCTGGTGGTGCCGGAGGACTTCGGCGACCTGGCGCCGGTGCAGGCGAGCTGGGTGGCGGGCGAGCGGCCGTGGGACAGCTGCTACGGTCCGGTCACCGAACTCGCCCACTCCGCCCGGCGGTTCGACTCCAGCCCTGCCCTGTTCACCTACGCGGGCCTGCGCGCGTCCCTCGAACTCGTCGAGGAGATCGGCGTCGACACCGTCCGCGCCCACGACCTCGCCCTCGCCGACCGCTTCCGCGCGGGGCTCGCCGAACTGGGCCACGAGCCCGTGCCCGCACCCGGCTCACCGATCGTGTCCGTGCCCGGACTCGGCCGCCTCCAGCCGGAGCTGGCGAAGGCGGGGATCGCGGTGTCCGACCGGGCCGGGAACCTGCGCGCGTCCTTCCACCTGTACAACACGGCCGCCGACGTGGACCGGCTGCTGGACGCGCTGTCCGGCTGAGCGGCAGGACGCGGCCGACGGCACGGCAGCGGGCCGGTGCCTCCCTGTCCCACACGAGGAGGCCCGGCCCGCGGTCTGTGCAACGCCGTTACCTCACCGGCGTGAAGTCCCGCGCCCCGATGAACTCGGGCCGCCTGACGGGCGCCGCGAACGGCTCCACCGCGGCGTTCTCCACGCTGTTGAACACGATGAAGACATTGCTGCGCGGGAACGGGGTGATGTTGTCCCCGGAGCCGTGCATGCAGTTGCAGTCGAACCAGGTCGCCGAGCCGGCCCTGCCGGTGAACAGCTTGATGCCGTGCTCGGACGCCATCGCGGTCAGCGCCTCGTCGGACGGCGTGCCCGCGTCCTGCATCTGCAGCGACTTCTTGTAGTTGTCCTTCGGCGTGGCCCCCGCGCACCCGAGGAACGTCTTGTGCGACCCCGGCATGATCATGAGCCCGCCGTTGGTGTCGTAGTTCTCGGTCAGCGCGATCGAGACCGACACCGTGCGCATCCGGGGCAGACCGTCCTCGGCGTGCCAGGTCTCGAAGTCCGAGTGCCAGTAGAAGCCACTGGCCCCGAAGCCCGGCTTGACGTTGATCCGCGACTGGTGGACGTACACGTCCGAGCCGAGGATCTGCCGGGCACGGCCGACGACGCGCTCGTCGCGCACCAGACGCGCGAACACCTCGCTGATCCTGTGCACCTCGAAGACCGAGCGGATCTCCTTGGACTTCGGCTCGACGATGGAACGCTCGTCCGCGCGGATCGCCGGGTCGGTGACGAGCCGGTTCAGCTCGTCCCGGTAGACGGCCACCTCGTCGTCGCCGATCAGCTGGTCGATGGCGAGGAAGCCGTCACGCTCGAAGGCGCCCAGGTCGGCCGGTGTGATCGGGCCGGGTGCGTCGGGCGCGCCCCAGACGACGGGGTCCTGGCGCGGGGTGAGCACCTCGGCGGTGCCCCGCGTCGGGTACAGGTCGGGGACCTGCGTCTCGGTGGTGGTGGTCGCGGTGGTCATGGAACCTCACACCTCCTCGGTGAGCAGCGGGTAGACGCCGTTCTCGTCGTGGTCCTCCCGTCCGGTCACGGGCGGGTTGAACACGCAGATGCAGCGGAAGTCCTCCTTGACGCGCAGCGTGTGCCGCTCGTGCCCGTCCAGGAGGTACATGGTCCCGGGCGTGATCGTGTGGGTCCGCCCGGTCTCGTGGTCGGTCAGCTCCGCCTCGCCCTCGACGCAGACGACGGCCTCGATGTGGTTCGCGTACCACATCGACGTCTCCGTACCCGCGTACAGGATCGTCTCGTGCAGGGAGAAGCCGACCTTCTCCTTGGCGAGGACGATGCGCTTGCTCTCCCAGGTGCCGGATGCGGACTTCACATGCCGGTCGGTGCCTTCGATCTCCTTGAAGGAACGGACAATCACGGTGCTGCGATGCCTCCTAGATGGTGGTGGTACCCGTCCGGTGACGGTGGTTCAGGCGGTCTCGCGGACGGCGCGGGCCAGCGTGGTCAGGCCCTCGTCCAGCTCGTCCGGGGTGATGGTCAGGGCGGGGAGGAGTTTGACGACCTCGCTCTCCGGGCCGGACGTCTCGATCAGCAGCCCGAGTTCGAAGGCGCGCCGGGCGACCCGCTCCGCGCGGGACTTGTCGTGGAACTCCATGCCCCACACCAGGCCGCGGCCCCGGTACTCCTTCACGTCGGCGAGGTTCTCCTCGGTGATGGCGATCAGCGCCTGCTCGACCTGCTCGCCGCGCGCCCTGGTCTGCTTCTCCATCGCCGCCCCGTCGGCCCAGTACGCCTCCAGCGCCGCGGTGGCGGTGACGAACGCGGGGTTGTTGCCGCGGAAAGTGCCGTTGTGCTCACCCGGCTCCCAGACGTCCAGCTCGGGCTTGAACAGGCAGAGCGACATGGGCAGTCCGTAGCCGCTGATCGACTTGGACACGGTGACGATGTCCGGCGTGATGCCCGCCTCCTCGAAGGAGAAGAACGCGCCGGTACGGCCGCAGCCCATCTGGATGTCGTCGACGATCAGCAGCATGTCCTGTCGCTCGCACAGCTCGGCCAGCGCCCGCAGCCACTCGGCCCGGGCCACGTTGATGCCGCCCTCGCCCTGCACGGTCTCGACGATCACGGCGGCCGGCTTGTTCAGACCGGAGCCCTGGTCCTCCAGGATCCGCTCGAACCACAGGAAGTCCGGGACCTGGCCGTCGAAGTAGTTGTCGAACGGCATCGGCGTGCCGTGCACCAGCGGGATGCCGGCGCCGGCCCGCTTGAAGGCGTTGCCGGTCACGGCGAGCGAGCCGAGCGACATGCCGTGGAAGGCGTTGGTGAACGACACGATCGCCTCGCGCCCCTTCACCTTCCGCGCCAGCTTCAGCGCGGACTCCACGGCGTTGGTGCCCGTCGGGCCCGGGAACATGACCTTGTACGGCAGGTCGCGCGGGCGCAGGATCCAGTTCTGGAAGGACTCCAGGAACGCGCGCTTGGCGGTCGTCGACATGTCGAGCCCGTGCGTGACGCCGTCGCGCTCCAGGTAGTCGATCAACGCCCGTTTCAGGACGGGGTTGTTGTGCCCGTAGTTGAGTGAACCGGCTCCGGCGAAGAAGTCGAGGTACTCGTGGCCGTCCTCGTCGTACATGCGGCTGCCGTGCGCGCGGTCGAAGACGGTGGGCCAGCCGCGGCAGTAGCTGCGCACCTCGGACTCGAGGGTCTCGAAGACGCTGAGGTCGGGCTGGGTGATGGTCACGACGAATCGCTCCTCGGTGGCGTGGGAGGTCAGAGGAAGTCGGGCGGTCGGGATGGTCGGTCGGTGAGCGCTCGGGGTCGCTCGGCACTCGGTCGGCTGTCGGGCGCCTGTCGCTCAGCGGTCGGTCGCGCGGTGGTCGGCCGCGCGGCGGTCGGTCGGTCAGGCCGAGAGGGGACCGATGCGGTAGAGCACCTCGGGGTCGTGCGGTCCGTCGGGGAACTGGCCCGTCTCGAACAGCACCTCGCGCTCCAGCCGGGCGCCGTGGCGCTCGGCGAACGCGGTGAACAGGCGCTCGGAGGCGGTGTTGCCCGGCGTGATGGTGGTCTCCACGGTGGTCACCCCGTGCTCCGCGGCGGTCCGGGCGGCCAGTCCGTCCAGCAGAGCGGCGGCCAGGCCCCGGCCGCGGTGCGTCTCGTCCACCGCCACCTGCCAGACCAGCAGGGTGCGCGGGCTGTCCGGGCGTACGTATCCGGTGACGAAGCCGATCGCCTCACCGCTGTCGTCGCGGGCGACGGCCGACGTGGCGGCGAAGTCCCGGCACCACAGCAGATAGCTGTACGACGAGTTCAGGTCGAGGACCTTCGAGTCCCTGGCTATCCGCCACAGCACGGCTCCGTCCGCCACAGTGGGGCGGTCGATTTGCAGGTCTGCTTGTGCGGCAGTCATGGAATTTGAACTTACCCAGGTAAATTCAAAATTGCATCGCCTGGCGGGGTTACGCACGAGCGGGATCTGTGTTATCGCGCGTGCGTGCGTGTCCGCGTGAGAGGTCGGCAGAATGCCCCGTTTTCCTGCGGAAATACGGGACGGATCGGGCGGGCTGTGGAACCGATCACAACTGGGTAACTCCCGCGCCGGGTGCCCGGAATGCTCCGGTTCTCGTTCTTGAAATTGTTGTGTTTAGGTTCGGGAGAACGGGGCAGAAGAGAATGGGAAGCTGTCCAGGAATGTAATAGCGAAATAAGCGAGAGAATGCCGCAATAATGGGGCGGAATTCACGCTCCGGTCACTCCGTCGATACGCTCCCGCAGGAGATCGGCATGGCCGTTGTGCCGCGCGTACTCCTCGATGAGATGGATCAGCACCCACCGCAGACTGACCTCCGCACCGGCGACGGGCCCGTCCACGATCCGCCCGGTGTCCTCCAGTCCCCGCCCGGCACACAGCTCCCGCCCCCGCTCGACCTCGCGACGCCAGATGTCCAGCGCCTCGTCGAGCCCCCGGGCGGGATCCAGCGCGTAGCCCGACGGGTCCTCGAACACCGGCGGCACGTCGAGCCCGGCGACCACCCGCTGGAACCAGTTCCGCTCGACCTCGGCGAGATGCTGCACCAGCCCGAGCAGGGACAACGCGGACGGCTCGACGGCCGCGAGCCGCACCTGTGCGTCGTCCAGCCCCGAGCACTTGAGCACCAGGGTGCCCCGATGAAAGTCGAGCCACCCCTCCAGCATCAGCCGCTCATCACCGGTCAGGGGAGGCACAGCCCGCCCGTCAGGCATGCGCGGCGGGACTTCGGAAGAGATCTCAGCCATGAGGGCAGCATGACACGCCGGTTCCGACCCTCAGCCCGTCCGGGGGCGCGGCCCCCAGGGGTCGGGAACGGGAAGGGGCGGCGGGGGCGGAACCCGAGGACCTCAGCCCCCACTCACCGCGGCCAAGCCCCCTCCGCGGCCCGCAGCGCCCCCTCCACATCCACCCGCAAGCCCTTCTCCCCGAGAGCAACCCCCAACGCCACCAGACTCGCCCGCACGGCCCCCCGCGTCGCATCCGCCCCGTAGTGATTGACCCGGATCATCTCCCCGGCCAGCGCACCCCCACCCGCACTCACCGGCACCGCCGGATCCGCAGCCACCGCCCGCGCCACCAGCTCCGCCGCCACGGTCCCCGCCGGCGCCCGCAGCGTCGTCGCGACCGGCGCCGCCTCCGCCGCGTCGTGGACATACGGCTCCAGCCCCCCGCCCAGGGCGACCGCCCCCGCCCGGGTCGCCGCCGCAGCACCCGCGTGCCGCGCCATCACCGCGTCGAGCCCCACCGCCTCGATCCGCTCCACACACGCCTCGAGCGCCAGCATCTCCAGCTGCGCCGGAGCGTGCAGCAGCGCCTTGCGGCCGCCGTCGATCCACCGCTCCTTCCAGTCCAGCAGCGACAGATACGACCGGCGCGGCGCCCGCGGATTCGACCCCATCCGCGCCCAGGCCCGCTCGCTCACCGACACCGCCGACACCCCGGCCGGACCGCCCATCGCCTTCTGCGCCCCGATCACGCACAGGTCCACGCCCCACGCGTCCGGCAGCACCGGCTCCGCGGCGACCGAGGCCACCGCGTCCAGGTAGAACAGCGCCCCGTGCGCCCGCACGACCTCGCCGATCTCCGCGACCGGGTTGGTGTTCCCGGTGGCCGCCTCCGCGTGCACCAGGGACACGAAGTCGATCTCCGGGTGCTCGGCGAAGGCGCCGCGGATCTGCTCGGCCGTCACCGCCGTGTGGAAAGGCACGGTCAGGTCGATCACCGTGGCCCCGCAGTCCCGCAGCCAGTCGCCGAAGGTCTGCCCGTAGGGGCCGGTGATGACGTTCAGGGCGGTCGTGCCGGGACCGGCACACGCGCGGATCGCCCCCTCCAGCGGCAGCAGCGCCTCGCCCTGCATGATCACGACGTCCTGCTCGGTGCGCAGCAGCCGGGCCACCCGGTCCTCGATCGAGGCGAAGTGCGCGGCGCTCAGCGGGGCCAGGTCGAGGAGGGGGTGGGTCACAGTGCTGCTCTCTCACTACGTGGGTCGGTCGACGCCTTTGAGGGTAGCCACCCACGAGGAACCGCCCGGACGCCCGGTTCTTAGGCCAGGCAGCTCCCAGGCCCTCGATTGGTTTGAGCGCCTCAAACATCTCCTTATAATCGGAACCTGTCATTCCCCCCACAGGAGGCCCCCGTGAAGACGCTCCCCCGGCGCCGGATGCGTATCCCCGCCGCCCTCACCGCGACGGCCGGGCTGGTGCTCCTGACCGCCTGCACCTCCACCGACGACGGAGGAAGCGGCACCAAGACCGCCGCCGGCGGGGTCGAGCTGGTCAAGGCGGGCCGACTCACCACCTGCACCCACCTGCCGTACCCGCCGTTCCAGTCGGAGATCGACGGCAAGGTGCAGGGCTTCGACGTGGCGCTGATCGATCTGGTCGCCGACGACCTCGGCGTGAAGCAGGAGATCCTCGACACGCCCTTCGAGAACTTCAAGACCGGCGCCTTCCTCAACTCCGGCGAGTGCGACCTGGCCGCGGCCGGCATGACCATCACCGAGGAGCGCAAGAAGAACGTCGACTTCTCCGACCCGTACTTCAACGCCACGCAGGCCGTCCTCGTCGACAAGGGCAGCGGCGTCGGCTCGCTCGCCGACGTGAAGTCGAAGAACATCAAGCTGGGCGCCCAGGCGCAGACCACCGGCGAGGACTACGCCAAGGGCCAGGGCTTCGACCCCGTCTCCTTCGAGTCCTCCGACGCGGTCCTGAACGGTCTGCGCACCGGCCAGGTCAAGGCCGTCGTCATCGACTACCCGGTGGTCCAGGGCTGGCTGAAGGACAAGGCCAACGCCGACGCCTTCGAGGTCGCCGAGCAGATCGACACCGGTGAGCAGTACGGCTTCACGGTCAAGAAGGGCAACACCGCGCTGCGCGAGGCGATCAACAAGGCGCTCGCGGACGCCAAGGCCGACGGGACGTACAAGAAGCTGTACGAGCAGTGGATCGGCCCCTACGACGAGTCCGCGGCGTCCCCGTCCGCCTCATGAGTGAGACGAAGTCGGACGTCGCGCCCCGCCGCAAGGGACTGACCCGGCGGCAGAAGCGCAGCCTGTCGCGTGGCATCCAGTACGCCGTCTTCGTCGCGCTCGTGGTCCTCTTCGCGGTGTCGGCCGACTGGGACCGGCTGCAGAACCAGTTCGCGCAGACCGACATCGCCGACCGGATGTTCCCGGACGTCATCACGCTGGCGCTGAAGAACACCGTCCTCTACACGGTGACCGGCTTCGCCGTCGGGCTCGCGCTCGGCATGGTGATCGCGCTGATGCGGCTGTCGTCGGTCGGGCCGTACCGCTGGCTGGCGGGCATCTACATCGAGATCTTCCGCGGCCTGCCCGCCCTGCTGATCTTCATCTTCATCGGCGTGGCCGTGCCGCTCGCCTTCCCCGGCACGGAGATCATCGGCGGCACGTACGGCAAGGTCGCGCTCGCGCTCGGCCTGGTGGCCGCCGCGTACATGGCGGAGACGATCCGCGCGGGCATCCAGGCCGTGCCCAAGGGGCAGATGGAGGCGGCCCGTTCGCTGGGCTTCTCGCCCGCCCGGGCCATGGTCTCGATCATCATCCCGCAGGCCTTCCGGATCATCCTGCCGCCGCTCACCAATGAACTCGTCCTGCTGTTCAAGGACTCCTCGCTGGTGCTGTTCCTCGGCGTCACCCTGGAGGAGCGGGAGCTGTCCAAGTACGGCCGTGACCTGGCCAGCCAGACCGCCAACTCCACGCCGATCCTGGTCGCCGGCCTGTGCTATCTGCTGGTCACGATCCCGCTCGGCTTCGTCGTCCGCCGCATGGAGGCCAAGGCCCAGGAGGCCGTGAAATGACCCGGCCCGAGATCCGCGTCAGCGCACTGCACAAGTCGTTCGGCAGCAACGAGGTGCTGCGCGGCATCGACCTGGAGATCGGCCAGGGCGAGGTCGTCTGCGTCATCGGCCCGTCCGGCTCCGGCAAGTCGACCTTGCTGCGCTGCGTGAATCTGCTGGAGGAGCCCACCGAGGGGCAGGTCTTCGTCGGCGGGGTCGAACTCACCGACCCGGACGTCGACATCGACGCCGTGCGCCGCCGTATCGGCATGGTCTTCCAGCAGTTCAACCTGTTCCCGCACCTCACCGTCACCGAGAACCTCACCCTGCCGCAGCGCCGGGTGCTGCGCCGGGACAAGGCGCAGGCGGCGAAGGTGGCCGCGGAGAATCTGGCCCGAGTCGGCCTGTCCGAGAAGGCGGACGCGTATCCGTCCTCCCTCTCCGGCGGGCAGCAGCAGCGGGTCGCCATCGCCCGCGCGCTGGCGATGGGTCCCGAGGTGATGCTGTTCGACGAGCCGACCTCGGCGCTCGACCCGGAGCTGGTCGGTGACGTCCTCGCCGTCATGCGCATGCTCGCCGACGAGGGCATGACGATGATGGTCGTCACCCATGAGATGACCTTCGCCCGCGAGGTCGCCGACCGGGTCGTCTTCATGGACGGCGGGGTGATCGTCGAGGACGGCACCCCGGAGCAGGTCATCGGCAGCCCCCGGCACGAGCGCACCCGCCACTTCCTCTCCCGCCTCCTCGACCCGGCGATGGCCGAGGTCGAGGAGGAGATCTCGGACCAGGTGGGCAGGTCCGAGTAGCGCCTGACTAGGGTGCCGGGTATGAGCGAACGCGCGGTGCTGCACGTGAAGGGGCGGGTGCTCGTCGGGCCGGACGAGGTCCGGGACGAGCTGTGGGTGGTCGACGGCCGTATCTCCTACGACCGTCCCGCCGGCGCCCGTGACATCCGGACCGTCGAGGGCTGGGTGCTGCCCGGGCTGGTCGACGCCCACTGCCACGTGGGCCTCGACCGGCACGGCGCGGTCCCCGAGGAGGTCGCCGAGAAGCAGGCGCTCACCGACCGCGACGGCGGCGCCCTGCTGCTGCGGGACGCGGGCTCGCCCTCCGACACCCGCTGGATCGACGACCGCGAGGATCTCCCGAAGATCATCCGGGCCGGCCGGCACATCGCCCGCACCCGCCGCTACATCCGCAACTACGCCTGGGAGGTCGAGCCCGAGGACCTCGCCGCCTACGTCGCCCAGGAGGCGCGGCGCGGCGACGGCTGGGTGAAACTGGTCGGCGACTGGATCGACCGTGACCTGGGCGATCTGTCGGCCTGCTGGCCGCGCGGGGCCGTCGAGGCGGCGATCGCCGAGGCGCACCGGCTGGGCGCCCGCGTCACCGCCCACTGCTTCGCCGAGGACTCCCTGCGGGACCTGGTCGAGGCCGGCATCGACTGCGTCGAGCACGCGACGGGCCTGACCGACGACACCATCCCGCTGTTCGCCGAGCGGGGCGTGGCGATCGTCCCCACTCTCGTCAACATCGCCACCTTCCCGGAGCTCGCCGACGGCGGCGAGTCCAAGTTCCCGCGCTGGTCGGCCCATATGCGCCGGCTCCATGCCCGCCGCTACGACACCGTGCGCTCCGCCTACGACGCGGGCATCCCCGTCTTCGTCGGCACGGACGCCGGGGGCAGCCTGCCGCACGGGCTGGCGGCGGCGGAGGTCGCCGAGCTGGTCACGGCCGGCATCCCGCCCCTCGACGCGCTCGCCGCCGGCACCTGGAAGGCCAGGGCCTGGCTCGGACGCCCCGGGCTCGAGGAGGGCGCCCCGGCGGACCTGGTGGTCTACGACGCCGACCCGCGTGCGGACGTCCGGGTGCTGGCGGATCCGCGCCGGGTGGTACTGAACGGGCGCGTGGTCGTGTAGGCGCGGGTGTGTGCGCTCACCCGGGGGTGGGGCCGAGGGAGACATCGGGGAACTGCTGTGCCTGAGGATTCGAATACTTCGGCGGACTCACCACGATGGAGTGAAGTGTCGGCGGATCGCTGACGCTTCGCTCCGTGCGCGGACATTCTTTCCGGGTCCCACACATGTCTCATGGGGGTCCCACCACCTTGAACAGCACCAAGTTCCGTATGCCCGCACGCCGTTGGGCCGCTGCCGCCACGGCCACCGTCCTCGCCGCAGGGTCCGCCGCGCTGGCCGGAGCGGGCTCCGCGCACGCCACCGAGGAGCAGGGCAGCGCGGGCGCCGTCGTCCTGCGGACCGGGCTCGACGTGTCCCTGCTCAACAAGACCGTGCACGCCCCGCTCTCCGTCACCCTCAACGAGGTCCGGGCACCGCACAGTGCGCGGAAGACCGCGCTCACGGCCACTCTGGACGGGGTCGACGGGGGCAAGCCCTTCACCGTGCTGCGCGCGGAGGTCGCCGATGCGAGGGCGACGGTGGAGGGGGAGCGGGCGGAGTCCTCCGCGACGCTGGCGAAGGCCCGGGTCCATCTCCCCGGGCTGCCGCTGCTGGGGCTGATCGAACTCGAGAAGATCAGCTCCAGGGCGGTCTGCGAGGCCGGGCGGACCCCGCTGGCTTCGGCGACGCTGCCGGGCTCGGTGACGGTTCTGGGGAAGCGCGTGAAGCTGACGTCCGGCGGGCCGAGCGAGGTGAAGGTGCCGGGGGTCGGTGAGGTGCGGCTGGATCTGTCGAAGACGGAGACGACGTCGCGTACGGCCGCGGCGACGGCGTTGCAGTTGAAGGTGTCCGTCGATCCGCTGAAGCTGAACGTCGCCGAGGTGGAGGGGACGGTGACGCTGGCGGAGGCGACGTGCGAGGCGCCGGGCGGGGGTGTGGAGCCTCAGGGTGCCCCTGCCGGTGAGGCTGTCGTCCCCGCGGACCAGGAACCTGCGGGCCAGGAACCTGCGGAGCAGGAACCTGCGGAGAAGGAGGCGAACCTTGCCGAGACGGGTGGGGACGCGCTGACTCCGTACGTCGCGGCGGGGGCGGTTGCGCTTCTCGCGCTGGGCGGGGGAGCGGTGGCTGTGTCCCGGCGACGGCGTGGCTGACGGCGTTCCTCAGCCCCGTACCAGGGGGCCCCGCCCCCTGGACCCCCGGCCTATGCCCACCCACCACCCGACTCGCCGGTTTCAGAGCGCACGTTCCAGTGCCCTCAGGAAACCGTCCGTCGTCTCCCGGTCCCGGACCGCGAGGCGGAGCCAGTGGTCGTCCAGGCCCGGGAACGTGTCGCCCCGGCGGACCGCGTAGCCGAGCTCGCGCAGTCGGCTGCGGACCCGTGCCGCCTCCGGCACACGGATCAGGACGAACGGGCCCTCGGCCGGTTCCGCCACCCGCAGGCCCCGCGCCGTGAACTCCCGCAGGCCCGCGACCAGATGGGCCCGGTCCGCCGCGATGCGATGGGCCGCGTGGGCCGCCTCCGCCAGCGCCCTGGTCTCCATGCACGCCTCCGCCGCCGCGAGGGCCGGGGTGGAGACCGGCCACAGGGGCTGGGCCCGCTCCAACTCCCCGATGGTGTCGGGCGCCGCGAGGACGTAGCCGATGCGCAGGCCCGCCAGGCCCCAGGTCTTGGTGAGGCTGCGCAGGACGACGAGACCGGGCACGTCCGTGCGGTCGGCCAGGGTCTCCCGTTCGCCCGGGACCGCGTCCATGAAGGCCTCGTCCACGACCAGGGTGCGCCCGGGGCGGGCCAGGCGGGCGAGGGCCGCGGCCGGGTGCAGCACCGACGTGGGGTTGGTCGGGTTGCCGATCACCACCAGGTCCGCGTCGTCCGGAACCGCCGCCGGGTCCAGACGGAAGCCGTCCGCCTCGCGCAGCAGCACGCGGTCCACGGCGTGGCCCGCGTCGCGCAGCGCCGCCTCCGGCTCCGTGAACTGGGGATGTACGACCACCGGCCGGCGCACCTTCAACGCCCGCGCCAGCAGGACGAACGCCTCCGCCGCGCCCGCGGTGAGGAGCACCCGGTCCGCCGGGAGCCCGTGCCGCGCCGCCACCGCCGCCCGTGCGGCCCGGCCGTCCGGGTAGGCGGCCAGTCCGGTCAGCGACGCGGCGACGCGGTCGCGCAGCCACCCCGGTGGTGTGCCCGCGCGCACGTTCACCGCCAGGTCGACCAGCGCGGCACCGTCGTCGCGGACCTCCGCGTCCCCGTGGTGCCGCAGATCGTGGCCGGGCCCGCCCATCGGCTCAGTGCGCATGGGAGTGCGAGTGGGCGTGGCCGTGCCCGTGATGGTGGTGGCCGTCGTCGTCGGGGTGGAAGTGCGGCTGCTGCGGCAGGCCCACCTTGTCCTCGAAGCCCGGCAGCGCGATCCGGTAGACGCAACTGTCGCAGTTCATCCGCAGATCGCCCTTCACCGCCTCCTCGTACCGCTCCCACACCAGGTCCAGCAGTTCCTGCTCCGGGCCGATGACGTCCGCCGAGCGAACCCCGGTCCGAGGATGGGCCGCCGCCCACTCCTCGGTCTGCCGCCGCACCCGGTCCGGCAGGATCCCCGTGAACAGGAAGTACGGCAGGACGACGATCCGCCGCGCACCAAGCCGGGCGCACCGGTCGAGGCCGCTCGGCACGTCCGGCTGCGCCAGCGACACGAACGCCGTCTCCACACCGGCGTATCCGCGGCCCTCCCACAGCAGCCGGGCCGCCTTGAACACCTCGGCGTTGGCGTCCGGATCCGTCGAGCCGCGCCCCACCAGCAGCACCGTCACCTCGGCCGGGTCCCAGTCCCCGAGCGCCTCCGCCAGCCGCCGCTCCAGCACGCTCAGCAGCGCGGGGTGCGGGCCCAGCGGACGGCCGTAGGTGTACGAGATGCCGGGGTGCCGTTCCTTCTCGCGGGCCAGCGCCGCCGGGATGTCCCCCTTGGCGTGCCCGGCGGACACCAGCATCAGCGGAACGGCCGCGAAACGGCGTACGCCCTGGTCCACCAGCTCGGTGACGGCCTCGCCCAGCGGCGGCGGGGACAGCTCGATGAAGCCGCCGGCGACGGGCAGTCCGGGATGGCGGCGGCCCAGCTCCCGCACGAAGGCGCGGAACGCCTCGGCTCCGGCGTCGTCCCGGGTGCCGTGGCCGGCGATGAGCAGAGCGGGCGGGGTGGTCACAGGTTCTCCTCGGGTTCGTCCGATGCCTCGGGTGCAACGGGGTGGTACAGCAGGGCGTTGAGCGCGGCGGCGGCCACCGCCGAACCACCCTTCTCGGACACGTTGCTCACGGCGGGCAGCCCGCTCTCGCGCAACGCGGCCTTCGACTCGGCCGCCCCGACGAAACCGACGGGCAGACCGATGACCAGCGCCGGGGAGGCGTCCAGCGTCAGCAGCTCCTCCAGGGCGGTCGGCGCACAGCCGATCACCCACAGGGCGCCGGGCCCGACCTCCTCGAACGCCAGCCGCATCGCGTGCGCCGACCGGGTCAGACCGGGCCCGGCCTGGGCGTCCCTCAGCCGGCACACGGTCTCGCGGCGGGTGATCCCGGCCGCGACCATCTCCACGTCCACGACGACCGGCGCCCCGGCGTGCAGCGCGGCGTGCGCCGCCGCCAACTCACCCTCGTCCATGACGAGATCGGAGGCGTACTCCAGATCGGCGGCAGAGTGGATGACCCGCTCTACGACCGCGCGGGTCAGCGGCGGGAAGTGCGAGGTGTCCAGCCGGGCGCGCAGCCGCCGGAAGGACTCCTGCTCGATGGGATGGACGACGCGGTTCACCGGCCCTGCTCCTTCGGTTCCGTCTGCCAGCGGTAGCCGCGCGGCGTCACCATGCGCCCCGCGACGGTCCGGGTCGCGGTGTTGCCCACCGTCACGACCGTCATCATGTCGACCGTCGCCGGGTCGAGTCCGGCGAGCGTGGTGACCCGGCTGGACTCGTCGGCGCGCGAGGCGTTGCGCACGACACCGACCGGCGTCCCGGCCGCCCGGTGCTCGGCGAGGATGGCGAGCGCCTTCGGCAGCTGCCAGTCACGGCCCCGGCTGCGCGGGTTGTAGAACGTCACCACGAGGTCCGCCTCGGCCGCCGCCCGCACCCGCCGCTCGATGACCTCCCACGGCGTGTGCAGGTCGGACAGGCTGATCGACACATGGTCGTGACCCAGCGGCGCCCCCAGGATCGCCCCGGCCGCCAGCGCCGCCGTCACACCCGGCACCCCGACGACGTCGATATCGTCGGACGCCTCCGCGAGCGCGGGGGAGGCCATGGCGTACACGCCCGCGTCCCCGCTGCCGATCAGCGCCACCGCTTGCCCGCGCCGGGCCTCCGCCACCGCCGTGCGCGCCCTTTCCTCCTCGGCCCCGAGTCCCGACTCCAGGATCCGGGTTCCGGGCCGCAGCAGATCGCGGATCTGGTCGACGTACTGGTCCAGGCCGACCAGCACGGAGGCACGCCGCAGCTCCGCCCTCGCACGCGGCGTCAGCAGGTCCCGGGCGCCCGGCCCGAGCCCGACCACCGCGAGCCGGCCGCGCCCCGGCCGCCGTACGACGGCACAGGTCGCCATCGCCGACTTCCGCTTCGGGACGAGGAGTTCACCCCCGCCGACGAGGGCGGCCGCCTCCGCCACCGAGGGCGTCCCGACGGCCGCGAGCGGCGCGGCGGAGGGGTTCGGCACCTCCACCCGCGCCAGCTCCTCGGCCGCGTACGTCACCAACGGCACCCCCAGCAGGCCGGCCGCCGCCACGATCCCGGGCTCCTGCGCCTTCGCGTCCACGGTGGCGAGCCCGGCGACCGACGCCGCCGACAGACCGGCCTCCCGCAGAGCGCCCTCGACGAGCCCCAGCACCTCCTCGAGGGGAGCACCCTTCGACGCGCCGACGCCCACGACGAGCGTCGGCGGACGCAGGACCACCTCCCGCTCGGCGGCGGCCACCAGCCGGTCCGTGACACGGATCGTGTACGCGCCCTCCTCGCGGACCGGCAACGGCGGCAGCGGCCACGCCACTTCCGCGCGCAACGCCACCGCCTCCCCGTCCAGCAGCGCCCGCGACACCGCGGCGACATCGCCCTCCACCGGCAGCCCCAGCGTGTCCAGACCCGCCAGGTCCACGGCGTCGGTCGCCGTGGTCACCACCGGCTCGGCGCCCAGCACCTCGCCGACCTCCCGGGCCAGCTCGTTCGCCCCGCCGCCGTGCCCGCCGACCAGCGACACGGCGAACCGCCCGCCCTCGTCGACGCACACCACACCCGGGTCGCTCGCCTTGTCCCGCAGCAGCGGCGCCACCAGCCGCACGGTGGCCCCCGTCGCCAGGAAACACACGAGCTGCTCGCACTCCGCGAACGCGGCCCGCACCGCGCCCGGCACGGGACCGTCGTACACACGCGTACGGTCCGGCCACGCCGCGGCCAGCCGGTCCCGCGCAGCCGCTCCCGCCGCCGTGGCGGAAATGAGGCCGATCACTGGGCAACTCCTTCACTGTGTGCCGGAGGCCGTACGCCCCACAGCAGGAAAACGGGATTGGCCGCCGCCAGCCGGGTCACCTCACCCGGCAGCGGCGCGAGCCGCGACGACTGCAACAGCACGCCGTCGCAGGTGAAACCGGCGCCGGTCAGCGCCTCGCGTGCGGCCGGCACGCGGTCCAGCGCAGCCAGGGCCACCACCACGGTCCGCCGGGCCCGCCGCGCGCACGCGGTGACGACGGCGGACAGCTCCTGCCCGCCCCCGCCGACGAACACGGCGTCCGGATCGTCGAGATCGGACAGCACGGTCGGCGCCGCCCCGTGCACCACCCGCACGTCGACCCCGTGGGCGACGGCGTTGGCCCGGATGCGCTCCACCCCGTCCGGGGTCTTCTCCACCGCCGTGACGGCGGCACCCAGCCGCGCGCACTCCACGGCCACGGAACCCGAGCCCGCCCCGACGTCCCACACCAGCTCACCGGGGCGCGGCCCCAGCCGGGCCAGCGCAAGCGCCCGCACCTCGAACTTGGTGATCATCGAGTCGCGGTGCGCGAACTCGGCCTCGTCCAGCGCCCAGCCGGCGGGCGGCAGCGGCAGCCCGGCGTGCGCCCGCACCGGCCCGAGGGCGACCTGCCCGGCCACGCTGATGACGACGCTGACCGCCGTCCCCCAGTCGCGGGCCGCGGCCTCGGCGGGCGTGACCCGCTCCAGGCGCTCCTCGGAGGAGCCCAGCGCGGTCGCGACGATCAGGACACGGTCGTAGGACCGCAGCGCCGCCCCGAGTTCGGCGGGCCCGGCACCAGGCCCGGTCAGCACGGCCACCTTCGGGTACGCCCGGCAGACGTTGACCGCCGTCCGCGCGTCCCGCCCGTGCGCGCTCACCACCACCGCGTCGTCCCACGGGAGCCCGGCGCGCGCGAACGCGGCGGCGACCGACGACACACCGGGCCGCACCGCCAGCAGCTCCGGCCCGAACCGCTCGGCCAGTACCCGCACGATCCCGAAGAACCCCGGGTCCCCGGACGCCAGCACCACCACCGGCCGCTCCTCGGCGACGTACTCGGCGATCGTGTCCAGCGCGGGCGCCAGCGGGCCGAGGGCGATCCGCTCGGCGCTGTCCGGCAGCCGTACGGCGTCGAGGTGCCGCTGCCCGCCCACGACCAGCTCGGCACCGGCGAGAACGTCCTCGGGCGGTGGCGCCCCCGTCCCCGTGCCCACCACGGTGATCATGTGCTCGCACCCCGCGAGCGCAGTGCCCTGCGCGCCTCCGGGTCGGCCTTGCGATAACCGTGGAAGTGCCCCGGGTGGTACAGGTGCGAGCGCGTGCCGTGCGCGTCGAGCGCGGGGCCGACCAGGAACAGGGTGTGCTTCCAGAGCTTGTGCTCCTTGACCGTCTCCTCCAGCGTGCCGATCGTGCACTTCACGACCAGCTCCTCCGGCCAGGTCGCCTGGTACGCCACGACGACCGGCGTGGTCGTCGGATAGCCGCCCTCCAGCAGCTCCCGCACCAGCTGGCCGCTGCGGGCCGCCGACAGGAACACCGCCATGGTGGTGCCGTGCCGGGCGAACTCGCGGACCTCCTCGCCGGGCGGCATCGGTGTCTTGCCGCCGCCGAGCCGGGTCAGGACGACCGACTGCGCGATCTCCGGGATGGTCAGCTCGCGCCGGGCGAGCGCGGCGACGGCGGAGAAGGACGAGACACCGGGGACGACCTCCGTCTCGATGCCGAGCGCGTGACACCGGTCGAGCTGCTCCTGCGTACCGCCCCAAAGGGCCGGGTCGCCGGAGTGGATCCGGGCCACCTTGAGGCCGTCCGCGTGCGCCCGCTCGTACACGGCCACGACGTCCTCCAGCGACATGGCCGCCGAGTCGAGGATCTCCGCGCCCTCCCGCGCGTGCTCCAGGACCTCCGCCTGCACCAGGCTGGCGGCCCAGATCACGACGTCGGCCTCGGCGATCGCACGGGCGGCGCGGAACGTCAGCAGATCGGCGGCGCCGGGGCCGGCACCGACGAAGGTCACCTTGCCGGTGGGGGCATCGGCCATGGGAATCGGTCCTCTCCTGCGAGACAAGGGGGAAGGGGGTCACAAAGTGGGTGGGGGAGCGGCTGTCACGCGTGCGCGAGCCGGTGCCGATCGGATACGAAGAGCACATGGCGGTCCTCGTCGCGCTCGGCGCGTTCCTGATGACGCTGGCCGGCGGCTGGACGGCACACCGAGTGACCGACCGCCGCCATCTGGTGCTGGGCCTGGCCGGCGGCCTGATGCTCGGCGTGGTCGGCCTGGAACTCCTGCCGGAGTCCCTGGAGGCGGCGGGCACGGAGGTGTACGGCGTACCGGCGGCCCTGCTGCTGTTCGTCGCCGGTTTTCTCCTCGCGCACCTGGTGGAACGCCTGCTGGCCCACCGTCAGGCCGCGCACGGGGGAGAGGAGAGCGACGGCCGCACCCCCGAGGTCGGCCTCACGGCCGCCGCCGCGATGGTCGGGCACAGCGCCATGGACGGTGTGGCGATCGGCGCGGCCTTCCAGGTGGGCGGTGGCATGGGCGCGGCCGTCGCGGTGGCCGTGATCGCCCACGACTTCGCGGACGGCTTCAACACGTACACGCTCACCAGCGTGTACGGGAACGCCCACCGCAGGGCCCTCGTCATGCTCGTCGCCGACGCGGCGGCCCCCGTCGCCGGTGCCGCCTCGACCCTGCTCTTCACCCTCCCCGAGCCGCTCCTCGGCGGCTATCTCGGTCTGTTCGGCGGCGCGCTGCTCTACCTCGCGGCGGCCGAGATCCTTCCCGAGGCCCACCACGCCCACCCGGCCCGCTCCACGCTGCTGTGCACGATCGCCGGGGTGCTGTTCATCTGGCTGGTGGTGGGCACGGCCCACTGACCGCGCCGACGTCAACGGGCTCCGGCGGCTCACAGTTTGCCGCCCCGCCCGCCGTCCCGCCGCGGCGGCGCGATCAGCGTCGACAGATACGGCAGCGGCGCCCCGTCCAGCTCGGCGGCCGGCCGCACGGACTCCTCCGGCAGCCCGAGCGCGGAGCCCCACACGGCACCCTCCAGCCGCCCGGCCTCCCGCAGCGCCTCGGCGACCTCGCCCGCCTGCCGCCCGAACTTGTACGCCACGACGGTCCCCGGTCCGGCGAGGGCCTCCTTCAGCACAGCGGCCCCCGCGGTCACCGGCACCAGCGTCAGCGGCTCGGTCCCCTCCGTCAGCACGGCCCCGGACCGCGCTGCGAGATCCTGCATAGCGGTGATGCCCGGCACCGTCTCGACGACCGTGTCCGGCACCAACTCGGCGACGGTCTGCGCGAGATAGGTGAACGTGGAGTACACGTTGGGATCCCCGATGGTCGCGAACGCGACGCGGCCGTGCTCCCGCAGCAGGGCGGCGACCCGCTCACCGGCCGCGTCCCAGGCGGCCTCCCGCCGCGCCCGGTCGGTCCGCTCGTTCAGCGCGAACACCACCCGGACGACTTTCTCCTCGGGCACGTAGTGCAGCACGGTCGCCTCGGCCCGCCCCCGCTCGCCGGTGTCCATGACCGGCACGACGACGGCGTCGGCGGCCCGCAGGGCGTTCACACCCTTGACGGTCACCAGCTCAGGATCGCCGGGACCGACTCCGACCCCGACCAGATGGCTGCTCATGACGTCCGGCACCTCTCCACGAACCGATGGGCGACACCGGGCTCGGACGCCCAGTGCGTGTGCAGATAGCTCGCGTGCACACCGCGCTGTACAAAACCCTCGACACGCGGCTCCGGGGCCCGCACACCCCAGGCGGGCGCGTCCCCGGCCCCCGGCTCGACGACCGTCCGGTGGAACTCGTGCCCCCGCATCCGCGTCCCGGCGGCGGCGAGGGAACTGTCCCCGACGGCCACGGCGTCCCGGTACCCGAGGGTGAGCCGCTCGCTCATCCGCGCGGAGGCGTCCAGCACCCCGCACATGGGCAGGCCGTCCAGCTCCCGGCACAGGTAGAGCAGCCCGGCGCACTCGGCGGCGACGGGCGCGCCGCTCTGCGCGAGCGCGGCGACGGACTTGCGCAGCCGCTCGTTGGCGGACAGCTCGGCGGCGTAGACCTCGGGGAAACCGCCGCCGATCACCAACCCGGCGGTTCCTTCGGGCAGCTCCTCGTCCCGCAGCGGATCGAAGGTGACGATCTCGGCCCCGGCGGCGGCGAGGAGCTCCGCGTGCTCGGCGTAGGAGAAGGTGAACGCAGATCCACCGGCGACGGCGACGACTGGTGTGCGTCTGTGGGCCGACACTTCCGTGTGGTGGGTGGGCGAGGCGGGGGTCCAGGGGGCGGAACCCCCTGGTACGGCACCGGCAGTACGGGCCAGCGACTCCAGCGCTGCCAGGTCACACCCCTCGGCCACCAGCCGAGCCATCGCCGCGACGGACTCCACCGCCTCGGCCCGCCGCTCGGCGACCGGCACCAGCCCCAGATGCCGCGACGGCGTATCCACGTGCTGGGCCCGCCGCAGAACCCCCAGAACAGGCACCCCCGTCGACTCCAGCGCCTCCCGCAACAACGCCTCGTGCCGGTCCGACGCGACCTTGTTCAGGATCACGCCCCCGACCCGCACCTCGGGATCCCAGCTCACAAAGCCGTGCACCAGCGCCGCCACCGACCGCGACTGCGACGACGCGTCCACGACGAGCACCACCGGCGCCCGCAGCAGCTTCGCGACCTGCGCGGTGGACGCCAGTTCGCCCTCCCCCGCCGCACCGTCGTACAGCCCCATCACACCCTCGACGACGGCGATGTCGCACCCGCGCGCACCGTGCAGGAACAGCGGCCCGACCGACTCGGGCCCGCACAGGTACGCGTCGAGGTTCCGCCCCACCCGCCCGGTGGCGAGCGCGTGGTACCCGGGGTCGATGTAGTCCGGCCCCACCTTGTGCGGGGACACGGCCAGCCCCCGCGCGGTGAGCGCGGCCATCAACCCCGTGGCCACGGTGGTCTTGCCGCTGCCGGACGACGGCGCGGCGATGACCAGCCGGGGGACACGGACCGGGGACATCACCACTCGATGCCCCTCTGCCCCTTCTGCCCGACGTCCATGGGGTGCTTCACCTTGGACATGTCGGTGACGAGATCCGCGAACTCGACGAGCTTCTCGGGCGCGTTCCGCCCCGTGATCACGACGTGCTGCGTCCCCGGACGGCTCCGCAGCACCTCCACGACCTCATCGGTGTCCACCCATCCCCAGTGCATCGGATAGGCGAACTCGTCCAGCACGTACAGCCGGTACGTCTGTGCGGCCAGATCCCGCTTGACCTGCTCCCAGCCCTCCCGTGCCTTCTCCTCGTTGTCCAGCTGCGCATCGCGCTGCACCCAGGACCAGCCCTCGCCCATCTTGTGCCAGGCGACGGACCCGCCCTCACCGGAGTCGCCGAGCACCCGCAGCGCCCGCTCCTCGCCGACCTTCCACTTGGCCGACTTGACGAACTGGAACACCCCGATCGGCCACCCCTGGTTCCAGGCCCGGAGCGCCAGCCCGAAAGCGGCGGTGGACTTGCCCTTCCCGACACCCGTGTGCACGACGACGAGGGGACGATTGCGCCGCTGACGCGTCGTCAGCCCGTCGTCCGGCACCACACTCGGCTGCCCCTGCGGCATTACGCGGCCCTCCTCTGTACGGCCTTCACCAGTCCGGCGATCGAGTCCGCCCGCAGCTCGTCCAGCGTCACGGCCGTTCCGCCCAGCTCCCCGGCCAACTGCCCGGCGAGCCCCAGCCGCACCGGCCCCGACTCGCAGTCCACGACCACCGACGCGACCCCCTCCGCCGCGAACAGCCGCGCCGCGCGATGGGCCAGCGCGACCGGCTCCGGACCACCGGTGGCCCGTCCGTCCGTCACGACCACGACCAGCGCCCGCCGTGCGGGATCCCGCAGCCGCTCCACCCGCAGCACCTCGTGCGCCCGCAGCAGCCCGGCCGCGAGCGGCGTCCGCCCGCCCGTGGGCAGCGCCTCCAGCCGGGCCGCCGCCGCGTCCACCGACGACGTGGGCGGCAACGCCACCTCGGCCGCCGACCCCCGGAAGGTCACCAGACCCACCTTGTCCCGCCGCTGGTACGCATCCAGCAGCAGCGACAGCACGGCGCCCTTCACCGCACTCATCCGCTGCCGGGCCGCCATCGAACCGGAGGCGTCGACGACGAACAGCACGAGATTCCCCTCGCGCCCCTCGCGCACCGCCTGCCGCAGATCGTCCCGCCGCACCACCAGCCCCGGACCGCTGCGCCCCCGCGCCCGCTGATGCGGCGCGGCGGCCTGCACGGTCGCCGCCAGGTGCAGCTTGGTCAGCGCACCCCGCGGCCGCCGTGCCCCGGTGGTCCGCCCGTGCTCGGTCCGGGCCCGCGAACGCCGCCCGGCGGCACCCTCACCGATGCCGGGAACACTCAGCACCTTCGCCCGGAACGGCTCCGCAGCCCTGGCAGCGGCCTGCTCCCCGGCACCCGACGGCCGCGGCTCCCCGCCCTCCCCGGCCTCGGGACGGGCGCCGGTGTCCCCGCCCTGCGGCCCGTCGTCCGGCGCGGGCTGCCCGCCACCGCCGCCGGGTCCGCCGCCGTCCCCGTCGGGATCCGGGTCGTCGTCGCCGGAGAACTCCTCCAGCGTCCGGTCGAGCTTGTCCTCGTCGAGTCCCGGCGCGTCGAAGGGATTGCGGCGCCGCCGGTGCGGCAGCGCCAGCAACGCCGCCTGCCGGACATCCTCCGCCAGCACATCGGTCCGGCCCGCCCAGGCCGCCAGGGCGGTCGCCGTGCGTGCCATCACGATGTCGGCGCGCATGCCGTCCACCTCGAACGCGGCGCAGGTCGCCGCGATCTGCCGCAGCGCACCGTCCCCCAGCCGCACCGACGGCAGCACCTCCCGCGCGGCCACGATCCGCTGCCGTACGGCGGCCTCCTCCTGAGCCCAGCGCGCCGCGAAGGCGGCCGGGTCGTCGTCATGGGCGAGCCGGCGCCGGACGACCTCCACCCGGGTCTCCGGCTCCCGCGAGGCCGCGACCTCGACGGTCAGCCCGAACCGGTCGAGCAGCTGGGGCCTGAGCTCCCCCTCCTCGGGGTTCATGGTCCCGACCAGCAGGAACCGCGCGGCATGCCGGACGGAGACACCCTCACGCTCGACGTAGGAGGCGCCCATCGCGGCCGCGTCCAGCAAGAGGTCCACCAGATGGTCGTGCAGCAGGTTGACCTCGTCGACGTACAGGATCCCGCGATGCGCGTCCGCGAGCAGCCCCGGCTCGAAGGCCTTGACGCCCTCGGCCAGCGCCCGCTCGATGTCGAGCGCGCCGACCAGCCGGTCCTCGGAGGCACCGACGGGCAGCTCGACCATGCGCGCGGGTCGCGTCGTACCGCCCCCGCTCTCGTGCGGCCCGTCCGGACAGCCCGGGTCGGGCGAGGCGGGATCGCAGGAGAAGCGGCAGCCGGGCACCACGGCGACCTCCGGCAGCAGCGCCGAGAGGGCCCGCACCGCCGTCGACTTGGCGGTGCCCTTCTCACCGCGCACCAGCACACCGCCGACCGCCGGGGAGACGGCGTTCAGCAGCAGCGCGAGCCGCAGATCGTCCTGGCCGACGACGGCCGTGAACGGAAACGGGGTGGTCACTTGTCGTCGCCCTCCAAGTCGCCCTCGAGCTCCAGGTACGTCGCGCGCAGCCGCTCCAGCGTGTCCGCGTCCGGCTCCGCCCACAGCCCCCGGTCGGCGGCCTCCAGCAGCCGCTCGGTGATGCCGCGCAGCGCCCACGGGTTGGACTTCTTCATGAAGTCCCGGTTCTCCGGGGCGAAGACGTACTCGGCGCTGAGCTTCTCGTACATCCAGTCGTCGACGACCCCGGCCGTGGCGTCGTAGCCGAAGAGGTAGTCCACCGTGGCCGCCATCTCGAAGGCGCCCTTGTAGCCGTGCCGGCGCATCGCCGCCATCCAGCGCGGGTTGACCACGCGGGCACGGAACACCCGGTGCGTCTCCTCGCCCAGCGTGCGTGTCTTCACCTGGTCCGGTGTGGCCGAGTCACCGACGTACGCCTCCGGGCTCGCCCCCGTCAGATGGCGCACCATGGCCACCATCCCGCCGTGGTACTGGAAGTAGTCGTCCGCGTCGACGAGGTCGTGCTCGCGCGTGTCCACGTTCTTCGCGGCGACGGCGATCCGCCGGAACGCCGTCTCCATGTCCCCGCGCGCCGCCCGCCCGTCGAGCCCGCGCCCGTACGCGTAGCCGCCCCACACCGCGTACACCTCGGCCAGGTCCGCGTCCGACCGCCAGTTGCGTGCGTCGATCAGCGGCAGCAGGCCCGCTCCGTAGGCCCCCGGCTTGGAACCGAAGACGCGGGCCGTCGCGCGCCGCCGGTCACCGTGCGACGCCGTGTCCTCCTCCACGTGAGCCCGTACGTAGTTGGACTCGGCCGGCTCCTCCAGCTCCGCCACCGCGCGCACCGCGTCGTCGATCAGCCCCACCACGTGCGGGAACGCGTCCCGGAAGAAGCCCGAGATCCGCACGGTCACGTCGATGCGCGGCCGCCCCAGCTCCTGGAGCGGCACCACCTCGAAACCGGTCACCCGCCTCGACGCGTCGTCCCACACCGGACGGCACCCGAGCAGCGCCAGGATCTCGGCGATGTCGTCGCCCTGGGTGCGCATCGCGGACGTGCCCCACACCGTGAGGCCCACCGACTTCGGGTACTCACCGGTGTCCTGCAGATAGCGGGCGACCAGCGAGTCCGCCAGCGACTGACCGACCTCCCAGCTCAGCCGGGACGGGATGGCCTTGGGGTCGACGGAGTAGAAGTTCCGGCCGGTCGGCAGCACGTTCACCAGGCCACGCGTCGGCGAGCCCGACGGCCCGGCCGGGACGTATCCGCCGTCCAGCGCCCGCAGGATGTGCCCGATCTCGTCGGTCGTGCGGGCCAGCCGCGGCACGACCTCCGTGCAGGCGAACTCCAGCACGGCCACGGCGTCCGGCAGCCCCGTGCCCAGTACCTCCCGCACCAGCGCCGGGACCCGCTCGGCCGCCCAGCCGCGCTCCTCCATCCCCTCCGCGAACCGCCGGCACAACTGCTCCAGCAGGTCGATCGCGTCGGCGGCGGTGCGCGCCGGCCCGTCCACCAGGTCGGTCAGCTCGACCGGCACCTTCACCGGCGCGCCCGGTTCGGCCAGCAGGTCCTTCTCCACCAGCCCGAAGTGCGCGCCGAGGCAGGCCCGCAGACCCGGCAGCGCATGCGCCTGCCCGCCCCACACCTGCGCGGCGCGCAGCACCGCCAGCACCAGGTTCACACGCGGCTCACCCACCGGTCCGCCGCCCAGGACGTGCAGACCGTCCCTGATCTGCACGTCCTTGATCTCGCACAGGTAGCCGTCGATGTGCATGACGAACTCGTCGAACGCGTCGTCGTCCGGCTGTTCGTCGACGTGCAGGTCGTGGTGCAGCTCGGCCGCCTTCACCAGCGTCCAGATCTGCGCCCGCACCGCCGGCGCCTTCGCCGGGTCCAGGTCGGAGACCAGCGCGTACTCGTCGAGCAGCTGCTCCAGCTTCGCCAGATCGCCGTAGGTGTCGGCGCGGGCCATCGGCGGGACCAGGTGGTCGACCACCGTCGCGTGCCCGCGCCGCTTGGCCTGGGTGCCCTCGCCGGGGTCGTTGACGATGAACGGGTAGATCAGCGGCAGGTCGCCGAGCACCGCGTCCGGGGCGCAGCCCGCGCTCAGCCCGAGCCCCTTGCCCGGCAGCCACTCCATCGTGCCGTGCTTGCCCATGTGCACGATCGCGTCGGCGCCGAAGCCCCCCTTGGATGTCGCGGCCTCCAGCCAGCGGTAGGCGGCCATGTAGTGATGGGACGGCGGCATGTCGGGGTCGTGGTAGATCGCGATGGGGTTCTCCCCGAAGCCGCGCGGCGGCTGGATCATGACCACGACGTTCCCGAACTGCAGCGACGCCAGCACGATGTCGTCGCCGTCCACGTACAGCGAGCCCGGCGGCTCGCCCCACGCCTCGGTCATCGCCTCCCGCAGCCCGGGGTCCAGCCTCTCGAACCACGCCCGGTAGTCGGCCAGCGGCACCCGTGCGGGCGCGGCGGCCAGCTGGTCCTCCGTCAGCCACTCCACGTCGTGCCCGCCGGCCTCGATCAGCCGGTGGATCAACTCGTCGCCACCGGCCGGGTACTCGGTGAGCGAGTACCCCGCGTCCCTGAGCGCGTCCAGCACCCGCACCGCCGACGCCGGGGTGTCGAGGCCGACCGCGTTGCCGACCCGCGAGTGCTTCGTCGGGTACGCGGTGAAGATCAGCGCGAGCCTCTTCTCGGCGTTCGGCTTGTGCTTCAGCGCCGCGTGCCGCACGGCGATCCCGGCGACCCGCGCGGCCCGCTCCGGGTCGGCGACGTACACCGGCACGTCGTCCGGGCCCTGCTCCTTGAAGGAGAACGGGACCGTGACCAGCCGCCCGTCGAACTCCGGGATGGCCACCTGCATCGCCGCGTCCATGGGGGACAGGGCGGCGTCCGACTCCTCCCACGCGGCGCGCGAGGAGGTCAGGCACAGTCCCTGCAGCACCGGGACGTTCAGATCGGCGAGCGCCCCGATGTCCCACGCCTCCTCGTCGCCGCCCGCCGACGCCTGCGAGGCGTGCGTGCCGCCGGCCGCGAGGACGGTGGCGACCAGGGCGTCGGCCCTGGACAGCAGCGCGTAGAGCTCCGGGTCCGCTCCCCGCAGCGAACCGCAGTACACCGGCAGCGCGTTGGCGCCCCGCGCCTCGATCGCGTCGCACAGCGTGTCGACGAACGCGGTGTTGCCGCTGAGCTCGTGCGCCCGGTAGAAGAGCACCCCGACGGTCGGGCGGCCCTCGACCAGGGCGCGCTCGCCGTGCACGCCGTACGCGGGCATCCGCCGAGGTTCGTCGAACCCCTCGCCGGTCAGCAGCACGGTGTCGGACAGGAACCGGGCCAGCTGCGTGAGGTTGGCCGGTCCGCCCTCGACCAGATAGCGCAGCGCCTCCGCCACCACACCCGCGGGGACCGACGACTCGGCCATCAGCTCGGCGTCCGGGACGGCCTCTCCGCCGAGCAGCACGGTCGGGACACCGGACGCCTTCAGCGCGGCCAGCCCGTCCTCCCAGGCCCGCTTGCCGCCCAGCAGCCGTACCACGGCGACGTCCGCGCCCTCCAGCAGCGCGGGCAGCTCGTGCGTCACGTCCACGCGGGTCGGGTTGCCGATCCGGTACGAGGCGCCGGACGCCCGGGCCGCCAGCAGATCGGTGTCGGCGGTCGACAACAACAACACAGTGCTCATGCGGGCGCTCCCGGTGGAATGAAAGGCAGTCCTTGTGGCGCGCCGGACTCGATGAGCCGCCACAGCGCGTCCGTGTCCGCGTGCTGTTCGATCAGGTCGCCGAGCCGGTCGAGCTGCTCCTCGCGCAGCGCGGCGAACGAGGTGTCGGGGGCCGGGACGAAGCGGCGGCCCGCGGCGGCGGCCACCGCGCGCAGGAACGCCCGCCGGAAACCGTCCGACTCCAGCGAGCCGTGCCAGTGCGTGCCCCAGGTCTGCCCGACCCGGCAGCCGTCCAGGAACGGTTCACCGCCGGTGACTTCGGCGACGCCGTGATGGATCTCGTACCCCTCGACGGCCTCCCCGAGGGCCTCGCCGACGGGCCGGGTGAGGGTCTTCTCGCGGGCGAACCGCACCCGCACGGGCAGGATCCCGAGCCCCATCACATGCCCCTGCCGGCTCTCGACCTCGTCCTCGATGTGCTCGCCGAGCATCTGGAAGCCGCCGCAGATGCCGAGCACCGGTCGCCCCTCGGCCGCCCGCCGCCCGATCGCGTCCGCGAGGCCGCGCTCCCGCAGCCACCGCAGCGCCCGCACGGTCCCGCGCGTCCCCGGGATCACCACCAGGTCGGCGTCCGCCAGTTCCTCCGGCCGGTCCACGAACCGCACCACGACACCCGGTTCGGCGGCCAGCGCGTCCACGTCCGTGAAGTTGGACATCAGCGGCACCGCGCACACGGCGACCCGCAGCACGTCCTCGCCGACCGGCGCGGCCACCACCGACTCCCGCACGGCGCCGCGCAGCGACACCCGCAGCCCGTCCTCCTCGTCGATGCCGAGCCCGTGCCGGAAGGGCAGCACGCCGTACGTGCGCCGGCCGGTGAGGCCGTGGAGCATGTCGAGGCCCGGCTCCAGCAGCGACACATCGCCCCGGAACTTGTTCACCAGGAACCCGGCGACCAGCTCCTGGTCCTCGCGGGAGAGCAGCGCGACGGTGCCGAAGAACGAGGCGAAGACACCGCCGCGGTCGATGTCGCCGACGACGAGCACGGGGAGCCGCGCACCCCGCGCGATCCCCATGTTCACGATGTCGGTCCGGCGCAGATTGATCTCCGCCGGACTGCCCGCCCCCTCACAGATCACCGCGTCATACGTGCCCCGCAACTGCTCCAGACAGTCCAGCACCGTGCCCAGCAGCCGCTGTTGCCGCCCGCCGTGGTAGCCGCGCGCGCTCAGCTCACCGACCGGCTTGCCGAGCAGAACCACCTGACTGCTCTGCTCGCCGCCCGGCTTGAGCAGCACCGGGTTCATCAGCGCGGTCGGCTCCAGGCGGCAGGCCTGCGCCTGCATGGCCTGCGCCCGGCCGATCTCGGCGCCCTCCCGGGTCACGAACGAGTTCAGCGACATGTTCTGCGCCTTGAACGGCGCGACCTTGACGCCCTGCCGCACCAGCCACCGGCAGATCCCGGCCGTCACCACACTCTTGCCGGCGTCCGACGTGGTCCCGGCGACCAGCAGCCCCCCACCACTCATGACCTGCGCCCCTTCCAGACCGTCCGTGCCGCGGCGCCGACCCCGAGGGCGAGCCAGCCGACCCGCCGCGAGAGCCGTACCGCCCGTTCGATGTCGGGCACGGTCACGGCCCGCCCGCCGCCGTTGAGCACCGGCCGGTGCTCGACGCGCCCGCCGTAGGACAGCGTCCCGCCGAGCCGCACACCCAGCGCGCCCGCGAAGGACGCCTCCACGGGCCCGGCGTTGGGGCTCGGGTGCCGGCCGGCGTCCGCCCGCCAGGCCCGCACGGCACCCCTCGGATCCGGTCCGGTGAGCGCGGCGAGTACGGCGGTCAGACGCGCCCCCGGCCAGCCGGCGACGTCGTCCAGGCGGGCGGAGGCCCAGCCGTAGCGGCGGTAACGGGGGGACTTGTGGCCGACCATGGCGTCCAGCGTGTTGACGGCGCGGAAGCCGAGCAGCCCCGGCACCCCGCCGACGGCGCCCCACACCAGGGCGCCCACCACCGCGTCGGAGGTGTTCTCGGCGACGGACTCCACCACCGCGCGGGCGATCCCGTCGGCGTCCAGCGCCTGCGGGTCCCGCCCGCACAGATGCGGCAGCCGCGCCCGCGCCGCCTCGACGTCCCCGGCCTCCAGGGCACGCCCGATGGTGCGGGCCTCCCGGGCGAGCGAGGTCCCGCCGACGACGGCCCAGGTGGCGACGCCGGTCAGAGCGACGGAGGCGGCGGGGGAGGAGCGCACGCAGCGGGCGGCCAGGCTGCCGAGGGCGACGGTCCCGCCGACACACACGGCGGTGTGCGCGGCGCCCCAGCCGCGGTGGTCCCGCCACAACACCCGTTCCACGGCGGCCGCGGCCCGCCCGAAAGCGGCGACCGGATGCCCGCGGCGGGGATCGCCGAGCAGCAGGTCGCCGAGGAGGCCGGCGGCGGCGCCGTACGCGAACACGCGATCGGCACCCACGGGTTCAGCCGGTGACGGATCCGGCGGAGATGCTCCCGGACGCCCCGGGCCGGGGCCGGGCGTCGCTGGTCGACCTCAACAGGCAGCCGCGCATGGCGATATGTCCTCACTCAGGGTGTCCGCGCCCTGGTTCGACGAGACCGGCGGTGAGAGTTCCTGGCTCCCGGGGTGTCCACCCCGGTGACAGTGGCGGGACCGCGCCGGACTTCCACCGGCTTCCTCTCCTGCCGCCGCACTTGGCTCCGGCAGTCCACCACGCCTGCGGAAGGGCCGTCAACTTGCCGTTGACCTGCGAGGCTGAAGTGTGCTGAGGCCCACAGAGGGGTGCGGGTGAGGGAACGCCGACGGGTGGGGGGGGGCGGGGGCCCCCCCCCCCCCCCCCCCCCCGGAGTGCCGCGCCCGGCCCCGCGGACGGCCAGCAAAAAAAAAAAAAAGTAAAAGAAAACA